>JAFAFU010000045.1 GCA_023423335.1 Bacillota bacterium | reverse complement strand
GATGTAGATACGATCACACATACCGATTACTTCGGCAAGCTCAGAGGAAATCAGAATGACGGACCTGCCTTCTGCAACTAACCGGTTGATAATACAGTAAATTTCATATTTTGCACCAACATCTATCCCTCTGGTTGGTTCATCCAAAATAAGAATATCCGGGTCCGCATACATCCATTTTGCCAATAGAACCTTTTGCTGGTTACCGCCGCTTAAATTACCGACATTCTGCTCCACGCCGGGACATTTAATATTCAGCTTCTCTTTCTGATCCAAAGCAACTTCATACTCATGATCCGCGTCAATAATTCCCTTGTTGCTTACTCCGTTTAAATTAGCAAGCGTAATGTTATGCTTGATTGTATTCGAAAGAATCAATCCGTTTCCTTTTCTGTCTTCTGTAATATAAGCTAATTTGTGCTGGATTGCTTTCCTTACACTTTTTAAATGCACTTCTTTTCCGTTAATTTTAATTTTACCGGAAATGTTTGTGCCATAGCTTTTTCCAAACACACTCATAGCCAATTCTGTCCGGCCCGCACCCATAAGTCCCGCAATTCCGACCACTTCGCCTTTTCTGATGTTCATGCTTACGTTATCAACTACTTTATGATCCTCATAAAGCGGGTGGTAAACATTCCAATTCCCTATTTCCAGGGCTGTTTCGCCGATATTTTTTTGCTCTCTTTTCGGAAAACGGTCGGATATGCTTCTGCCTACCATTCCCTTAATAATACGGTCTTCCGTGATTGCATCCGAAGCTTTATCCAGGGTTTCAATTGTAGAGCCGTCACGGATAATGGTGATCTTATCAGCCACATAGGATATCTCATTCAGCTTATGAGAAATCAGTATGGAGGTCATTCCTTCTTTTTTAAATTGTATCAGCAAATCCAGAAGTGCCTTCGAATCCTTTTCATTTAAGGAAGCTGTCGGCTCATCCAGGATCAGCAATTTTGCATTCTTGGCAAGAGCTTTCGCTATCTCTACCAGCTGCTGTTTACCGACACCGATGTCTTTTACTAATGTTCTCGAGGATTCCTGAAGACCTACAATGCGAAGATACTTATCCGCTTTATCATAGGTTTCATTCCAATCTATCGCAAATGCTTTCCCTCTTTCATTGCCGAGGAACATATTTTCACCGATTGTCATATAGGGAATTAATGCCAGCTCCTGGTGTATAATAACAATCCCTTTTCCTTCACTGTCTTTGATATTCGTAAAGTGGCATGTCTGCCCGTCATAAGCGACCTCTCCCTCATAGGAGCCATAAGGATAAATACCGCTCAATACATTCATCAGTGTGGATTTACCAGCACCGTTCTCACCTACGAGAGTGTGGATTTCGCCCTCTTCAACTTTTAAGTTAACGTTATCAAGTGCTTTAACGCCAGGGAAAGTTTTGGTGATATTTTTCATTTCAAGTAATACTTTCGCCAATTGTATCCCCTCCAAAATCTGACAGATTTATATGTGTAACAAAACTGCAGGATTTCGTAATATACGATTAATGGCCCGCAGGGCTTTCCTTATTTATACATAATTAAAATAATTATAAGACGAATACTTTTTAATATAACAGGCAGGAATTAATCCTGCCTGTATATTCAGTCATAAAAACCCTCTATGCCGCCGATGCAAAGGAAATTGTAAGCAATTCCCTTTTGCCTCAAGACTACTTTAACTGATCTTCTGTATAATATCCGGAATCGATTAAGAGTGTTTTATAGTTATTAACATCAGCGAATACCGGCTCGCAAAGATAGGAGGGAATGATGCCTGTACCGTTATCATAGCTCTCTGTATCATTAACAGGAGCCTCTCCGCCCTTCATGATAGCATCAACCATCTTAACTACCTGTGTTGCTAAGGTACGTGTATCCTTAAAGATTGACATGGACTGTTTTCCCGCAAGCATGTTCTTAACGTTGGCGATATCACAATCCTGGCCTGTAAGAATCGGCCACTCACCTGTGTAGGATGCTGTTAACGCGTTTGCCACACCAAGAGCTGTTGAATCGTTGGAAGCAAGTACTGCATCCAGCTTAGTTCCATCCGCATAGAAGGAAGAGAAAATATTTTCCATTCTGGTCTGGGCATTTTCTGTTGACCAGTTCGCTGTTGCTACGGTAGCAAAATCAATCTGACCGGACTTAACTACTAATTTACCTGCATCGATATAAGGCTTAAGAACATCAACAGCGCCATTGTAGAAGTATTTCGCATTATTGTCGCCGGGGTCACCGGTAATGATCTCTAAGTTGAACGGACCGGCCGCATTCTTAAGATCCAGTGCTTCTTCAATATATTGACCCTGTTTTGTACCAACCATATAGTTATCAAAGGTTGCATAATAAGAAACTGCATCTGTGTTCATGATTAAACGGTCATAAGCAATAACCGGAATCTTCTTCTCTTTTGCCTGAGCTAATACGGTACCAAGAGAATCACCTTCAATGGAAGCAATAACCAAGAGGCTGACATCATTGGCAATCATATTCTCAATCTGGGAAACCTGTGTCGGGATATCGTTGCTTGCGTACTGCAGATCAACCTTATATCCTGCTGCCTTTAGTTCTTTTTCCATGTTAGCGCCATCTTGGTTCCAACGCTGCAAATCCTTGGTCGGCATACAAACACCGATTGTCTTGTCGCCGCCCTTAGCACCGGTTTCATCATCCTTCTTGCCACAGGCAACGAATAAGGATGCTACCATAGCGATACAAAGCAATACTCCAACTAACCTTTTCTTCATACGATAAATCCTCCCTTGAATTGATATAACTACAATTACTACTCTTCCAATATAGCATAACAAGATTAGGACTAACTTGTTAAGTACCGTACATTTTTACATTGGACAGGCAGTATAGCAAACAAAATGTTATATCAACAGCAATAAAATGCTACTAAAATAACAATAATTTACTATCAGGGTAGGAATACTTACTATTTTTTACAATTCATTAGGCACTGTATTATTCATCCGGCTTGGAGGGCACATTCAGATAGACCTCCTCCTTGCTCTGGAAGCCGCCGTCAATAATCACTTCATCAATATTTTCCTTCGTAACAGCAACCGGCTCCAGCTTCACATAGGGTACATTCTTCGCTCCGTCGAAAATGGTAGCCGGGGCATTGATCTCTTCCCCCTTCGCCAGCTTCACCGCATATTCCGCAGCAGCCTTCGCCAGCTTATCCACCGGTTTATAGACCGTCATGGTCTGGGTTCCTTCCACAATTCTTTGGCAGGCCGCCAATTCGGCATCCTGTCCGGTAACAACCACATTTCCTGCCATCCGGTTTTCAGAGAGTGCGCGGACCGCTTCGGTCGCCAGATTATCATTGCCGCAGAATACCCCGTTGATTTCCTCCGTTATTTCCAGGGCTTCATTCACAGCATAATAGCCTACCTCAGCAAGCCAATTTACTGCATTGACCGAGTATATGACATTCAGGGGACTGTCCTGCATGACATCCTGAAATCCCTGTTCCACAAGCTGGACATTATGATCCGTCGTAGGTCCGAAGACAGCAATGATATTACCCCCCTCCGGAAGCTTTTCTGTCAAAGTTTTGGCCATTAGCCTTCCTACCTCTTCATTATCAAAGGAGATATAAAGATCCGCATTGGAATACTTTAAAAGCCGGTCATAGGCAACAAGGATAATCCCTGCATCCTTCGCCTTCCCAAGTACCTCGCTGCAGGCCTCGGAATCTACGGCGATCACTACGATAACATCCATTTTCTTATCAATAAAATACTCAATCTGGGATATCTGTTTTTCCACGTCCCCGTTGGCATTCTGTACGTTAACCTCAGCCCCCAGCTCCTCTGCGGTAAATACAAAGACATCCCTGTCCCTCTGCCATCTCTCGATCACAAAGGAATCAAAGGATAAACCGATCTGAATCTTCTTCTCCGTAACACCGGACTCCGTCGTCTGTTCCCTTTTGTCCTTGCAGCCGGTCAGCCAGAAACAGCAGACCAGACCGATCACCAGGACCATTCCCCATCGTTTCAACAAAACAACCTACCTCCTTGTAGCCTGCCGCTTCTTCCTGCAGACACTAATATACCGTGTGATAACGCAGTTAAACTGGCTTAACCCAAGTACAATGTTCGCTAACATTGTACCAGTATATCGGTCCAGTTAATTTGTGGACGATATACTAAATAAACTTCTCCCTATATTCTGTCGGAGTCGCACCTACCTGTTTCTTAAATATTCTGCTGAAATAATTCGGGTCACTATAGCCTGTGTCCGCACAGATGTTTTTTATGCTCATATCTCTGTTCTGAAGTAGTCTTTTCGCCTTCTCGATCCGGATGCCGGTCAGATATTCAATGAAATTCTCTCCCGTTTCCTCCTTAAACAGCTTACTGAAATAATACGGGCTGATATCCACGATCCTTGATACCTCATCCAGGGAAATATCCTTATGATAATTTTCCTCAATAAAGGTTTTTGCCTTCTTTATAATGCCGCTGGCCTGTTCTTCCCGCTTCGTTATGATATTCCGGCAGGCCTCAGTTACCTTATCGATAAACCATTTGCGCAGCTGTTCATAGCTGTCCATCCCGATTATCGTCTGCAGGTAATCCTTACGATACCTGAAATAATACGTCATACCGCCGCTCAGGAATGCTTTCTGCTCTGCAAAAAGGATAAATTCCAATACCTTCAGCTTAATGTCCATCTCACAGTCGGGATAATGCTCCACCATCCAGTCAAAAAACAGATTCGCTTCCGTCTTCGTCCCATCCAGATCTCCCTTTTCAATCCGGTCAAACAGGGCACTCTCTGTCTCGATGGGATAATCCTCTTCATATTCACAGCCAATCGGCAAATCCTTGACATGGGCAACCCTGCCCTTGCTGTTTCGTGCCGCATTGATGGCTTCCTTATAGGAATCCGACAGCTTGTGCAGTGGTGTGACCGAACCGATACCAATCTTGAACTGGACATCGATCCGCTTGGTCAGCTCCCTGATCAGCCTTCTGGATTTTTCTATCAGCATGATACGTTCATCATATTCCAGCTGCGGCTTATCGCAGGGGAGGAACACAACGATCTTATTGACCATGATGGGTCCGACAATACCGTTCAGCTCCTCCTTCAGACTCTCCCGTATCGTTGAGTAGAAAGACTGGGCCTTCACACTGATTCCAACCGGATTGGTCAATGTTCCGTCCACCAGGGAATCTCCGAATTCCATAACCATTATCATCCCGTGGTCTTCCTTGATTCCCAGCAGGTTACGGAAGTTATCCTTCTCCCTTGCAAAATCGTCTCCGGATAATACGGCATAGATAAAATCACTCTCAATAATCGGTATGACAATCTCCAGCTTCTCACGGATCAAGAGATCATTGCTTCGTTTATTACGTTCCGCATCGATATGATCCATTGCCTTCTTTAGTACCTGGGTAATAACCGACTGGTTCACCGGCTTCGTCAGATATTCCAGAACCCCAAGATTAATCGCTTCCTTGGCATAATTGAATTTATCGAAGGCCGTCATGACAATGAATATAATAGACCCGTTGGTTTTCCTTATCTCTTTCATGGCTTCAATCCCGTTGATGCCTGGCATCTGAATATCCATAATGGCGATATCCGGCTTGAACTTTTCTGCCAGCTCAATTACGCTCCTGCCGGTGGGGGCTGATTCCACGGTGCAGCTTTCTCCAAAATTCTTTTCTATAATGAATTTCAGGGAATCAATTACGATACCTTCGTCGTCTGCCAGCATAATTTTATACATTCGATACTCCTATCCGCATAATCGCAATCATTGAAATGGTTACATATAGATATCCGCAGGAACTTCCTCGATAATCTCCTTAGGGAGTTCCTTCTTCCGGGGAATGTGTATGGTCACCCTGGTACCCTGGAAGCGTCCGGAGCTGTGTATCTCAAATATATCCTCCTGGTCATAATACAGTCTGAGCCGGTTGATAACATTGCCCAGACCAATTCCATTGGAATCCTTTGTAATATTGACATCACCGGAGGGTTTGCCTCCCTCTAAGGTAGCTCTCATTACCCGGTCAATCGTATCCTGATCCATCCCGGTACCATTGTCCGATATGGCAATGTCAATCCCATTCCCCTCGTTACTGACAGTCAGCCGAATTTCTCCTTCATATTCAATGTCCCTGATTCCGTAGTTCACAGCATTTTCCACCACGGGCTGTAAAATCATGCTGGGCACCCGTACGTCAAGAACACTGTCATCTATCTCTTTATTAAAATGAATCCCACCGGCAAACCGGACATTCAGAATATAAATATAACTGTCTACCAGCTTAATCTCATCCCGTATCGTAGAGTCCTGGTCAAAACTCTTCATATTGAACCGGAAGAAATCCGCCATATTTTCGATGAACAGGGTTGTTTTGTCCGCCCCCTCCATCATAGCCAGCTGGGCACCGGCATTCAGCGTATTAAACAGAAAGTGGGGATTGATCTGGGCCTGCAGATATTTTAATTGCGCATCCTTTAAATGGTTTGTCATGATCAATTCCTTTTCCTTCATCCGGCTTTCCAATTCCATGCTTTCCCTGGTTTTCATGATATACTGGTGGATGCTGACAGTCATGGTATTGAACGCCTTTGTCACGATCTCCACTTCATCCGAGGATTCCACATGGACCAGATCCACTTCGAAATTACCTGCCGCCACCTCATTGGCAGCCTCAGTCAGCCTCATCAGCGGACCGGTAATATTTCTGGTCACAATGATGATCAGAACTACATTGAACACCATGATTACCAGTAATACGGATGTGGATATTACCTCCAGGTAGCTTAAGGACATCCGTAACAGCTCATAATTATTGGCGTTATATTTAAACTGTACATTATTCAGGTTATTGATATAGGTCCTGATATAGTTGTACATGCTGGTAGCTTCTTCATCCTTCAACTTTAATTTTTCAATGTTCCTGCCCCTCTTGGCATCCACGGTCTGACCCACCAGGTCAAGGTAAGTCATTGACATATTCTTGATGTTCTTCTGCATGATCAGCATATCGTTATCTGCCGCATCCGCCTTGAGGTCATCAATCAGATCCCGGTAGTTCTGCTCGCTCCGGTAATAGTTCTCTAAGGAATCCGTAGTCTTCGTATTCAGATATTCATGGACATAGTCCTGCAGCATTGAAAGGGAATCCAGCAGCTCATTTAGTCCTATGTTGCTGACATAGACCTTATCAATCGTATTAATAGACCGGTTGATGTTATAGTACATAAACATGTTGGCAAAAAATACTACACCTGTAGTAAAAGCAAATACCAATACCAGTCTTAACCGGATGGATCCTTTGATTAATTTCTTTCTCATATGCTACCTCATTGATTGGCCTCAGGCTTATCCCCTGCTCTCAAGTGAATTACTGCTGTTTTTCCTCTTCCTGCTTCTTGTTTTCCATATATTCCCGGACATTGTTCCTGTTTATGACGCTGATATCTACCGAGAAATAATCGTTTACCTGACCATTCTGCCTGTATTCCGTCAAAGCCTCAACGCAGTAAGCGCCCATTTGTTTCGCGTCAATCATCATGGTAGAGTGGATCACGCTCTTTTCGATAGCGCTTAATATCAGGTCTGAATCATAATACCCGATGATATCGATATCTCCAACCATATTATAATCTACGACTGCCTGATAAGCACTCAGGGTATCAATCGCTGTAAGGCATACCAGAACCTCCGGCGGATTGTTGGACATGATGATCTCACGGATATCCTCTTCCGAGCTGAAGGTGCTCTGGGCATTTACCAGGGCCGATTCCACTTCTACCCCCATGCCCACCACCATCTCGGTAATATTAGAATAGATGGTATTCTGGGTGGCTTCCCTGCTGTCAGAATTCAATAATACGGTAACCTTTTTCCTGCCTTCTCCGACGACCTCCCGTACCTGTTTGCCATAGGTCTGCCCCTGATTATAGCTGTTGATTCCGACGAAGCTCTTGCGGCTGCTTTCCGGGGCATCCTTCAATACGGTTACTACAGGAATACCTGCGGCTTCCGCCTGGTTAATAAGGTTTGATATGTCTTCCTCCCCGTTCGGCTCAATAATTATGCCGTCTACCTTAGAGGCTATGGCGATCGTCATAAGATCCTTCAGGGAATAGGATACGGAGAGATTGCTGCCCATTTTCTCAATATAGACCTCCTGTTCATTTCCCTTCTCCAAGGCTCCCTGATAAATTGCCTCCCAAAAGGGTGCATCCTCTTCCTCTGAGATAATGGCATAATGATACTGGTATTTATGATAGCTCACCGTGTCTGCAGACGCAATCCCTGCAATCCTGTTCTTATAAAAGGACATACCGATTAATATAATGACACATCCCACTGCAATACTGCTGACCAATGCAATGGAGATAACCCTGTTTTTCTTTATGCTTCTGATCCATCTTCCCATATATGCCCTCGCATTTCATAGCCTGTCCGAAAGTCTCATGCTCACATGCTTTGATTATATCATATTTTTTTTGTATTTTCCATTGCATAAGATTGGATTTCCTTTTTGAGTAACATATTACCATAAAAAGAATATGATATACCATACAGGATAGGCAGGTTTGTCTGGGATAGGCATTATTAAATATTCCTGCGATCAATCTGCACAATATATGAAGAAAGGAAGTATTCCTTTGGCTATTAATATCTTCATAGACCAGGGTCACAACCCAACCGGCTACCATAATGCCGGAGCTGTGGGCAATGGTTTGTTTGAACAGGACATTACTTACCAGGTAGGAGTCTATCTGGCCAATCTTTTGAATGCTGATCCCAGATTTGAGGCCCGCTTGTCAAGGCCCACACCTACCACTGTTCTCGGGACCAACAATGCCACCAGTCTCCAGGAAAGAGTTCGTCTGGCAAATGAATGGCCGGCAAATTATTTTATCAGCATTCACTGTAATGCAAACCCGAATCCGGCGATTAACGGCACCGAAGTCTATATCTACCAGTTAGGTACACAGGCAAACTGGATGGCCCAGCAAATCATGGATGGGATTGTCCAGACCGTCGGTACAAGAAATAACGGTATCCGGGTAAACCAGTCCTTATATGTACTCAGAAGAACCACAATGCCCTCCCTGCTGGTTGAAATGGGTTATCTGACCAATTCCTCCGACGCACAAAAATTAAGGGATAATCAATATGGTTTTGCATACGGAATGTTTATCGGTATCATGAGATACTTCGGCTTCATGTAAGCTTCGGGCTGTTTTCTGGCCGGACCGATCTATTGTATCAGCAATACACTCAACTTCGGGGGCTGTTCAAAACAGCCCTATCCGACTTTTCCAAGGTATAGGTACCTTCCATAAACTACTTCTTTCAATAGAAAAGATATAAATTTTGTATAATAATCTGAAAATAGGTCTTTACAATAGCAATTAATCATGTTATATTTATTATTGTATTTTAGATGTCATGTATGAACTCACATATTTTTGTAAGTCATTATAACATTAATGATTTACAAAAATATGTGATTTTTTATGAACAATAATACAAAATAATATTTAGGAGGTATCTTTCATGAACAAAGGTACAGTAAAATGGTTTAACGCACAAAAGGGTTTTGGTTTCATCACTAACGATAACGGTGGTGAGGATGTATTCGTACACTTCTCCGGTATTGCTTCTAACGGTTTCAAGACTTTAGAAGAAGGCCAGAAAGTTATGTTTGATCTTGAGCGCGGCCAGCGCGGTATGCAGGCTGTTAATGTAACATTAGCATAGTCTGATGCCGTAAAACATAAGCCATCCGGTTGTCGGAGGAATGAACCCCTCCCGGCCGGATGGCTTTTTGTTTATAGAAAATATCGCCGCAGAGCGGCCAAACGGAGGTATCTATGAGAAGATATGTTAAGAACGCATAGCAGAGGCTATTGCATTAATATCCTTTTGCAGGCATGCTTGCAAAGATCAATATCATTGTGTTAATCAATAGCTTTTGCTCATCCGGGTATCAAATATAAGGAGGAGCAATATGGGCTATGTGAAGGCAGACTGTATCCTACCTCGTGAACTTCTGGAGCAGCTCCAGGAATATGCGGACGGACAATATTTGTATATTCCAAAGAAGCAGTCCAACCATAGGGAATGGGGTACGACTACAAATATCAAAAATGAAATCCGGCAAAGAGATGCCGATATATATGAGAAATTCAGGAACGGCGCTTGTGCTGCCGAACTTGCCGAAGAATATTTTCTGTCAATAAAGAGTATACAACGTATCCTTTTACAGGGAAAAAACAAAGGGCCGAAATAAGTACAAAAGCGCGGTCTGTTAATATGAATGATAGAAGAACTGTTTATTAACAGTTCTTCTTTTGTCTTAAACTTTATTAGAATCAAGTATGAGGTTTATTCAATCAATACCTCCATGGTAAACTGGGATTAATAATCCGAAGATACTCCGTATGAATAAAGAATACCTTTCAATACGAACTACGGACTTCATTTTGAATTTGAGCCGTATATCGGCAGAGGGGAGCTATTATGACAACACCCGATCACGACTAATCTGGATCTTGTTAATTACAGCAGCAGACATGATTTTGCCGATCCCTACTTTGGATGGATTGTTTGCTGCGGCCATGATTAAGTGATGGAGTGTCATAATGAAAAAATATCAATGGACGATTGTCCCCTCCTCTCTTCCTGCAATAATCAAGAATTGTCCAAAATGCGGCGGCCGTTCCAGGTATGAATGCAGTAAGAATTTCCGGGTCAATGCGAACAAAAACCATATTGACGTATGGTTAATTTATCAATGCCAAAAATGTAAAACTATCCGGAACATGGAGATTTTATCCCGCAAAGACGCTAAAACAATAGACAAAGAGCTTTATAGGAAATTCCTTCATAATGATCCGGAGCTTGCCGAAAGGTACGCATTTCATATGCCTGTTCATAACAAAAACCGGTTCTTCATGGATTATAACAGTCTAACTCTTGAGATCCACGGAGACAATTTCAGCCTCCTCGATTTAGAGGAGGCTGTGGAAATCGAAATTCTATGTAATTATCCCCTTCGTATCCGTCTGGATAAGCTTCTCAGCCATAAGCTCCAGGTTTCGAGGGAAGTGATCAAAAAACTGGCGGATCAGCACAAAATCTGTATAAAGGGAGGTCATGATCCCGGGAAGGAGCTTCCGTCAAACGGCATAATCCTTAATATTCTTCCCTAATTCCGAACTCCGCGGATTCTACCCACTCTTCAGGGCGTGTCAGCATCGTAACCAGTTCCTCAAACAGAATAAGATGCTCCTTTTCCTCTTTTACCAGGAAGGCAAAGAGTTCCTTATCCCTGGGGTCCGTGACCTCCTCCAACATGCCCTGATAGAGGTCAATGCTCTTCTCTTCCTGCAGGGCGGCAAACCGGTAAACATCCAGCTGCTTTGCCGCTTTTATTTCATCCTCCTTAAATCGGGGCAATTCCCTGAAGATGGATTTCATTCCTGGAAGAATACTTTCCTCCTTTAAAATAACCGGTTCCTCATTCTTTCTCCGGAGTAACAGTGCTGCATGCTCCTTCTCAGCATCCGCAAGAATCAGGAATATGGTTTTCAGTTCACTGTCCTGAAAAATCTCTGCCTGTTCAAGATAATACCGCTGGCCCTCCAGCTCCATCTCTATGGCGAATTCCAAATGCTTCATACTTATTATCTCCTCTCTATGATAATAACATAATGGTGCTCTAAGCTTTGTCCCTCTCTGTTAATTCAACCTGCAACTGCCGAATTTATTTATGATAGGGCTGCTTATGGATGATCCGGTATGCACGATATATCTGCTCCAATAATATCATCCGCATCAGCTGATGGGGAAAAGTCATTTTAGAAAAGCTCAGCTGATAATCCGCCCGGCTTAATACTTCCGGGGATAGACCGAGGGACCCGCCAATGATAAAGCTGATATGGCTGGTGCCGTTCACTCCCAGAGTATCCAGCTTTTGTGCCAGCTCCACGGAGGTCAGCTGCTTCCCTTCGATTGCCAGGACGATACAGAAGGAGTCATCCTTTACGGCTTTTATGATCCGTTCCCCCTCCTTCTTCTTAATCAGCTCCTCCATAGCTTCACCGGCATTCTCCGGCGTCTTCTCATCGGTAAGCTCGATCATCTCCAAAGAACAATATCTGCCAAGACGTTTTGCATACTCCTCCACTCCCATGACCAGATACTTTTCCTTTAATTTACCCACACAGATCAGTGAGATTTTCATCCTCTAATCCATCCTTTTCTGTCTGTCTGACATATTCATACAGAACCCCATTCTTCACAAGCCGAAGTTTTTCTCCTTTAAAGCCGCGCTTACGGAGCTCCTTCTGAAAATTATAAAGCATAAAACCGTGGAAAACGATGAGAATATTCTCCTTTGACCAGTCAATCCGGTCCAGGAAACGGCAAATTCTCCTCCTTGTCCCCTCTATGGTCTCAGGCTGGCTTTTCGACCTGAAATACCAGGCCAGCCTGCCGCACACATGCCAGAGCTCAAAGGGAAGCTTCAGGCGTTCCGTATGGATGAATGGGGCATTATCCACCTCCCTCAGCAGCTTATCAATCTTTAAATTCCCTGTATATACCTCTTTTGCTGTTGTTATGGCTCTGGGCAGATCACTGACATAGCAGATATCCCATTCGATGCCATCCATCTCAACCTTTTTCTTTATCACCTTTGATATCTCGTATTTCTCCGACCATTCCCTGAACTCTTTGGAGGTCATCCACCTCTTATGGGGGCAATTCACTTTAAAGTGCCTCAGTAATCCAATACGCATAATTTTCTCCAATACTTACCCGGTAGAACAACTAGCCGCAATTCCTCCGAAAAATTTAGTGACAAATCCAACTCATCTTATTTTACTATCTATCCCCCCATAATTCAAGCAAAAACCGCACAGAAAAACAATAGGTGCACGAAGCAGGCAGACACATGTTTTTTGCATCTGCTCTGAAACGTACACCTATGATTTATAAAAGCCCGTCGAATGAAGTCTGCTCTCTATTTTAACCACGTTTTTGGCGAAAACAGCAGTAATACCGGGAAAACCTCCAGACGTCCAATCAGCATATCCAGTGTCATTACAATTTTAGAAAGATAGGAAAAATCCGCAAAATTCGTGGCAGGACCGGCCACCCCAAGTCCTGGCCCGATATTGTTTAGCGTCGCAGCCACTGCCGTGAAGCTGGAAACCAGATCAAAATTATCCAGGCTGACAATCAAAACAGAACCGACAAAAATAACAATATATGTTATAAAAAATACGTTAATGGAACGCAGGGTTTCATGTTCGATTTTCTTTCCGTCAAATTTCAGCACCTTGACGCTTCTCTTATGCAGCTGGTAGGATAGCTCTTTGCTTACCGTCTTAAACAGGATTACGATACGGGAAACCTTCATACCGCCGCCGGTACTGCCTGCGCAGGCACCAACGAACATAAGCAGGACCAAAATCCCTTTGGAGAAGCTGGGCCATGCATTAAAATCCACGGTAGCATAGCCGGTGGTCGTAATTATGGAAGAAACCTGGAAAGCCGCATGGTGGACGGAGCCGAAGAAATTCTTAAATCCTCCGAGATTCAATGAAATCAATACAATCGCTCCGACTACGATCAGAAAGAACGCCCGTACCTCCTCACTTCTTATCGCCGCCTTAAATCTCCTGCATAGAATCAGATAATAAAAGGTAAAGTTAATACCAAATAAAAACATAAATATTGTAACTACGTTTTGCAGATAGGAAGAATAGGATGCCATACTATCATTCTTTATACCAAAGCCTCCGGTTCCTGCCGTACCAAAGGCAATCGTCAGGGCATCGAATAAGGGCATACCGCCGATCAATAATAATACGATCTGAATCACGGTCATTCCAAAATAGATCGTATACAAAATCATAGCCGTAATTCTTACTCTCGGAACCAGCTTGCCTACCACCGGCCCCGGGCTCTCAGCACGCATAATATGCATGCTTTCTCCGCCCATCATGGGCAGAATGGCTAATATGAATACCAGTACCCCCATGCCTCCGATCCAATGAGTAAAGCTCCTCCAGAAGAGCAGACAACGGGGAATGACCTCCACATCCCTTAATATACTGGAGCCCGTCGTGGTAAAGCCGGATACGGTCTCGAACAAGGCATCGATATAGTTGGGTATCTCCCCGCTTATGATATAGGGAAATGCTCCCATGATACTAAGAACGATCCAGCCCAGGGCTACAGCAACAAAGCCCTCCTTGGCATAAAAAACTTTATTTTCCGGTTTGCGTATTGCTAACGGAATACCAATCAGCAGGCAAAGCCCGATCGTAATAAGAAAGGCATATCCGCTGGTCTCTTTATAAATCAATGCAACAATCAGAGGCAAGGCCATGAAGGCTGCTTCAAAATTCAGAATCCACCCTGTAACATACAAAATAATTGACTTATTCATCGTCTTTCCCCTATGCTAATATATCACTCAAGTCATCTAATCCGGTATTGGTTGTTACTATGATAACCGAATCCCCGATCTGAATGGCATCCTGTCCGTTTGGAATGATAACTTTGCCTTTACGGGTTATGCAGCCAACCAGAATATTTTTTTTGAGCCGCAGTTTCTCAAACGGGATGCCGATCAGGCTGAAATTCTTGTTCACCTTAAATTCCAGGGCTTCCGCTTTATTACCGACGATTTTATAGAGCGTCTCCACATTGCTTCCCTTGGAGTTTTGCATAGCCCTGACATGCTGTACGATTCGGTCCGCCGTAATCATCTTAGGATTTACAATGATTCCGAGAGGCATCTCCTCAATGATATCCTCATACGTAGAACGGGTAATCTTGGTAAATACTTTCGCTTTAGACTTCTTGCCTGCATAGAGTGAAAAAAGAATGTTTTCCTCATCCATATTCGTAAGAGAAGCCACCGCTTCCATGCTTTCGATCTCCTCTTCCATAAGCACTCCATGGTCAGAGGCATTGGCATTGATAATAAGCGCCTCATCCAACAAGTCACTTAATTCCTCACAACGTTCCCTGCTCTGTTCAAGTATTTTAACCTTAACACCGGTACCCTCTAATTTTGTTGCAAGATAAACCGCTATATTACCTCCTCCGATCAGCATGACATTTCGAATATGCTCAATGGTAACCCCTACCCGGTGAAAAAATTCCACCGACCGCCTTGGCTCCATGATTAAGGATATTTTATCATTTGTACCAAGAACAAAGTCACCGGAGGGTATAAACACCTGATCCCCCCGCTCAACTGCACAGACCAGTACCTTCGTATGTAATTGTGTATTGATCTTCATAATCGGCATCTGGTCCAGAACAGATTCCTTAGGGATCTGGAACTTTAAGAGTTCTACCCTGCCCTTGGCAAAGGTTTCTATTTTTATGGCGGAGGGCAGACGAATCAGCCTGGCCATCTCCAATGCTGTTTCCAATTCCGGGTTTATGGTCATGGACAGACCCAATTCTTCTTTGATAAAACCAATTTCGTGGTTATATTGCAGATTACGTACTCTGGCAATGGTATGGCAATCCCCGGTTTTTTTGGCAATCAGACAGCAAAGCAGGTTTAATTCATCCGAATTCGTTACGGCAATCAATAAATCCGCCGTATCCACTCCTGCCTCCAGAAGTACCTTGTTACTGGTCCCATTTCCTACCACCCCACCGACATCCAGCTTCTCCGTGATATTATTTATTGCCGCTGCCTTATGATCGACAACTACTATGTCATGTCCTTCTCTGTCCAGCTGTTCGGCAAGCGTTGTGCCAACCTTACCGCAACCAACTATTATAATGTTCATTTTTTTATCAAATTCCTTTCTATAAAGTACTATCCATTATTATATCACTAATTCCGCGGAAAAGCACAAGTATTAAACATTAGAATTTCATTAGAAATATTTGCTTCGTATTCAAAAACAGCAGACAGGATCAGGCTCCTGGTTAAACCGGACCCTGTCCGCCGCAGGGTCTACTGCCCCTGCACATGATTCGTCGTATTCTTATGTTTGTCCTGTCCGAAAGAGTCTTTCACGGAAGCTGCCGTTGAATTATCCACAGCCGATTCAAAAATCTTTTTTTCTTTTTCCTTTCGGTACCTTTGGTTCGATTGTTTGCTCATTAAGTCACTTCCTTCTATATATAATATGTTGGTATTTTACCATATCCTTATTATGATTTATTTACCGATAGATTATGTTCGCCGACCTGATTTCCGATTAATACTGAGGCAATTATATGTCAGAAGATTCCGTAAATGACATAAAAATGAACCAAATTGTTAACAAAATGTCTTTATTCTATCCATAATTTAAACATAAATACAGTTTATACTAGATTTAGAAAGTGATTGAAAACAATTTTTCACTCTCCTCCTCCCTACTTTATAGATATAAAGAAATGGTGCTTGTTCGCTAATAACGTCAAGCACCCTTTATCTTTGTCTATACCTGTTGTTGATCCTATCGAAATATTTATAAATTTTATTTATTTTTTATAATACATTCACAAACTAGTCACATATTCCTTTTATAATACTTTTATAGACAGTGATAAAACACTTTCTACTCCCACCCTATTATACGCTAGGTATACTACACCCCTGTTGTATACCAAAAAGAACCCATCCTCGGATGGGTTCTTTTTTTCCGATCGCACAACCCCGACAAAGTGTTCCGGTTATTTCTCCTGCAGCTCGGACTCCGGTACAGACCCGGCTTCCTCGGACAGTCTGGTGATCCGTACCTTTTCAATTACCTTATTCCCGGTCTCCAGTATCTCAAAGCAGTAACCGGCATATTCCAGGGTTTCCTTCTCCCCATCCATGGGAATACGATCCATAATGGAAATCAGAAGGCCGTTTAAGGTATCGAAATCCTCGTGATCGATGGTTATCTGCAGCTCATCCTCTAATTCCTCCAGACTGATGGTACCCTTTACGATGCAGGCTCCTCCCTCTTCAACAAAAAGAATCATTTTTTCATCCTCATCATATTCGTCCTGGATATTACCGACGATTTCTTCCAGAAAATCCTCCAATGCCACCAGTCCTGCTGTCTGCCCGTACTCATCAATAACGATAGCCATATGCATATTCATTGACTGCATGTCATGGAACAGGATGTTGATGTTCTGTGTATCCGGTACAAAATAGGGCTCCCTGGCTATTTCCTTCAGAGGAATATCTCTGCCTTCCTCAGATATGTATGCTCCGATTACATCCTTTAGGTGAAGAATACCGATGATGTTGTCCCGATTTCCCTCATACAGAGGATACCTGGAATAATTCTCTGACAGCATGAAACGCAGAGCCTCTTCCAGATTCATTTCAGCATTAACCGCAACAATCCGTTTCTTGTGGGTCATGATATCCTGGGCTTCCTTCTCGTCCAGCTCAATGATATTGGATATCATCTCCGCTTCATCGGCGTCGAATACCCCCTGCTCATGTCCCTCATTTACCATGGAAATAATCTCTTCCTCCGTCACATTATCTTCCAGTTCGGCAGGTTGAAAGCCAAAGATTAGCAGAAGCATATCCAAAGTCTTATCTAAAAGCCATGCAAACGGGTAAAAGAAAAGGCCCAGCAGCTTTACCAGCCAAAGGATATGGCGGGAAATTGTTTCCGCATGCTTCGCTGCAATCTTGTTCGGTAAAACAGTACCGAATAATGTAGTGATCAGAACCAGCAATCCCGTGAACAGGATATAATATCCCGCTCTGATCAGATCCGAATCGAAGGGAAGACTACTGCCTTGGATGTTCTTCTCAATCCATTTAAGAAAATAACCCCCATAGATTATTCCATACATAATGCCGCAGAAATTAACCAGCAGCTGCAGCATTATCAGGTATCTTCCCGGATTGCTCATCAGCTTCAACAGCGCTGCCGCCCTCCGATCTCCCGTATCTGCCTTCTTCTTCACACTGCTTTCGTTGGCATCATCCAGTGCCATCCTCATTCCTGTCACCAGCGCACATAATATCATCAGCACCAGCAGCCATATTGCTCCCGATATGGGACCTCCGTCATCCATGGTAAAAATTACTCCTTCTTTTTGTTTTTATCTAAAATATGTATCCAAAGCAAAACTGATAATTAGTGCCTTATCAATTTTCTTTAATACATCCCGATCCAGATGGCAGACTTTTTCCTTCAGTCTTGATTTATCAATCGTCCTTACCTGTTCCAATAAAATAACAGAATCCTTTACTATCCCATATTTATCAGCATCCAGCTCCACATGGGTGGGCAGCTTGGCTTTATTCATTTTCGACGTTATTGCCGCACAGATTACTGTCGGGCTATGCTTATTCCCGGTATCATTCTGGACAATCAATACCGGTCTGACACCTCCCTGCTCCGAACCGATCACCGGCCGTAAATCAGCATAAAAGATATCTCCTCTTTTAATGACCACTTTATTCACACTCCAATTTCAGGCTTTAACTTTATTATTGCCAATTTCTTCGTGTGTATTCCAAAATAAAGTGTATCTTAAAGCTCATTCTGCGGAGAGTTCTGTATAAACCCTGGGAATTCTCTTCCCAACCGTGCATACCAGCTCATAATTAAATGAATGGGACCACTCTGCCAGTTCCTCCACGCTGATGCAGGAAGCTCCGTCCCTTCCCAGCAGGATAACCCGGTCTCCCTGCTTAACCTCCGGGATATCCGTTACATCCACCATAAACTGGTCCATGCAGATTCGGCCGATCACAGGAGCATATCTGCCATGGATAATCACCTTCCCCTGATTGGACAGATTCCGTGAATAGCCATCGGCATAACCGACCGGAATTGTCGCTACCCTGGTTTTTCGGCTGGTCACATAGGTGGCTCCATAGCTGATTCCGACTCCTGCCTCCACATCCTTCACATAAATCACATGGGTAATCAATTCCATGGCGGGAAGCAGCTTAAGCTCCTGGCGGTTTACTTCCTCAGAAGGATAGATGCCATAGGTCGCAATGCCGCATCTTACCATATTAAGCTGTGCCCCGGTTATATCAATAATTCCGGCGCTGTTTGAAATATGCCGGATCGGTATGCTAAGCTGCTCCTGCTCCAGCAAATCAGAAAATACATGAAATCGCTGAAGCTGATTTTCTGTATAGCTTTTATCCGCTTCATCGGCCTTGGCAAAATGGGAAAACAGGCCTTCTATCTCAATTCCCTCCAATAAGGATATCCGTTTGATCTCCTCCGCACTGCCTTTTGTATCCGGATAACCGATCCGGCCCATTCCGGTGTCTACCTTGATATGAATCTTTGCCCGCTTTCCCTGTTTTACTGCTTCAAGGGAAAGAGCTTCCGCCATCTCATATTGGAATATGGTCTGGATAACATCATAGGCTACCACCAAACCATACTGTTCCTTCGGAGTAAACCCAAGAATAAGAATCGGCTTCCGGATCCCGGCCTCTCTGAGCTCGATCGCCTCCTCGATTATGGCTACCCCGTAAGCATCAATCCAGTCCTCATCCAGGGCCCTTGCAATCGGCACCGCTCCATGACCATAAGCATCTGCTTTAATAATGACCATCAGCCTGGTGCCCTTAGTCAACTTACTCCGAACCTGCTGCAGGTTGTGCCGGATTGCGTTTAAATCCACTCTCGCCTGCACTCTATAATAATCATCGGCATGATTATTCCATGTAATTACTTCTCTATCCATTAAGCAAGCCTTTCCAGGAGCATCACTTATAAGGTTCCCTGCTCCTAATTATGCATTACCGTCTCTATTGCATCTATGATATCTCCTGCCATCAGAGCGTAAGTACCCTTCCTGTCTGACGCCTGATCCCCTGACAGACCATGGATATAGACCCCCAGACAGGCTGCCTCATAGGACGTCATGCCCTGGGCAATCAGAGCAGCGATGATACCGGTCAGTACGTCTCCGCTTCCGCCGGTTGCCATACCGTTATTACCCGAAGAGTTGATATACAACCTCTCATTTCCGCAGACAATCGTTCTGGCATCCTTGATTGCATATACCAATTTACTATTATAAGAACATTGTCGGGCAGTGTCAATCATATTATCCTTAACTGCCTCCGGAGGGAGCTTAGTCAGTCTTGATAATTCCATCAGATGCGGGGTCAGGATGACATTCCCCGGAAGCATCTCCCCGATCTTAAGAAGCCGGTCCTCCGGGCGCAGTATTTGATCCCGGTCCAGCCATTCAGCCAAAATATTCAATGCATCGGCATCCACTATCAAAGGGACGGCGGCCTGATTTAACACTAACCTGAGCAGTTCCTTTACTTCCTTTGATTTCCCCAGTCCGGGACCGATGACGATAACCGATGCCCAGGCAAGCGCTGCTTTGATTTCGTCCCGGAGCTCTTCATCCCTGTCTCCGTCATAGGCTGCAAATAATGCCTCCGGAAGAAGGGTCTGAAGAATATCCCTGTTCACACAGGAGGTCAGAAGCTTTACCAGCCCGGCTCCGGTACGATAAGCCGCCTTAGCCGACAGATAAGCCGCACCGCTCATTCCCCTGCTTCCGGCAATCACCAATACCCTGCCGTAGGTCCCCTTATGGCTGTAATCCTTCCTGGCGGGAAGCAGCTGCAGATCCTCCCTGCCATAATAGAATGCAGGCGTTCCTGCCGTTTCCGGAACCTTTCCCGGAAAACCGATATCGGCTACCGTAATTTCTCCCGCGTAGTCTGCTCCGGGATACAGAAGGAGACCCTGCTTCATAAACCCAAAGGTTATGGTGTAATCCGCCCGGACTGCCGCTTTCATGACTTTTCCGGTATCTGCGGATATTCCTGAGGGGATATCCACAGAATATACAATATGTTCACATCGGTTGATTTCATTGATAATTTCTTCAAAAACTCCCTCAACCGGTCTTGATAATCCAACTCCGAAAATCGCATCAATTATTATATTATATTCATCGGGCTTGTTGTTGTTTTCAACTGTCATTCCCAAATTCCTGGCTATTTCTGCCTGTACCTTCATCTGGCTGCTGAAATTTTCTTCCCCGCAGATAAAAAGAAGTGCAACATGGTAGCCCTGTTGATACAGGATTCTGCCAGCTGCAACTCCGTCACCGCCATTATTTCCGGGACCGCATACCACTAAGATACGATCCTCCTTACGTACTCTTTTCTTCATCACGTTCACAGCTTCAAGTGCTGCCCGTTCCATCAGAACCAATGCGGGAATCTTCACTGTATCGACCGTATATTTGTCTATAAGCTTCATAACCTCTGAATTCACTGCATATCTCATGATATGAACCGGCCTCCTTATCGCTTCTCGCCAACAGCAAATGCATTGGCATATTCCCTGGTATTTGAGATGGATACATGGATTGACGCAATGCCTTGTGATATAGCAAGGTCCCTGGCTTTCCCATAGAGATTCACATAGGGCTTGCCTCTGTTATCCCTCAGCACCTCGATCTCCAATAAGGAAATACCGCGAAAGCCGGTTCCAAACATCTTGGCTACCGCTTCCTTCACTGCAAAGTTACCCGCAGCCTTCTTCCTGTCACTTTCAAACAGCTCTATCTCGGCAGTCGTAAAGATTCTGCGCAGAAAGGTTTCCTTCTCACAGGCCTTTAAGACCCGGCTGATTTCAATTAAATCCACTCCTATGCCGGTAATCATTCCAACCCCATTCTTTCCTGATAAGCCGGCCGGAAGTGTTACGGCTGCAGCTTATCACTTTCTGATTTGTATTCCCGGTCCAGGGCTTCCATCAGCCCTGCTCCCAGAATATCATGCATATATGTATAAATCAACTTATTCTTGGTCTCCATATCCTGTTTTGCAAGAATCTTCATCTTCAGATCTTCCCTCATCTTGGCAATCCAGCCCGCGATCTCGCCAATCGCAGCCTTATTCTTATTCAGGCTTTCATAACAGATCTTCATGCTCTCGGCCATCAATAGCTCATTCACTTCCTTAATCCTATAAGGAATATCGGCCAGTTCATCCATGGCCTGATCTATTTTATCATTCAATTCCTTGATGTATTGCTTATTCTTGTCCAGTTTCTTCTCTTTGGCTTTACCGATGATATCCGTGCCAATATCCATGTTGACCATGATATCCTTGATCAGGCTGTTCTTCAGCTTCTTCATATCCTTAATGTCATTCACCAGCTTGCCCTGCCGCTTAAGAAGATTGTTGACCTCCTGCTCCAATTCCTTAATCCGGGAGGTTTTCGTATCCTCAGGAAATAATTCATGCCAACGGGCATCCAGAGTAAGGATGGGGAGCTTTTTATTTTTAACGATATTGTCAAAATCAACATTCTTTCCTCTTCTGCCCATATACCCTCCTCCGGCCTTTCACGGATACCGCCTATTCCCGGTCATCTTCCTTCACAGCCAGACGATAGGACAGCTTCATTAAGCTTTCCGCCAAATGTACATTCTCTACCGTAATATCCTTCGGAAGATTTAAATCCGTCGGTGCAAAATTCCAGATCCCTTTAATGCCCCACTTTGCAAGATCGGCCGCAATCTGGGGAGCCTTTGTCTTAGGAACTGTAATAGCCGCTATGTCAACCGAATGATTCCGTATATATTCCTCCAGATTATCAATAAGCTGGACCTCCACGCCGCGGATGGAAATTCCGATCAGTCTCGGATTAACATCAAAAATTCCGCTGATATAGAAGCCTCTCCGCTCAAAATCCACATAATTAGCCAATGCCTGTCCCAAATTACCGGCACCAAGGATGATGACATTGTATTTTTTATCGAGACCCAGTATCTTACCGATTTCAGAATGGAGATACTCCACATTGTATCCGTAGCCCTGCTGACCAAATCCACCGAAATTATTCAGGTCCTGACGGATCTGTGAGGCCGTAACCTTCATCTTCTCGCTCAGCTCCTTGGAAGAGATGCGGACTACATCCTTCTCGAGCAAATCTCCCAAATAGCGGTAATACCTGGGTAATCTATTAATAACCGCCTTAGATATCTCTTTCTTATACAATGGTTCTACCCCCTTCACTTGATTTACACTCTATTCTTATTATATTGAATTGTTAATAATAAGTCAATCTATCTTTCCTTTACTTGACGGACGGCTTATGCTAAAATATATTAGATTGCCGTTTGGGATGATTCAATATATTTGACGTGTATTTGAGATGCATCCGGTTGAAAAGGGAGCATTTTCAACCGGCAAAAAACATATAAGTGCTTTTCGCATTGCTATTAAGCTAACTGGCGGCAGCATGGAGGTTATTATGATACTGGCAGTACAAAACATCAGCAAAATGTTCGGAACCGAGGAAATTCTTAAGGCGGTCTCCTTTCATATTAACGAACGGGAAAAAGCAGCCATCGTCGGCCTTAATGGCGCCGGCAAATCCACCCTGCTCAAAATCATCATCGGAGAGCTTCCGGCAGACGAGGGTGAAATCATCCTCGCCAAGGGAAGTACCATCGGATATTTGGCCCAGCACCAGAATCTTTCCTCCGAACATTCCATCTATGAAGAAATGTTAACCGTAAAGCAGGATATTATTACACTAAACGAAAAAATCCGTGCTCTGGAGCTGGAAATGAAGCACGCAGAGGGTGTCCTCCTCGAACAGATGCTGCAAAGCTATACCCGTCTGATGCATGAATTCGAAGCAAGGAATGGTTACGCCTATCAGAGTGAGGTGACCGGAATCTTAAAGGGTCTGGGTTTTGCGGAGGAGGAATTCGGCAAGTTGGTCAATAATCTGTCCGGAGGTCAGAAAACCAGAATTGCCCTGGGTAAGCTTCTGTTGTCAAAGCCGGAAATTATACTATTGGACGAACCCACCAACCATCTGGACCTGATGTCGATCGCATGGCTTGAAACCTTCCTTTTGAATTATAACGGAGCCGTGATTGTTGTGGCTCATGACCGTTACTTCCTGGATAAGGTCGTATCTAAGGTAGTCGAGCTGGATAATGCAAAGGCCCAAACCTATGACGGGAATTATTCCGATTATGCTTACAAAAAATCCATGCTTCGAAATGCCATGCTGAAACAGTACCTCAACCAGCAGAAGGAAATCAAGCATCAGGAGGAGGTCATCGCTAAGCTTCGCTCCTTTAACCGCGAAAAATCCATTAAACGGGCCGAGAGCAGAGAGAAGATGCTGGATAAAATCGAACGGGTGGACAAACCGGTGGATCACTCCCAGATCCATTTTTCACTGGAGCCCCGCATCATCAGCGGAAACGATGTTCTGACCATTACCGGTCTGTCAAAGGCTTATGGCCCGCTGACGCTGTTCTCGGATCTGAATTTCGAGATCAAGCGCGGTGAAAAGGTGGCTATCATCGGCAATAACGGAACTGGCAAAACCACTCTTCTGAAAATCATTAACAGGCAGGTGGAGGCCGACGGCGGCGACGTGAAGCTGGGCACAAAGGTCCATGTCGGTTATTATGACCAGGAGCATCAGGTTCTGGATCCGGATAAGACTTTGTTCGATGAGCTTCAGGATACCTATCCCCATCTGGATAATACAGCCATCCGCAACATTCTGGCCGCTTTCCTCTTCACGGAGGATGATGTGTTCAAGAGAATCAAGGACCTCAGCGGCGGAGAACGGGGCCGTGTATCCCTGGCAAAGCTGATGCTGTCCGAAGCCAATCTCCTGATCCTCGATGAGCCGACAAATCATCTGGATATCTCCTCGAAGGAGATCCTGGAGAATGCTCTGAATCATTACAGCGGTACCCTGCTGTATGTTTCCCATGACCGTTATTTTATTAATAAAACAGCAACCAGGATTTTGGATCTCACCGAGCAAAATCTGTTAAATTATATCGGAAACTATAATTATTATCTGGAGAAGAAGCCGGAAGTTGAAGTAGCTTACCTGGGGAAATCTATGGACGGCAGCCTCCTTCCCTCCGGAAGACCGGGCGCTTTTCCCATAGCGCAAAGAAATGCCCCCGCAACAAACGGCAATACCGCAGCCTCCCCGGAGGAGGATATCTCCGGAGATAATAAGCTCAGCTGGCAGCAGCAGAAAGAGGAACAGGCCAGAATCCGCAAGAGGAAGAATGAGCTTAATAAGACGGAAGAAGAGATTCAAAAGCTGGAGACCCGGAACGGGGAGATCGAGGACCTTCTTACGAGGGAAGAGGTCTTCACCAATGTCCAGAGGCTGATTGAACTGAACAACGAAAAGAAGGCTCTGGAGGAACGCCTGCTCCTGCTGATGGAGCAGTGGGAGCTTCTGGCGGCAGAGGACCTGTAGGTAATAGTATCTCCGGATATTTCTGCAGTTCATGTGTACAGCCCTGCGCTGCGTGCTGTGACGGAGCTTATATTCCGGCACGGCACGCGGCACAGGGCTGTTATTTCTTTTTATAACCCTTATAACCCGCTGTCGCTGATGTTTTTGATGGTATTCATGATATGTTCATTGGCCAGCCGTTCTGCCAGTTCTCCATTCCTCTCCTTAATAGCGCCGAGAATTGACGCGTGCTCTGCACTGGACTTGGATGCCCTGTTCGGCTGGGACAGGGTGATCTTTCTTATTCTTTCCACATAATGATGGAAGTCCGATAACACGTGGTTTAAAATCTTGCTTCCGGAGGCCTTATAGATCAGGTCGTGGAATTTGTTATCCAGCTCCACCAGCTGTTCATAATGATTTCTCCTGGCATGGAAGTCCGAAAGATACAACACCTCTTCCAGGTCTTCGATCTGATCCTCCGTGATATGCTCACAGGCCCATTTTGCACAGAGTCCTTCCAGATAAGAGCGGATCATATAGATGTCATGGATATCCTTTTTTGTAATACCGGTTACGGAAGCACCCTTATTCGGAATTATCGTAACCAGCCCTTCCAGCTCCAGCTGCCGCAGGGCTTCCCGGACAGGGGTACGGCTGACACCCAGCTCCGTCGCCAGAGTATTCTCCTTCAGCTCTTCATTTTCATGGTAGGCCCCTGACAGGATATCCCCCCTGATTTTGTTGAATACTCTTCCTCTCAGGGAATACGTCTCAGCCATTTCTTTACGAAGATCAAAATCTTCCAAGAACTAAACCTCCTTAGGCATTCACTCACATTAATATCCCTCTTTGGATACTCCGGGAGTTTATCAGCACCAGTTTATTATTATAGTTTTTCTATGGTCTCCATCAGGTAATCCGCAAATTGCGCACCGGTTGCACCGGTATCCCTTCCCGTCAGGATAACCTTTTTCTCAGTTACCGTACAGATATCCAGGGCACGGTAAAGCTTGTCTGCCTCTTTATTATAGCCGATGTGGGCCAGAAGCATGGCGCCCGCACGGATCATGCTGCAGGGATCCGCATAAATATCCCTGCCCTCCTGCACCATACGGGGTGCGGAACCATGGATTGCCTCAAACATTGCATATCTCTTGCCGATATTGGCGCTGCCTGCCGTTCCTACGCCGCCCTGGAATTCTGCCGCTTCATCGGTAATGATATCGCCGTAGAGGTTCGGAAGCACTACAACCTGGAAGTCCTTCCTTCTCTTCTCATCCACCAGCTTTGCCGTCATGATATCGATATACCAGTCATCTGCCGTAATATCCGGATATTCCCCGGCAATTTCACGGAAGATATCCAGGAATTTACCATCCGTTGTCTTGATGATATTTGCCTTCGTAACCGCAGTTACTCTGGTCTTACCGTTTGCCCTGGCAAATTCAAAGGCGGCACGGATAATGCGCTCCGTTCCCTGGGAGGTAACAACCGTAAAGTCCACTCCAAGATCCTCAGTCACATGGATGCCCTTGCTGCCAACCGCATACGCCCCTTCCGTATTCTCACGGTAGAAGGTCCAATCAATGCCCTGCTCCGGAATACGGACCGGCCGTACATTGGCGAACAAATCCAGTTCTTTTCGCATGGCTACATTGGCGCTCTCCACGTTCGGCCAGGGATCACCCTTTCTGGGTGTAGTGGTAGGTCCCTTTAAGATCACATGGCATTCCTTTAATTCCTCCAGTACTACCGGGGGAATCGCTGCATTCTCCGCTGCTCTTCTCTCTATTGTCAAGCCTTCGATTTCTCTGAATTTCACCTTACCGGCCTTGATATCCTCTTTCAACAGATACTCCATGACCCTCTGCGCCTGGGATGTGATTGCGGGTCCGATTCCATCTCCGCCGCATACACCGATGATGATCTGATCCAGAGACTTATAATTCAAAAAATCTCCCTGAGTCTTCATCTCTTCCACCCTTTTCAACTGGTCTGCAAGTAACTGTCCAAATCTTTCTTTCGCTGCTTCAATTCTTTCCGATATTATCATAATTATCCTCCAATTCATCTGGTTTCGGTTACGTCGGTCGTCCGGACCCAGATATTATTGTATGTCTTTCTTATACTCTTGTCAACCGAGGACCTGGAAAAAGGATACCTGCACAAAAGTTGGGGGCAAATCGACGCAAGTACGCTCTGCCCCCTGATATCTGTAATTTAATTATGGTACCAAACGAATCTCTAATTCACTCTGGAACCTCTGAATCAGTTCAATCAGCTCATCATCGGTGATAACGGTCACACGCCCGCTCTCATACTCCTCATCCACCCATTCCTTGATCTTCATAACGACAGGATTTGCCTTATCGACGGCCTTCTCACCCTTTAACCGGTAGAAGGTATTCATCCAATGAGCAATTCCCGCCAGCCCGGAGGTATTCGATACCGCGACAAGTACCGGACGGTTCAGGAATTTCTCTGTATCGAAGATATTATAAATCTCTTCATTCTTAAGTAATCCGTCTGCGTGGATTCCTGCCCGGGTCACATTGAAATTCTTGCCGACAAACGGTGTTCTGGACGGTACCCGGTAACCGATTTCCTTCTCATAGTATTCCGCAATCTCAGTAATAACTCTGGTATCCATCCCATCCAGGGTCCCTTTCAGCTGCGCATATTCAAATACCATAGCTTCCAGCGGAGTATTGCCGGTTCTCTCTCCGATGCCGAATAAGGAACAATTGACACCCGATGCACCATATAACCAGGCTGTGGTGGAGTTAGTGACCGCCTTATAGAAATCATTATGCCCGTGCCATTCCAGCCATTCGGACGGAACCCCTGCATGGGTCTTGATACCGTAGATAATTCCCTGAACGGAACGGGGAATCACCGCTCCGGAGAAATTGACGCCATAGCCCATGGTATCACAGGCACGGATCTTAACCGGGATATTATATTCACGGCTCAGCTTCATCAGCTCGGAGCAAAATGGAATGACAAAGCCATGAATATCGGAACGGGTGATATCCTCCAGATGGCAGCGGGCCGCAATTCCGGTCTCGAGACATTCCCTGACTACACTCAGATAATGATTCATGGCTTCTCTTCTGGTCATCTTCATCTTATAGAAGATATGGTAATCGGAGCAGCTGACTAAAATACCGGTTTCCTTCATACCGATATCCTTCACCAGCTCAAAGTCCTTCTTGCTGGCTCTGATCCAGGAGGTAACCTCCGGAAATTTATAGCCCCTCTCCATACATTTGTAAACGGCATCCCTGTCCTTCTTGCTGTACAGGAAAAATTCGCTCTGCCGGATCAACCCCTTCGGTCCGCCAAGACGGTGGAAATAATCAAACATCGTAACAATCTGCTCCGTCGTATAGGGCGCTCTGGATTGCTGTCCGTCACGGAAGGTTGTATCCGTGATAAATATCTCCTCTGGAAGGTTATGGGGTACAATCCGGTCATTAAAGGCGATCTTGGGTACCTCGTCGTAGGGAAAGAGATTCCGGAAGGTGTTGGGTTCGTTAACATCCACAAGGTTATAAATCGGCTCCTCCAGCTGGAGCAGATTATTCTGTGGGTTTATGTACACTTTTCTTTGGTCCATATGCTTCATTCTCCATCCTCTGAAATGAAATTTGTTTTATTGTATACAATAATACTTGTATTGTCAACAATAATTTTTTACAAGTTTTGCATTCCATCTTAACAGGCTGAAGGCAGTGCCGAAGCCAAATGAAATCAGGGCTGATGACCCCAAATCAAACCCCATGGGAAGAACGATGCCCAGGATTCCCATCAGAATAACCATAGGAACAAACCGTCTTTTTAACATAATGGCCTCCAATTTTCATCAGAAATTTACCGGCTGTACCCGGCAGAAGAGTTATTACAACGCTTTTTCGAATTCCATATATTTACATTATATGATCCCTCTTACGGTGTCAACTTGATTTGTCATATTTTTACATATTCAAAGGAGAAGTATACGCAAAAATCTACAAAACCCGCCGCGGCGCTGAAAAGTGCAAAAGACACAGGAGCATCAACTGTTGCTGATGCTCCTGTGTCCCTGTCCGTTCCATATTACGTAGTCCGCTATGATTATGATATACCGCTATAGCTTAAACCGGTCAATTAATGCTTTCAGTTCAAGTACAAGGATATCTACTTCTTCCCCGACTCCTCCAATCGTTATCATGGCTGCAAGAACTTCCTCGGTTGTAGCCGAGGCCTCTTCCGTGCTTGCCGCATTGCCCTGGGCAATCATGGACAGATTCTTGGCATAATCCATAACAATAAGACGGCTTTGCTCGACCTCCTTACTGACATGATCCAATGCTTCTATTTCCTTTTTAATTGCTTCAATGGAAGCAACGATAGCTACATATTTGTCTTTGGTATCCACAACACTTTTGGTCTGGACCCGGACTGCTTCTTTCACAGCTCTGCTTTTTTGATCCGCCTCTGCAATGCTGCTGCTTAATTCAGCCAGCATTGCATCAATGATCCGGGTTGAAGTGGCTGACTTCTCCGCCAATATCCGAATCTCATCTGCCACAACAGCAAAGCCCTTGCCTGCTTCACCCGCCCTGGCCGCTTCAATGGCCGCATTCAGCGCCAGAAGATTCGTCTGCCTCGCAATACCGGCTATCATATTACTGGCTTCACCTATCTGGGCCGCTTTATTGCTGGTCTCACTGACAATATCAAAAATAGACTGGAAGGCATCCTGGTTATCCTTTGTCACCGTATCCAGCTGATTTACCACCCCGAGCCCTTCCTGGCTCGCTTTCTCGATCTGGTTACTCACCAGCAATAAGCTGTCCGCACTCCTGGAATTCTGCAAGACAACATCACCCAGCCGGGTAATTTCATTGGCAAGGCTATCGGTATCCTCCGCCTGATTACCGGCTCCTTCTGCTATATCACTTATGGTGGAAGCTATCTCGTTCATGGAATTACTTACCTCGTTGGAGTTTATTCTCATTTTTGATGAGGATTGAGACAGATTAGCCGAGGATAGATTAAGATTTGCCATGATTTCTCTTAAGGATGCGATCATCGTAGAAACTGCGCTTGATAATTCCCCCAGCTCGTCTCTGCTGTTCACCTGGTGAGGCTCAAAGGACAAATCATTATTGGTAAGAGCCTTCATATCCGCAGTGAGATTTTTCATGTTTTTTCGGAAATAGTTAATGACCACATAAGACATGTATGAAATATACAATATAATGATGCTGATAACCGCAGACAGGATACTGATGTTATCCTGTACGGATTGTTTGATCTGCTCGTTGGCATAGCTTCCGTATTCGTCCAAAAGCTCATTCATAAGCTTGAAATCGTTTCTTGTCCGGTTAAATTCATTTTCACGCCGTTCCAGATCTCCGATTCCCGTCTCCAGATTAAAAGCGGCCTTCCAGCTGGCAAAATGAATAGAGAAATTATCATAGATTTCGGTAAAGCTTAAATTTTCAGTGGGATGTTTAAATTCTTTCCGCAGATGGATATGATTCTCCAGGTTTTTATAAGCCGCATTCATTTCCGATAATACCAATGCAACCTTAGAATCATAGATATCAACCAGTTCTTCGATACGTTCATCGGTTAAGCTGTCCCTGGACAGAATCTCTTCCTTCTCCACCATAGCGGCATGGTAAAAGTCCCTGTCGGCATTCAGTATCAGATTTGATGTTTTTGCCACAATTTCATAATAAGTCTCTCTTGAATTTTTCAATATCTTATTCTGCTGATAGCCGGATTGTATACAGAAGATGATCAATGCAATGATTGCCGGTGAAATCATGATCCATAATTTTGTAGCAACTTTACGATTTAATATAATTCTCATTCTTTCTGCCCCTTTTTCATTGAAATTCTCAAATGGTATATTGGATATTGTATCCTATATCCCTATAAATGTCAATATTTTGAGGCAAATGTGCAGATAAATGCCAATAATTTCCCTGGATATTGAATGTGCAAATTGACGAAGCTATGATGCCCGAAGGGCTTTTGACACCTGAATCAAGAATTAAAACAACAAAAAAGATGCTGCATATTCATAAATGAACGCAGCACCCTTGTAGCTGTATTATGCTTATATAAATTTCTGAATTATCTCATAGGCCACCGGAATCAGCACTGCCGGCAGGAGATTCCCGCATTTAATCTTCTTGCCGAAGATCATGTTGATACCAATGCCAAAAATCAGAACCGATCCGATAAAGGAAATATTGGCGATCAGCCGGTCACTTAAAAACGGTTCAATAAAGCTGGCCGAGAAGGTGATGAGTCCCTGATAAATCCCTACCGGTAAAACCGAAAAGAATACCCCTATTCCCAGAGTCGACGCAAAGAAGATGGCCACTACTCCATCAATAAAGCCTTTGGCCAGCAGCATGGAAGGGTCATGGGAAAGTCCGTCCTGAAGCGAGCCAATGATGGCCATAGCTCCGATACAGAACAGAAGGGAACTGCTGACAAAACCTTCTACAAAATCCTGCCCCTTCTCTCCTTTCACCTTAAGTGACTTCTTCAGCCATTCTCCCGCACGGTCAAGCCTCAGCTCAATATCTATGATTTCACCAATCAAAGCACCGATCGCCAGGGAAACAATCATCAGCATGATATTGGCGGTACCCAGGCTGTTATCCTCCACCGTCAATAATCCCTGCAATGCTCCGCTGATGCCGATGAACATAACAGCCAGGCCAAGAGCGCTCATGATGGTATCCTGAAACCGCTTCTTCAGACCTCCCTTTAATACAATTCCAATTGCTGATCCAAGTAAAATGGCGGCAATATTGCCCAAGGTCCCTAATCCTGCCATATGATTATCCTGCTGCTATATCCACTGCAGCATTTCCTCCCATTCCTGTAATATAAGCCTGTTATACCAAGCCTGTAATTTGCTCCACCTCTCTGAGGGCAAGTATCGTTTTCTCCAGCAGCTCGTCCAATTCCCAGCCGAGCATCCCCGCGCCCTGTGTTATCACTTCTCTGGAGCATCCGGCGGCAAACTTGGGGGTCTTAAACTTCTTCTTCACAGAACTAAGCTCCAGATCCATGGTGCTTTTCGAAGGTCTCATAACAGCACAGGCGCCAATCAGTCCGGTCAGCTCGTCCACAGCAAACAAAACCTTCTCCATTTGATGCTCCGGCTTGATATCAACACAAATTCCATAACCATGACTGGCTGTAGCCCGGATAATTCTCTCATCCAGCCCCCGTGCCTTCATAATCTCCTGGGATTTTACACAATGCTCCGTTGGATACATCCCAAAATCCAGATCATGAAGAAGACCTACCAACCCCCAAAACTCCTCCTCTTCTCCATATCCTAATTCCCTGGCGAAGTATTGCATAGTGCCTTCCACGATTCTGGCATGTTTTAAGTGGAACTCTTCCTCATTATATTCCGTTAACAGTTCCCAGGCTTCCTCCCTGGTCGGTATCTTTCCCATACTAGCCTCCATTCTGCCCGCCATGCAGGCACTCAATAAGCTTTGCTTATGAATATACATCATTCAATTCGATAAAACAAGTGAAAAAGCAAAAAGGTGTCAGACATCAGGAACTATTCGTTAACTTTGTTAACCGTCAGTTCCCGGTATCTGGCACCATATACGGCACAAATAATACCGAATCTTGATAACACGATGCTGCTTCGCAGCATCTTAAAACAACCGAAAAAACAAGGAATGAGCACCTGAGATGTGAATTTATTCACTATAAATTCACATTGCGAATATTCGTAGTTTTTTTCAAGAATTTTGGCTCTTTCAAAATTCTTTTCACACTGACATAACATGCCTGTCCTTTGAGTTAGTTTGTGCCAAGCGTACTCACACGCTTTGATTACGCAGGCACAAACTTTGAAGTGTGAAAATTGCTTTTTATTTTTACACTTACCAACAGATGCTGCTTCGTAGCATCTTAAAACAACCGAAAAAACAAGAAATGAGCACCTTTGTGCGAGTTTCGTAGTTTTTTTCAAGAATTTTGGCTCTTTCAAAATTCTTTTCACATTACTCCGCCGATATCCTTGATAACCTCTCCTGCGATGATTAATCCGGCTACGGAGGGGACAAAGGCATTACTGCCCGGAATCTGCCGTTTTACCGTGCATTTGCGTTCCGCTCCGGGCGGACAGATGCAGCCGGTTCTGCAACTGATGGACATGTCCTCAAGGGGCTTACGGGCAGGCTCCTGTGAATAGACCACCTTCAGCTTCTTCACGCCCCTTACCTTCAGTTCCTTTCTCATTACCTTAGCCAGGGGACAGACCGCGGTTTTATAGATATCCGTAACCATAAAGCCGGTAGGGTCCAGCTTATTGCCGGCTCCCATGCAGCTGATGATCGGGACGTTAACCGCCTGGGAACGAAGCACCAGTTCAATCTTAGCGGAAACCGTATCAATCGCATCCACAACATAGGTAAAGGCTGAGAAGTCGAACTGCTCTGCCGTTTCAGCGCTGAAGAAGCACCGGTAGGTATTTACGATGGCCTTCGGGTTAATCTCCAGAATCCGTTCCTTCATAATATCAACCTTATACTGCCCTACCGTCTTTCTGGTCGCAATGATCTGACGGTTGATGTTCGTCAGGCAGACCTTATCATCATCAATCAGGTCAAAGGTGCCGACACCGCTTCTTGCCAGGGCTTCCACCGTATAACCGCCGACACCGCCGATACCGAAGACGGCTACTCTGGCTTCACTTAAGCGGGTCATCGCTGCCCTGCCAAATAATAATTCTGTTCTGGAAAACTGATTCAGCATTCCCTTCTCCCTCCCTTCTCATCATAATCATCCAGAAAATGATAGCTCATGGTCTTATCATGATATCCGATGATCGTATCCAGGTTTACATCATGGATGCTGCGGAATATGTTCATATCAATGCTTGGGTTTGTCTGTCGGAATTTCTTCACTAAGGCCTTCATCTCCTGACGTTTGGAGCCTCCTCCCCCGTTATCGCAGAGGGTACAATTCTCCGTCAGACGGCAGGCACACTGGATAAATTGCAATCCGTTGTACCTCTTCCAAGCAAGGATATCCTCCTCCTTCACCATATAGAGGGGCCGGATCAGTTCCATTCCCGGATGATTTGTACTATGGAGCTTCGGCATCATTGTCTGAATCTGTCCGGCATACAGCATACCCATAAGCACGGTCTCGATAACATCATCAAAATGATGACCGAGGGCAATCTTATTGCAGCCCAGCTCCTGAGCCTTCCGGTAGAGATACCCCCTGCGCATTCTCGCGCAGAGATAGCAGGGAGATGAATCCACCTCTGCCACGATATCATAAATTTGTGTTTCAAATATTGTAATCGGAATATTAAGAAGCTCCGCATTATTGATGATAGTCTGGCGGTTGATCTCATTGTAGCCGGGGTCCATTACCAGAAATACCAGTTCGAAGGGTATCATCCCATGGCACTGGATTTCCTGCATGCACTTTGCCAGCAGCATGGAGTCCTTGCCTCCGGAGATACATACCGCTATTTTATCCCCTTCCCTGATGAGATCATATTTGCTGATTGCGTTCGTAAAACGCCTCCAGATGGTTTTCCGGTACTTTGTAATGATGCTTCTTTCGATTTCCTGATATCTTTCCATTATTTTACCACTTTCTATTGTCTGTTTCATGATTTATGCGGACAATTCAATTATAAGGCCAGCCTTTGATAACACACATCAAAGGCTTCCATGAACCGGATAAGCTCCTCCCTTGCCGTCAGGTGACTGAGGCTAATTCTCCAGGAGGACATCGCATTCCTCTTATCCTTCGTTATGGCATAGACCGGCCTGGAGGGTATATTAAGCACCGAACAGGCTGACTTTACAGAGATACAGATCCCCTCCTGCTCCAGGGCCTCCGTGAATTGCGCCGCTTTCACCCCCTGTACGCTCAGGTTCAGGATGTGCGGCACCGAATACCTTGTACTGTTGAAACGAACCTTCTTATAGGCAGATAGCTTCTGCCTCAGATATTCGTTCTGCTTCCGGATATATTCATATCTTAAATCCAGATTTCCGAGAGCAAGCTCCAAGGCTCTGTACGCTGCTGCTGCCATGGGCAGGTCCGGAGTCCCGCTGCGGTAGAGGGTCGTACTGCTTCCCCCGTGGATCAGCGGCTCCAATACCGCCGCTTCCTTCTTAACCAGTACCCCTGAACTATTCAGTCCGAAGAATTTATGGGGGGCGAAGGTGATACAATCCGCAGCCTCAAAGGAGACCTTAAGTTTACCGACCGCCTGCGTGGCGTCGGTATGGAACCGGCAGTCCGGATAGTCCTTCAGTATTTCTCCGATTTCCGTTATCTGCTGCAGGACTCCCAGCTCGCTATCCACCGTACAGACCGATACCAGTATCGTATCCTTTCTCAATAGCTCCCGCAGATGCTCCGGGTCCACCAGACCATCCTCGGTAATATCCACCAGATCAATTTCAAAGCCCTGGGATTGCAGGTAGGTCAGGGCCCCGCTGACAGAAGGATGTTCCAGACAGGTAGAGATGATGTGCTTCCCCTTCTGCCTGTTTGATATCGCAAGCCCTTTGATGGCCAGATTATTAGCTTCACTGGCGCCGGAGGTATAGATGATTTCAGAAGGCTTTACCTGTAGCAGGTCTGCAATTCCTGCGGTTATTTCCTCCAGCCGCCGCTTTGCTTCCCTGCCAAGCAGATGCTTGGAATTCGGATTGGCCAGAGCAGTCATACTTTCTTTATAATAAACCTCCAGCACCTCTTTATCTGCCGGAGTGTTAGCTGCATAATCAAGGTATATCATAATATCACCCAATCCTTTATATCTGCTTGAATATCACATTTGTATCCGCAGGATTCACTGTTCACTGCTGCGCTTAGCAATACGCGGATTAGGAACTCAGAAACGAAGTTTCCTGTGAATCCGCAGGATTCACTATTCACGCTGCGCTTATCCATGCAGTTTAAGGCATCTATTCAAGCAAGCTTGATAAATGCCTTAAACTGCATAGACTAATCCGCTTACCGTGGATATTATAAAGGGTAATGCCTGCCATGTCAATGGAATATCTCTTCACAAAAAGCAACTGCCAGGATCTTTTATCCTGGCAGCTCAATTCTTACTTTATTTCTTCAAATTCATCCTTGCTTACTCCGCAGACGGGGCAAACCCAATCCTCAGGAACATCTTCCCATTTGGTACCGGGTGCTACTCCGCTGTCCGGATCACCTAATTCTTCATCATAGATGTAACCACATGCCGTGCATTCGTATTTTTTCATAGCATAACCTCCATATGATTTAAGTGTTTACATGTCCTTACTATAATATGTATACCACAAAATGGTACAAAGCTCAATAATATAACGCCAGTTTTTCCTTCTTTTGATACAAATTTTACTTAACAAACCATATATATGTGGTATACTATGGGTATCACCCGGATTAGTGAATAAGAAAATAATCAGCCCCTGCCCGCAGGACGGCTGAGCAAATATAAAGGAGGTAAATACAATGAAAGCTTTAATTGATCACGATGGCTGTATCGGCTGCGGACTTTGTGCGGATACCTGCCCCTCAGTATTCCGTATGGCGGATGACGGCATAGCTGAGGTCTATACGGACCCGGTTCCCGCGGATGAAGAGGATGCTGCAACCGAAGCTGCGGATGGCTGCCCTGTCAGTGTCATTACCGTCGAATAATTGTACATAGTATAAGAACAGAGGGACTGTTGTATAAGCACAGCAGCCGACCAAGAGGCACCGGATGCTTCCTATATGCACATTATGTGTGAAGGAAGTATCCGGTGCCTCTTGTATCATTATCTCTATCGGTACACCAGCCTGCTTTTATTGCTGATATATAAGCCGATTCCCTATTATTTTGTTTCGATAATATACTGGTTTAAGATGCTCTCCAGTAATTCCTGTCTGCCGGATCTGTTCGGTGTGGCACCGTTCTGTAATGCATAGGCCTCTAATTCCTTAAAGCCAACCTTACCGTCAACGATATCCTTACCGATCCCGCTGTTATAGCTTGCATAGCGCTCAGCCTTGAAGTTCTCAAACACCTTATCCTCAAGGAGCTTAGCAGCTACCTTTAAGCCTCTGGCGAAGGCATCCATACCTGCGATGTAGGAGTAGAATAAATCGTCATCCTCAAAGGAAGCACGACGAACCTTGGAGTCAAAGTTCAGACCGCCCTTGGTAAAGCCGCCTGCCAGCAGGATTTCATACATTGCAAGAGTCGTATCGTAAACGCTGGTAGGGAACTGGTCCGTATCCCATCCAAGCATCGGATCGCCGGTGTTGGCATCAACGCTTCCAAGAACACCGTTAATTCTGCTCATGTTCAGCTCATGCTGGAAGGTATGCTGTGCCAGGGTTGCATGGTTTGCTTCAATGTTCATCTTGAAGTAATCCTGCAGGTTGTATTTTCTTAAGAAAGCAAGTACGGTAGCCGCGTCAAAATCATACTGATGCTTTGTAGGTTCCTTCGGCTTGGGCTCGATTAAGAACTGTCCCGTAAAGCCGATCTCCTTCGCATAATCAACCGCCATCTGCAGTAATCTTGCCAGGTTATCAAGCTCTAAACCGGTATCGGTATTCAGTAAGGTCTCGTAGCCTTCACGCCCGCCCCAGAATACATAGTTAACACCGCCCAAATCCTTAGTGATCTCCATAGCCTTCTTGATCTGAGCTGCAGCATATGCAAATACGGTTGCATTGCAGGAGGTTCCCGCACCGTGAACGAATTTATCATCACTGAAGGCATTGGTGGTACCCCATAAGCATTTGATGCCGGTACGTGCCATTTCTTCTTTGATTACAGCAACGATCTCGTCTAAATTCTTATTCGTCTCCTCCAGAGTAGCGGCTCTCGGAGCAATATCTGCATCATGGAAGCAGAAGAAGGGAATCTGCAGCTTCTCCATCAACTCGAAGGATGCATGTACTCTCTCCTTTGCCCTCTTCATGGCATCGTCTGTGTTATCCCAGTCACGGTGCATGGTTGCGCCGCCAAAAGGATCATTCCCCATGTAAGTCAGGGTATGCCAGTAGGACATGGCAAATCTTAAGTGATCCTTCATAGACTTGCCCATAACTACTTCATCGGGATTGTAGTATTTGAAGGACAGATTGTTTTTGCTCTGAGGTCCTTCGTAGTTGATTTTACCAACTTTAAAATAAGACATAAATCATTTCCTCCTTTTATAATTGATATAGTGTTTCATTATTTTACTTAAGTGTTTTCTGATACATTACGGCCGGTTCCAGATCTCCGGTAACAGGATAATCCGTATGCTTTAGCAAGCTATCATTATCCTTAGCAATTCTAATATTTCTATTCTTGATTTCAGGATAATAATTTACGATATGTTCCGGAGCAGGAGATAAACCTTCAGGTACCCGTATGTAATTGTATTGGACAAAATCATTTCATATAAAATATGAATTATATGTCCTATAAGCATTATAATTTATTTTGCCAAATTTATCAACTGTTAATTTGTAAATTAATTAAACTAATTATAAAATAAGAATTTGTATGGGATCAATCCTATGGAGAATTTAAAATCTATATTTAAAAATATTATAATATTAATTATATTTTATTATTGACATTATTGTGTGATACACAGTATAATAATTATGGAGGTGGTTATAAGTGTCCATACAAGAAGATTTATTATCCGGATTAATTCTGGAACTGCGGCGGGGAACCATTGTTTTAAGTGTGCTTAGCCAGCTGTCCAAACCTCTTTACGGCTACTCCCTTGTTCAGCAGCTCGGTGATTGCGGTGTGCCGGTGGAAGCAAATACCCTATATCCCCTGCTCCGCCGTCTGGAGAAGCAAGGCTTGCTTAAAAGTGAATGGGAAACCTCAGGCACCAAGCCAAGAAAATACTATATGACAACAGCTTTGGGTAATGAGGTATATAGCCGTTTAAGAATGCATTGGCTTAAGATGGTGGAAGAAATGAATAAATTAATGGAACAGGAGGATACCAGAAGTGGGGAAGCAGAAAAGTTATCATGAAGAAATGATTGAACGTTATATATATCAGGTAAAAAAGCATTTACCCTCTTCGAATAAAGATATCGAAGAGGAAATAAAGAGCCTGATTTATGAGATGCTCGAAGCCAGATCAAAGGCTGCGGAGCCGTCAAAACAGGAGATGGATGCCGTATTAACCGAGCTGGGTGATCCCGCCACGCTTGCGGAAAATTACAGGGGAAAATCCCGGTATCTGATCGGGCCCGGACTCTTCCCTACTTATCTTATGCTGCTTAAGATTGTTCTCTCTTCTGTCCTGCTGGCGATGACCGTTGTCACTGTCCTGGAGCTGATAACAGGAGAAAGGCAGGTATGGTATGTTTATATCGGAAATTGGTTTTCCCACATCTGGAACGGCCTTTTGGGGGCTTTTGCATGGGTGACCGGAATCTTCGCGCTGCTGGAATACAAGGGTGTCAGCACCGGGGAGCTTTCATCTGCCTGGGAAGTATCTTCCCTGCCTCCCGTACCAAGGAATGAAACAAAAATCCCCATATCTGAATCCGTCGTCGGTATCATATTCCATATATTCCTTTTGATATTGTTTACCTCCGCTCCCCGGCTGTTCGGCATATATCTGGTAAAGGACGGTAACCTCACAGCTTACCCGGTATTTGACCTGATCGTACTGGAAGATATTCTGCCCCTGTTCCTGATCGGTATCGGTTTAGGGATACTGAAAAACATTTATGCCCTGATTGAACGGCAGTACAATATAAGATACGCGGTCTTCGATGTAACCTGCAGCTTAAGTGAAATGCTGCTTGCCGTCATAATCTTTACCGCATATCCCATATGGAATGAAAATTTCCCGGGATTTTTCGGAGATATTTCGGCAGTAAATAACCTCTGGAATATCATCACCTCCAACTTTGCCACCTGTCTGATTATCATATATCTGGCAGGAATCGGTATAACCCTATACAAAACCTTTAAGCACAGGCTAAAATAGCCTGGTTGGGATAGGGTCTGCGGCATCAACGCAAATTCAATGAGGCTCCCTATATTTCCTATTGACGGGAAGTATATGGAGCCTCACTCTCTTTATTATACCAGTATTCCTAATGATGCGGTGTATGGTTGACTGTTACTCTTCTTCTTTACCGCACAGCTGTGAAGAAGGACAGCTGCTGCAGCCGCAGCAGCCGTGGCTGCCGCTTTTTGATTTTTTGATACCTCTTCTGACTATGAGTATGAGAATCAATACAACTCCAATTCCAATGATATAATCAATCATAAATAACCTCCATCTGCCGCCTAAAGGCGGCATACAAAACCCAAGCGAAAAGCACGTAAGTGCTCTTCGTCGGTTGAAAAGCGTTTTTCTTTTCAACCTAACCTCCATCTGCCTTATGAGGCATTTGCCTGCTTTACAGGCACTCAATTCAAAGCGAATTACCTAATTCAGACGAATTACCAATTCGTTTCACTCTATAGTCGATATCTGTATTATTACGGATATCCTATGGCGGTCTGTATAACCCTTGTCTTTAATCTCCTGCTTAAGTTCGGCAAACCAGGTTCCCTTATTTATCTCATGTTTGGTCATCCCATCCGTCAGAATAATTTCAGCCTCCCGGTGTTTCGGCGAGCTGCCTCCGGCAATCCGGTAAAGTCTCCTTTGGTCCAGTATTTCGAGATCCTCCAACAGCTTTACCATACGGTATACTGTGGCAATTCCTATATTGGGGTCCAGCTCCTTTACCTTCTCATGGATTTCCTTACAGCTGGAGCAAGTATTGTTTAACAGCATTTCCAACATCAGTTTTCTCTGATAGGTTAATCGATACTTTCTCTTCTTCAGCTCCTCCATAATAAACTCTATCCGTTCTATGCTCTGTACGGATGATGCTCTATCCTGGTGGACAATTTCAGTCATATCCGGCCCCCTATACTTTTATCAGAATATCAGACTCCCTATTGTATTTACGATTAATGCTACAATATAAGCAACCAGCATCTGGAAGCCAACGGCCCGCAGGGTCCATTTCCATGAGCCCATTTCCCTGCGGATCGCACCAACCGCTGCGAAGCAGGGCATGCAGAGCAGGTTAAAGGCCATGTAGGAAAATGCTGTCACACCGTTAAATACATCCTTAATCTGCGGAAGTGCCTGTTCCCCTGCCATAATCGTTTCAAGAACCCCTTCATCACTGATCTGTCCAAACAACTGCCCAAAGGTTGCAACAATATTCTCCTTCGCAATCCAACCGGTTACTACACCGACCGATGCTCTCCAATCAGCAAAACCAAGGGGAGCGAAGATGGGCTTGATAGCATTACCGATCGTGGCCAGGAAGCTATCCTCCATGTCCACCATGCCGGTAAAGTTAAAGCTGGATAAAAACCAGATCAGTATTGTGGAAGCAAATATAATCGTACCTGCCTTAATCGCAAAGCCCTTTACCTTCTCCCAGGCATGAATTAATATACTCTTCACCGTAGGAAAACGATATTGGGGAAGCTCCATAATAAAGCTTGAAGTATCACCCTTAATCACAAACTTGCTTAATATCAGCGCGCTGATAACAGCCACGACCAGGCCCAGCATATAAATGGAGAATATAATCAGGGTCTTATTACTGCTCTCAAACAGGGTTGCGGTAAACATAGCATAAATCGGCAGCTTTGCGCCGCAGGACATGAACGGAGTAATCATCATGGTGATCTTCCTGTCCTTATCACTGTCCAGGGTTCTGGAAGCCATCAGTGCGGGTACGGAACAGCCAAAGCCCATTAATAAAGGGATAAAGGATTTTCCGGACAGTCCGAGGTGTCTAAATATGCGGTCCATAACAAAAGCAACTCTTGCCATATAGCCGCTGTCTTCCAGGAAGGACAGAAGCAGGAACAATACCAGTACAAGCGGCAGGAAACCGGCCACCGCACCAATTCCGTTCATGACGCCATCAATGATTAAGGAATGAGCCCATCCCGAAGCACCGGCGCTCTCCAGCAGTCCCTCTACCCCTGAGGTCAGCAGTCCCCAGCCTTCCTCTACCAAACCGGCCAGCCATATTCCCGGGCTGGGCAGGCCTTCAATCAGCAGAAAATTCTCACTGAAGGTAAAGGAAAATAGCAGATACATAATGACTGCAAAAATAGGAAGCGCCAGAATACGATTCGTCAGCACCTTATCGATATAATCCGATTTTGTCTGGGTATGGCCGCTTTTCGCCTTGGCAACGGCATGCTTGACAAGCTTTGTTATGTACTGGTAACGGAGGTCTGCGACTTTCGCCTCTGTATCCCCATCCGCTTTCGCCTCTGCCTCTTTGATCACTTCAGCAACCGCTGTCCTGGTCCCCTCCGAAAGCTTTGAGGCAACGATTTCGTCCCCTTCTGCCAGCTTAATTGCCTTCCATCTGTTGTCATCCTCTTCCGAATCCCCCAGCAGGCCGGCGATTTTCTCAATTGCGGCCTCGATATTATCATCAAATACCTGCAAATGTTTCGGTCTCTTATGTAATCTGGCTGTTTCGACAGCTGCATCCATCAGCTCCTTTAAGCCTTTACCCGATCTGGCTACAATAGGAATAACCGGAATTCCCAAAGTCTCCGAAAGCAACTTGTGGTCAATCCGGTCACCCTTTGCCTCTACCTCATCCATCATATTAAGTGCGACTACCATTGGAATCCGGGTTTCCATAATTTGAAGTGTCAGATAAAGGTTTCTCTCTATACTGGTTCCATCCACGATGTTAATTACAACATCCGGCTTTTCATTTATAATGTAATCTCTTGCAATGATTTCTTCGGTAGAATACGGGGATAAAGAATAGGTTCCGGGAAGATCCAGTAGCAGGACCTCCTTATTCTTTCTATAGACGCCTTCCTTCTTATCAACCGTAACACCCGGCCAGTTCCCGACATGCTGCCTTGAGCCTGTCATCTCATTAAATAATGTTGTTTTTCCACTATTGGGGTTGCCTGCTAAAGCAATTTTAATCGACATTTCCATCCTCCTGATTTGTGAATGATTATTGATATCTTCCGACATTACGATGCGGATCAGCGGATTATAATCTGGTCCGCTTCAACCTTCCTCAAGCTCAGTTCATAGCCGCGGATATTAATCTCGATCGGATCTCCCATAGGCGCGACCTTAATCACCCTGATGCTGGCTCCGGGGGTAATCCCCATATCCATGATACGTCTGCGGATCGGTCCTTTTTCTCCGATGGATACCACAGTCCCTGACTCGCCAATCTTTAACTCCTTCAAAGTCATACTACGCTTCCTCCTAAACAACAATTATTTTGGATGCCAGACCACGATTGATCGCGATTTTGACTCCTTTAATTAATAAGATTATTCCGCTTGGATTTTCCGAAACCACCTGAACATTCGCACCTTTTACGAATCCCATGTCCTGCAGATGCCTCTTCACATCTTCTTTTCCGGTTATTCCGGCAATAATCTTTGACTCACCTAAAGCTACCATAGATAACGACATTTGATCACTCCCTATTGATTATGATTATCATTTTCTATAATATTACTGGAAAACTACAAATTTGTCAATACTTTATCAAAAAAATTCCGTACCCATTAGGTACGGAACATATTTCCATTTATTACTGATATGACTGCTGCTCTAAAAGTCTGCGGATATTCAGCAGCCCCCAGCCCTGCTTTTCCCAATGCTGCCCCAGATCCACGGCACTGTTGCGGAGCATCAGCTTAACCTCCCGGTTGGAAAGCTCGGGATGGGCGGAAAGAAGTAAGGCGATGGCTCCGGATACCACCGGCGTTGCCATCGAGGTACCACTTTTTATCGTATACATCATCGGTGTATCCGACAGATTATATTTTATGCTGCCGTTCTTGTTCCGGGTCATAAAGCGGCTGATATTGCAGGAGATGATATTGGAACCCGGAGCTACGATATCCGGCTTCTTGATGCAATAGGGAGTCGGACCCCTGCCGGAATAATCCTTGGTGCGGGACCCGAATACCTCCACTGTCATATTATCATCGGAGGAGCCCACCGTGATAACCTTTCTGCTGATCCCCGGAGTAGAGATTGACATCGGTCCCGGTCCGTTATTCCCCGCCGCTACCACAACTACGATGCCGCTGTCCCAGACTGCATTCACTCCCTGGACAAGAAGCGAGTTTTCGTCCAGACTGTCCTTCGATGCGGTTCCCACGCTGATATTTACAATCCGGATGTTATACTTCTTCCGGTTATCGATAATCCACTGCAAGCCTGCCAGGACATCGGAGATATTACCATCCCCCCGTTGATCAAGTACCTTCACTGCAATAAAATGGCACTCCGGAGCAATTCCTCTATACTTCCCCTTAGAGGAAAAACCGTTTCCGCCGATGATCCCGGCCACATGAGTGCCATGACCATTATCATCATAGGGCTCGTTCCGTTTATTAAGAAAATCCTCAAAGGCCACTACCCGGTTGCCGCCCTCCACAAAATCCTTATGCAGGCTGAGCCCGGTATCAACGATTGCGACACCCGCACCTTTCCCCAAAAATCCGCGCTCATGAGCCCAACCACATTCTATGACATCATTAACCCGATTCATTTGAGCCGTGATATGGGTGTCCATCTCAACACTGATCAACCCGTCCAGGGCTTTTACCTGATCCAGCCGGCTTTTATCAATCTCAATTACAAATGCATCGATCATGGGAAGCCGATATTTTATATGACCCAAATCTTCTATGGTTTTCTGCCTTTTTTCATATTCCTTGCAGTGAATGATTAACTGGACTCTATTATCGTTCTTCACGCAAAAGCTCCATCGTTTTTTAACATCCTATTCAGAAAGCTTTTACAATATACACTGTCCCGCCTATTATTACAAGCCTTGTTGCATTATGACATTTGATGATATATTTTCCGGTATTCTGAAGGAGTAATATTTAAGCCCTTCTTAAATACTTTACTGAAGTAGCTGTTGTCGCTGAAACCGGTTCTCTCACAAATCTCATCCACGGAAAGCTCCGTATCCCGAAGCAGCGTGGTTGCCATGCTGAGACGTAATTGGATCAGATATTGGTTAATGGATTGTCCTGTGTGCTTCTTAAAATCATTGAGGAGTGTGGTCCGATTCGTATGAAATTCCTCCGTTAACCGTTCGATCGATATCTTTTGGCTATAGCAGGTCTGCAAATAATAGATGACCTGGATGGCCAGCTTGGAGGGTCGTTGATAAAACTGGATGCTTCGGACCGGTTCATCCTTCTCCTCCTGTCTCATCAGACAGAACAATATCTCAAACAGATAGGAGCGGCTTCTACAGGGCCAGAACGCCGTGTCCTGCTTCGTCAGGAGCTCCGAAAGAAGCCTAAGCTTCTGACCGATCACCTCCAGATCCATCACTCTTAAAGGGACTATTTTCAGATTGATACCCGCATCATGACGAAACTCCTTCAAAAAGAACAGATCCTGGTACGAGGTCTGGGACAGAGCCGGATCAGGGCAATTAATCATATCCACCGTAAGCACTGTATTAATCGCACCGGGCCGGAATAATAATACCGTAAGCTCCGCACTCCGGTTCCCAATTAATTCAAACCGGTCAATGTCATTCAGACAGAGCGCATATGCGCCGGTCAATACAAATTCCTTCTGTCCGAGAATGCAATGACAGGTTCCGGATTTCATGATAAGGATCTTATAATATGCTGCAGCTTCGGAATCCGACAAGACAGAGAGATCCTCTGTTACCGATACCGGAAATATGTAACCGGAAAAATGCTTTACTCCCAGGGTATCTAATTGCATAAAAATACCTGCCCTTCATTCGAATAATGTACCGGTTCTATCGCCGCTGCCGGGAAGCCTTTTTCATCTGCCTTCCGGACTACGGCATAGAACAATATTTTACAATATTATAATAAATGGCAGGCATATTGTCAAACAGGCCTTGTAAACAATTGATCCCAATCCGTTACTGCTTCGGAACTGTGTAAACATGTTTATTCAGAATTCGGTATACCGCTGTCTGTTCCGGTATGTCTTCCTCCGAGATTTCCAGAATATTTTCCAGTTCCGTAATCACACCATATTTTTCTTCCAGCATCGGCAGCGCCGCGTTCCCATAATGAGTCGGAATAATTATCTTCGGCTTAAGCTGGTCCATCAAATTGAACCCTTTCCCGTTCTGCAGCGACATATTCGAATAGCTGTTTTCAAACTGCATAAAGGCAATGTCTATCTCACCCAGCTCCTTTCGCTGTTCCTCAGTGAGCGCAGTCTGGCCGATATCACCCATATGGGCAATCCGCAGGCCGTCCACCTCAGCCACGATGATTACATTGAGATTCGTCTCGGCAATGGTATCACCATTATGGGAGGATAATATCGTATAGATATGGAAGTCCTCTGTATCAATCTCGCCCTTTTTGTAAGCCAGCTTTTCACATTCATATGAATTCAGAAAGACGGCATCAATATGATCCTGATGGGTATGGGTGGACAGGATTGCCGCCGGATTAATATTGCATTCTTCCTTCTTCGGCATAGCGGTCGGATCAAGCACAATGCTCTCCCCGTTCACTGAGGTAATAATATAGGAATTATATGGATACGTCGAACTCTTGGATACGGTCTGGATCAGGACCTTACCGCTCTCATTGGTAAGCAGGGGCAATACCAGCCCCGGAGGTATTGGCGTCGGCTCCGGTGTAGGCTCCGCTGTCGGTTCTGGTGTCAGTTCTGTTGTCGGTTCTGTTGTCGGTTCTGCGGCTTTGCTATCCCCAGCCGCCGTACTCTTCGTATCTCCCATATCAGTGTCCTTAACCTCCTTTGTCTGGCTGTTCCCTGAGACTGTATCCTGATTTTCCTTGCCGGAACAGCCGGACAGGACGATCGCCAGAATGAATATTGTAATCATAATATATTTCTTCATAGTAACCTCCATCTGCCGCCTAAAGGCGGCATACAAATACTTTGCTCCTTATATGATAATTACAGAATTATGCTATCATATTAAGGGGACCAGTCCTATGGAATAATTACAATATATTTTGTAAAAAAGTAAGAAACTAGAATACCACCGTCAGCAGCATCTTAAACTGCTCTTCCCCATAAACCGCGTGGGGGACATTATTGGGCATAACCAGGGTTTCTCCCCGGTTCAAAAGGAAGGTCTCCTCCCCTACGGTGAATCTGCCGACTCCGTCCAATACCGTAACCATGGCATCTCCATCGGAGGAATGACTGCTGATTTCTTCCCCCTGGTCAAAGGAGAACAACGTAAGACTGACATGGGGATTTTGTGCCAGTGTTTTACTTACCACCTGCCCCTTCTGATAATCAACCAGTTCCTCCAGCTTAAGAACCTGTGACATCTCGATATTTTTTAGTTTATTCTTTTTCATTCCTTCCATAATAATAACTCCTTTCATTTCGTTATATTTTTAATATTACCTTCTCGTAGAATACCATATGTGCAAGCGCCTATGGTATTGGTACTTCGTGCCAGGATGCGCACTCACTGCGTTCGGCGCCGGTATAATATCTACCGATATTATACCATGATTTGCCGATTTTATTGTAGCCCCGGATACAAGGATAAGGTTACCCGGCTAATTTCTGTCCCAAACTTAAGTTTATTTGTCACAATATCTACAAAAATTACTATAATTATTTCTAAAAATAGGAAATCAGTCAAGCTCAACTTCATATGATACATTGTAATTAATATTAGGAGGAACTACTATGAGCGATTTAGCAGCTACACATTGCGACAGCGGAGTTAGAGGGGGCAATGACTGTTCTTGTCTTATTTTCCTTGTTCTTATCCTCTGCTGCTGTGGCGGCAATAACAATGGTATTTTTGGCGGAGGCGGCGGTTGTGGTTGTGGCGACAATGACGGCGGCTGTGGCAGCATCATCTGGATCATCCTGCTTCTCTGCTGCTGCTGTGGAAATGGTGGAGGCTTCTTCTAAAAGTGAACTTCTTGCCAGCATGAGTTTTCACTTCCCTGCAAAAAGCAAAAAAAAGCTGCGTTCCACGCAGCTTTTTTTCTTGTTATTTCTTTTTTCTCTGCTTTTTTAACCGGTCAAAGCAATCCCTGTCTATTTCATAAATTGTATTCTCTTCAATTATCAGATCATCATCTCTCTTTCGTGCTGTAAAGTCCTGCCCATCTGAAACACTGCCATCCTTCGGTGTACTGTCCCGTTTACCATATCGAAATCCGTTGTTGCCCGGACTAGAATAAAAATTATCCATTTTTGCCTCATATTAATATAGTCATTTTTAATATATGAAAATTTTTATCAAATGTCCTTAATGTGATTGAAACTGAAGATGATTTCCTTTATACTATGGATAAGTTTTTGGAGGATGATATAACCATAGATCAAACACAGGAGGATTACCTATGTCAGGATCCACATATGGAACCAGTTTTGTAATATCAACCTGGGGCGAATCCCATGGGGAAGGAATCGGAGTCGTATTAGACGGCTGTCCTGCCGGACTCCCTCTTAAGGAAGAGGATATACAGGCTTTTCTAAACCGCAGGAAACCGGGCCAGTCGAAATTTTCTTCTCCCCGTAAGGAGGAGGATAAGGTCAGAATTCTATCCGGCATCTTTGAAGGCCGTACTACCGGCACCCCAATCTCCATGGTTGTTTTTAATGAAAATCAAAGGCCTTCCGATTATTCCAAGATTGCGGGCTATTACCGCCCGGGCCATGCGGATTATACCTTTGATCAGAAATACGGCTTCCGGGATTACCGGGGAGGCGGACGTTCCTCCGGCCGTGAAACCATCGGCCGAGTTGCTGCCGGTGCCATTGCCGCCGCCATATTAAAAGAGCTCGGTATCACTGTTTATGCTTATACCAAATCCATCGGTCCGGTCACGATTGATTACCAGAATTGCAGGAAAGAATTTACGGACCAAAGCCCTTTGCGTATGCCGGACCCCGATGCATCGAAAGCGGCAGAAGATTACATCCTGGAGCAGCTGAAGACAAAGAACTCGGTGGGTGGTGTGATTGAATGCATCGTCTCCGGTATGCCCGCCGGAATCGGACAGCCGACCTTTGATAAATTGGATGCGGTTCTGGCTAAGGCCGTCATGTCCATAGGTGCGGTCAAGGGAGTGGAAATTGGTGACGGCTTTGCTGTAGCCGGCAAAACCGGAGCCGATAATAACGATTCCTTCCGTTATGATGAAAATGACAGGCTTTCCAAGCTGAGCAACCATGCCGGCGGTATTCTTGGCGGCTTAAGTGACGGAGCCGAGATAATTCTGCGGGCAGCCGTGAAGCCCACGGCTTCCATCGCAAGGCCTCAACAGACCGTAAATAAGGATAAGGAAAATATCGAGGTAGAAATCCTCGGCCGCCACGATCCTGTTATCGTACCGAGGGCTGTCGTAGTCATAGAGGCCATGGTAGCGATCACACTGGTGGATCAGCTCTTCCAGGGAATGACCGCCCGAATGGATAAAATCAAAGATTTTTATCAGCACTGATCAATCAAATACCATGGGAAGGCAAATCTTCCTTACAAGAATTCCGTGATACTGCCGGAGTACTGAACTGTTTATTTATTCGCAATTCAGCCGCCGGTTTGGATCACGGTTTTTTTGTGCGGTAATATTTGGCTGTATGTATTTATATGCATTCCATTCCGGATATGCCTTTAAAATTTGCCAAAAAGTATTGACATAACTGTTTATATCGGTATAATTATTATTATGTTTGTTTAGCAACGCTAAACTTTTAGTTTATTGTTAGTAAGAATTTTACGGAGGTAATCGGATCATGAATATAGGGTCAAAGATAAAGGAATTGCGGATCGGGAAGAGCCTGACACAGGAGGAGCTGGCGGATCGGGCCGAATTATCCAAGGGTTTCATCTCACAGCTGGAACGGGACTTAACCTCACCGTCCATCGCAACCCTGATGGACATACTCCAATGCCTGGGCACCAATCTTGAGGAATTTTTCAGTGGTACCACCGCGGAGCAGGTTGTGTTTAAAAAATCCGACTATTTTGAAAAATATGATGCGGACCTGAAAAATGAAGTGAAATGGATTATTCCGAATGCGCAGAAAAATATTATGGAGCCCATCCTGCTGACTCTGGATGCCGGCGGCTCCACCTATCCCGATAACCCCCATGAAGGGGAGGAGTTTGGGTATATCCTGAACGGCAGTATCACGCTGCTGATCGGTAACCGTTCCTATAAGGTAAAGAAGGGGGAGTCCTTCTATTTTACGGCCAATAAACAGCATTATATCGTAGCTTCGGAGAAAACCGGCGCCACCCTGCTCTGGGTATCGACGCCTCCCAGCTTTTAAGAATCAAGGAGATCAGGCCCATGACCGAGAATAAATTAATCAAGCTTATAAATATATCCAAGTCCTACGGTGATACCCTGGTTTTAGACGATATGAACCTCTATATCCGGGAAAATGAATTCGTGACCCTGTTAGGCCCCTCCGGCTGCGGTAAAACCACTACCTTAAGGATCATCGGCGGCTTTGAAAGTCCCGATAAGGGTCAGGTCATCTTTGAAGGCAGGGATATCTCAAAGCTCCCTCCCAACGAACGTCCGCTAAATACGGTATTTCAAAAATACGCCCTGTTCAATCATATGACGATCGCAGAGAACATCGCCTTCGGATTGAAGATCAGGAAGAAAAGCAAAGCCTATATCGATGATAAGATAAAATACGCTTTAAAGCTCGTAAATCTGGACGGCTTTGAACAGCGGTACCCGAATTCCTTAAGCGGCGGGCAACAGCAAAGGATCGCCATTGCCAGAGCTATCGTGAATGAACCGAAGGTTCTTCTGCTGGATGAGCCCCTGGGAGCTCTGGATTTGAAGCTCAGGCAGGACATGCAGTATGAGCTGATCCGTCTGAAGAATGAATTGGGGATTACCTTTGTCTATGTTACCCACGACCAGGAGGAGGCTTTGACGATGTCAGATACCATCGTGGTCATGAATCAGGGTTACATACAACAGATCGGAACCCCTGAGATGATTTACAACGAGCCTACAAATGCCTTTGTGGCAGACTTCATCGGGGACAGTAATATCATCCCTGCCACCATGCTGGAGGATCGGATCGTGAATATTCTGGGAACGAATTTTGCATGTGTGGATGAAGGCTTCGGACGGAATAAACCTGTGGATGTCGTAATCCGTCCGGAGGACATTGATCTGGTGAAGCCGGAGGAAGGTATCATTACCGGTACCGTTATCTCCCTCCTGTTCAAGGGCGTGCATTACGAGATGGAGGTCCATGCGGGCGGCCATGACTGGCTCGTACATTCCACGGATCTTGTTCCGGTAGGAAACCAGGTGGGTATTCAGGTTGATCCCTTTGATATCCAGATCATGAATAAGCCGGAATCAGAGGATGAAGAAGCTGCCGAACTGGAGGTCTAGTGCACTTCCAATTGATAAAGCGCGTAGATTTCTTCCGCAAGTAATGGCTGACGTATACATTTGCGGGCATCAGCAGCATGGAGGCGATTACATGAAATTGAATATGATACAAAGCCGGAGCCCGAAGGCTGCCGGCCCGGAAGGCAGAGTGTCAACTTCCGGTACCAATCGAATTAAATGGCTTTCCTACCCATACATCCTATGGATGACCGGGTTTATTCTTATCCCCCTGGTCCTGATCGTATTCTATGGTCTGACCGGTAAAGAGGGCGGCATTACCTTGTCCAATATCACATTAATTGCTAATCCGGTGAACCTAAAGGCTCTCCGGCTGGCGCTGGAGCTCTCCCTGGTCAGTACTGCCATCTGCCTGCTGTTAGCCTATCCCCTGGCCATGGTATTGAATAAGATCAAAATGAAAAGCAACAGCTTTATTGTCCTGATCATAGTACTTCCGATGTGGATGAATTTCCTGCTCCGTACGATTGCCTGGCAGAACATTCTGGAGAAGACAGGAATCATTAACCGTATGCTGGAGATCTTAAATCTGCCTCCTTTAAATATCATCAACACCCCGGCTGCCATTGTTCTCGGCATGGTATATAATTTCCTGCCCTTTATGGTATTGCCGATTTATAATGTTCTGATAAAAATTGACCAGGATACGATCAATGCCGCCAGAGACTTGGGAGCGAATGGCCTTCAGACCTTCTTTAAGATTATTCTTCCCTTAAGCTTACCCGGAGTAATCAGCGGAATTACGATGGTATTCGTACCCTCTCTTACCACCTTCGTCATCTCGACGATCCTTGGCGGAAGTAAGATCGTCCTGATCGGGAACGTCATCGAGCAGCAGTTCCGGCTAGGAAACTGGAATACCGGCTCCGGCCTTTCTCTGGTGCTGATGATTTTTATTCTCCTCAGCATGGCCATCCTGTCGAAATACGATAAGGAAAGCGAGGGTAATAATCTATGGTAAGAAAATTTCTGGAACGTTTTTATGTGGCAGTCATCATTCTTTTTCTGTATGCCCCGATCCTAATTTTGATCCTGCTTTCCTTCAACAGTTCAAAATCGAGATCAAAATGGGGAGGCTTTACCCTCCGCTGGTATCGGGAGCTTTTCCAGAATGAAAGTATTATGAATGCTCTGACTACGACTCTGATCATTGCCTTCCTCTCCGCGTTGATTGCGACACTTCTGGGAACAGCAGCCTCCATCGCCATCAATAGCATGAAGAGGACTCCCCGGACCATCCTGATGAGTATAACAAATATCCCGATGCTGAATGCGGATATCGTCACCGGTATCTCTCTGATGTTAATTTTCGTGGCGCTTAAATATACCCTGGGCTTTTCCAGCGTTCTGATCGCCCATATCACCTTTAATCTGCCCTATGTCATCTTAAGTGTCATGCCGAAGCTGAAGCAGTTGAATCCGAATACCTTCGAGGCGGCCCTTGATCTTGGCGCTTCTCCGGTATATGCCTTCTTTAAGGTAATTCTGCCGGATATATTTCCCGGCGTACTGTCGGGCTTCTTTCTGGCTTTTACAATGTCCCTGGACGATTTCGTCATCACGCATTTTACCAAGGGACCTGAGATAAATACATTATCCACAAAGATCTACACCGAAGTCCGCAAGGGTATCAAGCCGGAAATTTATGCCCTCTCTACCCTGATGTTCGCCACGGTGCTGATACTGCTGATCTTAATCAACCGCCGGAATGCGGAGAAGAAGGCTCCCATCCGGAAGTTATAAGATAAATAAATGCTTTGAAGAAATAAGGAGGAATTATCCTCAGTAAATTAAGGAGGTGGAAGCTTCCGGCTTATCGGAAGTAAAAATCATGAAGAAAATATTATTACCCTTAGCAATTGCACTATGCGGCGCCGCACTGCTCTCCAGCTGCTCCAAAGGAAACAACGAGAAGGTATATGTTTATAACTGGGGCGAGTATATTGATGAGGAAGTACTTGATCTCTTTGAGAAACAGACGGGTATTGAGGTTGTCTATGATGAGTTCGAGCAGAATGAAGAGATGTACCCAAAGATTGAGGCCGGTGCTGTCCGTTACGATGTCGTGTGTCCTTCTGACTACATGATCCAGAAAATGATAGATGAGGATCTTCTGGCAGAAATTAATTATGATAATGTCCCAAATATTAAGAACCTTGATCCTGTATACTTAAAAAGCGCCGAGAAATTCGATCCCGGCAACCGGTACAGTGTGCCCTACTGCTGGGGTACGGTGGGTATTCTCTATAATAAAACCATGGTGGAGGAGCCGATCGACAGCTGGAGCGCCCTTTTCGATGAGAAATACTCCGGTGACCTCTTAATGATTGACAGTGTCCGTGATGCCTTCGGTATCGCCCTGACCTACCTTGGTTATGACATGAATACTACCGATGAGGCAGAGCTTAATGAAGCCAAGGCATTACTCCAGCAGCAGTATCCTCTGGTCCAGGCATATGTGGTGGATCAGGTCAGGGATAAGATGATCAGCGGTGAGGCAGCTCTTGGAGTCATCTATTCCGGAGAAGCCATTTATACGGCCAGAGAGAATCCGGATTTGGAATATGTCGTTCCGAAGGAAGGCTCGAATGTATGGATTGACGGCTGGGTTATTCCGAAGAACTGCAGAAATAAGGAAAATGCGGAGGCCTTTATCAATTTTATGTGTGATGCAGAAATTGCCTTGAAAAACTTTGAATATATCACCTATTCCACTCCGAATGCTGCTGCCAGGACTATGATAACGGATGAAGATATCAAGAACAGTCCCGTGGCCTTCCCGGACCAGACTGTGCTTGACCGATGCACCACCTTCCAGTACCTGGGTGAGGAAATTGAAGCCATGTATATCGACAAATGGAACGAGGTCAAGAGTGAGTAAAATTTAAGCCGTTGTAACTGTTGTTAAAGCTTAATTTAAAAGGTTGTTTTATAATCATACTACAATGATTCAGGTGTCAAAAGCTCTTCAAAAATATGGCTTCGTCAATTTGCACATTCACTAACGATATTAAAGTGATGCAGAACATAGTTCGATGAGCAACTGTTATGAAGTCGTCGGTACTTAGGTCCTGTATTTTAGGGCCTTACGTACCGCTACGTACTTCATCCAAGAGGAAGCGTGTTGCGAATGAACTATGTTCTGCATCACACTATTATCAGCTAAACTGTACAAATTGACGAAGCCATGATGCTCAAAGGGCTTTTGACACCTGAATTCTATTTGCATCTCTCTTTATTGTCTTATGACATTTCTATCTTCGCCCTTTAAATAGGCTCTGATGTTCTTATATACCTCTTCGGTCACCCTCTGTCTGGCTTCTACGGTTGCCCAGGCGATATGGGGCGTGATAATGAGCTTCGTACTATCTTTGATTTCAATGAGCGGATTATCGGCCAGCATCGGCTCCACCGTAAGCACATCCAGCCCTGCCGCGGCAATCCAGTCTTCCTTCAGCGCCCTCGCCAACGCGTACTCGTTGATAATCGGTCCTCTTCCAAGATTAAGCAGCACCGCACTCTTCTTCATCCTCTTCAGCTCCTTTTCGCCGATTAAGTCCCGGGTCATTTCATTTAACGGGGTATGAATTGAGATGACATCGGCTTCGTTCAGCAGAGTATTTAAGTCCACCTGTTCATGATCCGGATTATTGTTCCTGCCCGAGGTTGAGTAATAGATTACCCTGCAACCGAAAAGCCTGGCGACCTCAGCCACTCCCCTGCCTATTTCCCCCAGACCGATGATACCCCAGGTCTTGCCTGCCAGCTCATGGAACTTAACGATAAAATGACTGAAGATATCGGAACAGATGTATTCTCCTGATTTCACAAAATCGTCATAATAGCTGAGCTTCTCATAGACATAAAAGAATAATGCGAAGGTATGCTGAACGACGGACCGGGTCGAGTACCCCTTTACATTGGCCACCGTAATACCCCGGCTATTCGTATAGGGAAAGTCCACAATATTTGATCCCGTCCCGGTGATACAGATCAGCTTCAGATTCGCTGCATTCCCCAAGGTACTCTCATTCATTGGTACTTTATTAACAATAATGATATCCGCATCCCCAATCCGCCCGGCATCCTCCTTCGGATCAGAGCCTGGGTACTTAATCACTTCGCCCAGGGCATCAAAGGGTGTCAGGTCCACATCCTTTCCCAGGGTATCCGTCTCTAAAAAAACAATCTTCATAAGCAAATTATCCTCCTATAAAAAGTTAATCCTTCTTTCTTAGTGAAACCGGCGAAAGTACGCTTCATAAGCGGTTCTCCGGTTCGGCTGCTTTTTGCCAAAAAAGGTGGCGAAACAAACCTCGCCACCTTGCATTTTATCTTATTCTTTCGGGGAACCCGATCTTTTTCTGGACCTTACGCAAGGTCTTATTCGCATAATACTCTGCTTTCTCCGCATTCCTCTTTATAATGCTGTCAATATAAGCCTTGTCCTTAGTAAGCTCCGTAAATTTGTCCTGGATCGGCTTCAGCATACTGGCAACGGCTTCTCCGACCGCCAGCTTGAATTCACCGTATCCGGCACCGGCAAATTCCTTCTCGGTCTCCGCGACGGTCTTGCCGGAAGCGATTCCATAGATATCAATCAGGTTACTGATACCGGGCTTCTCCTCGGCATAACGGATCTCCGTATCGGAATCTGTCACTGCCCTCTTAAACTTGCGGATAATCGTATCCGGATCATCCATCAAATAGATGCTGGCATTCACATTCTCATCCGATTTGGACATCTTCTTATCCGGCTCCTGAAGACTCATGATCCTGGCTCCGGACTTGCTGATCATCGGCTCCGGAATTGTAAATACATCTCCATAGACAGTGTTGAAGCGTTCTGCGATATCCCTGGTAATCTCCAGGTGCTGTTTCTGGTCCGAACCCACCGGTACGACATCGGACTGGAATAAAAGAATATCGGCAGCCATCAGTACGGGATAGGTATAAAGTCCCGCATTGATATTATCCGAATGCTTTGCGGACTTATCCTTGAACTGGGTCATACGGTTCAACTCACCCAGATAGGTAAAGCAATTTAGAATCCACCCCAGCTCCGCATGGGCGGAAACATGGGACTGGTAATAGATACAGTTCTTATCCGGATTCAATCCGGCGGCAATATATAAGGTCAGCAGATTCCTGGCCTTCTTCCGAAGATCTGCCGGATCCTGCCTTACGGTTATGGAATGCATATCCACCACACAGTAAAATGTTTCATAATCATCATATAATTCAACCCAATTCTTCAGCGCACCCAGATAATTTCCCAAATGAAGGGTGCCGGTTGCCTGCATCCCGCTGAATAATGATTTCTTTCCGTCCAACATAGTATCACATCCTATTCTTCGTAGTAATTATTCATGAGCTTCGTGTCATAGATCACTCGTTTCTTATAAATATATAAATTATACGGCAAAATGTCAATGCATCCGCATAGTTTTCCTATTTTATTTTTTCCGGCAGTTCTGCGAAGGAATCCACAGCAAACTCATATTCCTGCACATCTCCAAAGCCATAACGGGCAAAGATGAAGGGTACTCCTGCCTCCCTGGCAGCCTTGGCGTCTCCGCTGGTATCACCGACATAAACCGGATGCTTAAGGTTGTGCTTTTTTACTATCAGCCTGATATTATCCGCTTTTAGTAAACCGGACATTCCGGGGCATGTAAAATCCTGAAAATACTGCTCCAGGCTCGGATATGCCTTAAAAAAGCACTGGATATATCCATCCTGGCAATTGCTTACAATATACAGCTTATATCTATCATACAGCTTCCTCAGTGCAGCTTCCAGTCCATCGTACAGAATTCCTCCGGTCCGTGCCAGATATTCATTCTCGTACTCACAGCACTCCTTAATGATCTCTTTTGCCCGTTCCTCCGGCACACTCTGATACAGCCGGACCCCGATCTCATCCAGCGGCAGTCCGAACAGTCCCTGAAGCTTCTCCTTTGTAACCGTATCCGTAACCTCCGGGTACTTTTCCCTGAGAACCTTGTTAAAGGCAATTACAACCCCGTCCGTTGAATCCCAGAGGGTTCCGTCCAAGTCAAATATTATACTGTCAACCATCGCTCATCTATCCTTTTCTATTCTTCTTATTTCTCCTGAATAACTGTTTCCGCATCCTCTCGGCTTCCTGCCGGGCTTAAAGCAAAAAAATCCGGAAAGTCAGATAACAAACTACTCTCCGGATACTTTCACAGTATATCATGCCTAATTTTGCTTCGAATGTCAACCCAATTTTTATCTTGTTTCATTATCCCATAAATGCCTGGCTCTGTCAAAACAGCTCCAGGCATCTATGCTATGTATATATTTCCCCGCAATATACACTTATAAGGAATACTCCCACCATACCGTATGGTTCTCTGACCGGTAGCGTCAATCAGAAAAACGGCATTCCATTGTCTTTATAGCATAAGAATGCCGTTATTTCAATAGGTCCCGACAGGAACGTATGATTTATCGGTATGAACGCAAGCTTATGACCGATCAGGCATTCTTCATATAGATATGGACAGCGAACCTTCCATTCTCTTCCTGAAAGCTGATACTGCCCTGGTATTTTTCCACCCTTTGCTTCATGTTCTTTGTTCCATAGCCATGCCGCTGCTTATCCGCCTTTGTTGTAACGGGTTTCCCTCCCTGCCGCATGATATCCTCTGATAACGGGTTTTGGATATCGATATAAAGATCGCTCTTGTAGCTGCTGATCTTAATATTAATCGGATAGGCTCCTCCGGGCAGCTTCTTTATTTTTCGGATGGCTTCCGCGGCGTTTGTCACTGCATTTGCGAATATAACACAGAGATCCGTGGAGGCGATGTGCAGCGTCTTGGGAAACCTTCCGTCAAGCCGTATGAAGATACCGTCCTTTTTATATCGGCAATCCGCATCATTGATAATGGCATTGACGATATCATTCCCGCAATCAAGCAGTTCTCCCGCCCTATTCGTCTCCTCAACCAGCTGATTTAAATATTCCTCCAATTCCTCCTGCTTTCCCATCCGGTAAAGTCCATTAATACAGGCCAGATGATTCTTCATATCATGGCGGAGGCTGTAAATTTCCCTCTGCTTCTCCCCGGCCAGGGTATAATAGCTTTGCTGTGACTCAATGATTGTCTGGTTAATCTGCGTAAGCATCTTATAGTTATTTTTGGATTCATTCAAGAATACCAGCAGCAGACAAAGGGTGAAATAGGTGATACAGCCAATAATGGTTAATACCGGCATCACGCCCCTCATCCGCTCCATGTTCCCGCTGATTTCAATAGCTGTCAAGCCTGTGACCAGGAAAATACCGGTACCTGCCCCGGCAAATAAAAAGGTAAAGATTTTCTTTGGTATCTCAACGGTATTGGTATGCTTAAGGTGGATTCTCATTAATAATACGATTCCGCCAAGGATCATGATGCTTAAGCTCTCAGCAGTAAAATTCAAAGCCCCATGTTCCAACATCTCATCAAAGGGTATGCCAAAAAGAATTGAGATGACTCCGGCTATGCAGATGTCCAGAAACTGAACGCAGATATATGCAAGTAAGGCTGTCCATACTCTCTTGATCAGCTTTCCTCTAAGGATGACTATGATTGTAGCTAATGCCAGGAGTCCGGGAATACCCTGCCAAAATGCTCGTGCCCTATCAAAGATACCCAGAGTCAGTATGAGGGCAAGAATACCTGCACCGCAAAGGATGTGGACTTTGGCTCCTTTGCGGAACAAAATCCCCATCATACCCCGGCAGACTAAAATCAGTTTCATAATATTGATAACATAAACGATCAGGATATCTGCAATATAGCTTAACACAAGCACCTCCACATACCTGCTTATTATGATGATCCGGCATTTCTTCTGCGGTATTCCCTGCAGGCCAGTTTAAATCTCGAAGCCTGACGAAAGGCCAGCTCCACCCGTTCACCGTTCTCCATGAGGATACACTTGCCGATTTCCTCCACATAAGCCATATTGACAATAAAGGATTTATGGACGCGATAGAAATCACCATTATTTAAGATCTGTTCCCAGGCACTCATGGGCTGTTTGCACACATAGCAGTCCCTCCTGGTACGGACAAGGCAGCTTCGGTTGGCATATTCTATGTAAAGGATATCCTTCAGCTTCACAAACCGGGTTTTGCCATCCTTACTCAGCGGTACCTTCGCATCTTTTGTTATTTCTTCGACCGCCTCCCGCAGGGTTCTCAGGATTTCTTCCTCCTTTAAGGGCTTTAATAAATAGCGGAACGCCTTTACCTCGTAGCCCTCCTGCATGAAGTCGGTATGCCCTGTGACAAAGATTATCTTCACGTTCTCATCCTTCCTCCTGAGCTGCCGGGCGGCAGTCAGTCCATCCAGTCCCTTCATCTGAACATCAAGAAATAAGATATCAATGGGCTCCTCCTGTTTTAACAGCTCTTCTCCTGAGGCAGCGCTTATAATATTACAATCCGTGAGGCAGGCCTCCTTGTATTTGTTGCAATACAAAGACAGCTCCTCTCTGATAATTCTCTCGTCATCGCAGATACCAATTCTCATGAATAACCTCGTTAAATTTTTATTAATCTTCTTAATTTTAGCAATTGAAACAATTTTCGTCAAGTATGCATACCGGGGCTATCTTAAAAAAGCTCCATACTCACGAATAGATATCCACAAATGATATAAACCATGCTATAATATTCCTATCAATTTGTGCTGGTAAGATGCGGCTGAAAGGAGACATATATGAAGCAGATTGCAAGCTTTACCATAGACCATATGCGTTTATTCCCGGGGGTATATGTGTCAAGGAAGGATACGCTGGGAAACGAGACACTCACCACCTTCGATCTCAGGATGACACGGCCGAACTTTGAGCCTGTTATGCTGACCGGGGAGGTTCATACCATCGAGCATCTGGGAGCTACCTATCTCCGAAATCATGGGGAATATGCAGACCGTGTTGTATATTTTGGTCCGATGGGCTGCCGTACCGGCTTTTATCTGATTCTGGGCGGAGATTATCTGTCAAAGGATATCGTTCCCTTAGTAACAGAGATGTTCGAATTTATCCGTGATTTTACCGGTGATATCCCGGGAGCCACTGCTGAGAACTGCGGTAATTATACCGACATGAATCTGGAACTGGCCAAATACTATGCAAATCGTTACTTGGAGAACGTCCTTTACCGGCTGGATGATACAACCCTGAATTATCCGGAATAATTTTAATCAACGCATAGCCCCGGCTTAAGCGGAGCTCTCCGGCCGCCCTGCAATAAACCTCCCATGCATCAATATGGAACCCCTGAATATACTATAATGAGTATATCATATGGGGGAAAATATGGCAGATAATGACATGCTACACACGGCAGAAATTCTCAAGGCTGCGCTGCCTTATGTCGATGTCAGGACAAAGACAACCATGGATTTACTCGTAAGGCTTTATGAGCTTATCGGATGTTATCATAGCCTCCGTTATAATGGCCTGGCAGCATGCGGTTATGAGACGGAGCAAAAGGCAGACTTTGAAGGTTTACTAAATAAAGTCCGGCCGGTATGCAATGACAGGGAGCGCTCCTTTATCGATAGAATCCTTGGTTTTTTTAATGCGAAACGGATGTACGAGATGTATAATCAGTATATGGAAGCTATGAAGACAATGCAGGAATTCGGAGGCTTTTCGGCCGGTAATCCGGATGGAGAGGCTGCCGATAACACGATGAACAGCTTTTCCGGTTTTGACTTCGCATCCATGTTTGGTTCAGGCAAGGCTGATTCCGGTGACAATCACGATACGGATAACGATATGCCTTCATCGGACGACGACTCTGAATTTTTTACAGGGCAGGCAGAGAATCCTGATCCTTCCGATCATGAAGCCGGTTCGGAAGAGGAAGACAGCGACCCGCCTCCCCGGAGCAATGCCGGGAATGACCAAATGCTTGATATGTTGAAGAACATGGTCCCACCGGAGCAGATGAGTACCTTTGAAAACCTGAGAATGCTTTTTAATACTATGTCATATGATGGTAATAGGAAATCAGATGAAAGTTAAGGAGCGATGACCATGGCAGATTCTTCATGGATGAATAATCCTAAAATGAAAAATGTAGATCCCCGCAAGCTTACGATTCTGTTGGATTTAATGAAGGAAGCTGAGGGTAAACCGATGGATAAATTGATGCCTCTGCTAATGAACACAAACAAAAAACTGAAGGAGCAGGACCTGACCTTTAATAAGGAAGAAAGCGATGTCATGCTGGAAATTCTGACGAAGAACATGTCACCTAAGGAAAAAATGCAGTTTGAAATGATCCGTAAAATGATGCCTAAGAAATAACCCTATATGGGCGCTGCCGGCCGCAGCGCCCATAATAATTTCATACGAAGGGGCAAGCGTTTTCTATGACGGAGCTTCAAATCTTTCTTTTGCCCAAGGAGAAATCATTTCCCCTTTAGATACATTTATTTGATTATACTTAATATTTTGATAATTATATTCGACATTATCAGCAACTATGTAATAACTTGTATTAAAGTATATATCATCTAATGCAAATACCGTTCCGTTCTTTTGGAAACCATACATTACTTTATGCAAAGCTTTTATTTCAAATTCACTAGCTATTCTAAATTTATTAATTGTAAAAATTGATGTTGGACAACATATAAATGTAGCTTTATGAAATATTAATTCAACATCTTGATAATAACTAAAATCAAAGCTTCCTACTAATATTAATCTATTTGTACCGCTATCATACCGAACAATAAAAAAATCTTCAATATTAGTTTTTTCTAATTTACTTTGGAATTCACTAATTATTTCATTATTACTTATCATATATATCTTATCATTCCTTTCGCTTCACTTAAGGCACGAGCAAGTCATGAAAAAGCTTGCTGCATATCCCTGCCCTATCTTAAATTTAGCACCATTTCTTGATGAGGACTATTTTGATTATATAAAGATTAACTTAATGACATTGCCTTATATATTGATAGCACATTGCTACCTACAAAAACACCCTCTGGAAGCTCCAAATATCTGGTTTTCCAAGTATAAATTGAATTGATATTCCCCAAGGACTCAGACAATTTAGCTGTCGTTACAAAAATCATTCACTTTCCTTGTTATATATATGGAAGATACTGTCAGAGTACGTTTCTATATATAATTTGTCTGATTTAACTTCTTCAATATCAAGATATAATTTAATCTTTAAGTGTTCTTCAATAATATCTTCAATATCATTAACGCTCTCGAGTGAGTTAATTAAGCATAATGATTCAGTCTTGTCAACATCTAGTACTTTACAAAGCTGATCGATATTAATATTCTTTCGCTTCATTCCATAAGCAGGTAGATTAACTCCGAATTTTCCACTTGCGATAAGTTTACCTCTATCATAAGCGCCAATAAGAAAAACATCATCATCAAAATTTGAAGTGTATGTAATCAAAGAATCCATTTTTCGGGAAAGCTCTTTTGCCTTACTTTGTATTGTTTCAAATGCATTTGATTCATCATAGATAGAGATACAATTACATGAAACAATTATTAACGCATTATTGTCTATATTAAGTATACTAATAAGACGATAATAGGCCTTAGGATCATCTCGCTTAAGTTGATTCAATAAATTTTCCCTTATTAATGAATCAGTTTTATTTTGATAACTATCCATTATTAACTTAATTTTTTCCTCTCTGTCTTCTCCATAGATATGGATGCTCGCATATTTATTTCCCAATTTCGTCCTCCTTATTTGTTCATATACTATAAAAACACATAGTAATTATTCTATTTAATATTCACCCATATGAGGAATTGCATCTATAACCTCTTCAACAGGTCCAAAAAAGAAATAATATAAACCTAAAGCTGCCGCACTAATATTTTGACCTAATTTATAATTGTTATATGCTTCGACAAGCTGTTTATTTGTAAGTATAACTCGTTCTTTATCTCCATTTTTCATATGTACTTCATATAATGCTACCCCTTCATAAAAATATATATCCATGTAATAACTCCCAAATAGTGATATATTGAGTATGGGTTGTAATTCTAAACCCAATGTAAAATTACCCTCTTTACTATAATTTTCTGCCTGCTTTTTATCAGCGGTTAAAGAGTAAATAGGTTTAACTTCATATAACATTGTTCCGGACATTATATCAACCTCATATTTTCTACCCTTAAAAATTCCTTGAAAACTATGCTCTAAGGTCGTTAAGATAGCATTTTCATATAATGCTCTAGCTATATTGAGTTGAGCTATTTCATGAAGTGCAGTATACACATTTCCGCCATTTTCAGCAAATACTATTTTGACATAAAATCAGTGGGATAAATACCCTTATTATAAGCCGAACTAAGTTCATTTAATTTCTTTACAGGCATATTGCCAGTTGAATCTACATATTTGGGGGGGTTATTGAAACAATATGTATACAAATTCAACGTCAGCGGATTATTGATCTGTCCTTCATAGGTATCTTCATTAATAAATCTTCCTAGTGCCGGATCATAATATCTCGCTCTCAGGTAATATAATCCCGTCTCTTCGTCATAGACCTCCCCGGCATATTTGAACGGGTTGCTGATCGTCTCATTGCTTTCTTCTATGTTTCCCCATTCATCATACTTATAATTATTGACGATATTTCCATTTCTGTCAACGATCTGTATAACGTCTCCATGTCCGTTGTACAGGTAGTAATATTCCCCTCCCCCGGTTACCTTCTTCACCAATGCCCGGTCCGGTCCCCAGACATAGTTCGCTGTGACGGTCGCTGTTCCGTTTGCTTCCGCGATCATCTTCCCTGCCAGGTTATAGATATAGTGGGTGGTCCCGGATGCCGTTGTTTTTTTCGCCCTCATCCCGTCGGCATAATAGGCCATCGTGGTTGTTGCGGTCCCCTTGGTGACGGATGCCAGCTTGTTGTCCATATCATAAGAATATGCAATATCCACGATATCGATCCCGGTCTGGCTGTTGATTTCAGTCTTACGGTTCCCCCGAAGGTCATAGGTATAGACTATCCCTGACCCAGCCTGCGGCATGATGCTGACCAGCCGGTTCAGCTTGTCATAGGTATAGCTCCTGGTGGTCTGCCCGTCGTTGACCGAGGTTATGTTGCCGTTCTCATCATAGGTATAGGTGAACCGCGACAGAACAGTGCTTCCCCTCTTATTGGTGAGGGAGGTCAGCCTGCCAAGGGTATTATACAGGTATTCCGAGGTAAGGTAGGTGCCGTCATTTAACTTCGGATAGGTGATCTTTTTCAGCTTTCCGTCCGGATAGTATTCATAGGTAGCATTGTCCGCATCGGAGGCGCTTACCGTCTGGGAACCGTTGGTCTGCACCTTCGTCAGCCGGTCGTTTGTGTATTTGTACTGGGAAAAGAAGCTGTTGTTTTGTGCCAATGCTCCCACGCCGGTAAGACGGCCCGCGTTATCATACTGTGATGCCAGAGCGGAACTGAGATAACCATTTCCGCTTACACCTTTCCAGACAATCCGCCCGAAGGCATCATAGGCATACTGATTATTGGTGGCAGGTGTAGCCGATCCGTTCAAGTACATCTTTTCCTCATCGAAGCCAAAGGGGTTGCTGTAATTGTATCGATAGCCGATACTCTTTGTACCGTCCTGGCTGGTCTGGGTGGCTGTCATCAGCCGGTTCAGCCCGTCATAGGCTGCCGTAAGGGTACTGCCGTTTCGGTCCACGGTCTTGGTCCCCAGTCCGAGGCTGTTGTAGGAATAGCCTGTCACCTGGGCGGAAGGGTCGGTCTTGGTCCGGAGGCTGCCCAGCTCATCATAGGCCTTGGTATACAGGGGTATGGATACCGTGCTCTGTGCATTCTCCTTTAGGCCGACGGAGATGACATTGCCCAGGGCATCATAGCCTACCACCGTGATCTGGTTCAGGGCATCCTTCACCCGGAGAAGCCGGTCAAGCTCATCATAAGTGTAGGAAGCCGTCACTCCGTCCTCATTTAGGTTCCGCTTCGGATCGGTATATCCCGTCAGGTTCCCTGTGATGTCATACCGGTAAAGCTCCGACAGTGTCCCGCTTAAGGCAGGCCAGTTCTGGTATACCCTCCGCTCCGATGTCCTGCCGAACTGGTCCAAATATACCTCGATATAGTTCTCCTTATAAGTATTGGAGGCGGTATTGGCCCGGTAGGAAGCAATATTCGCTGCTGCGACAAAGAAACTTACCACTTTGTTGCTTGTAACATCATAATTACTGACATACAGGTTCCCGGAGGCATCCGTCACTTCATTGGCCTGTCCCCAGGCATCATAGGATTGTGATATGGTATTATTCGCCGCATCGGTATAGGTCCTTACCCTCTGAAGATTGTCATAGGTATATTTTGACCTGGTAATATATCTTGTGCCCTCCCATAGCCTCTCCTGCCTAAGGCTGCCGTAAGCATCATATAAGGAACTTGATTGGTTATATAGATTTGTGGTAGGGTAGGTCAGATTGGTATAATGTGTGCAGGCATTTACGGCAGTCCCATAGATCCCGGTGTAATTGCCTTCTATATAATCATTGTTATACCCCTCCACATACTCATAGGTCTGGCGGACAGAGTAATTATTACCATTGATGTTGCTGAAGCCCGGATACTGAATCTGCGTCACTCTTCCCAGACTGTCATAGGTATAGGAGGCCGTCTTATTCTCATTGTCCGTCTCTGAGGTAACCAGGCCAAGGAGCATGTCATAGGTATAAGTAGTTTTCGTTGATGTATAGGTTCCCTGGTCATTCGTATAATAGAGGATTACTTCCTTCGGGTACGCATAGCTTGTTTCACTGCCGTATACGGTCTTTACCTGTGCTGTTTTTCCGCCTCCGAGCGGCTTCGTTACGGATACCTCCGTTACACTGTTATTGGTATTCAAGGTATAGGCATAACTTGTTGTCTCTCCCTTGGCATTTGTCGAACCGGATACTCTTCCGGAAGCGTTATAGGAATAGGTTTCGCTTAATGATTTCGTTTCGCTCTGATACCATTGCGTCCTTGTCAGATAATACTTATAGGTCGAGTTCTCATAATAGTAATTCGTTGTATATTTGGCTCTGACATTTGCATCATTATATTGCTGCAGGGTGAGGGGCATCGTGGCAGAGCTGATCCCGCCCCAGTCATTATAGGTCGTATAGGTATACAGAGTTCTTACCAGGAACCCGCTGCCGGCATATTCAGAAGTTTCCGTTTTTTTAGGCCTGAATTTATACTTTGTATCAAATTCAGAATATTTTGTAACCTGCTTCTCATTATTAGCTGCTTTATTTTCGACCTGGACCCGCTGTTTAACCCCATTAAATACGGTCTTTGTCCTCCTGCCGTCCATGGAAGCCGCCTCTGACCAGAATTGGTAGGTTGCCGGTATTGTCTCATCATTCGAATAATCAGGATATCCGGAGCAGTCTCCGCCATATGAATAATCCAGGCGGTTTAAATCGGAGGACCATTCATAGAGCTGGGTACTGCTGTTTTTTCTCTGTATCTTATCATATCTTGCTTTAACCCGGTAAGCATCATAAACACCGTCCGGACCAAGATTTCGTATTACCGGTTCATATTCATAGATGGTTTTTGATCCGGGGTAAATCACGGCTCCCAGAAGATATCGGGATACGGATTCACAATTCGTCATGGTTTTTTTTCCAAAGGAAAATCTTTCGATCGGCCATTGATTGCCGTTATAATAATAGTAATTTTCATAGTATATTTTTCTTCCGATCGGATCCTGTACATAATCAAGGGTATGATATTGATAGGTGTCAACCAAAGCTCCGTTATTATAGACATATTTCGTATTTAGTGAACGCTTGTAGGTATAGCTGACCGATGTACCGGTACCCGGTGCATTAATGGTAATCACTATATTGTCGCCGCTGTATGTAAAATTAATGACTCTTCCGGTACTGTCCGTGATACTGCTGATAAGAGGAAATGTCTTTTCATGAATTTGAACATTCACATACCGGAAATCAATTTTGTTATTATAACGGTCTTTTATCCCCAACAGTCTGCCGTCGTTAGCAAAGTATTGGGTGTAGCTGAAGGAGCAGACCTAACCTTTAATAGGGAAAAGAGCGATGTCATGCTCGAAATTCTAACAAAAACATATCGCCTAAGGAAAAAATGCAGTTTGAAATGATCCGTAAAATGATGCCTAAGAAATAACCCTATATGGGCGCTGCCGACCGGCAACGCCCATAATAATTTCATGCGAAGGGGCAAGTGCTTTCTATAAAGTACCCTCTGAGGCCAATGCCGTTATCCGCTTGAGCAAGCCGCCCGTCCGGGAGAGTCTGTGCTGCAAGTCCCTGTCCCTCACTGCCAATACTTCCGCTGAAGGCCCTGATAGGGTTTCTCTCATAGATCAGGATTTATAGAAACTCCATTCTAACTTTTAGCACAGAGCTATTTTAAAATATGATAATTATTCAGGAGCTTCAAATCTTTCTTTTGCCCAAGGAGAAATCATTTCCCCTTTAGATACATTTATTTGATTATACTTAATATTCTGATAATTATATTCGACATTATCAGCAACTATGTAATAACTTGTATTAAAGTATATATCATCTAATGC
>JAFAFU010000028.1 GCA_023423335.1 Bacillota bacterium | reverse complement strand
AAGCAGAACAGCAAAACCTATAATCTAAAAGTGGCTGTTACGGTTCAGGACCCCTATATTGAATTAACCTCCCTGACGAATTATCTGAATGTTGACGGGACCTTTCTTTTTAAAGCGAAGGCATACGGAACCAAGGAAAAGCTTACCTGGAGCATAGAGGCTTCCGGGGATGCATCAGCTACAATCAGCTCCGCAGGTAAGCTTACTGCCAGGGCAGCCGGTACGGTAACAGTAACAGCCAAAGCCGGGAAGGCGGTAAAAACCTGCGAGGTAGTCATCGGAACGAACCGTTTAGGCTCCTTTACAGGGAATATCAGCTGCTACACGGAACAGACTGTGGATATTACCATCTATGAACCGGTTGAGAAGGAAACCCTGACTGCCGTTACCTTAAGCGGCCATAATGATGTCATTGACTTTGAATGGCAGGAACCGAAAGCGGCACATATGCTGCCCATCACCATTATTCCAAAGAAGGCAGGCACGGATACCTTGGTGATTGCATCCGATAAAACCACGGATCGATTATATATTAATGTGACCGTTACGGATAAACCGAAAGAAAGAGCAGAGCTGTCCGCCAAGGAAATCTATGCCTTGTGCGGCCCTGCGACGGTAGAAATATCTGCGGTCACGGAATTTGGGGCAGAATATATCGGTTCCGGTTTCTTTATCGACAAGGGCCTTATCGTAACGAATTATCATGTAATCGAAGGCGCGGTAAAGATTACGGTTAAGGCGCAGGATAAGAAGGAATATGAGGTGAAGGAAATTGTCGGCTGCGATGCGGAGATTGATCTGGCTGTTCTTCGGATTAATTCGGAAAATCCATTTCTGACCATCAGCCAGGACGGTCCCTTTGCCGGTGAGTCTATCTATGCCCTGGGCAGCCCCCTGGGATTAACCGGAACCATATCCGGCGGAATGGTAACAACAGCCTCCCGGACTTTTGACGGTGTGAATTATATACAAATCGATGCGCCGATCTCTCAGGGCAACAGCGGTGGGCCATTGATTAATTCCTACGGTGAGGTGATCGGTGTAAACACCATGTATTACGTGAACGGACAGAACCTGAATTTTGCCGTGGATATTGATCAGATCTACCGAATCAGTACGATAAGGCCGGTTACGGTAACAAAATATTATGAAGAATATAAAGCTGCGGCTTTGGAAGCCTTTGAAAAGAATAAGATCTATGAGGATCCGGCGGTGAGCCAGGATCCGCTGAAATGCCAATATGCACCCCCGTTTACGGGTATTGTGGGAACGATTATGCCGACGGAATATGGTGACTGTTACTGGTTCAGTGTGGAAAGTCCGATTAATCTGCTGGGTATTATCAGCTTTGACGATATGGTCGGCTCCCTGTCCACCTATTTTGTACTATATGATTATGACTATAAATACGTCACCTCCGCATATGTAAGTGAGAAGGAACCGACTCAGATCATGATGTATAACTATCTGCTTCCGGGAGATTATTTTGTAAGTATTTACCTGGATGAGGAATATATCGGCGATCCGGTACCCTACACCTTTGTGCTCGGTTATGAAGCAGCGGATTAGTTTTTATAAATTAAGCGGTCAAACGATCAATAACCTCTTGCGGGTATGAGAATGAAGAGATATAATAGAATAACTGTCTCTGCGTAAGCAGGCAGTTATTCTATTATTTTTATGGGGGTTATGATGAATAAGAATTGGAAAAAGAATGTTATTCTTTTTATGGCAGGACAGGCAGTGTCCCTGTTTGGATCATCCTTGGTACAATATGCAATTACCTGGTATATAACGCTTTCTACGAAATCAGGAAGCATGATGACGATATCGATTATTTGCGGATTTCTTCCGATGCTGCTGGTTGCACCCTTCGCAGGGGTGTGGGCGGACCGGTTTAACCGTAAGATATTGATCATTGCCGCAGATTCCCTCATCGCTTTATCAACCTTGATTATAGCGGTATTATTTACAACCGGTCAGGATTCTTTATGGCCGCTCTTCGTGGTATCCGCAATCAGAGCCCTTGGGCAGGGGATTCAATCACCTGCCGTTATGGCAGTTACGCCGCAGTTGGTTCCCGAGGAGCATCTCACCAGGTTTAATGCTATCAATCAGAGTATCCACTCCATATTACAGGTATTCGCACCCTTACTTAGCGGGGCCTTACTGTCCGTTGCTACGATTCAGGTGATTTTCTATATTGATGTAATAACAGCCGCCCTGGCCGTCTTTATTATGCTTTTATTTATAAAAATACCGGACCATCCCAATGCCCTGGAGAAAAAACCGATCCAATACTTCAAGGATATGAAGGAGGGGATTCGTTATATCCGGGGGCATGCGTTTGTTAAAAAGCTGTTGGTGCTTCTGACCTATTGTTACATCCTGGTTACCCCGGTGGCATTTTTATCCCCTTTGCAGGTGGCGATCAGCTTCGGGGATGAGGTATGGCGTCTGACCGCCATTGAAATTACATTTTCAATCGGCATGATTATCGGCGGATTAGTCATGGCGGGATGGGGAGGCTTTAAAAACAGGGCATATACCATCGCCCTGGCAGATATATTGATGGGAATCAGTACCGCAGCCCTGGGTATTATACCTATATTCTGGATCTATTTGGCCATCATGGCATTTATCGGTATGGCTATGCCGTTCTGGAATACTCCGGCAATCGTTATGCTGCAGGAGAAAGTGGAGGGTGAATACATGGGCAGGGTATTCTCAATTATCAGCATGATCCAGTCCGTTGTGATGCCCCTGGGAATGGTAATCTTCGGACCGATGGCTGATTTTATAAGGCTGGAATGGATTCTTGTGGCGACCGGGCTCCTTCTCTGCCTTGCCAGCCTGTATCTGGTAAAGAGTAAAGTAATGGTAGAGGCCGGCAGACCTCTGCCGAAGGCGGAGGAACAGTCCTAGCGCTACCTGATTAAGAACCGCAGCATACAACCTAAAAAGCAGTATAGTATAAATGCCCTGAAATTACCTGTTAGGTAAGATCAGGGCATTTTTCATGCTCATAAATTATAGTGACAGGTTAAGGCTTTGTTGTCGTACATTTCACGGGAATAAATTTATCGGACAACACGGCGCCAAGCCAGGTGATAATCGGGCTTATGAATAATCCTGCCAGGGTTAGACAAAGGACTAGGCCGACGGACGTCAGGCTGCCTGTCTTTATGGTATTTTTAAACCCGACGAGAAAAAAGGGAAGAAAAATACCAAATAACAGAACAAACCAGATTAATGGCGGAAAGGACAGAACCTTAACCGGGATAGCCGTGACGCCTGCCAGGACTCCCAGGATACCTAAGAGAACAGAAGAGGCACGCATCGGTCTTCGGACCATAAATAAGGGGATCAGATAGCTTCTCCATAAAGCACTGGTCTGTGCACCCCCGAATAAACCTCCGAGGATATTGCGGATTGAGGTGATGATAAAGGAACGGGAAAGCCGGAATTCTTCCTTGTCTTCGCCGGCTTCCCTGTTCGCCTCAATCATGGCCTGAATTGATACGGTATCTACTGCCCAGAGAACCACGATAAAAACAGCAAACGGAAGAGTCTTTATTATCGTAGAAAGCCGGAGGCCAAAGCCGATCCCCCACATGGTATTCCACCAATAGGACGGATTTAAGTCAGGGATGGAAACATCTGCCGCCACATCCGGACCCATACCGAACAGGAGAGGAAAAAGCAGCGCGGTGACGGCTGTTACAGGAATCATAAGCCAGCTTCTTTTCAGGCTGACCAATCCTATATACAAAAGTCCCAACAGACTGAGCATTAATAAATAAGGAATATTGATACCACCAAAAAAAGCCTTCAGGTTCTTTAATGACATAAATATGCCTGATATCCCAAAGGTCAGGGTAATGTCGGCTTTGTTTACCGGTCCGGACAGGGATACCAATTTATTGAATATACCGGTCCGGATACTTAAGATACCCAAAATACCGGTAAGGATGCTTAAAATGAAAGGGTGGGCACCAAAACCGGCCATCGCCGGGACCAGCACGATCAATGGTGCCAGGGACCCGGAGGGCGCAGTGTCCGGAAGCAAAAGAGCGGCAATTAACGTAACCATGCTGCCGATGATAATCTCAAGCCTGACATTTTCAAACACAAAATCCGGTGCGGTTATATTTAGTTGCTGCGCCCAAACTACGGCAAAGGAGGTAACAAGAGCTATTTTGCCGATTAGCCCTGATAAAGCAGGTACAAAATCGATCGGCCTTATCCAGAAGGGTTCCCGTTTATGTTTCATAGGCACTTTTAATATCTCATAGGAATTAAATCGATATAATCCTGGAGCGAAGCATCCTTAAGGAGGCATTCAATGATCTGTCTTCCCAGGGGATTCAAATCCGGGGTATTGAATTTTATGGCTTCTCTCTTGAAGAAGTCAACCAGTATCTTCGCACCGGCGTCATAGCCGTCGGTTCCAACCTCCTGCTGACGTTCCGGCTGAAGGAAGGCTCTGCGGATATACTGACCGTCAACCTTCAGGGATTCAAGACCATAACCCAGAAGGCTGCAGCGGGCTTCCTTCAGATGCTCATGCTTGAACTTGGCGCTGCCGCGTCTGGCAATATATTCTCTGGCAACCCATTGGGGATTGAAGCTTACCTTATATACACCGATATGCTGGTTCGGTATTAATACATATCGGGTGCTGGAGGAGCGTACGATCTGCTCCAGCAGGAGATTTGCCTGCTTTACCATCTTACCGGTGGCAAAGGGCCAGTAGGAGCCGACTCCTTCACTGATCATACCCTTGGAGCTGACGATACTGGGATTGTTATAGCCTCTCGGTGCTACCAGCCTCCATAACCATGCCAGCGCCGGAGGAAGGATATGAAGCATGCCAAGGATGCCGTAGGAAGGGTTTTCTCTCGTGCAGGGCGGCGTTCTGACACCGAAGCTTCGTACATCCACCTCCACCGGTTCGGATACGATATCAGGAACCAGGCGTCTCGGGAGGATGGCTCTGGGGTTCGGGCAGGGCGTACCGTCGGAATCCAGGGTGTGCTCCCATACCAGGCAGGTCGCCTTTGGGACCCCCTGAATATTAAGGAATAACAGCGGTTCCTTCGGCTGGGTGAAAATCTTCTCATATTGGGGGGAGGAACCGTAGCTGGTGATATTATCGAGCCGTAAAAACCATCCGCTTTCCGCATCCTGTACAACCAGCTTCTTGCTGTCGTTTTGTACCACGGGGTGGCAGAGAGCCATGTCGTCGGTAACCGGACGAAGCTCACAGGATTCGTTTAGTTCCAGATAATATTTCTCACCGGTTACCAGGTTTTCACCGAGAACGAGTCTTCCGTCCGCAGCCTTGTGGGCGGGCTCGATCATTTCGCTCTTACCGCCGCCGGAGGCGCCCTCGTGCATAATAACAATTTCATTATCATAAGGAGTGATTACTTTAACTGTAGAAGCATGGGCAGTCAGCCAGTTTTCCCGTTCGCCGATATTAAGGAGAACGCCGTAGATGCCTTTCTTGGCACTGGGTCCCGGATAAAGGTTATAGGAGAATACCTCATGAAGCTGTTCCAACCGGTTATGAACTACAACCTGTTGACTGTCAAAATCCGTATGACGGAAGGGAGGTGCTAGATAAACAATCGCCCTGGGCTGGAAGCCGTCAGGCACCTTATCAATACTTAAGAAGCCTTGCAGATCAGCGAGTGCGCAGGCAAAGAACGCTGCGTTTAAAGGAGCTATTAATAAGGAATCATATCCGTATTCATAGCTGCCGGACATAAAGGGAAGGACGATAAGCTCCTGTTCCTTGAGCCAGGAGAAGGTTCTCGCCCGAAGCGGTTCAAAATCCTTATGATAAAGATCCTTAAAGCGTGGCTTATCGGTATCCAGCTGATCTCCGATCACAAGACTGTCAGGATCGCGGCGTCTCATGTAGTCCTCCATATAATTGACTACGGCACCATTTTTACAGCGGGTTATATTTGCTTCCGTAATCCTGCCTTTTCCTTCCACTTCATATTCCACATCATAGCTGGTGTTGCTTTCGTTTCCGAGGGAGAGATTAATCAGCTCCTCCCGGGTTTTAGGAAACACGATTTTACTGCTTCCCTTTAAAATATCCATTATTTCTTCTGCCAAAACTAATTTCTGCAAGTATTCTTTCATTCCAAGCTCCTTTACTTTACATTACTTATGTTGATCCATATTTTTTGTGAACCGGTAGTTAAATATGCATGACGGCAAATGTCAGCGTTACATTTTCCACCACATCTCAGTCTGGATTTTCTCGTCCTTCTCCATCACTTCCCTCGCCATATCAGCTTTCATTGCTTCAAGCTTTGCAGCAAGCTCATCGTCCTGCAGAGCCAGAATTTGAGCGGCCAGAATACCGGCATTATCTGCTCCGTCGATGGCTACGGTAGCGACAGGAATTCCCTTTGGCATCTGTACGGTTGCCAATAATGCGTCCATACCATCTAAAACAGAGGCCTTAATTGGAATACCGATTACCGGGAGAATCGTCTGTGCCGCAATTACTCCGGCAAGATGAGCGGCTTTTCCGGCAGCACAGATGATGACTCCGAAGCCGCCCGCCTTGGCGTTCAATGCAAAGGCGCTGGCCTGCTGCGGGGTACGGTGTGCACTCAAAACATGTACTTCCACAGGGATGCCAAAGCCCTTTAATGTATTGATGGCACCCTTGACGATGGGAAGGTCACTGTCACTGCCCATTAAAATCGCAACTTTTTTACTCATATCATACCTCCTACGTTAAATTAATAGATATAAAAAAATCCGATATCTTCCGCTTTTACATAAGATATCGGTTTACGTACAACTTAGTAAAGCTTACTTTCCTAATTTGTGTTGTCTTCCGGCATTATTTATTTGAAATAAAATCCTCAAGATTACGGTCGGCTGTGATTATGATGATTTTCTCGCCTGTCTTTGTGCTGATATCAGAATGGGTGCTGACTATGGCTACATTAAGGATGTCGGTAATTAATGTTTCCAGATATCCGCGCCCTCCCTCAAACAGGGAAGAACGAACCTTCTTGAATAATTCAATCCCTTGCGGGTTGTCAGTCAGCTTTTGCTCCGAAGGACTTAATATTCCGGAGAGTCTGACAATAATCAGGTCATTAAGAATATGGGTACGGATCGACTTCGGCCCTCTGCCCATATATTCCGATTCAAACTTCGAGACGGCTTCAGAAAGCTTTGCTTCTAATTGCCCCTTGGTCACGCAATCACCTCCTGCTATGCTTTCTATAATATAACTGATTTGAAAACCAATGTCAACATGAAATACCGGAGATGCCCGTGACTGCAAATATACCAAAATATATTATAATATTGTATAATTTGACATTTCATATTATAATATGGAATAGATTTAACGTGAATCATTTCTTATAAACCATAGAAAATTTGTATCCCATATATGGATAAGTAACGAAGCTTATTGATAATCTGGTAATTTTTTTGTGGTAATGGGGTATATAAATGAGACTGAAACGAAAGAAAACAAATTTGGTAATTTGCAGTATTATAATGATTATTTTAGGCGGCTTTTACCTTCATTATGTATGGAAAAACAGCATCCGGCAGACAGGGAATTGGGCATGTGAAATGGCTGTTACAGCAAAAAACGGTTTCCGGACGGAGCTCTTTGGCCAACTGGAAGCGGCTCAGGAGGATATGACACAGCCGGGATATCAACAGATCAAAGACAGCCTGAATAGAATGACCGGCATGAATACAAGCTTTTTCTATGTTTATTTTTATACCGTGAAGGAGGGCAGGATCTGCATTCTTGCAGATTCCCTTCCTGCTGGCTCCGAATATGATTCCTCTTTAACAGACCTATACGCCGGAAACGATGAACCTTTTCTCCGGGCATTACAAAAAGGCGAAACCATATATACCGGACCGCTTAAAGGCCGGTGGGGTAAAAAAATATCTGTTCTGACCCCTCTTACGGAGACAGATACCGGAAGAATTATTGCCGTATTCGGTATGGATTATTCGGTCGGGACCTGGTACCGATATGCAATTCATCGGACGATCGAGAATTTTTTGGCCCTGTTGCTTCTGATCAGCTTCTTTGTTATGGCGCATCTGATTTGTATTAAGCATTATGCCCTGAAAAGAACAAACACTAAATTGGTCCGGCAGGAAGAAATATTTCATGCGATCTTTGAACAGGCACCCTATGGAATCGCCTTTGGCAATCGAAATACGGATATTGTAGATTCCAATCATATGTTTGAAAATATCGTCGGAAGAACGGGGGAAGAGCTGAAACAGCTGAATTGGACGGAAATTACCCATCCGGAGGATATTGAAAAGGAAATGGAGCATTTTAAAAGCTTTAAAAGGGGTGAAATATCAGGCTACAGTCTTGAGAAGAGGTATGTCAGACCGGAGGGGTCCTTTATCTGGACAAATACAACTCTGGCTGAGATACAATTGGAAAATAAAGATATATTAAGCCATATCTGCATTACAGAAGACATTACAGAGAGAATCCGGACAGAAAAAAGTCTGCGTGAAAGCGAGAGAAGCCTGGCCATGCTATTGTCAAATCTTCCCGGAATGGCTTATCGGTGTAATTATGACAGGGATTGGACGATGCAGTTTGTTTCCGAGGGCTGCTATGAGCTGACCGGATATCATCCGGAAAGCCTGATACATAGCCGGGATCTGACCTTTAATGATCTGATCAGCGCGGAATACCGGGAAATTCTTTGGGAGAAATGGACTGAGGTTTTACGGAAGAGGGGTATTTTCAGAGAGGAATACAAGATCACAACAGCGGACAAGAAGGTAAAGTGGGTGTTTGAACAGGGGCAGTTTGTATTCAATGATAAAGGGGAAGCAATAGCGATTGAAGGTCTCATTATCGATATCTCAAAGCAAAGAAAGAGGGAGGAAGAGATTTTGTATCTTACCTACCACGATGTGCTGACGGGGCTTTATAACAGACGATATTATGAGGAGGCTAAGATACAAATCGATGATAAGGACAATTATCCACTTTCTGTTATTGTTGGCGATATTAACGGCCTGAAACTGATTAATTCGGCGATTGGACACCATGAGGGCGACCGGTTGATCCGGAAAGTTACGGAGATTATGAAAAGCTGCTGCCGGCCGGATGATATTCTGGCAAGAACAGGCGGGGATGAATTCAGTATTCTGCTGCCGAGAACCACCTATGAGGAAGCGGACAGGATTGTCAACCGGATAGGAGAATTATGTGAGGAGAACAGGGAAAATACCCCGGATGAGGCTTATCATGTCAGCATCTCCGTAGGATGTGCTACAAAGAAGGATGAATCGATACCTCTGATGAATATTATTAAGTCGGCGGAGGAAAGCATGTACCGGCATAAGCTCCTTCAAAGCCACAGTCTCCACAGCTCTTTGATTTCAACGATGAAGACCTCGCTGTTTGAGAAAAGCCAGGAAACAGAGGCCCATGCGCAGAGGCTGATTACATTATCAAGAGCGATCGGAGAAAGGCTTAATCTTACGAAAGAGCAGTTGAACGAACTGGAGCTGTTATCGACACTCCATGATATCGGTAAGATCGGAATCAGCGATACCATCTTAAACAAGCCCGGTAATCTGACTAAGGAAGAATGGCTGGAGATGAAAAAGCATCCGGAGATGGGCTACCGTATCGCCATGTCAACACCGGAGCTGGCCCCGATTGCAGAATATATTCTCAATCATCATGAGCGGTGGGATGGAGCAGGCTATCCCTATGGCAGGAAGGGAGAAGAAATCCCCTTATTATCGCGGATTATATCCATTGCGGACTCCTTTGATGCGATGACCTCGGACCGCCCGTACCGGAAGGCGATGACCATGGAAGAAGCGAAGGCGGAAATCCGAAGGAATTCCGGGACGCAATTTGACCCCGGCTTATCCGAGCTGTTCTTAACTCAGGTACTCAAGGATCTGGATAAACACTCTGAAATCATATAAATTTATATTTTTTGGAAAAATGATATTGACAAACAGGATAGTCCATTGTTATAATGCGTTTAATATATAAACCGTTGAGCAAGAAAAGTACGAATTATGCGATGTATACAGAGAGCCGCCGCCGGTGTGAATGCGGTTACAGAGTTTATTCGGAATGGTCTTGTGAGGGAAGCCTGAAATCATAGGAGAGTAGGTGCTTACGGGAACCCTGTCCGTTATCAGTAGGGTGCATATGATGGTATGCAATTAGGAGTGGGCGTATTCTATACGTCAATAAGGGTGGTACCGCAGAAGCTGGAAGCTTTTGTCCCTGCAGAGAATGCAGGGGCAGAGGCTTTTTTTATTTCATAGGAAATGCCTGGCAAAGCATAAAAGTGTTAATTTCTATGAAATTTTACCCTCCCTGTAATCACTCCGGTAAAAAATAAAAAGGAAAGGAAATTTTCATCCCATCAATGAAAATACGGTTAATTTATGATAACTCCAAACTGTACACAAATTGAGCAATTGGCCGGGAATTACAGTATCATTCCGGTATGCAGGGAAATCTATGCGGATGTCGTTACCCCGATTATCCTTTTGCGAAAGTTATCCCGGATCAGTCAGAGCTTCTTTCTTCTGGAAAGCATTGAAGGAGGAGAGAAATGGGGTCGATATTCCTTTCTTGGCTTTGATCCCATTGTCCATATTACCTGTAAGGCAGGAACAATCCGGATTGACAGGGACGGGAAGGAAACGATCCGTACCGGGATGCCCTATGATGTTCTCAGGGAGCTGCTGGAGGAGTATAAAGCACCCAGCCTTCCCGGGATGCCTCCCTTCACCGGAGGACTGGTCGGTTACTTCTCCTATGGCATGATCCGTTATGCGGAGCCGGTCCTTAAGCTTGCGGAAAGTGAATTTAATGATTTTGACCTGATGCTGTTCGATAAGGTAATTGCTTATGATCATTTAAAACAGAAAATTAACATTATAGTAAACATGAAGACCGATAAGCTGATGGAAAACTACGGCGAGGCCAGAGCGGAGATCGATAATATACTAAGACTGATCCATGAGCCGGTACGGCCGGAAGAGGAAAAGATCTCCAGCGAACCGAAATTTGTCTGCAACACCACGAAGGATGAATATTCCAGGATGGTGGAGAAGACAAAGAACTATATCGTAAACGGCGATATATTTCAAGCGGTAATCTCCAGAAGATTTGAGACGGATTATATTGACAGCCTGCTGGGAGCCTACCGTGTCTTAAGAACGACGAACCCTTCTCCTTACATGGTATTTCTCCAGAATAAGGAGCTACAGCTGATCAGCACATCCCCGGAAACACTGGTCCGTCTAAAGGGCGACCGGCTGACCACCTTTCCCATTGCCGGGTCCAGACCCAGGGGAAGGGAAAGAGCGGAAGATGAGCTGCTTGAAGAAGAATTGTTAAAGGATGAGAAAGAGTTATCCGAGCACAATATGCTGGTTGACCTGGCACGGAATGACATGGGAAAGATATCGGAATACGGCACCGTCAAGGTAACCGATTATATGAGTGTCAAGCTCTATTCCAAGATAATGCATATTACCTCGGAAGTGGAGAGCCATATCCGCAAGGATAGGGATGCTCTGGCAGCAATCGAAGCAATCCTGCCGGCCGGGACCTTATCCGGCGCACCCAAAATCAGGGCCTGTGAGATCATTGAGGAGCTGGAGAAGGCACCAAGAGGAATTTATGGCGGGGCAATCGGTTATATTGATTTCACCGGCAACCTGGATACCTGTATCGCAATCCGCATGGCAGTCAAGAAGGGCGGAAGGGTTTATGTCCAGGCAGGGGGCGGTATCGTGGCTGACAGTAACCCTGAGAAGGAATATGAGGAATCCTATCATAAGGCGGAGGCCGTTATGGAGGCAATCCAAAGAGCGGGGGAGGTGGATGAGATATGATTCTGATGATTGATAATTATGACAGCTTCACCTATAACTTAGTACAGCTGGCCGGCGGTATCACAGAGGATATCAGGGTGGTCCGCAATGATGAACTGACGGCGGAAGAAATCCTGGCATTACGGCCGACCCATATTATCCTGTCTCCCGGACCCGGATATCCAAAGGACGCAGGGATCTGTGAAGAATTAATCCGGCATATCAAGGGAAAGGTTCCGCTTCTGGGGATCTGTCTCGGGCATCAGGCAATCTGTGAAGTGTTCGGAGCCGAGATAACCCTGGCAAAGCAGTTGATGCATGGGAAGAAGAGCAATATCCATATTGCAAACGGAAGCAGGATATTTAACGGTCTTCCGCCGGTGATCGAAGCCGCCAGATATCATTCTTTGATTGCCGCCAGAAGCTCATTGCCGGATCAGCTCCTTGTGATAGCGGAGGATGAACAGGGAGAGGTAATGGCCGTAAAACATAAAGATTATGAGATATACGGACTTCAGTTCCATCCGGAGTCCATCCTGACCTTAAGAGGTCAGGATATCATGAAGAATTTTATCGGGATAGAAGGTGAAGAAGCATGATTCAGCAGGCAATTTATAAATTATTAAACCGAGAAAACTTGTCCTTAGCTATGACGAAGGACGTTATGGAGGAAATCATGGGCGGTAAGGCAACCAACGCGCAGATTGCGGGCTTCCTCACCTCGATGAGGATGAAGGGGGAGACCATCGATGAGATTACCGCATGTGCCATGGTGATGCGGCAGTTCGGAAAAAAACTGGAATCAGAAGGAGATATTCTGGATATTGTCGGTACCGGGGGGGATGAATCCAATACCTTTAACATATCCACAATCTCCTCCCTGGTCATCTCGGCAGCAAAAATTCCGGTGGCAAAGCACGGAAACCGCAGTGTTTCCAGCAAATGCGGCAGTGCGGATGTGCTGGAGGCACTGGGCGTCAAAATAGATATCCCGGTGGAAAAGAGTGAAGCAATTCTTAAGGAAATCGGATTATGCTTCCTTTTTGCTCCGCTGTATCATTCTTCGATGAAATATGCGGCACCGGTCCGGAAGGAGCTGGGGGTACGGACGATATTCAATATTCTCGGACCACTGGCCAGCCCAGCCAAAGCAAATCTGCAGCTGCTGGGGGTATATGATGAGAATCTGGTGGAACCCATGGCAAGGGTATTGGTCAATCTGGGCGTCAAGAGAGCAATGGTGGTTCATGGGCATGACGGTCTGGATGAAGTATCCCTGTGTGCCAGATCCACGGTCTGTGAGGTTAACCAGGGAAGAGTGAACAGCTTCTTTTTGGATCCCAGGCAGTTCGGCTTTGATTATTGCAGCAAGGAGGAGCTGGTAGGCGGGGCTCCGGAGGAGAACGCTCGGATAGCAAGGAGGATCTTATCCGGGGAAAAAGGACCGATGAGGGATATCGTATTACTCAATTCCGCCGTATGTCTATACATGTCCTACAATGATATAACTCTTCGGGAATGCGTTAAGCTGGCGGCCCGGATGATCGACACCGGGAAGGCCGGGCAGCAGCTGGAGGACTTTATCCGACTCTCAAACAGCCCGGAGACCGGCACAGCATAATACAGGAATAGTCAATGGGAAGCAGGAAAAAACGGAAGTCGGCAGGAGGGGAAGAATGATATTAGATCGCATTGCCAAAGCAACGAAGACCAGGGTAGAACGTGCCAGGGAAGGACTGCCTCCGGAGCAATTAAAAAATATCATATATCAGAACGGCACGCTGCAAAGCTTTCACGGGAGACCGGCCGGTGCCTTTGAAGCGGCTTTGAGAAAAGAAGGAATGTCCTTTATCTGCGAGGTCAAGAAGGCGTCTCCGTCCAAGGGTATTATCTCGGAAGAATTTCCGTATTTGCAGATTGCGGCAGAATATGAACAGGGGGGAGCGGATGCCATCTCCGTATTGACGGAGCCGGATTATTTTCTTGGACGTACGGAATATCTGGAGGCGGTCAGCCGTAAAGCCGGTATTCCGGTCTTACGGAAGGATTTTATCCTGGATGAATATCAGCTGTATGAAGCCAAAAGGATCGGAGCGGATGCGGTACTGTTAATCTGCACCCTGCTGGGAGAAACTGCTTTAAGACAATACCTGGACCTTTGCAGGGAACTTAAGCTATCCGCTTTGGTAGAGGCTCATACGGAGGATGAGGTTTTGATGGCAATAGGGGCAGGCGCGGGGATCATAGGGGTAAACAACCGGAATCTAAATACCTTTGAGGTGGATCTTACGACCAGTATCCGGCTGAGAAGGCTGGTGCCGGAGGACATAATATTTGTAGCGGAAAGCGGAATTCAGACATCGGAGGATATAAGGAAGCTTAGGGAAGCCGGAATCGATGCCGTCCTTATCGGAGAGACTTTAATGAGAAGCGCCGATAAGAGGGAGGAACTTAACCGGCTGAAGGGTTTGATATAGACCGGGCTTTACCTGCGGCCACATAGGAATCCGGAGAGGAAGCAGAGAAAGCTTACAATCAGGGAGGGAAGCCCATGGGGAAGACAAAGATTAAAATATGCGGTCTGCGGACCCTGGATAATATCAGGGCAGTCAATGAAGCAGAACCGGACTATGTTGGATTCGTCTTCGCAGAGAGCAGAAGGAAAATCAGTGATATAACCGCCGGAGATCTCAGACGGGAGCTGGCGCCGGGTATCATCCCGGTTGGAGTATTTGTCAATGAGGATATTGAGAGGATTGCAGGTCTGTGCAGGAACCGGATCATCGACATGATCCAATTGCACGGGGATGAGGATGAGAACTATATAAGCCGGCTGAGACGGCTGGTTCCGAATCCGGTCATCCGGGCTGTCCGGGTTAGAAGTACGGAGGAAATCCTCCAGTATGAAGCTATGGGAAGCAATTATCTTCTGCTGGATGCCTACAGGGAGAAAGAGTATGGAGGAAGCGGCGTCCGATTTGACTGGTCCCTGATTCCCGGTCTTAAGAAGCCTTTCTTTCTGGCCGGAGGCATCAATGCTGAGAATGCGGCGGAAGCAGTCGACCGATATCATCCCTATGGCATAGATGTAAGCTCCGGTGTGGAAATCGGGGGAAGCATCGATCCGGGAAAGGTACGGGAGCTGGTTCATATCATCCGTACGATCAAAACGGTATAAGAACAATGAGAGAATAAGGAGTGTGAGGATCATGTCAAAGGGCAGATTTGGTATCCATGGAGGACAATATATTCCTGAGACATTAATGGATGCCGTAATTAAGCTGGAGGAGGCTTATCTTTACTATAAGCATGAGGAAGAGTTTACCGGAGAATTAGAGGAGCTGCTGAAAAATTATGCGGGAAGGCCCTCCCTGCTTTATTATGCTGAGAAGATGACAAGGGATTTGGACGGCGCAAAGATATACCTGAAACGGGAGGATCTTAACCATACCGGTTCCCATAAAATCAATAATGTACTGGGGCAGGCACTGTTGGCCAGGAAGATGGGCAAAACAAGGCTGATTGCTGAGACAGGAGCAGGACAGCACGGGGTAGCAACCGCAACCGCGGCAGCTTTGCTGGGAATGGAATGCGAAATCTTTATGGGGAAAGAGGATACGGAGCGTCAGGCGCTGAATGTATTCCGGATGGAATTGCTGGGCGCCAAGGTACATGCCGTAACGAGCGGTACCCGGACGTTAAAGGATGCTGTCAATGAAACCATGAGAGAATGGACAAAACGGATTGAGGATACCCACTATGTGCTGGGCTCGGTGATGGGCCCCCATCCCTTCCCTACCCTTGTGAGGGATTTCCAGAGCATTATTGGCCGCGAAGTAAAACAACAGCTGTATACCATCGAGGGCAGACTTCCCGATGCCGTTCTGGCCTGTGTGGGAGGTGGCAGCAATGCAATCGGTATCTTTCATGAATTCATCGAGGATCAAAAGGTACGCCTGATCGGCTGTGAAGCAGCGGGACTCGGTGCGGATACGGACCGGACTGCCGCAACCATGACGACCGGTTCCCTTGGCATTTTCCATGGGATGAAGTCCTATTTTTGCCAGGATGCCTATGGACAGATCGCACCGGTGTATTCCATTTCCGCAGGCCTTGATTATCCGGGGGTAGGTCCGGAACATGCCTTTCTTAAGGATATCGGCAGGGCAGAATATGTTCCGGTTACGGATATGGAGGCGGTGGAAGCCTTTGAATACCTCTCCCGGACGGAAGGAATTATTCCTGCCATTGAGAGCGCCCATGCCGTGGCTTATGCGAAAAAGCTCGCACCCCAGATGGGAAAGGATCAGATCATGGTAATCAATATTTCAGGAAGAGGCGATAAGGATGTCGCAGCGATCGCCCGTTACAGGGGGGTGCAGATCTATGAATAGAATCGGGGAAGTATTTCAGAACAGGAAAGCATTTATCCCATTTATTACTGCCGGTGACCCGTCCCTGGAGATTACCGAGCAGCTGGTATATCGGATGACAGAGGCCGGAGCGGATCTCATTGAGCTGGGAATCCCCTTCTCCGACCCGGTTGCCGAGGGACCGGTGATCCAGGCAGCCGATGCCCGTGCCTTAGCGGCAGGAACCACGACGGACGATATCTTTACTATGGTGGAAGGAATCCGAAAGAAGTGCGGCATCCCGATTGCTTTTATGACCTATGCAAATCCAATCTTTACTTACGGTACGGAGCGGTTCCTGGAAAGATGCCGGTCTGCCGGTGTGGATGCCCTGATTGTTCCGGATGTGCCCTTCGAGGAGAAGGAGGAGTTAAGTCCCCATTGTAAAAGGCATGGGATCACCCTGATATCCATGATTGCTCCCACCTCCAGGGAAAGGATCATAAAGATAGCCGGGGAAGCGGAGGGCTTCCTCTACTGCGTATCCTCTTTGGGGGTTACAGGAGAACGGGAGAAGATCGGAACCGAAGCCGCGGATATGATCTATCAGGTGAAGGAGGTCAGGGATATTCCCTGTGCGGTGGGCTTTGGTATCTCTACCCCGGCTCAGGCAGCTATGCTGAAGGAAGCTGCGGACGGCATTATCGTAGGAAGCGCCATTGTTAATCTTATCGCTGAATATGGAACGGACTGTGTTCCGAAGGTGGAGGAATATGTAAAGCGCATGGCTGCTGCATTACGGCAGTAAATAAAAGCAAGTATATTTAATACCCTGAGATGCCGGGACGGGAGGACATCAATAATAGAAAAGGAGCGGATGGATATGATAAGGAATGTATTGCGGAAGCTAACAGCAAGGGTGAACCTTACGGCAGAGGAAGCATACAGTCTGATTGTTGCCATAAAAAATGATGAATTAAGTGATGTGCAGATCGCCGGGTTTCAGATTGCCCTGTTAATGAAGGGACCTACAC
>JAFAFU010000060.1 GCA_023423335.1 Bacillota bacterium | reverse complement strand
CTGCCGGCCAGCCGCCGCGGGATTGGCTTTGTGTTTCAGAATTATGCGCTTTTTCGCTACATGACCGTGTTCGATAATATCGCCTTTGGCCTCGAGGTACAGAAGAAGGACAAAGCCTATATCAAAGAACGGGTCGGTGAGCTGATCAAACTGATCGGTTTGGAAGGACTGGAAAAGCGCCGGCCCCATCAGCTATCCGGCGGGCAGAAACAACGGGTGGCTTTCGCCCGTGCGCTGGCGCCCAATCCCCATCTTTTGTTACTTGACGAACCCTTTGCAGCCATTGACGCCAAGGTTCGCAAGGAGCTGCGTACCTGGCTGCGGGAAACCATCAATAAAGTGGGCATTACCAGCATCTTTGTCACCCATGACCAGGAGGAGGCGGTGGAGGTTGCTGATCAAATTATCATCACCAATAGCGGTCGAATCGAGCAAATCGGGACACCGGTGGACATTTATAAGAATCCTGCTACACCTTTTGCCGCAAGATTCATCGGCGAGTCTATTACGGTGGAAGATTACGGTCGATTTCACGGTTTTGAAACCAATGAAGGCTACAGCAAAGCTGTGCTGCGGCCGGAATTTATACGCGTTACCAAAACCCATAAAGAGCTTTATCCCCATGCCTCCGAGCGCGGGAGGGTGGAAGACATTTTCTTTCGCGGCAATATGCTGGAGCTGCGGCTAAATGTCGGCGGGGTGAAACTTATCGCCTATCGTTCCTTGGAGGATGATCCGCTCACGGTGGGCGAGGAGGTCAGTGTTTTAATATACCGCTTATATCTGTATAACGACCGACAGGTGCATTTGGTAGAGAACGCAGCGTTTAAGGCCAATGATGTTTTTGCAATTTAATATGAGTGCAAGCATAGGCTGCTGTATAATAGTTATATAAATACAAGCGGCGCGGGAGGTTTCCGCGCCGCTTACTTTGTTCTTATTGTAATACTAATACAACAGCCTTTTCACAGGGATCGGGAAAGATTTCTATATATACGCTCCCACATTCAGATCCGCAACGCTCTCTCTGATCACCAGCTTGTTTGGCAAAAAGATTTTCATGGGCAGCTTATGCCGCTTATGAATCCGGTCAATGAGGGTTTGTACCGCCACGTTTCCCATTTCGGCGATTGGCATTCCCACAGTGGTCAGCATTGGGGAAACATACCCGGACAGCTCAATATTATCCATACTGATGATGGAAAGATGTTCCGGCACCTTGATTTTTTCCTCTGTGAAGCGGCGCAGGGCGGCGATAGCAGTGATGTCGGTCGCGCAGAAAACAGCGGTGGGAAGCGGTCTGGCCGTGTTGATCAGATGTGCAGCCCCCTGGTATCCTCCGGTTCCGTTTTGCTGGCAATCACTGACCAGGCTTGGGGAATAATCCAGTCCGTGCTCGCGGAGCGCAGCAAGGTATGCCTGGTACCTTACCTCGTTCGATATCTCACCGATATAACCAATTTGCCGGTGACCGAAAGCTATAAGGTGCTTCATTGCAATTTGAGTTGCCTCATATCCATCGCAGATGATTTGATCGCAGTCGGCCGAGATGATGTTGCGCCCCACATAGACCAGGTTTCTATAATGATTTTTCAAAGAATTCATGTAATTGCTGTTGAATCTTCCCAGAATAATAGCGCCGTCCGTTTTGACCGACTCGATCTTTTCCGGTATGACGTCTGTCTTTATATCAAATACCGAATAGGAAACCCGCACGGGATAGCCCGCCTCCATCGCCTGCTGTTCAATAACCCTTGCGAGCTGTGCAAAAAAGGGATTGTCATCCAGAGTCTTGGTTCTGCCCAAAATGCAGGCTAATGCGCCGGTGGGCATTCCCTGCGCCTTTGCCGTTTTTCCCTGCTTCAGCTCTCTGGCGCTTTGATTGGGCGTGTAGCCGGTTTCTTTGATAATTGACCAGACCCGGTTGCGTACTTCCTTACGGGCAAAGCTGTCATCCGGGGAGTTGATAATCCGTGATACAGTCGAAACAGACACCCCGGCCTGTGCTGCGATTTCTTTTAAAGTCATACCGAACCCCCTTTTGCATAAATATATATTAAATATATATGTTTGATATGATACGCTATTCCTGCAAAAATTTCAAGTAGAAAATGATAAAACGTTTGCGTTGATTATGCTCTGATTTTGGCGGTTTACTTGTGTAACGTTTGCGCAATTAGCGTTGGATTTTTCCCCATGTCTTGTGTATCATGATTAATATCATATTAAATCTGTATGTTGGGTAGGTGATTAAATGAATTTGCAAATCGAAACACTCCGTGCGGATTTTCTGATTATCGGCGGAGGCACGGCGGGATGCTACGCAGCGCTGACCTTTTGTGAAGTATCCGGCGGCAATGTGCTGATTGCTGAGAAGGCGGATATCAAGCGCAGTGGCTGCCTGGCTGCCGGGGTCAATGCTATTAATGCCTATATTGTACCTGGCAAAACGCCGCAGGATTATGTGGATTATGCCCGCGCGGATGCCGAAGGTATTGTTCGGGGCGATTTGCTGCTGACCATGGCTGAGGGATTGAACCGCACGGTTACTAAGCTGGAATCACTGGGGCTTACGATCCTGAAGGATGAACAGGGACGGTATATTACCCGCGGAAACCGCAATATAAAAATAAATGGCGAAAACATCAAACCGATTTTGGCCGGAGCCATTGCCGCCCAGCCGCAAATTACCGTATTGAACCGCGTAAACGCATTCGAGTACATTGTGACAAATAATCAAATTCGGGGTGCTTACGCCATTGGCGTAGATCAGCCGGTTTTATATGTAATTACAGCAAAAGCGGTACTCTGTGCCACCGGTGGAGCCTCGGGACTGTATAAGCCGAACCATCCCGGCTTTTCCCGCCACAAAATGTGGTATCCTCCCTTCAACACCGGTGCCGGCTTCGCTATGGGCATTTATGCCGGAGCGGAAATGACCACCTTTGAAATGCGTTTCATCGCCCTGCGGTGCAAGGATACCATTGCTCCAACCGGTACGCTGGCACAGGGGGTAGGCGCGAAACAGATTAACATTCTGGGCGAGGTGTATGAGCAGAAATATGGCATTACCACCTCTCAGCGGGTACATGGCACGGTAACCGAAAACCTGGAAGGGCGCGGTCCCTGTTATCTGCGAACCGTTGGGATCACCAAAGCGCAGGAGGAGGATTTGTATAAGGCCTATCTTAATATGGCCCCCAGCCAAACCCTGCGGTGGCTGGAAAGCGGCCGGACACCGGGCGTCCAAAATGTTGAAATTGAGGGCACTGAGCCATACATCGTCGGCGGTCACACCGCCAGCGGATATTGGGTGGATACCAACCGGGAAACAACAATCAAGGGTCTTTTCGCAGCGGGAGATGTTGCCGGCGGATGCCCTCAGAAATATGTTACCGGGGCGTTTGTGGAAGGTGAAATTGCAGCTAAAGCAGCAGTTAAATATATGAAGGATGCGGCAGCGCTGCCGGATATGGGCGAGGCGGAAGCAAGAAAGCATTGGTTGGAAGGCTTCCTGAATAAACCCCAAGGGCCATACAGCATAGATGAACTGGAAGAAACCATGCAGGCTGTCATGGATGAATATGCGGGAGGAATTGGTTCTCATTACCGCTTTTCAGAGGGGTCTCTGCGTATAGCGGCGGATAACATCAGTGAGCTGGAGCGGCAGGCAGGCCTGCTGTCCGCTTCGGAGCCGCAGGAACTGGTCTACCTGTTGGAACTGCGGGAACGGCTCACTGTCTGCCGGTCGGTCATTGCCCACCTGTCTGCCCGCAAAGAAACCCGCTGGCATAGCTTTGCCGAGCATATCGATTATCCGGAAAGCGGAGCCGAATGGAATCAATATGTCAACTCCCGGTTGGAAAGCGGAAGGTTAAACATTGTATTCCGGCCGTTGGTGCAGGAGGGAGAACGGTATGAGCATTGAGATTTCCCGTAATTTTTGTATCGGCTGCGGACGATGTGCAGCAGTTTGTCCGGGGACACTGATCCGGCTGAATGATAAGAAAAAGGCCCATATTCCCCATCCGGAACGCTGCTGGGGCTGTGCCTCCTGCGTAAAGGAATGCCCGGTACAGGCGATTGCCCTGTTTCTGGGAGAAGATATGGGAGGTCTCGGCGGCCGGCTTACCGTCCGTTCGGAAAATAATCTGCTCCGCTGGACGGTCACGAATCCGGATAACGGGACGCAGACCCTTACGGTGGACAGCCGCGATTCAAATAAATATTAGGAGTGATATTATGTCATTGACACACTTAGATAAACTGGAGGCTGAGGCTATCTATATTTTCCGGGAGGTAGCCGCCGAATGCGAGCGCCCGGTCATGCTCTATTCGATTGGCAAGGATTCCTCGGTCATGCTTCATTTGGCTCTGAAAGCCTTTTATCCCGAGAAACCCCCATTTCCTTTTCTGCACATCGACACAAGCTGGAAGTTTCACGAAATGATTGAATTCCGGGATAAAAGGGCAAGGGAACTGGGCATTAACATGCTGGTTTATCGGAATGAAGATGCTATTGTCCAGGGAATAAATCCCTTCGATCACGGTGCGGCCTACACCGATATCATGAAAACACAGGCGCTCAAAGATGCTTTAACCAAATATCAGTTTACGGCAGCCTTTGGCGGAGGGCGGCGGGATGAGGAAAAATCCCGTGCCAAGGAGCGGATCTTTTCTTTTCGCAATGAGCATCACGCCTGGGATCCGAAAAATCAGCGGCCCGAAATGTGGAAACTTTATAATACCCGGATTAACAAAGGTGAGAGTATGCGGGTATTCCCCATTTCCAATTGGACGGAGAAAGATATCTGGCAATACATACGCCGTGAAAATATCGAGATTGTGCCGCTGTATTTTGCCGCCGAGCGCCCCGTGATATACCGGGACGGCAATATTATTATGGTGGACGATGACCGGATGCGCCTGTTGTCCGGCGAAACGCCGGAGCTGAAAAAAGTGCGTTTCCGCACCTTGGGTTGCTACCCTCTTACCGGTGGGGTGGAATCAGAGGCTGACACATTGGATAAGGTGATTGACGAAACACTGGCATCTGTGACCTCAGAGCGAACCAGCCGGGTCATTGACAATGAAGCGGCAGGAAGCATGGAACGGCGAAAACGGGAGGGGTATTTTTAATGAGCAATGCAGAAATCGGTCTTTTAAAATTTATTACCTGTGGCAGTGTGGATGACGGCAAATCCACGCTGATCGGGCATATACTCTATGATTCCAAGCTGCTGTATGCCGATCAGGAGCAGGCGCTGATCCTGGATAGCCAGGTGGGCAGCCGGGGAGGTGCGATTGATTACTCTCTGCTGCTGGACGGTCTGATGGCTGAGCGTGAGCAGGGGATCACAATTGACGTGGCTTACCGCTACTTTACCACGGATCGGCGCAGCTTCATTGTTGCAGACACCCCCGGTCATGAGGAATACACCCGGAACATGGCAGTAGGGGCGTCCTTTGCCGATCTGGCGGTGATATTGGTGGACGCTTCTCAGGGCGTGCTGGTGCAGACCCGGCGTCATGCCCGGATTTGCGCCCTGATGGGTATCCGCCATTTTGTGTTTGCGGTCAATAAAATGGATTTGGCAGAATACGATCAGACACGCTTTCTGGAGATTTCCGAGGATATCGGGAAGCTTAGAGAAGAGTTGAGGCTGGAAAACATAGTTATAATTCCTGTTTCAGCTACCGAGGGGGATAATGTCACCCGTCATTCCGACAACATGGTATGGTATCGGGGCACGACTCTGTTAGAGCATTTGGAGACGGTAGACATTTCCGGGAATGCGCCCGAAGCCGGGTTCTATATGCCGGTGCAGCGGGTTTGCCGTCCCGACCACAGCTTCCGCGGCTTTCAGGGGCAGATTGAGGCGGGAAAAGTTGCTGTCGGCGATATGCTGACCGCCCTGCCCAGCGGCGAGATAGCACTGGTTAAATCGATTCACATAGCGGATGGCAAAGCGGAGAGCGCCGTTCTGGGGCAGCCGGTGACCGTTCAGCTGGACCGTGAAGTGGATGTTTCGCGCGGTTGTGTCCTGACCCGGAATGCCGAATTAAAAACCGCCAAATCCTTCTCGGCCACTCTGCTTTGGATGGATGACCAGAAGCTGATTCCCGGCAAGGATTATTGGATCAAGCTGGGAACGAAACTGCTCCCGGCCATTGTTACGGGAATCCGTCACAAGGTGGACGTTAACAGCGGTGCGCTGCTTTCCGCCAATTCGGTTACAAAGAATGAAATTGTCCGGTGCGGGATTGTACTTTCCGAACCGGCGATACTGGACGAATTCCATCTTCACAGAACCCTGGGAGAGCTGATTTTAATTGACCGGATAAGCCATGCTACAGCGGCCTGCGGTATAATTGAGGCCGCAGATGAGCAAAAGCAGGATGGTATTTTCCTGTGCGATGGTTCGAATACACTGAAAATCAACCTTTTTGACCGTTTTTACTATCATCCGGATATCCATACTGTTTTGAGGCACAGTCCTTCGCCTGCAGCATACGCTAAGGGAGACCGCCTGCCCCTGCAAAACGGGGAATTCAGCTATCCTCCTGATTTTGACCTGTCATCCGATTCCGGCTTTGCGAATATTCGTGACGGTATTTTTATGGGATTTGGTTTGCGGGAACCAAAGTATCCTCTGATTGATGCAAATGGCATTGAACTGGAAGCCGATTTACCCCGGGACTTTGGAAAGTACCGCAGGGTGATGGTTTGGGAGAAGGATTATGAAATTTAACAAAGCTTTTCACGGTATTTGGCCCGAAGCATAAATGACGGATATTATGTGGAATGTAAGTTCAAGGCTGCCGTAAGAATAGGAATGGTATAAGGTTGACGCACGAAAAAGCTCGGTATTGCCGGGCTTTTTCGTGTCTATAGTAAAACAAAAGGGGAATATATTCCTGGTTTGATATTGTTCGATTAAGTGTATATAATAAAGTGTACTGCCGGGAGGGAGTTGAACGGAATATATCTCAACCAATAACGCAGCGGGAAAAAGGGGTATCTCCGGGTACCGTATACGGGCAATCCCAAAGGAAGCGGAAAGTTTGCAGACACACGCGGTAAAGCTGCAGAAAATAATTTTTGTAAGAGGCCGATTTAAACAATTCTTAAACATTTATCCGGTATACTGCGAGGGCTGGGAATCTTATTATGGAGGTTTTTTATGATAAACATACTGGTAGTGGAGGATGATTTAAAGCTAAACCAAATTGTTTGCATGTATTTAAAGGACAGTGGTTTTAAAAGCACAGGATGTCTGAGTGTACAGGAAGCGTATGACGCGATGTATAATTCCCTCTTTGATTTGATTATCTCGGATATCATGATGCCGGAAATTGACGGCTTCGAATTCACACGAACTGTGAGGGAGGTGAATAAAACCATTCCCATCCTGTTTATGACGGCCCGTGACGATATGGCAGCTATGAAAAAGGGCTTCCAGGTGGGCATTGATGACTATATGATTAAGCCTATCAATATGGACGAGCTGGTGCTGCGGATAGGCGCATTACTCCGCCGGGCCAATATTGCCAGCGATAAGCGGCTTACGGTAGGAAATTTGACGTTGGATTCCGACGCCATGACTGCGGTGATGGATGAAGAGGATATCCCCGTAACGGTTCGGGAGTTTAATATTCTGTACAAGCTGCTCTCTTATCCCAGCCACACCTTTTCCCGTGTGCAACTAATGGACGAATTTTGGGGTATTGACAGTGAGACGAGTCTCCGCGCTGTGGATGTGTATATCACCAAGCTGAGGGATAAATTTTCAATCTGCACGGGATTTAAAATTGTCACAGTCCACGGTCTTGGATATAAGGCGGTGCTGAAATGAAAAAGAAAAACATAGAAAATGACAGGCGCGTCAAAGCAAAGCATATTTCATGGAAGGAATATATCATCACCTATTTGGTATTGCTTGTGCTGTCTGCGGGGCAAGGCATGATTTATGCCGAGTATATGGACTTTGGCCGTATGGCTCCGGGTTATATCTTTGGGATGCTGGGTTATTGGGCGCTTGTTTCCACATCCTTTATCTTAATTACCCATTATCAAATACGCAAAAAATTTGACGACCCCATGCGCCGCCTGAGCGAAGCCGCCAAAGAGGTGGCAAACGGCGATTTCTCCTTCTATTTGGAACCCGTCCACACCTCTGACAAATACGACTATATGGATGTGATGTTTGAGGATTTTAACAAGATGGTGGAAGAACTGGGCAGCATTGAGACGCTTAAAACTGATTTCACTGCCAATGTATCCCATGAGATTAAAACCCCGCTTTCCATTATACAGAATTATGCTGAAGCGTTACAGAAAGAAAATCTGCCCTATGACATCAGAAAAGAGTATAGCGGCATTATCATCTGCGCTTCGCAGAAACTGACGGCACTGGTGACGAACATCCTAAAGCTTAATAAGCTGGAAAATCAAGAGATTATACCGACAGCGGAGCCCTACGATCTGTGCCGTCAATTAACGGAATATGCCCTGCAGTTTGAGAACTTGTGGGAGAATAAAAACATTGAGTTTATTGCAGAATTGGAGGACCGGGTGGAGATTTGCGCCGATGAAGAGATGCTGGGTATTGTGTGGCATAATTTGTTGTCCAATGCCATCAAGTTTACCGAGCCGGGCGGTACGGTTTCGCTGAGACAGACGTCCGATGCGGATACGGTTACAGTAGCCATATCGGATACCGGCTGCGGAATAAACAGGGAGGCTATCGGCAAGATTTTTGACAAGTTCTATCAGGCAGACACCTCCCATTCGCAGGAAGGTAACGGATTGGGCCTCACTCTTACATTGAGGGTGATCGAACTGCTTGGCGGATCGGTTTCTGTCGCCAGTGAGCCGGGTAAGGGCACGACATTCACAGTCCGATTGAAAATCAATGAGTAGATAAGAATAACGGCAGGAGCAGCTCAGATTCAAAAAGAATCCGGGCTGCTTTTTTCTATCACAATTAATATTTCTTAAACAATTCCCAAGCAATTCTCAAATATTTTGAGATTAGTATATGGATATGCAGTGAATCAAAGAAAGTTCTTAACCAAAACACAAATTAAAAAGGAGTTGTCATTATGAATGAGATTACAAAAAACGGAAATGGATTTATCGGGTATGAGTATAAGAATGTTACAGTCAAGCAGGAAATGGAGTCGTTGTATACCGACAGCTATCCGAACTTTGGGTGGGAGCTGGAAAATACCTCCGTCCCCTCCCTAGGCGGTACGCCGCTTGGACTTTTCCAAGTTACCATGAAGTTCAAACGTGACCGGAAGATACGCAACAAGGCTGAGCTTACCCGGCTGCAGCGTCAGTTTGACGCATTGGCGAACGAGATCCTATCACTGGAACAGTCCAAGGGGATCGGCGCATCCACGGCAGCCTACATTATTGGTATTATCGGAACGGCTTTTATGGCAGGTTCGGTGTTTGCCTATCTTGGGGGCATGCTTCCTCTCTGCATCATCCTCGCCATCCCCGCCTTTGTCGGCTGGGTCATTCCTTACTTTTGCTTCATCAAAATCCGTAAGAACAAGACGAATACAATCGGGCCGATCATTGACCAGAAATACGATGAGATCTATGTGGTATGTGAGAAGGCTAATGACTTACTGGCAAAGTAAAAATCTTCTGTGCAAAAATAGGAGGGAGGTGAATGAAATGACAACTGCAATCATTATTGTAGCCGCTGTTGCTGTAGTCGCTTTTATTGTCGGCGCCATCATCAGGAAGAGGAAAAGGTAAACGGACATTCCCCTTGCGGTGGGCCTCAAAAGCTATCAAAATATAGGCCAATCTGATTTACTCGGATTGGCCTATATTACTTTATTCTGATACTTGTATATGTAAATATGAAGTATTAAAAATAAAGGAATACAGAGATATTTCGTTTTCTCATCATGTATTACTGAGAAAGTTCTGAAGGGTAATGAAGATAAATGATGTATTACCGAGAAATTTCTCACATGAAAGTGGTAATATTAATTTTATAATAGGTGGCATTAATGAAATAATATGTTATACTAAGACTTGTAACTATTTAATAATTCATTAAAAATTTATTTGGAGGAGTTATACAATGGAAGAAGCAGACCCTGACGCCGACCATATTCTGATGCAGATTATAATACTAATTCTGCTGACACTGGTAAATTCTTTTTTTGCCTGTGCGGAGATGGCCATGGTATCGGTCAATAAAAACAAAATCAAAAAAATAGCGGAGGAAGGAAAGAAAAGCGCGAAGTTGGTGCTTCAATTTCTGGACGAACCGACAAAATTCCTGTCCACCATACAGGTTGCAATTACTTTAGCCGGCTTTTTCTCCAGTGCAGCCGCTGCTACCGGACTGTCGGCCCCGGTGAGTGAATTACTGGATAAGTACCATATTGCATACGGAAAGCAGATATCCCTGATCCTTGTGACCTTGGTCCTGTCTTATTTTACGCTGGTATTCGGAGAATTAGTGCCAAAAAGGATTGCTCTGCAGAAGCCTGAGGCAATCAGCCTGTTCTGTGTGAAGCCGGTAAGGACAATATCAAGAATAGCCGCACCCTTTATAAAACTTCTTACCTTCTCGACGAACCTGGTTACAAAGCCCTTTGGGATGAGGGAAGGAAGTACGGAGGAGATGCTGTCCAGAGAAGAAATCAAATCCCTGGTAAAAGAGGGGCAGGTTCATGGAGTCCTTAATAAAAAGGAACGGGAAATGATCAATTCCATCATGGAATTTGATGATAAATCCGCTAAGGAAATCATGACGCCCAGGATTAATGTATTCGCCATCGATATTACGAGGCCGATGGAGGAATATATGGCGGAATTGATTGATTCAAAATATACTCGAATTCCGGTCTATGAAGAAGATATCGATAATATTATCGGCATTCTTTTTATCAAGGATTTCTTAAAGCAGGCCATATCCAAGGGCTTCGAAAACATTGATATCAGATCCATCGTAAGAAAGCCGTATCTGGTTCCGGAGAGCAAAATAGCCAGGGATTTGTTTCGTGAACTGCAGCAGACGAAAAAGCAGATTGCTGTACTGATCGATGAATATGGCGGCTTCTCGGGTATCGTGACAATGGAGGATCTGGTCGAAGAGGTCATGGGGGATATTGAAGATGAGTATGATCCGGAATCCGTGAAGATTAAGAAACTGGATGAAAACACCTACCTGATTGATGGTATGGTAACAATAGACGAATTGAACAACAAGCTGGATCTGGATCTGTACTCTGAGAACTATGATACGGTCTCCGGTTATCTGATTGATGAGATAGGGGCAATTCCGCAGGAGAAGGATGACCGTACCATAGAGATTGACAATCTGGTTTTCCGTTTGGAAAGTGTTAAGCATAAAAGAATTGATAAGGTAAAGCTTTATATTGGCAGCAGCAGGGGCGAGAAGGATTAATCCTTAATATGCAGGAGCTGCTGCACAATGAGAACAACAAGAGGCGCCTTATGTTTCTCATAATACACCGTTTGCTGAATCGATTCAGCAGCCTGTGTGTAAGAGAAGCATAGGGTGTCTTTTCTATCCTTGAAGCTGTTATGAAACCTGCCCGCGGCATAGGCAGCATTTTATCGATTTATGTATATTCCGGTAAACGCAGAATATTTTGAGGGAAGGATACCACGAAATCCTGCACGATTATTTTGTTGGTGAATAAACTGAATTGAGAATATTGGATGCAGAGGAAGATTGCATACATCAAGGAGGATTATATGTTTAACAATACCGGAAATAATACTGTTCCGTATGCAGGAATCCCCTATGAAGATATAAACTGGTATGATTTAAATGGACAGCCGTTTGGGACAGCTTCGCATTTTAATGCCATTGTATTTGGGGATGCTAATAATATTGTAGATACAAAAGGAGCTTTTGCCGTAGGAGGTAATTTTGCCAGCCCGAGAGGCATGAGCGTTGCTTACGGTAACGATCTTAGACTTACCGGAGTCGGATACAGCCCGGACCTTGTCAGATTCTTAGTCGGAGGAAATGTCGCCATGCAGGGACCTCTGGTAGTCATCGGTCATGTGGTTGCAGGCGGCAATTTCCGTGCTGCAGGCGGCAGTACCTATATGATCGGTAAGGATGGATCCCCGGATCAGATCCAGGAGCTTACTACACTGTATCAGGCGGCAGGAGGAAGCCAATATTGGAGACCCAGTGACAGAGGAACCCACTATGCAATCTCCAGCTATGATGTACCCCGTTATATTCCGGCAGGAAGAATTGGTGCCGATGTACGCCGGTTTTTCGAGGATGCACAAGAGAGTATAAGCTATTACCATGATTGTATCGTAAATATGCAGCCGAATGGTACCGTAACACCGCATTTCCACGAATTGATCCTAAGAGGAACCGATCCCGTCCAGAATGTCTTTTTGGTTGATGTAAGTCCTAACGGTATTTTGAATAAGGAACTGCGGTTTGAAGTACCGGCGGGCAGTGTAAGTCTTGTTATATTACGAACAGGACCCAATGCATACCTCCAGTATGGGCTCTGGGGCGCAGAAAGACTGGCGAACCGAACCCTGTATGTATTTGAAGATGCAACAAATATTCATATGGAAGTTCCTGCGGATATCTGGGGAAGCATATTAGCACCTCAGGCAATGTTCCATGCACACCGGACCGGCGGTCATGTCAGCGGCAACGCGGCATTGCGTTCATTTGCGGTGAATGCAGCCAGCGGTTTTGAATTCCATCTGTATCCGTTTGTCGGTGGGATAGTCTGCGGAGACATATTGCCGGCTCCTCCCGAAGAAATCCCGGTACCTGAGATGCCCGTGCCTCTGCCGATTCCAGTTCCGGAATGCCCGCCCTGCCCGACACCGGCACCTTGCCCGATGCCTGAGCCCTGCCCGACACCGGAGCCCTGCCCGATACCTGAGCCTTGTCCGGCTTGTCCGACACCGCCACCTTGCCCGACGCCGGCGCCTTGCCCGCCTTGTCCGGTACCGGCACCCTGCCCGGTTTGTCCGACACCGGAACCCTGTCCGGTCTGCCCGACACCGGCGCCTTGCCCTGAGCAGGAGGTAAGAATTGAATACAGACCATATCCGGTCAGAGTTCCGATGCCCTGCCCCGGTATCCGGATGAGGGTAGAATACAGAGAGGTTCCCTGCAAGCAGGACTGCAAGATCAAAGCCGGCCAGATCCTGGGATGCATCTGGGGTTGCAGCTGTGGCGGCAGCCATGATTTTGAAGTAAAATTATATAAAATCTGCGGTGATGACAGAGTGTTATTATATTGTGAGAAAGTAAGCTGCTGCGGCTGCTTTGAGTTTGAGGTACCATACGATGACTGCTATCTTTTGGAGGTATGCCCTCTGAACAACAGGAAGAGGTCCGATTGTAAACCTGTTCTGACGCTGAAAAACGTAGGAGTATCCAGTCTCAGAGTAGAAGCATAGTCGATCCGGAACGAAAGAATGCAGCATTTGGAGCCATCGGACCTCCCTCATACATTATACTGGAAAGACGAAACATCCGCTATCTTGTCTTCCGGTCAGTGCAGGATGGGAGGTCTGAGACCTCCCCGGTTATTATTTCATACACAATCATGACGGGATGTGTTATAATATTCCTGTCCCTTAGGATACGAAAAGTACGGTTCGGACAAGCAGATCGGAGCTTATCCGGTCCGATGAACATGATAACAATTTAAGATGGAAGGGAGACTTGTTATGGCAAAGGTATATATCTTTTTGGCAGATGGGTTCGAGGAAATTGAAGCATTAACCGTGGTAGATATTCTCAGGAGGGTAAAGCTTGATATTGTCATGGTGTCGATAACCGGAAGTGAGTTAGTGACCGGAGCCCACGGGATTACAACTCTTGCGGATATCCTTTTTGAAGATACGGACTATAAGGATGCGGATATGTTGGTTTTGCCGGGGGGTATGCCTGGTACGGCAAATCTTATGAAGCATGAAGGACTTAGCCTTCTTCTAAAGGAGTTTCACAAGCAAGGCAGGAATCTGGCGGCAATCTGCGCAGCCCCGCGGATTCTGGGAACCAAAGGGCTGCTTACGGGTAAGAATGCAACCTGTTACCCGGGCAATGAGGAAAGCCTGCTCGGAGCCAGATATCAGGATGCGGATGTTGTTACGGATGGAAATATCGTAACCTCAAAGGGGATGGGCACAGCCATTGATTTTTCACTGGCACTGGTCAGGAAACTAAAGGATGAGGAAGAAGCGGTACGGTTGGCTGAAACGATTCAATACCGTCATTATCAGTAAGATTTTTTGTATGTGATTTGTGCGCATTAATATAATTTTCAGGAGATACGATTGAATCGTTATGATTTTTTATTCGTCAGGTAGGGAGTTATTTTCCCCCGCAGGAGCAATAGGCAGATCAGATTCGGTATGGACATTAAAGCATTGACAAAATCGGTCATTTCCCAGACAAGGTCCAGCGACATGACAGAGCCGATGAATATCATTATAATATAGCAGAGCCTGTAGTTGTTGATGCCGTTCTTGCCGAATAAATATTCCACTGCTTTTTCGCCGAAGTAGGACCAGCCGATCAGGGTCGCTATGGCAAAGGCAACCAGGGATAACCCAAGGATACGGTTTCCGAAAGGGATTACCTTGAAGGCTGCCGTAGTCAGCTCGGTAAAGGAATACCCTTTCACCGAAGCCGGATACCGGATCAGATTTGTGGTTATTACCAGTCCTGTAATGGCGCACATGACAACCGTATCCCAAAAGGTTGCGCTCATGGAGATCAATGCCTGTCTGGAGGGATGGGAGGTCTTCGCCCCGGCGGCAGCGATAGCGGCCGAGCCTAACCCGGCTTCATTTGTAAACAATCCCCGGGCTATCCCGTATCTGGCAGCAGATTTCAGAGTGCTGCCGATAAAGCCCCCGGCCACTGCGGCAGGCAGCTTTGAGGGAAGAAATGCGGATCGTAATATGTACCGGAGGGCCGGAAGGATATAAGGCAGGTTAATGATTAAAATAACCAGACAGCCGATGATGTAGAAGGCTCCCATAGCCGGAACCAGCTTTGAACAGATATTCCCGATCGATTTTATGCCTCCGACGATAACCAGCCCGACGATAACCGCCATAACGATGCCGACAACATATTCAGGCAGTCCCCAAAGGGTATGGAGCGTTTCGGTGACCGCTCTTGCCTGGGTGGAACAGCCGACTCCATAAGAAGCAATCAAAGTGAAGAAGCTGAATAGAATAGCGAGCCATCTTTTATTAAGACCGTAGGCAAGAGCATACATCGGACCGCCGATATAAGTTCCGTCCGCCGTTTTCCGGCGGAAGAGGACTCCGAGAAAGCATTCGGCATAGGAGGTTGCCATGCCCAGTATGCCGGTCAGCCAGCACCATAGAATTGCCCCGGGTCCGCCCAAGGCCACGGCAGTGGAGATACCTACAATATTACCGGTGCCGATGGTAGCTGCCAGGGTGGCCGTTAAAGCTGCAAAGCCGCTTAGGTCCCCTTCCGCTCCCTTCTCAGGGGTGACGGACAGGCGGATTCCCTTACCAATATGGCGCTGTACTCCTTTCAGATGTACCGTGAAATAAATATGGGCTCCAAAGAGAAGAAACGGCATGGGGAATCCCCATAAAAACTGATTCATTGATTTTAAGATTGATAGCATGGAACAGCTTCTCCTGGTTCTGGTTTTTTATATGTATATGAATAGGTAAGGTGAGTTAGAAACAGTTCGAGAAGTTAATAGACAGGTTTTAGTGAATCTATATTGATTTAGATGCAAAAATAATGTATTTTTTTATACTTTTACTGATTAAAATATCTTGATATTCCAATTCATTTAGTTATATGATACAATTACATTACTATTTAAAAGGGAGGTAGTTTATGAGATCCAAAATCAGAAATTTATTCGTGCTTTTACTAGCGGTTGCTATGATGGCAGCGATGCTTACGGCATGCGGTAAAAAGACCGACGAAACCGCAGGACCTACTGCGGCTCCTACACAGGCGCCTTCTCAAGAAGGAGAGGAGACACCGGCAACCCCTACACCTACGGAGGTTCCGAGAGATTTAGGCGGTATCACAATAACGATCGGTGACTGGTGGACAACCGATCCGAATCCCGAACCCAAGGACCAGAGAGAAGAGGATACACAGGCATATAGGCAAGAGTTCATGGAGAAATATAATTTCACCATAACCCGTGCTAACCTCGGATCATGGATGGAATATCAGGAAATCGTGGTATCTTCCATTATGGCAGGCGACCCCGCGGCTGACGTATTCGTAATGGATCAGAAGTTTATTGCGGCACCTTTGCAGCAGGGACTTCTGTATCCGCTGAACACCCTGGAGAACTTTAATTTTGACGACGAAAAATGGAACCAGGTAGTTAGAGAAATGATGACCTTTGGTGACAGTACATACGGTATGGCTACCGGAAGAATGGAGCCGAGACTGGGTGTGTTCTGGAATAAGAGATTGTTTGAAGAAGCCGGGCTTGATCCGGATCTTCCATATAACTTACAGGCTAAGGGTGAGTGGACCTGGCAGGCGCTGGAGGATCTTGCCAAGCAGCTGACCCGCGATACCAACAATGACGGTGCTATGGATACCTGGGGTATTTCCAGCTTCTCCAAGGACTTCTTCCGTGGCTGTGTATTCTCCAATGATGCTAAGTTCATCGGTGTTGACGAGAATAACAAATTCTATAACGCAACCAATGAGCCGAATTTCCTGGAAGCTTTGGAATGGGGAAGAAGCTTATATGAAAAGGGATACCATATGCCTCAGCCGGAAGGCTCCAATTGGGACTGGTTCATCTCTACCTTTATCGAGGGCAAGGTTGCCATGCAGTGTGCAGAAGAATATAAGGTTAATACCTGGAGAGACATGGAGGATGATTGGGGCTTTGTAATCTTCCCGAAGGGACCTAAGGGTGAAATGATGACCGTATTCACGGAAAACGTTGTTGTAATGCCGGTTAACTTGGAGAAGGAGCAGGCAGAGAATATTGCATTTGCATATGATCTGTATGCGGCCACAACACCCGGATACGAGGATGAGGACTGGAAGACACCATATTACAGCGTATTCAGAGATACCAGAGCCGTTGATGAGACATTGCCTCTGTTCTATGAGCCGAATCACGGAACTATTTCCTATCTGTCCCTGATTGCCGGTATCGATTACGGCGATGTAACCTATGATCTGGATGCAGGAGCTCTGACCTCCGCTGAATCGATTGAGAAGGTTCAGGGCTTATGGAAGTCCTTCCTGGATACGGCAAATGGTGAAGGCGGAGTAGAATAATATCTGAAGTAATAAATTTATAAAGATGAATATGCAGAGTATTTTTCCATTGATAAATCCGATAATATAGGATGGAATATGGCAAAATACTCTGTTTTATTTCCCCTGAGGCAATTCCGCCATGTTATCGCCTTTTTTTAGAAAATAGCATGAAAGTTATGAAAATCTCATGCGAAAATGACATTAATTAATTCTTTTTATTTGTTATTTGTCGGATTATCCTAACCTGTGGTTAGAAAAACAATAATTACCATCATAATAATTCCCTTCTCTGTTAACAATAAGATTACAGGCAATACAAAAACCAAAATCACTCGCGGCGATGAACCGGAGAACTGGTTCATTATAATATAGCCGCTGAACCTACAAAAAGTTGATTTCGGAAATGGATTGCTTTGATAATTCTAAACGGAGGTGAAAATTTTATGGCAAGTAATAATAACAGTGGATCCAACAGAGCTGAGGTTCCTCAGGCTAGAGAAGCTCTTAACCGCTTTAAAATGGAGGTTGCTAACGAACTTGGTGTTCCGTTAAAGCAAGGTTATAATGGTGACTTAACTAGCAAACAGAACGGTTCCGTAGGCGGAGAAATGGTAAAACGTATGATCAGAAGCCAGGAGCAGTCAATGTCAGGACAGTAATTAATCGAATAATGTTTCAGCCCTAGCGCTGAGCAAAGAAAAACATCACCGGAAAATTCCGGTGATGTTTTTTAAATTTGTGTTTCCAATTGTTTTATCTATATGTTAAAATTAAAATTGCTCCATTTGACAAGCGGAAGAAAAAGGGAGCATATACTGATAATGCATGATAGATATCCGGGAATCGGATATTGATATAAATAAAGAGAGGGACTGGTTAAATGGGTAAATATTTTGGGACGGATGGTTTCCGGGGAGAGGCAAATGTTAATCTAACGGTGACACATGCTTATAAAGTAGGGAGATTTCTTGGATATTATTATGGCAGGGAGCATAGACCTAAGATAGTCATTGGCAAGGATACCAGAAGATCCAGTTATATGTTTGAGTATTCCCTGGTAGCAGGCCTGACGGCCAGCGGTGCGGATGTTTACCTGCTTCATGTAACGCCTACACCCAGTATTTCCCATGTTGTAAGAACCGAGGGCTTTGATTGCGGCATTATGATTTCGGCAAGCCATAATCCATTTTATGATAATGGAATTAAAGTAATTAATGGCGGCGGCTACAAGCTGGAGGCTGAAGTAGAGCAGCTGATAGAAGATTACATCGATTGTGAGGAGGATAACCTGCCTTTAGCAAAAAGGGAGATGATCGGAAGAACCGTTGATTATGCAATCGGGAGAAACCGCTATATCGGTTATCTGATATCCCTGGCTACCAGATCCTTCAAGGATAAGAGAATTGGCCTGGACCTGGCGAACGGATCTGCCACAACGGTTGCAAAAGGTGTATTTGATGCTTTAGGGGCTAAGACTTATGTGATCAACGGTGAACCGAATGGGACGAATATCAATCTGAAATGCGGCTCCACCCATATGGAATCCTTGAAAAATTTTGTAATGGAAAACAATCTGGATGTGGGTTTTGCCTATGATGGAGATGCAGATCGATGTTTGGCAGTGGATGATATGGGCAATATTATAGATGGTGACCTGATTATGTATTTGTGCGGCGTATATATGAAGGACCGGGGTGACCTTGCAAATAATACGATTGTTACTACGGTTATGTCCAATCTGGGATTATATAAAGCCCTTGACAGAAAGGATATCCGGTATGAAAAAACTTCTGTCGGAGATAAATATGTGTATGAGAATATGCTGGCCAACGGCCATTCCATCGGTGGAGAGCAATCCGGACATATCATATTCAACAAGCATGCAACGACCGGGGATGGAATTTTGACCTCCTTAAAGCTGATGGAGGTTATGCTGGAGAGTAAATCGAAGCTGTCTGAGCTGCATAAGGACGTAACCCTATTCCCGCAGCTGATGAAGAATGTGAAGGTATCGGACAAAGCGGCTGTGATGAAGGATGGAGCGATAACTGCAATTGTCAGCCAGATTGAGAGGGAGCTGGGAACAGAAGGAAGAATTCTGGTCCGTGAAAGCGGAACGGAGCCGGTGGTCCGTGTCATGGTAGAAGCAGAGACCAATGAGAGCTGCGAAATATGCATCGACAGAGTCATCCGTGTTATGCGGGAATGCGGATATGTCGAATAAATTGAATATTACACAAAGAAAGAAAATCTGGTATTTACAGAACCACTATGTTATAATATACTAATGTCAAAATATCTAGAATTTAAGGTAAACTGTACTTCATGGGTTTTATACCCGCCATTTTCTTGCAAATATCATTCATAAGGGAAATACCGATGATACGATAGAGGTACATAGAACAAGGAGGAAAACAAAATGAGTTTACAGATTGAAAAAACAACCAAAAACATGGCAAAGCTTACAATAGAGGCTTCCGCTGAAGAATTTGAAAGTGCAATCCAGAAAGCATATCTTAAAAATAAGGGTAAAATTAACGTACAGGGCTTTCGTAAGGGCAAGGCCCCCCGTGCAATTATCGAGAAGATATATGGTGCAAGTATTTTTTATGAGGATGCTGCTAACGAGATCATCCCCGGAGCTTATGAGAAGGCTGCAAATGAAAGCGGACTTGACATCGTATCCAGACCGGACATTGACGTGGTTCAGGTAGAAAAGGGCAAAGCCTTTATTTTTACGGCTGAAGTTGCTTTAAAGCCTGAGGTTACTTTAGGCGCCTATAAGGGAGTCGAGGTGGAGAAGAAGGATGCGGTTGTTACCGAGGAAGAGGTGATGGCGCAGATTAACAAGGAGCTGGAGCAGAACTCCAGAATGATTACCGTGGACGACAGGGCGGTTCAGTCCGGTGATATCGCAATTATCGATTTTGAAGGCTTTGTCGACGGAGCACCGTTTGAGGGCGGAAAGGGCGAGGGCTATTCCCTGACCATCGGCTCCCATTCCTTCATTGATAATTTTGAGGATCAGCTGATCGGTAAAATGACCGGTGAGGATGTGGAAGTTAATGTTACCTTCCCTGAGGAATACCAGGCGAAGGAGCTGGCAGGCAAGCCGGCGCTCTTTAAGGTAAAAATTAATGAGATCAAGTTAAAGGAGCTTCCCGAGCTGGATGATGAGTTTGCCCAGGATGTATCAGAATTTAATACACTGGATGAATACAAGGAAAATATCAAGGCTACAATAAAGGAAACAAAAGAGAAGGAATTAAAGACAGCCAAGGAAAATGAAGTGGTTGATAAGATCATTGAGAATGCAGGGATGGAGATTCCTGAACCGATGATTACAGCACAGGCAAATCAGATTGCAGAGGATTTTGTTCAGAGAATGAAATACCAGGGTCTGTCCCTGGAGCAGTATTTCCAGTACACCGGCATGGATTCCAAGAAGTTCTTTGACAGCTTAAGGCCCCAGGCCGTTAAGAGGATACAGAGCAGACTGGTACTTGAGGCAGTAGCTAAGGCGGAGAATATTGAGGTTTCCGAAGAAGAGCTGGAAAAGGAGCTGGCAGATATGGCTGCCGCTTACCAGATGGAAGCGGATAAGCTGAAGGAAATGATCGGTGAGAAGGAAAAAGATCAGATCAAAGCAGATATCGCGGTTCAAAAAGCGGTTGACCTGGTAGTTGCTGCTGCGAAAGAAAAATAAATCGGCGTCCCGGATTTCCCGGTTACGCTGCAAAAAAGGGTTAGGATAAGAATAGGAGGAAAATAAGATGAGTTTAGTGCCTTATGTCATAGAGCAGACCAGCCGTGGTGAAAGAAGCTACGACATCTACTCCAGATTATTAAAAGATAGAATTATCTTCCTGGGTGAAGAAGTAACTGATGTAACTGCCAGCCTGATTGTTGCACAGATGCTTTTCTTAGAGGCGGAAGATCCCGGTAAGGATATTAACTTCTATATTAACAGCCCCGGCGGGTCTGTCACAGCAGGTATGGCAATTTATGATACCATGAATTATATCAAGAGCGATATATCTACCATATGTATCGGTATGGCTGCCAGCATGGGAGCATTCCTGCTGTCAGGCGGTACAAAGGGTAAGAGATTTGCCCTTCCCAACTCTGAAATCATGATTCACCAGCCTTCCGGCGGAGCAAGAGGTCAGGCGACGGATATTAAGATTGTGGCTGATAATATTATTAAAACCAGAAAAAGGCTGAATGAGATTTTGGCAAAGAACACCGGAAAGCCCTTGGAAGTCATTGAGGTTGATACGGAAAGAGACTTCTATATGATGGCTGAGGAAGCAAAAGAATACGGTATTATTGATGGAATATTAACTCACAGATAATTGTCAGTTTGCTTGTACTACAGAGAGAATGAGGTGATTAGGCAGTGGCAGGAAAAGTAGATGACAGAAAACAGCTGAGATGTTCCTTTTGTAACAAGACACAGGACCAGGTCAGAAAACTGATCGCAGGACCGGGCGTATACATCTGTGACGAATGCATCGAGATATGCAGTGAAATCATTGAGGAAGAATTCGATGGTGACACAGTTATGAATCCGGACATCAATCTTTTAAAACCGATAGAAATCAAAAACTTTCTGGACCAGCATGTAATCGGCCAGGAGGAAGCCAAAAAGGTTCTCGCAGTCTCTGTATATAACCACTATAAAAGGATACTGTCTGAGAAGGATTTGGAAGTGGAGTTACAAAAAAGCAATATCCTGATGATCGGCCCGACCGGTTCCGGTAAAACATACCTTGCCCAGACATTAGCCAAGCTGCTGAACGTACCTTTTGCTATTGCAGACGCAACGGCATTGACAGAAGCCGGTTATGTAGGTGAGGATGTCGAAAACATACTCCTTAAGATCATCCAGGCTGCGGATTTTGATATTGAAAGGGCGGAGTACGGGATTATCTACATCGATGAAATCGATAAGATAACCAGAAAGTCCGAGAATACTTCAATCACCAGGGATGTATCCGGTGAGGGAGTGCAGCAGGCCCTGCTTAAGATACTGGAGGGTACCGTAGCAAGCGTTCCCCCTCAGGGAGGAAGAAAACACCCCCACCAGGAATTCATCCAGATCGATACTACGAATATTCTTTTTATCTGCGGCGGCGCTTTTGACGGACTTGAAAAAATTATTGAATCCCGAATCGGACAGAAATCCATCGGATTTAATGCGCTTATCACAGAAAAGAATAAAGTAAATGTCGGTGAACTGTTCCGGCAGGTTATGCCCCAGGATCTGATTAAGTTCGGCTTAATTCCGGAATTCGTGGGCAGAGTACCGGTAAATGTAGCTCTGGATTCCCTGGATGAGGAGGCTTTGGTCCGAATCCTGACGGAGCCCAAGAATGCCATTGCGAAGCAATATAAGAAGCTGTTTGAGATGGACGGTGTGGAGCTGGTATTTGAAGATGGCGCTCTTGAAGAGATTGCCAGACAGAGCTTCAAGCGGAAGATTGGTGCCAGAGGACTTCGTGCGATTATGGAATCTGTCATGATGGATTCCATGTATAACATTCCTTCTGACACAAAGGCAATCAAGTGCATTATTACCAAGGAAGCGGTTCTGGGTACGGAAAAGCCTAAGCTGGAGCTTTCCGAGGAGAATGTTGCCAGAAAGCCGATTACAAAACGCTCCACAAAAAAGAGCAAGGGCGAAATTGCATAACGATCCGCGGTCGGATATTTATAGTATAAGAAAGATATATAACGGGCTGTTTCAAAACATAACATAAATTGTTATTGATGAATAATGCAACCTTATTCATTTATTTATCATTTTTGTTGTTTTGGAACGGCCCATCTATTTGGAGGTATAAAGAGATGATTATAAAAAATTGCAGCCTGGAGACCGTATGCGGCATTACAAGTGTACTTCCGGAGAATGATAAGCCGGAGATTGCCTTTGCCGGCAAATCGAATGTAGGCAAATCATCCCTGATTAATGCCCTCATGAACAGAAAGTCCTTAGCCCGTACATCGGCTCAGCCCGGTAAGACCCAGACGATTAATTTCTATAATATTAATGATGAACTGTATTTTGTGGATCTGCCCGGATACGGATATGCTAAAGTGAATGTGGCGGTGAAAGAAAAATGGGGTAAGATGATAGAGCGGTATTTGAAAAAATCCGCGCAGTTAAAGATTGTCTTTCTCCTGTTGGATATTCGGCACGAACCCTCTGAAAATGACAGAACCATGTATGAATGGATCGTCTATCAGGGCTTTCATCCCATCATAATAGCGACAAAGCTGGACAAGATTAACCGCAGTCAGAAGGATAAGCACATCAAGCTTCTTCGGGAAGGCCTAAACGTCGTTCCGGGAACAAAAATCTTTCCTTTCTCTTCGCTGACAAAACAGGGCAGGGAAGAAATCTGGGATTGTATCGAGGAGCTCTGCGGCCTGGTTTCGCAGGAGGACAGAAAAGACTAAAGCGTTATTGCCTGACAGCATTAACTGTCCAGCAGGGAGGATAGCAGATAAGAATATATCTCAGAGCTTTTCTCCCTCCAATTGCTGCAGAGCTTCGCGGCTTCTTCCTCCGTGGTTACCACCAGGGACAGGTCTATGATGGGAGTATCGCGTTCCGTTACGCACAGATGGGCTGCATACTCTCCCTTTTTTATCTGGTAGAAGTCGGCAGAGGTTGATACTTCTTCCTGCAGCTCATACTTATTCTCTGCCAAATAGGCTTCGATATCCTCCTTAATGCCGGAGGAAATCATATTATCGAAGAAGACCAGGGTCTCCGCCCCGCTTCCTGTAATCCGGTAAAGAGAGCTGTTCCGGATGGTTTTCGCCGAGATAAAAGCATCATCGATGAGCTCGGAAATTGCCCTTTGGATATTAAAGTAATTGGTATACTCCTTTTCCAGAATAAAAGCGGTCAGCTGTGCGTTTGTCAGCGGAAAGTTTACTCGGCTTAAAATATAAAGTATCATCAGCTTATATAACATAAAGGTATCGGACTGCATCGGTGCACCTCCTGATATTCGGTTATAGGTATCGTATCCCTGCCTTGCGAATGTTATTCTCATTTTATTATAACAGATTTTCAGAGAAACAAAAGTCCCCGGAGGCATATTCCTTTCCCTGCCAGGTATCCCTTTCCTTCATCACCCGGTGAATCCGGTTTAGGACTATTTTCTTATCAGCGCTCCAATCCGGTGCAAGGAGCAGCTTCTTCGGGCCGTCCCCGGTGATTCTGTGTATCGTCAAATGTTTTGGAAGAATCTCCAGACAGGAGATGACCAGGTCCGTGTACTCATCCGGAGACAGTATCCCGCTGATTTTACCCGGCTCATAAAGTGTTCCCAGGTCGGTACCTTTCAGGTAATGAAGCAGCTGTAGTTTTACGCCCTGAATCGGCAGGCCGCCTATATATGCCATGGTTTTTAACATATCATGTTTTGATTCTGTTGGCAACCCCAGAATGGTGTGGACAATGATGGCGATCCCTGCTTCATGGAGGCGGTGCACGGCTTCTTCAAAGATCTCAAGGGTGAATCCCCTGCGGATAAAATCAGCAGTTGCCTCATGGATCGTCTGCAGCCCCAACTCAATCCATACCGGCTTGATTTTGTTCACTTCCCGGAGAAGGGACAGAACCTCCCCGCCCATGCAATCCGGTCTGGTGGCGATGGACAGAACGGCAATCTCCGGATGATGGACAGCCTCCAGAAAAAGCTTTTTTAAATAGCCGACCGGAGCGTAAGTATTCGTATAGGACTGGAAATAGGCAATATATTTAAGGCTCTCTTTACCGGTGAGTTTCTTGGAAACCAGCTTTTTCGCCGCTTCTATCTGCTCGGTTACCGACAGGCTGCAGGAGGCCGCAAAATCGCCGGACCCGCCTTCGCTGCAGAAGATGCAACCCCTGAAACCAAGAGTACCGTCCCGGTTCGGACAGCTCATACCGCCATTTAAGGACAGCTTATAGACCTTCCCGCCAAAGGATTTCTTAAGTTCATAATCAAGGGAATGATATCTTTTATCACCCCAGAAGGTTCTGGTTATACGATTATCCTCATTCATATAAATACAGGGCTGATTATGCCAGCCCCAATTGTTCCACCTCTCGCTATATCTTTTTGATATGCTGCTTCACCGCATTGCTGACAAGCTCACTGACTCTCGGATCAAAGGGCTGGGGCATGATATGATTCTCATCCAAATCCGCTTCTTCTACAAGACCGGCGATAGCAACGGCGGCAGCCAGCTTCATTTCCTCGGTAATCTGTGTGGCACGGCCCTCTAAAGCGCCCTTAAAGATGCCGGGGAATGCTACGACATTATTCACCTGGTTGGGGAAATCGGACCGGCCGGTCGCCACAATTCTGGCGCCCGCTTCCTTAGCCAGGCCGGGCATAATTTCCGGGATAGGATTTGCCATTGCAAAAAGGATGGCATCCTGGTTCATGGAGGCGACCATCTCCTTGGTGACGATGTTCGGAGCTGATACGCCCACAAACAGATCGGCTCCCCGTAAGGCGTCGGCCAGGGAACCATGCTGATCCGCCAGATTGGTTGTTTCAAGCATCTGCTTCTGCATCCAGTTCGGGCTCGGATAGCTGCCGGACAGGATCCCCTCCCTGTCGCATAGGGTAACATGACGGAAGCCGTAACTTAATAACAGCTTTGCAATCGCAATTCCGGCAGAACCTGCTCCGTTGATCACGACCCTGCAATCCTCTTTTCGTTTTCCGGTTACTTTTAAAGCATTGATGGCACCGGCCAGAACAACGATGGCAGTTCCGTGCTGATCATCATGGAATACGGGAATGTCAAGCAGGGCCTTGAGGCGCTCTTCAATTTCGAAGCATCGCGGAGCGGAAATGTCCTCCAGGTTAATTCCGCCGAAGGCAGGTGCAATATTGACAATCGTCCGGATGATCTCTTCCGTATCCTGAGTATCCAGGCAGATCGGAATTGCATTAACCCCGCCGAACTCCTTAAATAGAACGGCTTTTCCCTCCATAACCGGCATAGCGGCGTATGGGCCGATGTTCCCCAGTCCCAGTACGGCGCTTCCGTCCGAAATAACTGCAATTGTATTCGCTTTTATGGTATACCGGTAAGCGGCATGCTTATCCTCCGCGATGATACGGCAGGGCGCTGCCACGCCCGGCGTATATGCGACTGCCAGATCCTCTCTTGAGTTTACCGGACATTTGGAGCCGATCTCCAGTTTTCCGTTCCATCGTTCGTGCATTAACAGTGCCTTTTCATTGATGTCCATACTTATCCACCCTATCCCGAAAAATAATTTTATTGCTATCATATCACTATGAATTTTCGAAATCAAGTATAACCGTAGAAGTAGTGCTAATTCATCAATCACCTAATTTTAGAAAATACTTCCCTTTCTGCGGGACAGGGTGTATAATAGTAGCAGCATAAACAAATATTCGGATAATCTCCCTTACGGGAATTAATTCTAAATCATTTCTACTGTTTTTTAAACCACAATCCCCATGAAATCCAACCTAAAACCAAAGGAGTTGAAAATGGAAATGCAATATGATACTATGACGCTTACGACCTTAAGGGAGCAGGCGAAGGAAAAGGGAATGAAGAACATTACCACCTTAAAGAAGAGTGAATTGATCGAGGCATTGAAGAATTATGACATGAAGAATCAGGGAGCCGGCCCGACGGAAGAAAAAAGGGCCGCAGTCAGAGAGACACGAAGAGCAGTCAGTGAAGAGCCCAGAGTAAACCAGGAGGAGCCTGGCAGACAGAGAGCGGGCCAGTATGAGCAGACCCGGGAGGAAACACTGCAGAACGGATATGGGCATTCACAGGTAAAAGATGAGCGAAGAACAGCGGTTAGCCAAAGCGATATGGAACAACTGGACAGCGGTGAGACGAAGGAAGGTATCCTGGAGGTTTTACCGGATGGATATGGTTTTATACGGTGTGATAATTATCTTCCGGGTGAAAATGATGTCTATGTTTCCCCTGCCCAGATCCGCAGATTCAATCTGAAAACCGGTGACATCGTAACCGGTAATACAAGGGTGAGGAGCCAGACAGAGAAGTTCTCCGCGCTGCTGTATATCAAATCGGTTAACGGATTTCATCCCAGTGAGGCACAGAAGCGTAAAAAATTTGAGGATCTGACACCAATTTTTCCGAATGAAAGGATTCATCTGGAGACTCCGGGCACCGGAGTGGCAATGAGAATGGTGGATCTGATTTCTCCGATCGGCAAGGGACAAAGAGGTATGATTGTTTCCCAGCCAAAGACCGGTAAGACTACCTTGCTGAAGCAGATTGCCAAAGCGGTTACAAAAAATCATCCGGATATGAGATTATTAATTTTACTAATTGACGAACGGCCGGAAGAAGTTACAGATATAAAAGAATCCATTGAAGGGCGGAATGTGGAGGTAATCTATTCCACCTTTGATGAACTTCCGGAGAACCACAAGAGAGTATCGGAGATGGTAATAGAACGGGCCAAGCGTCTGGTAGAGCATAAGCAGGATGTCATTATCCTGTTGGACAGTATCACAAGACTTGCCAGAGCCTATAACCTGACCGTTCAGCCCAGCGGCAGAACCCTTTCCGGTGGTCTTGACCCGGCTGCTCTGCATATGCCGAAGAAGTTTTTCGGTGCCGCAAGAAATATGAGGGAAGGCGGCAGTCTGACAATCTTAGCCACAGCTCTGGTTGATACCGGCAGCAGGATGGATGATGTGGTGTTCGAGGAATTTAAGGGAACCGGCAACATGGAACTGGTTCTTGATCGTAATCTTTCCGAAAAGCGGATTTTCCCTGCCATTGATCTTCCCAGATCCAGCACCAGAAGAGAAGATCTGCTGCTGACCCAGCAGGAGATGGAAGCCACCTATCTTATGCGTAAAGCTTTGGGCGGAATGAAATCAGAGGAAGCACTGGAACGTATCATTGATATGTTTCTCCGTACAAAATCCAATACGGAATTTATTGAGATTATCAAAAAGACCAAAATTGTCTTTTAGGTATTGCATAAGACTTTAACCTATGCTATAATTAACAAGCTGTTTATTAAATTGGAATTATTATATAGACCAATATAAGAACTATTTGATTATGAAGAGGTGAAATCATGAAAGAAGCAATCCATCCGAAGTATTTTCAGGCTAAGGTTGTATGCAACTGTGGTAATGAATTCGTCACTGGTTCAACAAAGGAAGATATCCATGTTGAAATCTGTTCCAAGTGCCATTCATTCTACACTGGTCAGCAGAAGGCATCTGCAGCCCGTGGTGCAATTGAGAAATTTAACCGCAAATATGGTATGAGTCAGGATAAATAGAGTAGTACTAATAAAGCGTTAAAAATCGGGTTGAGGTTCACTTCCTCAGCCTATTTTTAAATATGCGCGAAGGCAAAGCGGGAACGGATCGAATGATATCCGGAGGAGACGGTACTTTGTTTCATACGGATATTAATCGAAACGATGCGCGCCCGCGAACAAATGACATTGTTAAGGATGATCTGCCGGAAGCGGGTCATAAAGAAAGGTTCGGGTGTTTTTATGAAGCCATCTGGTATTGGGGGCATGGCTGTTATTGAAGGCGTAATGATGAAGAATAAGGATGAGTACGCTGTAGCAGTCCGTAAGCCGAATAATGAAATTGCAGTTGAGAAAAAGACCCATAAGGACTTTGCTGATAAGGTAAAGTTATTTAAATTTCCTATTTTCAGGGGAATGCTGGCGTTTGTTGATTCTATGGTCATCGGTGTGAAGGTATTGAACTATGCAGCCAGCTTTTTTGAAGACGAAGAGGAGCAGAAAAAACCGGAGAAGAAAAACAAAGCATCGAAAGCAGACCGTAAGGACAGTAAAGCAGCCGATCAGCGGAAGCAGGCTTTAAAGGCCGGTGATATGACTGCTTCTGAGGATAAGGAAGATAAGTCCAATGCACTTCTTATGGCAGCGGCAGTAGTGGTTTCCCTGGTGATTTCAATTACTTTCTTTATGGTGCTGCCGGTGTTGATTTCAAATGTTTTTGAAAAAATGATTGACAGCCCCTTCTGGCTTTCCATGTTGGAAGGACTGTTGAGAATCGTAATATTTATCGGATATATTCTGATCGTATCCCAGATGCCTGACATCAAAAGGGTGTTTATGTATCATGGGGCGGAGCATAAGACGATAAACTGTCTTGAGAACGGTTTTGAGCTTACCCTTGAGAATGTGAAGTGGCAGTCCAAGGAGCATAAAAGGTGCGGGACAAGCTTCATGCTGTTGGTCATGCTGATCAGCGTTATATTCTTTATTATACTCCAGCCCGGAACATTATGGCTGAGAGTGGTATCCCGTATTCTTCTGGTACCGATTATTGCGGGCATTTCTTATGAATTCATTCGGTTCGCCGGCAAAACGGATAACATAATTATTAATATTTTAAGTAAACCCGGCTTGTGGATGCAGGCGCTCACAACGAAGGAACCCGAGGATTCCATGATAGAGGTCGCAATTCAATCCGTTGATGCGGTATATGACTGGAGAGGTTTCCTTCAGACCTATGAAGCGCAGGAGAAGTCCGTTCAGAAAACAAATGATCCGGCCGTCATAAGACAGCCGGCCGCCCAAGGGATAAAAGCGAAGAATACCGCAAAAAGCCATCCGGAAAGAGGCAAGGCTGCACCTGTATCAGCCATGAGTCTCCAGGTTCCTAAGAAAAATGAGGAAGAGGATGATGAGATCTTAAAGGCTTTGGATAAATACCTGGATTGCAATGATCATGATGCGAAAAAGATTGTGAATTAAAGATGAAGAGCGTGAGGTCATGGGTGAGTACGTATAAGGACAATTTGGAGGCTGCACGTGATTATTTGAGAAGAAACAGTATAGCAGATGCCGATGTGGATGCATGGTATCTGCTTACCCATGTTCTGGGGATGAACCGGGCCGAGTTCTTTCTGCACCGGGATGAGCCGTTTCCGGAAGCGAAGGCCCGCAGGTATCATGAGCTGGTCAGGCTGAGAGCGAAGCATATACCATTGCAGCATATAACCGGAACGCAGGAATTCATGGGACTGGAGTTTGAAGTAAACGAAAATGTCCTGATTCCCAGGCAGGATACGGAAATTCTGGTAGAAGAGGTTCTTAAGTTTTGTTCAGGGAAAAAAGTCTTAGATCTGTGTACCGGTTCGGGCTGTATCATCATAAGTCTTGCAAAGCTGGGAAATATAGCAGCTGCCGCAGCAGCGGATATATCAGAAAAAGCTTTGGAAACTGCGTCGAGGAATGCACAGAAGCATTCGGTACGAATACAATTGATACAGAGTGATCTATATAATAGAATTGATGATGTCTATGATATCATTGTGTCAAACCCCCCTTACATCTGTAGAGGGGAAATCGGTAAGCTGATGCCGGAGGTAAAAGACCATGAGCCGTATATTGCGTTGGAGGGTGGGCCGGACGGACTTATATTTTATCGAAGGATTATTGAGAAACTGCGGCCCCATTTGTCTTGTGAGGGTATGGTCTTCTTTGAGATAGGCCACGACCAGGGAGAGGCTGTGACGAAGCTTCTTATATGGGAAGGCTTTACCGGGGTTCAGATAATAAAGGATTTAAGTGGTTTTGACCGGGTGGTTTATGCGAAATTGGCATAAAAAGACAAGGTAGGTGGGCTTTTCAATGTGCCTCTGAAGGGTACGGGCAGCCTGTTTACGAAAATGGTTTCCGGTGAGACCTTAGAAATTATGGAGGAAATACAGATATGTTTGACCGTTTGGAAGATATCCTGATCAGGTACAGGGAAATTGAAGAAGAGATGTTAAATCCGGGTATCATAAATGATCAGAACCGATACCGTAAGCTTATGAAGGAACGTTCCGATCTTTCCGAGATAGCAGAAAAGTATATGGAATACAAGGCAACCCAAAGCACTATGGAGGAGAGCCTTATTATGCTGGAAGAGGAATCGGATGAAGAAATTCGTGAGCTGGCGAAGGAAGAACTGAATAATTGTAAGCTAAATATAGCTAAGATAGAGGAGGAGCTTAGGATTTTACTGCTCCCGAAGGACCCCAATGATGATAAGAATGTTATTGTGGAAATCCGCGGCGGAGCCGGAGGAGACGAGGCTGCCCTGTTTGCTGCAGAGCTGTACCGTATGTATGTGATGTATGCAGAGCGTAACCGCTGGAAAATTGATATGATGAATCTGAATGAGAATGGCATCGGCGGCTTTAAGGAAGTTATCTTCATGATTAATGGTAAGGGTGCTTACTCTAAGTTAAAATACGAAAGCGGTGTACATCGTGTGCAGCGTGTACCCGTGACTGAGTCCGGAGGAAGAATCCATACCTCTACGGCAACTGTGGCGATTATGCCCGAGGCGGAGGAAGTGGATGTTGAGCTGGATCTGAATGATTGTAAATTTGATGTATTCCGCTCCTCCGGTAACGGTGGACAGTGTGTTAATACAACCGACTCCGCCGTCCGGCTGACGCATATTCCCACCGGTATCGTAATCTCCTGCCAGGATGAAAAATCCCAGCTGAAGAACAAGGATAAGGCAATTAAAATCCTGCGTTCCAGGCTATATGAACTGGAGCTTGAGAAAGCCCAGAGTGCGGAAGCAGAAGCCAGAAAGAGCCAGGTTGGGACCGGAGACCGGTCTGAAAAGATCCGTACCTATAATTTCCCTCAGGGACGTGTAACAGATCATCGAATCAAATTAACGGTACATCAGCTGGATGAGGTTATGAACGGTGACCTCCAGGAGATCATCGACAGCTTGATCGCAGCCGACCAAGCAGCGAAGCTGGCCAATATGAACAATATTTAAAGGCTTGGTCGGCTCGACCACAGCAGCGAAGCTGGCCAATATGAACAATGCTTAAAGGCTTGGTCGGCTCGACCACCATCCCATTACGCAAGGGGTAGAAGAAAAGATGAAACCGAAGACAGTAATCAGCAGCTTAAGTAACAGCCAGATTAAGAATATTGCAGCCTTATTAAAAAAATCAAAAGCCAGGGAAGAGCAGGGCCTTTTTGTGGTGGAAGGATTAAAAATATTTGAGGAGGCAAGGCTTGCAGGAAGTCTTGCCAAGGCATATGTTTCGGAAACCTTCTATTATGGAAAGTTGTCCTCTGACCCTGACTTTTTTCATGGCCTGGATTATGAAGTTATCACAGACTCCATCTTTAATGAAGCGTCTGAAACGATAACACCCCAGGGGATTTTAGGATTAGTCAAAACTTCAGAATATACCCTTGACACATTATTATCGATATCAAATCCCTGCCTGCTGCTTCTGGAGGACATCAGGGACCCGGGAAACCTCGGTACTATGATCCGAACGGCAGAAGGTGCGGGGATGACCGGAATTATACTTAACGGTTCCTGCGTAGATATCTATAATCCCAAGGTAATCCGCTCTACTATGGGATCAATCTTTAGAGTTCCCTTTTATAGGTCCGATGATTTTCCTGATATGATCAGGACGCTGAAAGAACATGGCATCCGGATATTTGCCGCCCATCTTTCCGGAAAGCCCTATGATACGGAGGGAAGCTTTACCGAGGGCTGTGCAATCCTCATCGGAAATGAAGCGAACGGCTTATCCCGGGAGGTCTCCGCTCTGGCGGACCGCCGGGTCAGGATACCGATGGAGGGTAAGGTAGAATCATTAAATGCCGCAGTAGCCGCTGCCATTCTGATGTATGAGGCTTCAAGGCAGAGAAGAAAATAGGATAGGGGGATACAGCTTGGCGATTGAAGTATTTAATCGAAGGGAAATTAAATATCTGCTGTCCGACGATACTTACCGGAGGATACGGCCTGTACTGGAGGATCACATGGAGGTGGATGCCCATAGCAGAAATGGTGAATTTTATACTATCTGTAATGTATATTATGATACGGAGTGCCATGACTTGATCCGCAAATCCATAGAAAAGCCGGCATATAAGGAAAAACTCAGACTGAGAAGCTATGGAGTGGCAGGGCCGAAGGACAAGGTTTTTTTGGAAATTAAAAAAAAATTTAACGGCAGGGTGAATAAAAGACGAACCTCCTTGAAGCTGGAGGATGCTTATCACTATATTCGGACGAAGGAGAAGCCGGTTGCGAGAAATTATATGAACCGGCAGGTCTTCCGTGAGATAGATAATCTGATGGACCGATATTCTCTAAAACCGATGCTGTACCTGTCTTATGACAGGAACGCTTATTTTGGAAAAGAAGACGAGGGATTTCGGGTAACATTTGATACTAATATTCATACACGTCGTCAAGATGTCCGTCTGGATATCGGGATTTTTGGAGACCGGCTGATTCCGCCAGGTATCTGGATTATGGAGGCCAAAGCAGAAAAAGCGTTACCGCTGTGGTTTGCAAAGCTGTTAAGTACATATAAAATATATCCCACATCCTTTTCCAAATATGGGACAGAATATCAAAAGACCGTACTCGGAAAAGAATTACCTAAGATAGACCTCACCTACTATAACCTGAAGGAGGAAATAAACCGTGTTTGATACCATATTTTCCAATACAACGACAGATGTGACCTTAAACTTAAGCAGCACCTTGCTCTGCATCCTGGTGGCGTTGCTTCTGGGACTGATCATAAGCATTATTTACCTGCTTATTACACCCAGGAACAGCCAGTCCCCCAATCTTGCACTAAGCCTGGTAATACTTCCTACCATCATTGCAGTCGTTATTTTGTTGATCGGCAGTAATATCGCAAGAGCCTTTTCGATGGCCGGTGTATTTGCGTTAATTCGTTTCCGCAGCGTGCCGGGGGATTCTAAGGACATCACTTTTGTATTTCTGACCGTGGCGGCAGGTCTGTCTTCCGGTTTGGGGTATATAACCTTTGGCGCGGCGGTCACCTTACTGCTCTGCCTGACGGTGTTTATTTTAAGCAAGCTTGGCTTTGGAGTTAATAAGAGTAAGGAGAAGAGGCTTAGGATTACCATACCCGAGGATATGAATTTCCAGGGTGCATTTGACGACCTTTTTGAAAAATATACGAAGCAATGCAAGCTGCAGAGAGTGAGGACAGCAAATCTCGGTACCCTGTTTGAGCTTACATATCATATCACAATGAAGGATGAAGAAGCGGAGAAGGAATTTATGGACGAGCTCAGGAGCAGAAACGGGAATTTGAACATCCAGATTTATACGAGGGAAAGCAATGAGGGACAGCTGTAAGTATCCTGCAAAGATATTAAAAGATCATTAGAAAATTCTATTATCTCTTGTATTATGGTAGGTTTTCAGATAAAATTAGAGTATGAGAATTTGTATTACGAAAGGGGGAATAAGGATGACAAATTCGATTGCATGGATTATTCTGCTGGCAGTTTTGATTTTCATTGAGATTATCACCTTAGGATTGACAACGATCTGGTTTGCAGGCGGGGCTCTGGTTGCATTTATTTGTTCCTTGTTCTATGATAACCTGTTAGTAGAGATTATTTTATTTCTGGCTGTTTCCCTGTTATTGTTATACTTTACCAGACCGTATGTAATAAAGTACTTTAATCCGAAGAGAATTAAGACCAATTATGAAAGTGTAGTCGGGAAGGAAGCCTTGGTTACCGCCAGGATTAATAACGTTCAAGGGGAAGGCCAAGTCATAGTGGATGGACAGGAGTGGTCGGCCAGATCGGCCTCCGGTAATATCCTTGAGGAAGGAACCAAAGTAGTAGTTCAGGACATATCAGGGGTTAAATTAATCGTTAAAGGTTAATTATATGATACACATAAAGGAGGGGTTTCAAGTGGTTATAGAAACAGTAATCATTGTATTTGCGGTAATCGTATTACTGATTTTAGCATCCTGCATTAAAATTGTACCACAGGCCTATGCCTATGTTATTGAGAGGCTGGGAGGCTATCAGGTTACCTGGGATGTCGGTATCCATGTGAAGGCACCATTGATTGATAAGGTGGCGAGAAGGGTCCTTTTGAAGGAACAGGTGGTTGACTTTCCGCCTCAGCCTGTAATCACGAAAGATAATGTAACGATGAAGATTGATACGGTGGTATTCTTTCAGATTACCGATCCGAAGCTTTTCGCATACGGAGTGGAACATCCGATGTTAGCAATCGAGAATCTGACTGCGACTACCCTGAGAAATATCATCGGAGACCTGGAGCTGGATGAGACCTTAACCTCCAGAGAGGTCATTAATACCAAGATGAGAGTTACTCTGGATGTGGCAACGGACCCCTGGGGTATTAAGGTCACCCGGGTGGAACTGAAAAACATCATTCCGCCGTCAGCGATTCAGGATGCCATGGAGAAGCAGATGAAGGCAGAGCGTGAACGAAGGGAATCAATCCTGATCGCAGAAGGTCAGAAGCGTTCCGCTATCCTTGTGGCGGAAGGAAAGAAGGAATCCTCTGTCCTTGAGGCAGAAGGCGAAAAGCTTTCCGCTATCCTTCGCGCAGAGGCGAAGAAAGAGGCTACAATCCGTGAAGCAGAAGGTCAGGCAGAAGCAATTCTCCAGATACAGAAGGCAAGTGCGGACGGTATCCGCTTCCTGAATGAAGCAGCGCCGCAGAATGCAGTAATCCAGTTAAAGAGCCTGGAGGCTTTTGCCAAGGCAGCAGACGGTAAAGCCACGAAGATTATAATTCCTTCCGAGATTCAGGGATTGGCAGGTCTGGCGAAATCTTTCACAGAAGTAAGTAAGGACGAATAGACGGATATCACAATTATGCAGATTAGGACCGAAAAGACGATGTCCTTTCGGTCCTGTTGCAATTCCATGGACTGATCTGCTACGCGTGGATATTTCGTTAATGAGGATGCTGCGGGCACGGAATGATCATATTTGATTATCCGGAAGCCGCAGCATCTTTTATTTACCAAAATCATTAAGAAAAATTTAAGGTTTTTTCGCTTGATTATCTGTGAACATTGAGATATTATAGTGCTAGCCTTAAAATACAATAGGCTTGACAGCGTGAACATTAAGTTTCTTGGGGGGATATTATGAAAAAGATTAAAGAGATATTATCATCACCATATATGATCGGTATACTGTTTGCCTCTAAAATGGCAGTTTATTATACCTTGATTAAGGTAACCCGTATGGAAATCATCATGATTCTGATTAGCCTTGCGGTATGGGGTATCCTCTTTGTGGCACTGAGCAGATGCGGTCTGAAGAGAAAACGCGGTATTTTTCTGGCCGTTTATGCCCTTCTTAGCCTGCTGATGTTTGCGGATACAATGTATTATAATTATTATAACCAGACGGTATCCATCCGCCAGCTGTGGCAGGCCAAAGCCGTTACCGCAGTACCTCAGAGCTTTTTGGCGACCTTGATACCGGCCAGCTTCCTGCTGTTTGTGGATATTCCGTTTGTTTATCATTATTTTAAGAAATATTCAGAGAAATTCACTCAAATCAAGTGGCCTTTCCACGGTAAAATTAAATATGCGGTATATATACTAACGACAGTGATTTTAACAATGATTGTCAACCCATTTCACTCGGCAGCAATTGCCCGGGTGAATACCATGGAGTTCTTTACAAGCCATGTGGGAGATATTTGTGAAACAATTGTAGATAATCTGGCGCCGATATCAATGGAAGAGGATGAAATCCTTGAGGTCCTGGAGGAAGTAAAAACATTAACGCCGCAGCCGAAGTATAACGGGATCGGTCAGGGAAAAAACCTGGTGGTGATACAGGTGGAAGCACTGCAGGATTTTGTTATCGGAAAGGAATATAACGGACAGGAGATTACTCCTAACTTAAATAAGTTGATCGACGGAGACACCTTATATTTTGACCGGTTTTATTCCAATATCGGAAAGGGGAATACGGCAGACGCCGAATTCTCGACATTAAACAGCCTGTACCCGATTATTGACGGAGAAAGCTACCGGTTGTTTAAAGAAAATACCTATAATGGGCTGCCCTGGAGGATGCGGGATCAGGGGTATAAGGCCTTTGCTGTTCATGGTTACGAGGGCGAGTTCTGGAACCGGGAAAGTGCATATCCGGCACAGGGCTTCGAAGACTATATCAGTATGGAGGATATGGATCAGTCAGAAATGATTGGTATGGGTGTATCCGATAAATCCATGTTCAAGCAGCTGGTTCCAATTCTTAAAGCACAGACACAGCCATATTTTTCATTTGTTATCACACTGACGAACCATCATCCTTTTGTATTGGAGGACCAGTACCGTACCCTGGAGCTGTTACCGGAAGATGAAGATACGAAGTTTGGCGATTATCTGGAGACCGTTCGTTATACGGATGAAGCAATCGGACAGTTTATTGAAGATTTGAAGAGTGCCGGTTTATATGAGAATACCGTTATTGCGCTCTATGGGGACCACCATGGACTGAATTGCGGTATGGATGATGTATATGACCGTGTCAGCCAGTTTATCGGGCGCAGCTATGACTATGACGAGATGCTGAATGTTCCGCTGGTAATCCATGTACCCGGAAGCGGCGTAAAGCAGACCATCGGTACCACAGGCGGACAGATTGATTTTCTTCCCACAATAGCCAATATCATGGGGCTTACCTTCCAGGAAGATAATACCTTTATTCTCGGTCAGGATATTGCCAATGCGAAGGAAGGCTTCGTCGCATTTACCTCCTACCTGTTTGAGGGTTCCTTTGCCACCAATGATATTATGTTTGAGATATCGAGAGAGGAGATATTTGAGGGGAGCCGGGCTTGGAGGATCGGTATCGGGGATACTGTAGATGCTTCACAGTATGCGGCAGAATATGAAAAGGCCCTGCTGCTTAAGAGGACCTCAAAGGAGATTCTGGAACAGAACCTGATTGCAAATTATGTTTTCCATGATGCAACGGTTGCAGAATAGGATTGTATAAGAAAATTGCATAATGCCAATAGAATGCTGCCCAAGACGTAGGATGAATAATCACTGGTTTTGGGCGGCTTTTAAATTTTACTTGACATTGGCTGTGATTTAGAATAATGTATAAATAATCAATATTAAGCATAAATATAAATTTTGTCATTTCCTGTTTATAAAGGAAGCGGGTCCCGGGCAGTGGGGAATATTAAGAAAGAGGTGGATGTTATGAATTTAAAGGGAAGAAGCTTTTTAACCCTGAAGGATTTTACTCCGGAGGAAATCGGATATTTGCTTGAGCTGGCAGCTGATTTAAAGGCAAAGAAGAAGAAGGGAATTACAGGCGATCGTTTAAAAGGTAAGAACATAGCGTTGATTTTTGAGAAGCCCTCCACCAGGACCAGATGCGCCTTCACAATAGGCTGTATTGACGAAGGAGGACATCCGGAATATTTGAGCAGGGATGATATACAGCTGGGGCATAAGGAAAGTGTAGAGGATACCGCCAGGGTATTGGGAAGAATGTTTGATGGTATAGAGTTTCGCGGCTATAAGCAGGAGACGGTGGAGAAGCTGGCAAAGTACAGCGGTGTTCCTGTATGGAATGGATTGACGGATACCTACCATCCGACACAGATTCTGGCGGACTTCTTGACTTTACAGGAGCAGTTTGGTAAGCTTAAAGGGTTGAAGCTGGTCTATGTCGGAGACGGACGCAATAATATGGCGAACAGTCTGATGATCGGTTCTACCAAGATGGGTATCCATTTTACGATATTGGCACCAAAAGTCTTATGGCCGGAGCAGAGCTTAGTTAACCTTTGCGGGGAATATGCCAAGGAATCCGGAAGTGTTATTACTATTTCCGATAATATTAATGCGGTATCGGATGCCGATGCAATCTATACGGATGTATGGTGCTCTATGGGAGAAGAAGAGCTGGCCATGGAACGGATCAAGCTTCTAAGCCCATATCAGGTGAATGATGAATTACTTAAAGGGAGCGGTAAGAGTACCACGATTCTCCTGCACTGCCTGCCGGCAGTAAAGGGAAAGGAAGTGACCGAGGAGGTCTTTGAACGTTTTGCCGATATTATTTTTGACGAAGCGGAAAACCGTATGCACACCATAAAAGCGGTAATGGTGGCTACTTTGGGGAATATGTAAGAAATTTGTGCCTGTATAATCAAAGTGTGTAAGCACGCTTGGCACAAACTGACACAAAGAGCAGGCATAGTTGGCTGGGATGGAGATTTTTATGAAGAAGCTGATACAAGGCATAATAAAACTGCAATTGTCCTATGATCTCATACTGACTGTTCTGGGAATAATCTTAGTAGTTTTTCTGGTCTTGACCTTTCTTAATCCTGGGAATTCAATTTTTCTGATCGCTGCGTTTACAGCAGCCGGTCTGATTAATGTGGTCAACGGCCTGAAGATTATTCGGGATAAGAGGAAGAGAAGCATAGGTATGAATTATATTTTCTTTGGAATTATAATCATCTTTGCAGGAGTAATAATCAGCAGCCTCATGTAAACAAACAGCTTCCGCAAATGAGCTATTTAATATACAGATTAAGGAGTCTTGTCATGTATCAGGATAAAATAGTATTATGTGCAAGCAGTGCCTATGAGAAGAAGTTCTTTCTGAATGAAGATTTCCAGGCCTTACCGGAGCAGATCAAGCAGGAGCTAAAGATTATGTGTGTTCTTTTTACGGAGGATGTCGGCGGTGTACTCTCTCTGGAGTTTGATGAAGATGGAACATTGCTGTTTATGGTCAGCGCGGATGAATATGATTATCTGTTTGATGAGATAGGCAGTGCTTTAAAGGTGAAAGAATTGCAAAGGACGAAGGCGGAACTTTTGGAATCTCTGGAAATGTATTATAAAGTTTTTTTTCTGGGTGAAGAGCTTTCGGATTTATTATAGAATAAAGGAGGCCGGTTTATGTTACTGGTAATCGATGTTGGCAATACGAATATAACACTGGGTATTTTTGATGATGCAGACCTAAGGGCAAGCTTCCGCATGACAACACAGGTGGCAAGAACCTCGGATGAATACGGACTGCTTCTCTGTGATCTTTTAGAGTCCAAGAAGATTGACACAGGATATATTGATTCAGTGATTGTAGCATCTGTTGTACCGAAGCTGATGCATTCCCTGGTTTCGGCTATTATAAAATATCTGAATATAACGCCCTTAATTGTGGGCGCAGGAACTAAGACCGGGATCAAAATTGCTGCTACGAATCCCAAGGAGATTGGTGCGGACAGAGTAGTGGATGCGGTAGCTGCCTATGAGATCTATGGCGGACCGGTATTGGTGATAGATTTTGGAACGGCGATTACTTACGATCTGATTACAGCGGATGGGTCCTTTATTGCCGGCGTCACGAGCCCGGGACTTAGAATCGCGGCGAATGCTCTTTGGACGGAAGCCGCTAAGCTGCCTGAGATTGAAATTGCAATGCCGGATACGATTTTGGCGAAAGAGACCGTTACCAGTATGCAGGCCGGACTGGTTTTCGGATGCATCGGACAGACAGAATATATTGTAAAGAGAATGCTGGAAGAGTCGGGGATTACAAACTGTAAGGTGGTAGCTACGGGCGGATTGGGAAAAATAATCTCGGATGCAACGGAGGTAATTGAGGTATATGATCCGAACCTGACGCTGAAGGGATTGAAAATCATTAATGATAAAAATAAGAATACCAGAGTGTAAGACAAAACAGGTATTTCAAATGGTGAAGTCAGGTTAAAGATATGCCGGCATCGGTACAATTAATGAAAGAAATTTGTTTATAGGAACAGGAGAGCGAAAAAGCAGCATGAGTTTTAACATCGGAAATGTCGAGATAAAAGGAAATCTGTTTTTAGGACCCATGGCAGGAGTAACCGACCTGCCATTTCGCATACTTTGCAAGGAAAAGGGGGCTGATCTCGTCTATACGGAGATGATCAGCGCGAAAGGGATTCTGTATAATAATAAAAATACGGAGAGTCTGCTTCAGATATCGGAGAAGGAGAGACCGGCAGCTCTGCAGCTGTTTGGTTCGGACCCGGATATCTTAAGTGATATGGCAATGAGGATTGAGGACAGGAATTTTGATATCCTGGATATTAATATGGGCTGTCCGGTGCCGAAGGTGGTTAATAACGGAGAAGGTTCCGCCCTGATGAAGGATCCCGAGCTGATCGGGAGAATTGTAAGGAAAGTATCCCAAAGCATTCGAAAGCCGGTTACAGTGAAGATCAGGAAGGGTTTCTGTGAGGATAATATCAATGCTGTCAGGGTGGCTGAGATTGCGGAGGAGAACGGTGCTGCAGCCGTTGCGGTCCATGCCCGGACCAGGGAGCAGTTCTATAGCGGCAGAGCAGATTGGGAAATCATCCGTAAGGTCAAGGAAGCAATATCGGTTCCTGTCATCGGCAGCGGTGATGTGCAGTCTCCGGAGGATGCAAAGAGGATGCTGGAGCTGACCGGCTGTGATGCTGTTATGATCGCCAGAGGCGCCCGCGGGAATCCATGGTTGTTTGAACGAATCAAAGCATATCTGGAGAAGGGGATTCTTCTTCCGAAACCGGACTTTAAGGAGGTCCGTGAAATGATTTTCCGGCATGCAAGGCTGGCGGTGGAATACAAGGGTGAATTCACCGGCATGCGGGAGATGCGGAAGCACGTTTCCTGGTATATGTCCGGTTATCCGGACTCATCAAAGTTCCGGAATCTCGTAAATACGATTGAGACCTATCATGGGCTGGTTGAGCTCCTGGAGGAATACCGTTTGGGCATAGAAAATTAACCAAACAAATAGGGGGAAACAGGGCATTCTTATCTATTAGTTACAAATCTTTATTTTTATACAAAAAAAACATTGATTTTTCTCAAAAATGTTGTATAGTATACTTACTATAAAGACAAATGTATGTCATACAAGAACATCATTGGAGGATTTGATGAGATGGAGAAGTTAAGAGTAGGTATCCTTGGCGGTACCGGTATGGTCGGACAACGATTTGTTGCTCTGCTTGAGGATCACCCCTGGTTTGAAGTAGTTACCGTAGCAGCAAGCCCGAGAAGTGCAGGCAGGACTTATGAAGAGGCGGTAGGAAGCCGTTGGAAGATGACAACCCCAATGCCGGAGA
>JAFAFU010000019.1 GCA_023423335.1 Bacillota bacterium | reverse complement strand
CCGTAAACGTGCCCAAGGTATTTCGTATAATCGGTACAAATCTCCTTTACGCTTGATGCTGCATTAACAGTCCCAGCCATAAATAATAACGGTAGTAATAGTTTTCTCATTATAACCTCACCTGCCTTATAACTCATTTAGGGTACATATTTTCGCCTTTAAAAAAAAGAGGTTATTAGATCCAATTGTGCATTTATTAAACAAGCAATGCTCTAATAAATTTGTATTTTTAAGTCGCGAATGCTATCTTTTCACATCATATTGACCTTTTAATCGTTCAGGCTTATAGTGCCGCCGTCGTAGCAAATTCTGCGACCGGGTTTAGCAGCCTGAATACTTACGCGGACAACCGCAGATTTCCGATATTGCGGTATTTTTGTGTCCGTAAACCACGTTACGCCCGAATTATGGTGGGGCGTGATGGGGAGGCTTCGGCCTGCTGGTTTCGTAAGTGCCAGTCTGCTAACCCCGTCACGTCCTGCCACCTGTTTAGCAGCGGGTCGCAGGTTGTTTATCAACTTACGAGGCCGTAACTATGGTTAATGCCAATCCTTGCGCACGCCAAGAATTCATCTGGCGTTTCTATTCCTGTAAAAAACACCACTATCACTTCGTTATCGCTGCAACAGAAGACGAAGCACGCTCTCAATTGCCTGATGGCCCCTGCATTTTTACTGCCCGTTTTTCAACTAACTCGCGCAATTCACTTAGTTACTGGAGCCTCCCCTTCTCTGCCGACGTTCAGGGGGGTTTATGAAAAAACCTCTCGTCACCCGTAATGACATAGCCGAAGCGATCGCCCTGCATACTGCCTGTATGCCGACACGGGAGATCCCCGGCGCAATTGCCAACTATTTCATGATAACCAGGCGTTTTTATACCCGAACAGATAAGGCTGTGATCAACAAGCTACTGATAGCCGAGATCAGGGATTATTTGATTGAACAAGGACGTCTACGTTACGCAACAGTGGCAGCAGAAATGAGAAAGGAGGCACATAGAATGACCGGTAATAATTTAAATGTTGAAAAACCAGCACCTGTTGCTTCAGCTACGCCAGCACCAGCCGTGAATATCATCCCCAACACCGGAGACACAATCGACAGCCTGACACTGTTAAAGATGGTGAATGAAGCGCGTAAGTTATGTGGGGAACCAGAGGTTCGGAACAACAAATTCATCGAAAAAATACTCGATGAGCTTGATGGTGAGCACTACACAAAAAGTGTAGTGGAAAAAATGAACAAAACATCAATGCTTGTCATAACCATGACTTTCAAACAAGCCCTGCGAGTCGCCGCGCGCGAGTCAAAAGCGGTCCGCCGTTCGCTGATCGACAAACTGGAAGAATTACAGCAGGCAAACTCCCCTACCCCATCGATCCCCAAGACATTACCAGAAGCCCTACGCCTGGCTGCCGAGTTAGCAGAACAGAAAATGCAATTGGAACAACAGCTGGTGGCCGCAGCCCCTAAAGTCGATTTTGCCGACCGGGTATCAGTGGCTAATGGAATCCTGATCGGGAACTTTGCAAAGGTCGTTGGACTTAAGCAAAACGCCCTTTTCTCATGGTTGCGCCAGAACGGCATTCTCATGGCTTTTGGTACGCGCAAAAACGTACCGCGCCAGCAGTACATTAACGCCGGGTATTTCACGGTGAAAGAAGTGGTGCTGGATGATGAAAATGGCTACCAGATACGGCTGACGCCCCAATTAACGGGTAAAGGCCAGCAGTGGTTAACTCGCAAGCTACTTGATGCTGGTTTGTTAAAACCAGTAGCAATAGGTTAACAAAAGAAAAAAACCTGCCAGCAAACTGGCAGGTTTCTGAGCAGATCGTCCAACCCGATCTGGATCGAGTCAGAAAAATTTGCTCTAATAAATTTCGTTTTCTAAGTGCAAAGAATCACCATTTCGAGCTGGCGATTGAAGGATGATGCAAATTTGGAGAAAAAATGCAACAAACATTCAATGCGGATATGAATATATCAAACCTTCATCAAAATGTCGATCCTTCAACCACTCTGCCTGTTATTTGTGGTGTTGAAATTACGACCGACCGCGCTGGCCGTTACAACCTTAATGCTCTACACAGAGCGAGCGGACTCGGTGCCCATAAAGCGCCAGCTCAATGGCTAAGAACGCTGTCAGCCAAACAGCTCATCGAAGAGCTTGAAAAAGAAACTATGCAGAATTGCATAGTTTCGTTCGAAGGCCGTGGCGGCGGCACTTTTGCCCATGAATTGCTCGCAGTGGAGTACGCTGGTTGGATTTCTCCTGCGTTTCGGCTGAAGGTAAACCAGACATTTATCGACTATCGAGCTGGAAGATTACAACCTGCTATTCCGAAGAGCCTCCCAGAAGCTCTCCGTTTGGCTGCTGACCTGGCAGAGCAAAAGCAACGGCTGGAGCAAAAAATGCTGATGGATGCACCTAAAGTCGAATTCGCCGAACGCGTTGCTACCGCCAGCGGGGTTCTAATCGGCAACTATGCCAAAGTGCTCGGCCTGGGCCAAAACTATCTCTTCACCTGGTTGCGTGATAACGGAATTCTGATCGCAACCGGTGAACGCAGGAACGTCCCCAAACAAGAATACATATCCCGTGGGTATTTCACCCTTAAAGAAACCGTGATCGATACAAGCAATGGAAGCAGGATTTCTTTCACGACTCGTATAACCGGCAAAGGTCAGCAGTGGCTGATGAAGCGATTGCTTGATGCTGGTGTGCTGGTACCTGTCGCGGCAACGCGCTAACAGACGTAGTAAGAACCACCAGCATTGTAATGCTGGCTAAAGTCACTTTCCTGAGCTGTATAACGATGAGCGATTTTACTTTTTCTGGCTATGAATTGGCCTGCTTTGTAA
>JAFAFU010000014.1 GCA_023423335.1 Bacillota bacterium | reverse complement strand
CCCTACATGTTCACCATATACCCCTGAAGTAAAAATAATTTTGCCATTTTCTATTTCCGGTTTTTCCATTAATATATGGGAATGCCCACCTATAATTATATCTATACCACTTATCTTTTCTGCAATTTCCTTATCTTTGTCCATCCCCAGATGGGATAGCAGGATACTCAAATCACAGTTGCCTCTGTTTGCATCTATTTCATGCCGAATTGCTTCCAGATAATCTTTTGCGGTAAATCCAAATAATTCAGTAAAGGGTCCCAGACTTGGAGATATACCTATTATTAATATTCTTAAACCATTTTTATTTATGATTATGCTTTTTCTCACATTTTCTATGGGATGAAAGCCAAAACCGTTCAAGTTACTGCTTAGTAATGGAACCTTTGTATTTGCCGCCATATATTTTAAGATATCTATCCCTTGGAAAGTTTCATTATTACCTATTGTCAGAGCGTCATATCCTGCACATTCCAATAATTCCATAGCTGCCAATCCATTTGTACCCTGCAATTCTATTCTTTTAAAATCTGCAAAGTCACCTGCATCAAGTATTATGGTATTCCTGTCCTTAAGTTCATTTATTTTTGTCACTAATTTAGAAAAGTTCTCATACTCGCTATGGATGTCATTTGTATGTAATATGGTTAATCTCATGTTTACCTCCAGATATATTAAATATAAACCACCGGTTTTGGCGGCTTGTCATTTTTGACAGCAATAATTTGTTGTCTACTGTTATAATAATACATTTTTATCCTTGGGTCCATCCTTTCTCCGTATAACTATTGTTTTTCTGCCTCCATTCATATCATTACCGCAAATACTGCCGATTTCCTTTGTCATATAATATATTCCCCCCCTGTGTAATATTTTCAGGAAAGCTTTTTGCATAAAAATCCCGTCCTTATTGTAAAAGGACGGGTATAGTGTACAAACACCATTTACACGATTACTCCAAAATTCCTAAGAAAAACAGACCGGCTTTATAGTATCGGCTATTTAAGCTCCGAAAGCTTACTTCGGCCATACTCGTATGCCTCCGGTGTTTCTCCGTACGGATCATACTGCAGAGTCTTGCAATAGTAGACGTACTCTCCCTCCACATCAATGCTGCTGGAGTTATAATAGCTCCCCTCAAATTTGATTGCGGATTTATCCTGAAGATCAATTAAATAAATCTCAACCGGATCTTCATCACAGTCAAATACTATCTTAAGATAGCCTTCGTCCATATCTCCCCTCATAAAGTAAGCAGACCCATTTATCCCTTTTATATCAAACGCGTTTAGATACAGTCCATGATTCTTTCCGTCAGTTCCGACCGAATATACATTCATATCCTTTCCATTATTAAAGTCAACGCCGTAATATACATGGGCGGCATTTGCCGCAAGAAGGGTGAAGGTATTTTCTTCAAACCAATTACAGCCTTCCGCTTTCAACTCTTCCCTGCTGGAGCTATGGATTGTTATGGCCTTACGATTTTTTACCTTATTTAATTTCATTACCTCCGGTTCTTCAGCAAGTGTCAGAAAGAACAATTCATTTTCATTTGATTTCAAATCAAAAATATCCAGATCCGAATAAATTTCTGTTTTATTCTTTCCGTCAAAATCAATATAAATTAATCTATCTATGGGGTCATTCCCGTTCAAGGTGTTGTTAGAACTTTTATTGATATAGTAAATTCCGTCCTGTACCATAACCGCCTCAAGCGTATCGATGGAACTCAGCTTTGACAGAGATTTTTTCTCACCCTCCTGATTAATCCGTATAATCTCTCTGGCTTTTCTGTCCAATGCAAATATGTTATCCTCATGAATTCCCAATATAGTTGCCGTTCCTTTAAAAAGTCTTTTCTTATTCTTTCCGTCAACTCCAATACGATAAATATCACCGTCTGCATGATAGTAAATGTTGCTTCCCTTTAGATAGAATTCGCTGATACTGACACGGGAATCTTCGATGGTGGCAAGCTCTGTAATCTTCGAGGTCTTCAGATTTTTTGAAGCAATCACCGTCTTCGTCAGTTTTCCTGTCTTGTAGAAAAGATAGTTTCCCTGGACAAAGGCCGTCGTACCGTGAACCACCTTCTCCGAAGGAATAAAGTCAGAATTTGGCGCCGGTTCTGATGTCGGAGCAGGCTTCCTGGTTGGTGTCGGCTCCGGCTCTCCAGCCGGTGTCGGCTCCGCCGTAGGCCCCGGCTCTTTGGTGGGTGTCGGCTCCGCAGTGGGTGCATCCGTTGGCTGATTCATCACATCCTCAGCTTTGTCATTTCCACTGATGTTATCTTTCTCTGACCTGTTACATGCTGCGGCTGCAATAGATACGATAAATAGTAAGCATGCCAGCTCCATTCCCCTTATTATTTTATATCTTTTATATCTTTGCGGTTTCCCCGGACCTCTTAAGTCGTTATTAAACATCATAATTACCTCCATATGTACTTTCCTGCTTAACCATACTATATTACAGACGAAATTATGAAGTAAACCGTTCCATTTAACAGGATATTAAATCCCATTCTCTTCCGGGAGGCTGGCTTACCCGGGGTCAATCTGTGTTGGTAGTAAAGGATAAAAATAATTGAACTGTTTTCTAATCTGTTTTCTCCGTACTATGGTTTTCTTTCCGTCTGGTCAGCAAAAATCCACTGGTTATAGCGGTAAACGGAGCAACCGTCACCAGTCCTATGCTGCCTATCATAGTGTCCAGAATTTCTGCGGCTACGAACTTATAATTTAAAATATTATAGATTGGTGTTCCCTGCGCCATAAACACCATCAATAAAGCAATGTACCCGCCGGAATAGGCAAATAACAAGGTTGTGGTCATTGTACCAACGGAGGCTCTTCCCACCCGGATACCGGAAAGAGCCGCTTCTCTCCAGCCGATCTCCGGTTTCTTACTTACTACCTCCTGCACCGCCGAGGTGATGTCAACTGCCAGATCGGTAACCGCACCGCTGGAGCCAATGAAAATACCTGCCATAAAGATATGCGTCAGATTTAAATGTGCATATCCGCTGTATAATAAGCTTTCCGAATAGGCCATGGTCGCCCCGTGAATTTGAAATAAATCGGTAAATAAAACCCCCATGATGCCGGTGGTGATAACTCCGAGAAGCGCACCGGATACGGCCGATACAGCACGGCTGTTGAAACCATAAACCAGGGTTATAATAATAATCGTTAAAACCAGGGTTATACCAAAGCCCAAAAGAATAGGATTATTGCCATTTAAATAGCCGGGTATCAGTATTTTCCATATCATCATGACCGTTACTACAAAAGAAAGAATTGCGCGGACACCTGTTTTTCCTGCGAATAAAACTAATACGACGACAAATATTCCCGCTAAAAGTATTTCTTTATCGATGCGGTAGATATCAATCATGGATACCGTCAATATCTCCTGCTCCTTGTGGCTGACCAGAACATATGCCTTGTCTCCCGGCTCATATATCTTATCCATCTGCATGGAGCCATTCAGCATATTAATCCCGACTGCGGTCTCTCCTTTAAATTTTCCATTTAACAGCTGCAACTGGCATCTTTGCTCTCCGCTTTTGATAAGACCGATGCTGATGATCGATTCATTATCCGTATCGAGGATTTTTGCCACACAGCGCTCCGAGCCCTGGTATTGCAGAGCCTCTTCGTATCCGGTAGGCATAATAATTAATATGATCAGCAGGATGACACTGATAAAAACCGGTAAATATTCCTTGATCTTTTTTGAATTCATAGCTCTCCTTATGATTTGGCAGTTAAAACAACAAGCAGACCAAACATATTATCAGTCTGCTTGCCGCTTATAATCGTTATCCCGAAACCGGCAGGATTATTTCACTCCTGTTAATCCGGCCAGATTGTGGTAAATATCCGTATTATCATAATATCCTTCAAATAAATCCGCTCCGTTACCGATAGCGAATACCGGCACCGGTAATCCGGTATGGGCATAAGAAGTAAAATCTATCCCTGACTTATTATTCAGGATATGAGTAATGGTTACGGTAAGCGGTTCATAGGTTCCATATAATTCATATTCCGCCTGTGTCAGGTTTTTATCACCCATAATGGTTTTAAAATAAGCATCCTTTAATTTATCCAATTCATACTCCGTAAGCACCAGCTTCGGATTCTTATCCGCGTCCTTATCGTCTGCTGTCATTAAGCCAAAATTCTTCTTAATATCCTGCAGTACATAGTAAAAGGACTCATGTCTTTTCTTATAGGCTGCTACATAATCCGAATCATATTTTGCGTAGGATATTTTTTGATTTGACAAATTAGTAAGATAGGTATCATAGTTTGTTCCTGCAAAGCCTATGGTAAGCCCGCCGGTCTCGTGGTCTCCTGTTACTAATATTAAGGTATCTTCCGGATATTTATTATAGAATTCAACTGCAACATCAACAGCCTTACCAAAGGCAATAGTATCGTGGATGGTAGCTGCCGCATCGTTGGCATGGCAAGCCCAGTCTATCTTTCCGCCTTCCACCATCATAAAAAATCCTTTGTTGTTATTTATCATTTCAATGCCTTTTTTCACATAATCCGCTAATACCCATTCATTCTCGGCAGCATCCATTTCATAGGGTATCGCATCGCCGTCCGCCAATTTCTCCGCTATTATGATGGATTTACCGTCTCCTGTTCTCAGAGCCGCCGCTTCTTCCTGCGTTTTAACTACGTTATACCCGGATTTTTCTGCCAGCTCGTAGATATCCGTTTGATCCTTGTTATTACCGGTTGGCCGTAATAATGCTCCGCCCGCAAAATAATCAAACCCGCTTTCTATCATTTCCAAACCGATTTCATAATAGTTATTTCTGGTTTTTTGGTGTGCATAAAAAGCAGCCGGTGTTGCATGATTGAGGTTTACCGAAGTAATGATCCCTATTTTATAACCCAATTGTTTTTTCAGCTTTTCCGATATGGTTTCATAAGAAATCGTATAGCTGGTATCCATATTGATTACGCCGCTATAGGTCTTATACCCGGTAGAAATAGAGGTTGCAGTCGATGCCGAATCCGGACAAAATGAGGTGCTGTCAAAGGTTTCTGCCGAGCCTGCTACCGGAAAATCCATAAAGCCTAATTTTTGTGATACTACACCGCCTTCACCGGTATTTGCTCCCAGATAATAAGAGGCCGCCTGCACCTGCGGATAACTCATTCCATCTCCGATAAACAAAAATATATACTTTGGTATTTTGGTACTTGTGCTTTCGATTTCTGATCCTGCATCTGCTCCGGCATTTGTCTGCTCTGATGCTTTTGCATTGCTTGAATGGTTATTAACGAGCACCGCTGGTATTATCAGGGAAAACACCAGTAATAAAGTAATGATTTTTGTTAAATGCTTTTTCATTTTTCCTCCATTTCTGTGCATGTATTTTGCACATCTGAGCTTGTGCCGAGGATGACGCAGGCACAAATTCCCGAGGCTGAAAGTGTATTTCTTTCAACCTTTTATCGCACCAATTTTGTACTGCAACTATACTATAGCAATGGAATATTAAGTCCACTATCACCTCCAAGTTAAAAGCTTGTAAAAATTCCCATAAGAAAAAAAGCAGAGAGGCTTCCGGAAGTATTCCGGTCTCTTCTCTGCTTTTTCTTAATTTATGACGGGTAATATAATATGCTAATTCCTCAAATAGTGCCGCATTTTATATTAGTCCATTCTGTGATTTACTTTTTGATTATCATCTCATCAACTATAATTCAGATAATAATATTGCCATTTCATAGATCGAATTCACAATTAAATCGGGAAGTATCACCGAATTGACCGGCAGGCCCTGTTTCTTGACATCGTTCCATACAGCGTAGATTCCCAACTGCTGCGAACCGAATATATCCCACACCAGATTGTCACCAACCATCCAGACCTCTTTAGGGCTAAGCTCCATTTGATCCAGGGCATACTGAAAGATCTCCTTATCCGGTTTACTGCAGCCTACCTCCGTATCAATAAATACCTTCTCAAAGAAGTCTCTGACCCCGAACCGTTCCAGCTTCTCTCTTTGAACTGCCGAGGCTCCGTTTGTTATTACCGCCATGCGGATTCCCATATTCTTAATCATCACGAGAGCTTCTCTGGAACCGGGCAGCAGTGCCAGCATAGAATCGTGAAGCTCCGTATAGTGGTCTGCCAGCTCAATGACTTTGTCTTCCTCTGCAATATCCAAGTCTTCCAATGCCAGGCGTACTACATTTCTTCTCGCCTGTTTCAGATTGTTCCGCCCCTCCTTATGTCTGACCGGATCAGCCCAGTACAGTGACTTTGTATGGTTGATGCTATCCATTAATTCCTCACTGGTAAAAGCAGTCTGGTTCTTCTGCACAAATTCCGTGCAGCATTGCAGCCAGGCCGGGTTACACACGCTGTCATAGCATGAGATGGTATCATCCAGGTCAAACAAAATTGCTTTTGGTTTTAACATAGATTTCATTATGTATACTCCTATCCGGTATGATTGCATAACACAATTCTATAAGAAGCCGTACTTATTCCGCTTCCATTCCCGATTTGTCACTATACCAGCCGGTATAGACCCTCATCTCCCCGACACCGCGGTTACACCAGGTATAATACGGGATATATTTCAGACTTATTTCTTCATATTCGTATCCGGAAAAAGGCCGATATAAACCATTCTCCCTGTCGCTAAGGATTTTTCTTCCCATGGCATTCAATCGGATGATATCTCCCAGTTGGCCATTCTCACGATGCAGCCGGACAGGTCCGCTGACATTTACCTCAACCAGATGCAAGTCTGCTCCGTTATCTGCTTCTTCCAGGCAGTAGACAACCGGTCCCCTCATCAGTGCAACCTGACCGACATCGGCACGTACCCTGGTATTCACCTGGCAGAATACCGGTTCCATCGGAAATACCAGAACAATTACATCCCCCCTGCTCCAGATCCTGTCCAGATAAGCGTATCCCTCTTTCACAAGCAGGCTTGTTTCCTCATCATTCACAATGATCCTGGAATTCTGGCACCACTCCGGGAGCCGGACAGCCATTGTAAACCGGGTGCTTTGCTCCATATCCAATGTGATTCTGATAGTATCCTTCCAGGGATACTCTGATTCCACCTCCAGTAATACGCTATGGCCGCCCACCTTTTTCGTTATCTTTCCCCCGACATAGAGATGCAGGAAAAGAGTGGTCTCATTCTCACCATAAGCATAGCTGGCCACAGAGCTAAGGAGTCTTGCCAGATTCGGGGGGCAGCAGGCACAGCCAAACCATTTTTGCCTGGGCAGAGCAACTTGTTTACGCTGTGTATCCTTTCGGCAGCCTTCCGGCTCAACCTCCAGCGGGTTCACATAGAAGAAGCTCCTTCCATCCAATGCCATACCGCTGATTACTCCGTTATACAGTGCCCGTTCCATGACATCGGCATAACGTGCTTCGGGCGACAGCTCCAGCATCCGTCTGGCGAAGAATATCAGTCCGATAGAGGCGCAGGTTTCATTATACATTTTGTCATTGGGCAGGTTATAGTCATAGGAAAACGCTTCTCCGTCAGGGCTGGCACCAATTCCTCCGGTTATATATAATTTCTTCTGCTCAATACTGTTCCACAGCCGTTCACAGGCATGAAACAGCTCTTCATCCCCGGTATGCTTTGCTACATCCGCCATTCCGCTGTACAAATAAACAGCACGGACCGCATGGCCCACTGCGTCCTCCTGTTCTCTGACCGGTTTGTGAGCCTGGTAATAATGATAGTTCTCCGGGCTGTCTTTCCCTTCCGGTATTCCGTGATGCTCCAAGGTAAAATAATAGGGTTTGTTCCCCCGCTGGTCGATAAAGAACTTGGCAAGCCTCAGATATCGTTCTATACCGGTCACCTCATATAATTTTACCAGAGCCATTTCCGCTATCTCATGTCCGGGATAACCCTTACACTTACCCTCCACCGGGCCAAAATGTTCGGCCACACAATCTGCAAACCGCATTGCTGCCAGGAGCAGCTTATCCTTACCCGTCCCCTGATAGTATGCGATTGCTCCTTCAATCAGATGTCCAAGGCAATAAAGCTCATGATGATCCTTTAAATTAGTAAAACGTTTCTTCGGATTATTAATAATATAAAAGGTATCCAGATAACCGTCCTCGTATTGAGCCGCACATACGAGATCGATCGCTTCATCCGCCAGCTTCTGAAGTTCGGGATCCGGCTTCTGAGCCAGGGAATATCCGACTGCTTCAATCCATTTTGAAAAATCCGTATCCTGGAACACGAAGCCATAAAAACGGTCCTCCAGCCTGTCCATGGTGTCAGGCACCAGGTTAAAGATATCGGTAGGAAACGTGGGCATTAAATCCTGGCCATATTCCCTTCTTTTTTCACCCAGCCTTCCCGCTACCCTGAAATTACGCATGCAGAAGCTGGGCGCTGCTCCCGCCACCCTGTCATTTAACGCTTCCCATTGATAAGGAATCACTTCTGTTCGAATCGTTTCCATTAATTTATTAAAAAAATGGTCCGTTACCTTGATGTCAGTCAGCGACAGGCTCTTGTTATATCCGCTCTTCTTCATATTTACCTCCATTATGGCGCTTTGCGCCATCACAAAATCTGATGAAAGAAGCCGCTTTGCGGGTTCTTCCGAGTCTATCATACGACCCTAATCTTCGTATATTCACGCTACGATGTATTACATTATACCAAGTATCGGCGGAATGGACAACCCATCGGCAGAATGCGTTCCTCTGACACCTTTTGTTAAAATTGCATTCCGGTCCTTTTTGTGATATAAATAAATGGTAACGAACACCATATCCATATCAAGGAGAATATCATGAAAACATTCCGCTCGTTGATCCTTCTATCGGCTGCTGTCCTACTTCTGGCCTCCTGCAAATCCGCCGAAAATGATAAAGGTCCTGATGCCCAAACCCAAACCATACCTGGCCAGACAGAGGATGTCCCCATCCAGGCTGATGTTCCTGATCATAAGCCGGCCGATTATGACGAGAATATGTCTTCGCCCATATTTTCACAGGAGAGCGGATTTTATGCCGGTTCCTTTGAATTAACTATAGCAGCGCCGGAGGATTGTACGGTATATTACACTCTGGACGGAAGTATCCCTACGGACCGGTCAATGAAGCTAAGCGGCGTATTACCGGTATATGACCGGTCTGCCGACCCAAATACCTACTCGATGATGGAAGGGACTACTTTGGGGAAATTTTATGCGCCCTCCCTATTGATAGACAAAGCCACGATTATCCGGGCTGTTGCATATAATGCCGCCGGCGGCAGCAGTGAGGTTATTACAAAGTCCTATTTTGTCGGATATCAGGACAGGGCTGACTATTACGGGGATGTCGCTGTAATATCTCTGGTTACGGACCCGGAGCACCTGTTTGATTATGATACGGGGATTTATGTCACCGGTGCTGCCCATGATAGCTGGAGAAACGGAAAGAACTATGACCCCAAGATAAGATACTGGCACCAGCCTGCGAATTACAAGAACAGCGGCAAGGAATGGGAACGTCCTGCACATATTGATTTCTTTGATGTGAGCGGAACTCTTGCTTTCTCCGATGAGATCGGAATCCGTATGCGCGGCGGTGCTTCCAGGGCATTTCTGCAGAAAAGCTTTAATCTCTATGCCAGAAGTGAATATGGGAGTAAAAATATTAAATATGAGATCTTTCCCGGCTTGACCTCCGATGATAGCGGTGAGGTAATTAAAAAATACGACTCCTTTATGCTTCGCAATGGCGGAAACGACACTGAGCTGACTAAGATCCGGGAAGTCCTGATCCAGGAGCTTGCTTCCGGACTCGGCATCTGTGCCCAGGCTTCCAGACCGGCTGTCGTATTCCTGAACGGGGAGTTCTGGGGGCTGTATAATGTCCAGGAAAAATACAGTGAAGATTATATTGAAAGCCATTATGGCGTAGATAAGAATAATGTCATCATCATTGAAAAGGATCAACTGAATGAAGGGGAAGCAGCAGATATTGAATATTATCATGACCTTCTCTCCTATGCTGCCGGGAATAATCTGTCCGATTCCGTAAAATACGAAGAATTCGGCACTATGCTTGATATCGCCGACTTCATTGACTACGTCAGCGTTGAGGTTTTTGTCGGAAATAAGGACTGGGGCAGCAACAATGTCATGCTATGGCGTTCCAGGAGTATTGGTACGGATCATCCCTATGAGGATGGCAGATGGCGCTTTATGCTGTATGATACCGAATATTCCACCGGCCTGTCCTATGAGAATTCCCTGGCCTATGATGCCCGTTATAATCCTTCTGTCGTGACAGACAACACCTTCTGGACCATCATGAACCCGAATACCACCATAGGCAAAATCTTTACCGCCCTGTCAGCAAATGAAAGCTTCCGAAAACAATTTACAGCCAGGTTCATGGAGATTGCCGATACTGTCTTTCACAGGAATAAGGTAATGCCTCTTCTTGATCAATATGCGGATACCTACCGGCCGATGATGATTGATACCCTGATAAGATACAGTGCTCTGTCAGAGGATGAGGCCGGACTGCAATTTGACTATGAAGTAGATAAAATAAGAAATTATTTTAACCTACGATATGATTTTATTACAAATGCCTTGTATCATCTTTTTCCACCGCAATAAGCGAAAACAGCCCGCGGCCGGAAATGAACCTCTTAGGCAGAATATTTCTTCTGCCCTGAGTGTATCATTTTCGGCTGCGGGCTGTAACCTTAGCCAATAAAGTATCTTGTCTTAATATTAAGTCGATTATTTCTTCCAGATTACTGCCGGATCAATATGGTCAAGATCGGCAGAGCAGGTTCGTGCCATGGCTGCTGCCAGTTCTTCCGTCATCCCTGATATCTTCTTCTTTACGCCGTCAGCTCCCTCCTTCGAAAGAGGATCCATCAGGGCACGGCCGACACAGACCGCATCGGCACCCAGCGCCAATGCCTTGAATACATCCATACCGCTGGCAAAACCACAATCTGCAAAAATCGGTACGCTATGATCCACAACCCTGGCAAGCTTTGGCAATATCATCAGCGGAGGCACCGCATAGGACTGGATTCCATGATGATGGGACACCAGAATGCCCTTAGCCCCTGCTTCGATGCATTTATAGGTATCCTGTTCACTCAATACTCCCTTGATGATAAACGGCAGTTTGCTGGCTCCTATAAAGCTTTTGATCTCCTCCAGAGATTTGGAAGTCATCTTAAATCCGAGGACATCATCATATTGCCCCTTATTGTTGAAGGAATGGTCGATATCCATACCGATTGCCATACATCCGCAGCGTTTTGCATGTTCGATCTTCTCGAAGATTACCTCATTATTCTCATGAGGTTTGATAATTTTTATTGTTCTGGCACCGGTTGCCGTGATCGCTTCCAGTTCCTCCTTCTCCCCCATGCCGCACCACATAACCGCACCGGCCTGATACGCACCCATAGCCATCTCGGCCAGGCCGTTCGGGTGGCATTTGTTCAGATGGGATAAGGCGGCCGTCATGATCGGGGTGGTGAATTTTTCTCCGTAAAGCTTAAGGGTAGTTGAAGGTATGACTGAGTCGATATAACGTAATTCAATCAACAGCGAATCGAAATATTCACGGGTTATCTGGTTTGAATCTCCGGATCTGTATGGTTCCATAATAACTCCCATCTGCCGCTATGCGGCATACTTTTATTTTTTGAATAATTCTGTCCCGGCTTTTCTTTTCTTCCACATAACCCAAAGCGGTCCTGCGATGCAGATTGTGGAATAGCACCCGCTGATAGTACCAATCGCCATCGGGAGCGCAAAGCTCTGGATGGAATCGATTCCATTTACGGTTGCCAGAATATATACGATGGAAACACTGATCATTACAGCGAAATTCGTCATGACGGAACGCATCATGGATTGGGTAATGGACAAATTTGTTATCGTCTCAACCGGGAACCCGACAAAAGTCTGATTGTTTTCTCTGATACGGTCATAAATAACAATCGTGTCATTGATGGAATACCCGATAATACTTAACGCCACGGCTACAAAGGAATCACCGATCGGTATTTTGAAGATGACACAGGTAAAGAATACGACCAGAACATCATGCAGCAAAGCAATCAATGCCATTACACCTGCAGAGAGTCCTCCCATCATCTTAAACCTTACCCACACATACAGCATGACCAGAACTCCGGCCAGCAATATGGCCAGAATTCCGTTCCTCAGAAACCTCTGCCCGAAGAAAGCCTCCACCATTGAGGATTCGGATAAGTTCAGCTCATTGTCCGGGAATTTCTCTTTTAAGGCCGCATCAAACTTCTGCTGATCCTTCGCATCCACACCGGATTTTCCGGCTATATTGAAGATAATACGATTATCTCCCGTTGCAAGGTCCTCGGTCAGCTGAGTTGTAACGGGACGTTTCAGAATACCGGTGACAATATCCCCTGCTGCAAACTCATCTATTGTTCCGGTATAGGTATATTTCAGCAGCGCACCGCCCTTAAACTGGATATCCAGATGGATTCCGTTAATAAATACAGCTACAATTCCTATCACAAAAATCGTCAGTGAAATAACAAAAAATAACATCCTTTTCTCATAAAATTTGATTATTTTATCTTGATTCATAGGGTTACCCTCCTGGACAAGCAGGTAAAAAGTTTTGGCTTCCGCAGGAATTTATATGAGCTTAGAGAGTGAATCATCAATCGGGAAGCTGTCACGCCTGCGATAAAATTAAACACGATACCTGTGAATAATGAGTAGGCAAAGGATAAAAGAGCACCTGATCCAAAAATCATCAATATAAACGCTACGATCAGAACCGTAATATTACCATCAAAAACGGAGGTAAATGCGTTCTTGAAGCCTGCTGCTATAGCAGAGCTTACACTCTTACCGGCCTTAATCTCTTCACTGATCCGTTCCGAGATAATAACATTCGCATCAACGCCCATACCGATGGACAGGATGATACCGGCAATTCCTGTCAGGGTAAGGGTCATCTGCGGAATGGACAACGCCAGTATCTGACCGGCTATCTGTATCATCAGGGAGAAGCATGCCACAACTCCCGGCAGCCGGTAATACCCAATCAGCAATACGCAGATGACAATAAATGCGATAAGACCCGCCTGAACCATTACTCCTAACGAGCCGGAGCCCAGCGAAGGGCTAATCGTGGAATAGTTCTTCGTTATCATAGAAAACGGAAGTGCACCGGAATTAATTTTATCAGAAAGGTTCTTTGCCTCCTCATAAGTAGCCGAGCCGGTAATCTGTGCCTCACCGGTGGTAATGGGCTCCGTAATCCTCGCATCCGAAATGATATCTTCATCCATATATATTTTTATATTTTTTCCTACAAACTTTTTTGTTGCTTCACCAAACAGCTTTTTTCCTTCCTCATCAAAGGTAAGGTTTACTGCGAAACCGATACCGTTATAGGGTTTTCCTGGACTGCTTGTCCTTACATTCGAACCCGTCAATATTGTTTTTCCATCCGGTCCTACGAAGGTCAGCTGTGCCGTATCACCCAATTCAGCTATCGCCCCCTCAGGATTGAAGTCGGTCTCGTCCGCTTTCCAGGGGAAGCGTACGATTACAAATCCGTTGGTCTTATCAATGGTTACATCACGGTCCAGAATATTCTGCTTATCTAATCTCACCTCTATAATGGTACGGGCTGCTTCCAATTCGGTGCCGGTCGGCATACGGTTTAAGTCAACAGGCTGGAAAACTGCCTCCACTCCTCCGCGGATATCCGTACCATAACGCATATCAGGGGCTCCGAGGATCTTAAAGCCGGAGATATTAACGCCGTATATGGCCGTATATACCATAAGAAGCGCTATGATAACTATAATAAAAAACACTGGCTTATTTTTCATTCCTAACTCCCTTTCTGTTATTATTTCATTCTAACATAGTACCGCATACCTTCCAAACGGAGGTGCATGTCCGCCGATGGATATTGCAAGTACGGATTTACAGTAGACTTTCCATATACCGGCGATCAACAGGGTTCCGGATATTATCCCCGGTCCAAGATAAGCTATGGTAAGTCCGTGGAAAACCATATTAATCAGACGGTATAAATTACGCAGATTCCGTTCCGCGGTCATTCCAAATATATAACCGGACTGCTTGTCCGTATCATTCATTTCCGATAAGATGGAGGCTTCTGCAAACCGATACCCTAAGGATAGTTTAACCACATCCGGATTAGGAAAACCAGCCGCAGCCTTCTGACTTTTTAATGGCAGCGCGGGCATGAGCAAACATTGCAGCAATAACACCGTACATAAAAGGATTGACCTTCCGGCATCCATCCGGATGGCATAGAATGATCTATCCGTTTGCAGGCAATTCCCTCGAATACCTTTGGACCCCAACGCGCTCACCTCTTCCATCAAAATATAGTACTATCCTAAATTATCACAATGCCAGAATTTTGTATATAAAAATTTTACATCTCCACCCATGACCTTCACAATCCCGAACAAAAATGCGAATAAGTGTTCCGAACATTTGTTTGACTTATAGTATGCTGTGTGTTATACTATAGTTAATGCTAAAGTACCGTTTGGGGGAGGGTTGGACATGGTCTATATAAATCCGGAACACAGCTTATCGCTTCAGGATAAGATCAGACAGATGCAGGAGGATTCCCTGTATGATGTTGCTGACGCCGAGCTTACCTATGGTGATAGCCCGACGACTGAGGAATGCATCCCGGACCCCTCCATCTTTCATGATATCCGTTCCCCGCAGACGCCCCCGACTGTTCCAAAGGTGTTTCTCTCCAACAAATGCATCTTTAATTGTGCTTATTGCGGCTGCAGGGCAAGCCGGGAGGATACCGCCAGATATTGCAATGGTCCCAGAGAATTGGCTGAACTATCCGTTCAAAAAGCGAAAGAAAACGGTCGTGGTGTCTTTGTAACCTCTGCCATCCATCAAAACGCCGATTACACGGAAGAGCTGATTATTGAGACAATCCGTATTATGAGAGAGGAGCTTTACTATAACGGATATATCCATGCTAAGGTAATGCCGGGAACAGATCCTCTTCTGATTGCGAAAGCCGGCAGGTATGCGAACCGTTTGAGCGTGAACATTGAAGTTGCCAGAAGTATAGGCTATGAAAGAATAGCAAAGCAGAAGAATAAGAATAACATATTGGAACCGATGCAGGAGATCAGTAACCTGGTCAGGAATGCAAGGCAATTCAAAAGCAGAACCCCGGTATTGTTAAGATCTCAGACGACCCAGCTAATGGCCGGCAGCACAGAGGAAACCGACCGGACCATTCTGTCTCTGTCACAGGCATTATATAGGAAATACCGACTCAGCCGGGTTTATTATACCGCGTTTAAATATATCCAGCCTGCCAAAGGCTATGATGAGCTTTCACCGACGATGACACCCTTATGGCGGGTACGCCGGCTGTATCAGGCAGACCGGCTGCAACAGCTGTATGGCTTTACCCCGGATGATGTGACACCGGAACAGGCACCGGATCTCTCAGAAGACATGGATCCCAAGCTTGCCTGGGCCCTCCGCAACATTCATCTGTTCCCCATCGAGGTGAACCGGGCGGATTATGAGCAGCTGTTACAGATTCCGGGTATCGGGCTTACCTTTGCACAGAAGATACTCCGTGCCAGGGCGCATGGTACAGTCACCCATCAGACCTTGCGTAAAATGGGAGTCTTCATGAAGAAAAGCTCCTTCTTCCTGACCTGTAACGGTAAATATGAGGGTGAATATATGCTTGACCAGCCGGAGCTGCTTTCCCGGATATTAAGTGAAAAAACCGGTTAAGAGCCCTCCTTGGCGATTCATGCAGTCATGCCTTGATTTTTCATGGGTTTATCTATATAATTATTTTACCAAGCCTATGATTGTACCAGCCTATGGTAAGAAAGGAATCCTATGAATAAAGTAAAACGTATCGCTTCCGTAATCGGTATCCTACTAATCCTGTCCATGTATGTTATATCCCTGTTAGCAGCTATCTTTATCAAGGAGCTTGCCGAGGGCTTATTCCTGTCAGCCATATTCTCGACCGTTGCTATCCCTATTATGATCTATGGATTTATCGAAGTCTATAAATATGTTCACAGAAATGATCCGCCGAAGGCGGTTGGCAAAACCGGCAAGGAAGATAAAAAATAGCATGGCCCCTCGAAGATAAAGGCCGGCTTTCACAAAACCACACTAAAATCGTAATAGCCTTGGGAGGAAGCTTTTAAGCCTCCTCTTTTATCTTCTTGAAATATTCTTTTATTTTCTTCTCATATCCATTATCGGAAGGCTCATAGAATACCCTGTCCTTAATCTCCTCCGGCAAATATTGCTGTTTGACATAATGGTTTTTATAATCATGGGCATACTTGTACCCTATGCCATGACCTAATTTTGAAGCGCTATTATAATGGGCATCCATCAGATAGGCGGGAATGGTTGCTGTCTTTTCGTTTTCCACGGCCTTCATTGCCGCTCCTATGGCACAAACTGCGGAATTACTCTTCGGAGCGCAGGCAACATAGGTTGCTGCCTGAGAAAGGACAATCTGTGCTTCCGGCATTCCAAGCCTCTCAACAGCCAATGCCGCTGAGGTCGCCACAACGATGGCATTCGGGTCCGCATTTCCCACGTCCTCCGATGCACAGATCATAATTCTTCTGGCGACAAATGCGACCTCTTCCCCGGCATATAGCATTCTTGCGAGATAATATACCGCGGCATCCGGATCTGAGCCCCTCATGCTCTTTATAAATGCGGATATCGTATCATAATGATTGTCTCCGCTTTTATCATACCTTAGTACTCTCTTCTGGATACATTCCGAAGCCACCGGGAGTGTGATGTGAATCAAACCGTCCTCCGATCTCTCCGTCGTCAGAACTCCCAGCTCAATTGCGTTCAAAGCGCTCCTTGCATCCCCATTGGACATATCCGCGAGAAATTCCAAGGCATCCTCATGAATCAAGGGCTTATATGCCCCTAACCCCCTCTCTTCGTCCATCACCGCCCGGATCAGGAGCTTCTTAATATCCTCCCTCTCCAAAGGCTTCAGCTCAAAAATGATAGAACGGGACAGCAAGGCGGAATTGACCTCAAAATAAGGATTCTCCGTCGTGGCGCCAATCAGGATTACGGTTCCATCCTCAACAAAGGGAAGGAGATAATCCTGCTGACCTTTGTTAAAGCGATGAATCTCATCAATGAACAGGATGGTTTTCTTCCCATACCTTCCAAGATTATTCTTCGCCTCCTCAACCACGGCCTCCATATCCTTTTTCCCTGCTGCCGTTGCATTGATCTGGGTGAAGATGGAGCTTGTCGAATTGGCAATCACCTTTGCCAGGGTCGTTTTTCCCGTACCGGGAGGACCGTAAAACAGAATAGAGCTGATCTTATCCGCCTTGATCGCCCGGTACAAAAGCTTGTCCTTCCCAATGATATGACCCTGCCCCACCACTTCCTCCAGGCTGACCGGTCTGAGCCTGGAGGCCAGAGGAGCCTCTTTCTTCATTGTGCTGTCTCTCATATAATCAAACAGATCCACAAAATCACCCTCCGTATGCCGATCCTTCTTCCCGTATCAGGGGGATAGGATTCCAGCATCAATAAAAGACTTGAAATTCAGGTTAAAATGTGCATAATAAAATAAGAAAATAAGTATTCAGACGACAAGGAGTAATCCATGAGCCTGCCCAAAGACCCCGTTATTTTATTAAGCTTTATCAATACAAAATTAAGGGATGTATATCCTACGCTTGATGAACTCTGTAAAAGTATGATGGCCGACCAAAAGCAAATCGAAGATACCATATCCCTCGCCGGATATCATTATGATAAGGGACAGAACCGTTTTATTCCGACAGCTCCCTAGCTTGGCTATTCTTATTTCTATGTTTCAAGGCTATTGTTACCGCAATAAATATCGTTGCCCCAAAAGCGGCACCGAAGGAATCCAGCAAAACATCCTTAAGCTCCCCGCTCCTGCCCGGTATAAATCTCTGATGGAATTCATCGGATAAAGCATACGCTGCCGCTAACAAAACGGACCATAACCATAGCTTCCGCCCTCTGATTCCACTTATCCACAAAGGAAGGCCATATGCGGCTGCCAGAATCGCATATTCGATAAAATGGGAGCTCTTCCTTATATAATGGTCAAGATTCAGAAGCCGCTCCGTTCTATACTCCTCTTCCACTTGAGTATCTGTAATCTTCTCATAGATTGTCATAACATAATTCGCTATATTTAAACTGTTCTCGCCTGATACATCCGCAGGCTTAGATGAAAAACTAAAAATTACCAGCATAATCAGAAGTGCTGGAAGCCATGATAAGCTTTTTCGTCTCATGAAATCCTCCGGTATAGAAACATTATATCATGAACATGAAGCGTGTTCATGATCGTTCACTCTACGCTTTCATTATATCATGAATTTTTAGATGCGGATTAAGAACTCAAGGACGAAGAACTGCATCCATGAACTAATCTGCTTCTCGTGGATATTATAGCATAAAAAGCAAAAAATGCAAACATATGTTTATGTATAATCTGTATTGCACCCTTTCGCCCGCCTTGCTATAATTAATCCAGAAACAATTCCAAGGAGGGCGGCTTAATGGAACAGCCAAATAAAGTCTTTCAAACTGTGTATCAGGGGGGAACCGGTGAATTCGTAATGAAGAAGTCCCGTTTCATTGCCAATGTGTACCCAATTGAAACTGAAGAGGACGCTCTCGCCTTCATCGAAGGTTTACGAAAAAAATACTGGGACGCATCCCACAATTGCTATGCTTATATCGTCGGTACGAAAAACCCGGTTATGCGCTGCTCTGATGACGGAGAGCCCAGCAAAACGGCCGGCAAGCCCATATTGGATATCCTGATCTCCCATGAGCTTACGAATCTGGTCCTTGTGGTAACCCGGTATTTTGGCGGCACACTTCTTGGGACCGGTGGATTAGTGAAAGCTTATCAAGCCGCGGCACTGAAAGGATTAGATCAAAGCACCATCATAAAAAAAGAGCTTGGAATTCATTATCGGATCGATACGGATTACAATCTCATCGGAAAAATACAATATTATATCGGCCAGGAGGAGCTTCCCATTCTTTCCTCCGACTATTCGGATATCGTAGTACTCGATATCCTTGTTCCGGTTGGTAAGGCTCCGGGATTTTTGAAGAAGGTGACTGAGCTCACCAGCGGATCCGCACTCCTGACAGAAAAAGAACAGGTATACTTCACAATACTGGGAAAAGAAGTACACCTGTTTCTCTAAAATATTAATCTCCAATTGTTACCAAATCATCAATAATCTCTACCATGGAGATTGGAGTCACTTCGAACTGAAATAATTTCTTGATCATTGAGACTACGCTATCCCTTGAGTTTGATATCCCGCTTACCTCATCAGATTCCTCAGTATTCCCCAAATACTTGGTGATTTTAATGCCATAATACGGTTCCGTACTTTCTTCTTCCGGGTAATTCTCCATGAGACTGTAATCCAGCTTCATCTTTCTCATATCTTCCAGAATTACCTCATTGCTAAATAAAAGTTCCATTTTCTTCATACGTATTACCCCCAATATGTAATATAATAACTGAAAACAACTGACAAAATTATTATACACAGAAAATATTGTTTTAAAAAGAAAAAAGTAACGCATCATTTTATCGAGTTCGTTATATTTCGACATAACTTCATGGATTGTGTACCTAAAATTGCAGAAAAAGAAATATGTATGCTACATTATGTATATTTATGAATATTATTTTCTAAATATCCAAAAAACTTTTATAATAATCCATTGAACTCCCATAAAATGGGTAATAATTGTGAAATAATAATATAGTACTTTAAATCACCCGTCAAATTTGTTATAATGTACGCGATAAGCAAAGAGCCGTAGTAACAGATTCTTATGGAAAACTTTAGTTTTACGGAAGGATCTGTTACTGCGGCGTACGCAACGCGAGTGAATGAACGAAGTTCATGAACTGCTTATCGCGTACTCCCGGCAAGCTTACGAATGAACGAAGTTCATGAACTGCTTATCATGTACATCTGTCCTAAATGGAGGTTTGTTATGGATTATAGTAAAAAAGGCATAGAAGAAAAACAGCATTATATAAAATCTACTTCACGAAGATTAATATCCAAAACCAGAGTCACTTTATTTCGGCTGGGTATTGTCGTTATTGTCTTTGTAACCATTGTTTGTGCTTATGCCGGCTTTGGGTATATTAAAGGCTTGGCTGACAGTGCACCGGATATCTCACAAATTGATGTCATACCTACCCGTTATACCACCAAGGTATTGGATAGTGAAGGCAATGAAATCGAAAATCTGGTCGGCTCCATGTCAAACCGGGTCTATGTAACCATTGATCAAATTCCTAAGGTAGTTCAGAATGCTTTCATCGCCATTGAGGATGAACGCTTTTATGATCATTATGGAATTGATGTAAAAGGTATCTTCCGTGCCACTTTTCTTGGACTGAAAAGCGGTGACTTCAGCGAGGGAGGCAGCACCCTTACCCAACAGCTGCTGAAAAATCAGGTTTTTGACGGGGGCAGGGAACAGTTCTTCATCGACCGCCTGGAACGTAAAATTCAGGAACAGTATCTTGCAATCCAGCTGGAAAACGAATTAGACAAGAAGACTATCCTGGAATACTATCTGAATACCATTAACCTGGGTGCGGGAACCTATGGTGTACAGACCGCTTCCAGACGCTATTTTAATAAGGATGTCCAGGATCTGACTCTCTCCGAGGCTGCCGTTATTGCAGCCGTTGCGCAGCTTCCGGTATATCATAACCCGATCACCAATCCCGAGCGGAATGAGCTCCGTAAGAACGAAGTGCTCAATGAAATGCTGGATCAGGGACTTTGCACAAAAGAAGAATACGATATTGCAATAGCGGATGAAGTATATCCCCGGATCCAGTCCATTAATGATGAACTTGATTCCACCTCGTATTACAGTTATTTTGTCGATGAATTAATCGAGCAGGTCATGGAGGATCTGCAGACAGAGCTGGGTTATACCCAGGCTCAGGCCTCTAATCTGTTGTATACCGGCGGCTTAACCATCTATACTACACAGGATCCTGTAATTCAAAAGATATGTAATGATATTTACTCGGATGAAAGCTATTTCCCTGAGATGGGCATTTCTTACTGGGAACTGACTTATGCCCTTTCTATCCAGCATGGTGATGATGAAGATACCGCAAGACACTATCACAACCAGGATCTGCTGGATTATTACAAGGATTACCCCGATCCGGACAATTTATATGTTGATTCCAGCAACAGCAAATTCTCCTTGCTGTACATCGATAAGGAGGATATGCAGAAAAAGATTGATGATTTCCGGGAGGCAATGCTTCAGGAAGGGGATGTCATACTGGGCGAAAAGGTTACTATGACGATCCAGCCCCAGTCTTCCTTTGTTGTTATGGACCAGCACACCGGTTATGTGTCTGCCATTATTGGAGGCCGCGGAGAGAAAATCGGTAACCGGACCTTGAATCGGGCGACCAATACTGTCCGGCAGCCGGGATCCACATTTAAGGTACTATCCACTTACCTGCCTGCACTTGATACCGCCGGATATACTCTGGCCAGCGTACAGGATGATGCCGGACCTTATTATTATCCCGGTACCGAGACGGAAGTGAATAACTGGAAGTCCAAAAAGGAATATGAAGGTTTAAACACCTTACGAAAAGGTATTTATGATTCCATGAATATCGTTACCGTAAAAACCCTGGTTGAGGTAACTCCACAGGTTGGTTATGACTATCTTAAGAACCTTGGATTTACTTCCCTGGTTGAATCAAGAAAGGAACCGGATGGCCGGGTCGTATCGGATATTAATCCGCCGATGGCTCTCGGCGGTCTGACCGATGGTGTATCTAACCTGGAATTAACGGCTGCTTACGCGGTAATTGCCAACAATGGTATCTATACCGAGCCTATCTTCTATACAAAGATTCTGGATCACGACGGTAAAGTCCTTCTTGAAAATAAACCGAAGAAGGAACATGTAATAAAGGAATCCACCGCCTGGCTGCTGACCAATGCCATGGAGGATGTGGTAAATGTGGGTACCGGCAAGAATCTGAAATTAACTGCGGTTAATATGCCGGTGGCAGGAAAAACCGGCTCCACTTCAGATTACAATGATTTGTGGTTCTCCGGATTTTCTCCGTATTACACGGCAACCGTGTGGTCCGGTTTTGATAATAACCGTACCCAGACGGATCGGTCCTATAACAGGGTAATATGGAAAACCATCATGGAACGGATTCATATTGAGAAGCAGCTGGAAACCAAGGAGTTTACAATGCCGGATTCCATTGTTACCGCAAAAATCTGTACCAAATCCGGTAAACTGGCCGTGGAGGGCTTATGCGACCATTACCTGGGCGGAGATTCCACAAGGGTGGAGTATTTTGCCAAAGGTACGGAACCTACCGAGTACTGCGATATTCATGTAAAAGCAAAGATATGTACGGCTTCAAAAGCATTGGCAACGAACAATTGTCCCGCGGACACTGTGAAAGAAGTCGTTTATCTCAATAAGACCGAGATTTGCGAAACCTTTGATACTCCGTTTTTATTACCTACCGCAAGCTGCAAGCTCCATACAGCCGTTAACTATTATGAGGATGAGCCGCCTTACGAGCCTGCGACGGAATTGCCGGACATAAACTCTTCTTTATTTAATTTCCGGCAGAACCTGTTGTTGGAATAATCTCAGCAGAATAACAGAATAAGAGGCACCGAATACTTTCCATATACACACTTTGTACAGGGAAGCATCCGGTGCCTCTGGTATCTTTGCACCTGTCCGGCTTTTTCGTCATGATTTCATTTTCGCATTAAAGAACCAGGAGGCAATATAGCTAAAAATAATAGCTGCAGAGATACCGACGGCAGAGGAGGTAAACCCTCCCTTGAATATGCCGATGAATCCCTCCTTGTTCACTGCATCCTTAATTCCTTTAAATAAAACATTGCCGAATCCGCTAAGAGGAACACTGGCACCGGCGCCGGCCCATTTGGCAAAAGGCTCATAAAGTCCTACCGCTCCCAAAATGGCGCCGAGACAAACTAAAATAACCATGACACGCCCCGGCATAAGCTTGGTTTTATCCAATAAAATCTGTGTGGCAGCACAGATTGCACCACCAACAACAAATGCTTTTAAATAATCCATGTATCCAACTCCTTCTATTTTGCCAATATTGGCAAAAGCTTTTCTTATTTTGACTCCACCATAACTGCATGAGCAATACCGGGCACGGTATTGCCTTCATTGAAGCTTACCTGCGACAGGAGTGCTCCCGTAGGTACAAACAGCACCCTTTTCCACGCCTTTTCCTTCAGCTGCTTCATAATATAAGCGGTAAAGGTAATTGCGGAACAGCCGCATCCGCTTCCTCCGGCATGAGTATCCTGTTTCTCCTTGTCAAACATCTCGATACCGCAATCCATATGATTCTTTGAAATATCATAATCTTTTTCATTCAGCAATTCAATTAAAATATTCTTTCCTACATACCCCAGATCACCGGTAATGATCTTATCATAATAGTCAGGCTTTACACCCAGGTCTTCAAAATTCTGTTTTATGGTCTCAAAGGCAGCCGGTGCCATTGCTGCACCCATATTCATGGAGTCTTTAATACCATAATCCACTATCTTGCCCGTCGTAATACCGGTTATGCAAATATCTGCCTCACCATTTGCTTTTTTACCCGCAGGCTGGCTTGATATGATTACGGCACCGCTGCCGGTTACTGTCCAGGATGCGGAATAAGGCCGCTGGTTCCCATAATCCAGCGGGAAACGGAATTGTTTTTCTGCCCCGGCAAAATGGCTGGAGGTCAGGGCAATTACCTTATCTGCAAACCCTCCCTCAACTAAAATTGCACCGATTGACATTGATTCTCCCATAGTGGAGCAAGCACCATAAACACCAAACATCGGAATGTTAAGCTCTGCAACGCCGAAAGAGGTCGCAATCAATTGTCCCAGCAGATCACCACCGATTAGATAACGGATATCCGTATTTTTCAATTCCGCCTTCTGTATGGCTTTCTGTGCCGCCTCTTTCATTAATTCACTTTCTGCTTCCTCCCAGCTGTCCTTACCCAGCATAGGATCCTCCCAGACCATATCAAATAACTGTCCTAAGGGACCCTCACTCTCTTTCTTCCCTGCCACCGAAGAACCCGATATGATATAAGGAGGGTTTTGAAATATTATACTCTGCTTTCCTGCCATCTTGGATCCGGAGGTCGTTGAAACGGCCTTACTTTGTGCCTTATTATTCATATCCATCACTTTTGCAGCTCCTTATCAAATTGACTAATTCTTTTTATAGCACCTATAATGTGAATTTGCATTATAAATTCACATTGCGAACATTCACAGGAGTGAGCACCATGCGAGCTTCGCAGTTCTTCCCAAGAATTTTGGTTCTTTCAAAATTCTTTTCATACTACTCCCATCTGCTTCAGAATGTAGTAGATTAATCCCAGTACCCAGGATGAAAAGATACCATATAGGATAACCGGACCTGCAATCGTGAATATCTTGCAGCCCACACCAAAAACCTGCCCCTCCTTCTTATATTCCACAGCCGGAGCAGCGACAGCATTTGCAAATCCGGTAATCGGAACCAAGGTCCCTGCTCCTCCGAATTTTGCCAGTTTTTGATACCAGCCGATTCCGGTCAGCAGGATAGCCAGAAATACAAGGGATAAGGTTGTATAGGATTTTGACAGCTCCATATCCGACGATATGGAAAAATAATAATTCGTAAATGCCTGTCCGATGGTGCAGATAATTCCGCCGATAACAAAAGCCTTGATACAATTCTTTAGAGTGCTGAATTTAGGCGTTACCTGCTTTACATATTTGTTATACTTTTCATTCCTTATTGTGGTATTCTGTTCCTTCACCACGCCGGATATCGATTGTTTATTATTAGCCATAGCTACCTCCACATGCTTACCGCTTATACCAGTTTAGATATACCATACCGGCATAGCCGTCTTTACCAGGGTTCCTTCAAATTCGTCCACCTTTCCGCCCGTTAAGAATGTTACGAATAATACCACTGCTACCGCCGCAACAATCAGAAATGCAGCTGCCAGCAATAGCCTCCTTTTTTTGACCAACATAACATCACCGTGCCTTTCCTGTACGTTTTACCGTATTTACGGGAAAAAAGCATCAGATTCCTTATCTGATGCTTTCTTTTTATTATTATGTGATGAATAAACTTTACTATACTGGAAACATATGGCTGGCTCATGCGCCCAGCTTTTCTCTCATAATTTTTAATATTCTTTTCTCCATCCTGGACACCTGCACCTGGGAAATACCTAATTCCTTGGCAATATCCGTCTGTGTTCTATCTTTAAAATATCTAAGCTTGATAATTTCCTGTTCCTTTTCACCCAAGGAAGCGATTACCTCCTTTAACGCAAGCTTATCAATTAAATTTTCGCTTTCATCCTTTGTCTCTGTCAATTTATCAATCAGAAAGATTGGGCTTCCGTCGCCCTGGTATATTGTTTTGTATAATGATTCTACTTCCGCCCCGGTTTCCAGGGCCATAACGATTTCATCCTTAGCTATATTCAGCTCTTCACCAATCTCTTCAATGGTAGGTTCTCTCCCATAGCTGTTCCCGTATTTTTCTCTTACTATCCTGATCCGGGTAGCCGTTTCCTTCAGGGACCGGCTCACCTTAATCATTCCGTCATCCCTTAAAAATCTCTTAATCTCACCGGTTATCATAGGCACTGCATAAGTGGAAAATTTAACATTATAGGAGGAATCAAATTTATCAATTGCCTTTATCAATCCGATGCTCCCAATCTGAAACAGATCCTCCATCTCATGCCCCCGGTTAGCGAATCTTCGGACAATACTCCATACAAGCCCTACATTCTCTGTTACTACCCTGTCACGGGCTTCCCTATCCCCTTCTCTGGATCTTTTAATCAGTTCAAGCGTATCCACATTAAACCTCACTCCCTTCTGACTTATGTATCAATACACTTCCTGTTTGGCTTCCTGCGTATACCCTTTTAACAGATCCGTTTTTCCTATTCTCTTTTTCATTTTAACCAGGGTTCCCTTGCCCACTGCTGATTCCACTTCAAGCTCGTCCATAAAGGCCTCCATAAAGGAGAAGCCCATCCCGGACCGTTCTAATTCAGGCCGGGTGGTATATAGCGGTTCCATCGCCTTTGCAATATTCTCGATCCCTACTCCCTGATCCGCTATCTCAACGGATAGCTCATTTCCGGAAATGCTGCATTTCATAGTGATGATCCCGATTCGGTTCTCATAACCATGGATTATGCAGTTTGTGACTGCCTCGGAAATTGCTGTTTTTATGTCTGCCAGCTCCTCTATGGTCGGATCCAGTGATGCAGCGAAGGCTGCCGCTACGGTTCTGGCAAAGCTCTCATTCTGGGACCTGCTCTCAAACTCCAATGACATTCTGTTCGTATCGTTCATAATGATTTCCTATCCCCTTTCCCTTAATCAAACGGTCAACCCATTTTCCCGTGCAGTTATACTTTTTGCAGGGTATTCAATGCGGCTTCCACCGTATCATATTTTTCAATGATCTTATAAAGCCCTGACAGCTTAAAAATCCGGTCAACCGTTACATTGACGCTTGCAACCGCGATCTTACCCCCAATAAAGATTACTTTCCTGTATCTGCCCATAATAACTCCAATTCCTGCACTATCCATGAAAGCTGCAGCGGAAAAATCAAAAACAATATGCTTAATATGATTTCTTTCAATCAGCTTATCTGCTTTTTCCCGGATTTGAATTGCATTATGATGATCGAGCTCTCCCTGAAGTCTGATAATCAGACATCTCTGGTTGATTTCGTAAACAGCTCCCTCCTCTCCCGGTTTATCCATTTTTTTACCTGGTCTGCCATTCTGCATGTAATATTCTCCCTCCTGTCCCGATGTGATAATATAAAAAGAAAAGACCTTTGCTGGAAAGGTTTTCCCTTCTCCATAAATGTCTTTTCCATAAGCTTTTATCTTACGTTATTCCATTACTCCTGAGCTATTAGCTCAGTGAGCTGCTAGCTCAGTGAGCCGGTATCTCAGCAAGCCTGTCTACCGCTGCATTATATCGGTTGGAATCGGTATGGTCAGTTGTAATGATCGTATAGTATAAGGTTGCGTTTTCATAATCACCGAGCCGGTGATAGCTTCTTCCTATAAAGTAGATGGCACTTACATTCGTGGGATCCAGCTTATAAGCTTTCAGCAGGATTTCCAATGCCTCTTCATATTTATTATCACCGTATAAATCATGACCCTCATCATAATACTGATCCGAGACAATCGGATAGATTGCTTCTGTCAAACGGGTATATAAACTGGTGGAAGCTTCCGACTCGTACTGCGTCGTATCGATCGCCAGCAATACTTCCGCCACCCCTGTAAAATCCCGATCTTTCTCCTCTTTCACCAGTTCCTCCAGATACTGTTCCGATACCAGGAACAATGTATCATAAAGCTCCGGATTCACTTCCGGAATGACAATGCTGTCAATCTGAGTCTGCAGCAGGGCAATTCGCTGCTCCAACTCCATGTTATCCTGTTGGAGAGATTTGATTGTCTCTTCCTTCTCCTCTAACGTCGCCAGACCTGCACTGTAATCCACATACCCTTTGTTATCCTCCGTGGTCTGGTTCTTCTTAATGGAGGGAATTACCAGGATGGCCATTACTGCCAGTCCTACTACCACCCCGATTACCAGATTAACAAAGGCCATGATATTGGGTTTATCCTCCTTATAGGAGGTTATCGGCATGATGGAACCGGTCAGGCTTTTTTCCGTATCTGCCTGTCCTTCCCCGTCCTTACTGGCAGCGGCCGGAGGCTCCAATTCTCTCATATATCTTAACGTTGTGGTATTTGATACATCTATTTTTCCTGCCCGGATCAGACATTTCTTGGCACGCTCACTATCGCCGTTCTTCATGTGGAGCAGTGCCAGCAGCTGGAAGGCCCGGATGAAATGCGGATTCAAGGTTACTACTTTTTTCAGCTGGATAATCGCCAGATCGTCACTGCCCTGCTTTGCATAGGACAATGCCGTATTATAACGTTTTATCGCTTGATTCAGGCTGTCAAGCTTAGTGGGATTGGATTGTACCGCATTAATATATTCCTCAGCGTCATTTCCGGTTGGGGCAAAATGTCTGCTGATTACCCATTCACTAAGCGCTGCTACGGTCTCTCCCATCTCATAGTAGATAAGACCCAGCAGATTTCTCGCATCTGTATTGGCTTTATTCATTTCAAGACTCTTCCGAAGCGCAACAATTGCTCCGGAAAGATCCCGGACTTTGGCTTTGGAAAGTCCTAAATTATAGTATTGATTGGAAGCCCTGAATATCTTCCTGGAAAGCGTCAGATCCGCACCGCAGCGGTCGCAGCGCTTTCTCTTATCCGACACATTACTTTGGCAATTCGGGCAGATCATAATATCCCCACCTAACCTCTTATCATTATGAGTTTATCTCTGTGTTACCCTTAAGCAGTTCCTTCAATATATCCGCAATATCCGTAAGATCATTATTGTGAATGATATCTTCTGCCTGCTCAATCTCCAGGCTCGGTTGGAATTTTTCAATCTCTTCATCAAAGTTTATCATAAGGCACTGCCTCCCTGCTTATTCAAATATTACAAGAACTAACAACATTCTGCCGCTTTACGGCAACGGGGAACGCCCGGAAGAACAAGGAGTGAGCACCTTTGTGCGAACTTCGCAGTTCTTCCCAAGGATTTTGGTTTATTCAAAATTCTTTTCACACTACAATCATAAACATAAAAGTACGAAAAATCAAGAGTTTCTCGATAATATAGACAAGAATATTTCTACAAAAGTCATCAAAAATGCTTATTCGGCAATCAGCAGGCAAAATCATCGATAAAGCCTCTCCAATAAGGCTCCGTAAGGCGCCGGACATGAAATATTCACTTGACTATGAAGCGAAAAGAGGTAAAATTATATTGTCTGCATTAATATAAATATTGCACGGCCTTATTAAACTTTGGAGGTACCACACGTGAAAAAATCAATACAAGCCCTCTTCTCCCTTATTCTGTTATTATTCGCCGCCATGCTATTCCTTAACGGCTGCAAAAAAGATGATAAGGATGTAATTGTAACCATCAATGATACGAAGCTTACCATAGAGGATTTCCTGTACGACATTTATCTGATTGAAACCGAAGGGAATGCACTGGAGGAGTATTATCAGACTAATTTAGGCTCCAGCTATTGGGACTTTGAGAGAGACGGAATAACCGTAAGGGAAGCTGCCAAGGATGCCATTTTCTCCAGAGTCATCATGTATGAGATCCTCATGGATCAGGCCAAGAAAGCAGGTATCGTACTGACTGAGGAAGAAATTGCGGCAAATAAAGCGGCCGTTGACAGTCTGATTAGCTCGGCTGCCGATACGAGTCTTGTGGATTCCGGACTTAACAGGGAGCTTTTGATTGATTCCTATAACCGGTTATCCCTGGGTGATAAATATTATCTGACCATATCCGGCGGTTTTTCTGTGGATAAGGAAGCTATTCAAAGTAGTATATCCAGAGAGGAATATCGTGAGTATAAGACAGAATGCCTGTATGTTCCTTCTGTCCGAAGCGAAAACCAGGAGCTTATTGTCTTAAGTGATGATGAACTGGATAAGATGCTGAAGTCAATCGCGGAGGCTTATGAGAAAATTACAGCCGGCGCTGACATTACGAAGGTTCTGGCAGAGGATGTGAACCTTACGCTTTACACCCGTGATTTTATTATTGGGGACAGTATTCCTGAGCAGGAGTACAAAAATGCTGCCATTGCACTTGAAAATGGGGAATACAGTGAAATCGTCTCCACGAATTACGGCTACTATATCATTCATATGCTGGACAACAATTCTGACAGCCGTTATGAAAAGGCAATTAAAGATGCCGTTACTGCCGAAGAGCAGGCACAATTTAAAACCATTTATGAAGAGCTGAAGGCACAATATAAGATTGAAATAGATTCTGAAAAATATGATTCCATTACAATAGGCTCCAAAGCTTCCGGCAGCAAGCAGCCATAATGCAGATTACAAAATATATTTACTATGGATAGTATATTTTCACTCCACATATAATATAATGAAAAGCACCTTTCTACTTTTGTCAGGGAAGGGAGTACTCCTATGGTAAAATCGACATTCCGGTTATTCGGTTTTTTTTCCAAGAAAATTGGCAATGATCATGTGGCCGCCTATTCTGCACAGGCTGCTTTCTTTACCATCATCTCCTTTTTTCCTTTTATTATGCTTTTACTGAGTATTATTCGTTACTTTCCTTTTACGGAAAGTACGGTGATGAAACTCTTTACCCAGATATTCCCCAGCGCCATCCACTCCCTGGTTATATCTGTAATTGATGAAATCTATGATACCTCATCCTCCGGCACCTTAATCTCCATTACCGCTGCCACGGCACTCTGGTCCGCAGGAAAAGGCTTTCTTGCTATCATGAAGGGCTTGAATACCGTTTATGGGATTAAGGAGACCCGGAATTATTTCTTCTTAAGGATTACGTCCACCATATATACGCTGATTTTTGCCATTATGTTAATTGCCAGTATGGTTCTCTTCGTATTCGGCAACCGCTTATACCTGTGGATTCAGCTGAAAATCCCCGGCTTCCAGGGCATGGCTCTGCTGATTATCAGCCTCCGGACCTTCGTAGGTCTGATCACACTGCTCGTATTCTTTCTGGTCATTTATGTAGTGATACCAAACAGGAAGACAAAGGTTATTAATGAACTTCCCGGCGCTATGGTCTGTGCAGCAGGCTGGATGGGCTTTTCCTATGCATTTTCCTATTATATCGACCACTCCAATTATTCTTCCATGTATGGCAGTCTTACAACGATTGTTCTGTTTATGTTATGGATGTACTTTTGCATGTATATCCTTTTTATCGGAGCAGAAATCAACCTGATTTTTGAGAATAAGACCATGGTGGACGATGTCAAGAAAATATACGCAAATCCCGTCCATCAGACTACTATTGATAAATAAATCCAAGCTCCGTACCTTTGTAGAAATATTTCACGATCTCATCATACTTTTTTCCCGTATCTGCCAGAGACTTAACCCCGTTCTGGCTCATTCCGACTCCGTGACCGTATCCGCCGCCGGTCAGGGTAACGCTTGTTATCTTTCCCCCTTCCTTCTCCGTATCCACTACAAAGAAAGCACTCGGCAATAGGCTGATACCGTCTACGCCGGTCTCATCAAGCCGGTATATCTTGGAATTTGCCGGCGACAGAAGCACTCTGATATTATATTCCGTCCGTACCAGGACGGTATTTTTCGTACCGGTAATCCGCAGCTCATAGATAATTCCACCGGTCTCCCTCCTGGTTACCGCGATATCCACAATATCTCCTACCGTATCCACCGGAATGCTTTCATAAACCGCATCTCCATTCTTCTCGCTGCCCCCGGTAAGGGTCAGAATAAGCTCCGGATACGCTTCATAACGGGCTGCCAGCTTATTATTAATCGTATTTTTTAGGTCATTTGCATTGATCGTTACATGCCAGCGATACCAATTGAAGCCGCTGTCGTAGGTTGCAAATTCCCGGTCATTGATAAAGCTTCTGAAATTCTCTTCCTTCGTCAGATCCTTATAGATTCCCGCCTCCTCGGCTTGTGCACTTACTCCCTCGGTATCTCCCTCTACTTCCATCAGCCTCCCGGTAAGATAAGGCGTCTCCACACCATTTGCCCATACATCCTCGACATTGGTGGTATGACCGCAGGAGGTGGAAAAATAGTAGGCAGTGATAACCTCTTCCCCATACTTTACAACCTTACCGTAGGTATCCTTCACTGCCAGGATGGAATCTTCATTTTCCTCAATATTATTATATACCTGATAGGATACACTATCATCCACATGGGCACCATAGGCGCTTAAGCTGTTTGCCATCAGATGGCGATAAGCATAGCTTCTGGCACAAACCGCCTGTACCTTCAGAGGCTCCAGTCCATAATAGGTGGGCATCTCACTGGGGATAACCGCATAAAGGTATTCCTCCAGAGGAAGCTCGTTGACTAAGAGCAGGCCCTTATCCCCTTCCGATATCTCAAGGGTCCCGCGGTATTTCGGAGCACCGTTAGACCGAACAATGGAAAGAAGCTTTACCTTCCCCTTCTCTGTGGCGGGTACGATTTTAATTCTTCCGGCTGACATCATATTGGACCCGGGCTCCACTACCACCGTCTCTCCTGCTGCATATTCCGTCTCTCCGTCTTCATTTTTTATAGTAAAAGCCGTGGTACAGGTCAATTCTATTTTATCATGATAGATACTTTTGTAATCCGACGTATGCAGCAATACCCTGATATTCTCCGCTTTAATGCTTTCTCTGATCAGTGCCGCACTGATTTTACCCCCGGATACAACAAAATCCGTTGTTTCATAACCAACAAGGATGCTGGTAGTCTGTTCCATGGATAATTCGCCATAAATCTTATAAATCTTATAATCCTCCTCCAGGGGCACCTTTCCATACCCCTCCACTTCGATAAAATCCTCGCCGGACAAAAGAACCTTTCCCTGAATGAGATCCGGTTTCACGCTTATGCCTACTACTCTCTGGTTTTCAATGGTTATATCGCCGACTACCTTCTCAATGTTCGTTGACAGCTTATTCTTTGCATTAAAGGCTTTGTCCACACCGTTAATAAAGGTATCTACCAAAAGATCCTGTCCCTGTTTGATCCATACGTTATGAAGAACGTATTTTTCTGCCGTAACCCCCCTCAGATAGACAATCTCCTGTCCCCGGACGAGTGCATTAATTCCTTTGTTAATATAGCGTTCTTCAAAATCCTTCCCGGTCAGAGCGGTACTTAATTGGCTGCTCTCTTTTGCAGCGGCCTCTGTCGGCTCTGTCCCGGCCGGAAGCTTTGCCGCTTCCATCTCCTTAATCAATGCCTCATAGTCCCTGGAGTTCTCATAATAATACCTGCCGAGGTCCGTTACGATCCTATCCTTTCCGCTGTCTGAAACCTCCCTGGTCAGAACAAAGAGCGTCTCCTCCTTTAACCCCTCTTTCTTCTCAGGAAGCTTGGAAAAAGCGGCCTCATAAAGCTCAAGAAATTCCTTAACTAACATGTCCTCTTCTGCGTTAATAAAATCATAGGACAACCCTGCATAAATTCCCTGAAAGCCGGGATTGGCTATCATCAACCGGTCAAACAGCTCCTTGCAGGCACCAAAATCAAGTGCCTCCGCCGGTGAGACAGTAATTTCATTGTCTATGAGCCCCATCTTCCATACAGCATTAACATAAGAATCATACCAGCCGGACATGGATGCATCCTCATAGATTATCCCTTTCGATAAGGTCTCCCTGCTGCTTCTGTCATATTCCAGAAAGCTCAGCAGCCGGTAGGCTTCCGCTCTGGTTATAATGTTTTCCTTCACCGTCTTCTCTCCGGTATCCGTCTCATCCTCCGCCTGCATCCGGCGTATAATATTTACGGTCAAGATCACCAATATAATAGCGATGCATATTCCCATTAATATCAGTTTTTTCTTTATACTCATAAGGTCTCCTACTCCGGGTCTATACGCCCTTGACTTAGCTTGATTATCCCATATGCTAATATATTATGTCAATGCAAGTAATATTCGTACAAGTTGATCCGTGGAACAGTTTTCGAATACATAACGTCTAATGAATGTGATTTATGTTAACAATAACAATAGAATAGATACCGCCGCAAGGCGGCAGATTGGAGATATATGAAAAGATTGGTTCTGATATTGGGCATAGCGGCAGGTGTTATGATACTAGGGGCATGCACCAAGGAAGATAGAACGGATAACATGGCAATTGTAAGCCCGACTCCAGCCGTCACTAATACGGCGGGAGATAACAGCAAGGAACCGGATCAAACCAATGCCAAAGATTATTATCCATTAAAGGCTGACACGGAGTATGTTTATGAAGGGAGCGGAAATGAATATGCCTCCTTTCTTATGTATGTCGATTACCTGGATGAGAAAAATGACAGGTTTCAGACCAGAACAAATAACGGCGGAACTGAAACGGTTAAGGTGATAGAATATAAGGACGGAAAGCTGTATGTACTCCAATCCGTCAATGAATGCTATTACCGGGAGAATTTCCTGAATGCAAAAGTGAAAAAAGAAGATGCAGAAATACTTCTGATGGAACCCATCACGGATGGAACCAGGTGGCTCCTGCCCGACGGCAGAATGCGTTTCATTTCCTCTACAGATGTCATGATAGAGACTCCCTCCGGTAAATACAATGCCATCGAGGTTACAACCGAAGGAGAGGACAGCGTTATTAAGGATTACTATGCGAAAGGCACCGGCCTGGTACAATCCCTGTTCTACTCAGGTGATATGGAGGTTTCCTCTGCTTTAAGCAAAATAAATCAGGATAAACCCCTCACCAGGGAGATTGAAATCTATTATCCCGACTCGGACGGCAGACTCTATGCAGAGCGGCTTAGTCTTATTTTTCACACAGATGATATAACCAGAAAAATCATAAGTGAAGCAATGAAAACAGAGCTTCCCACGGCTTCCTATCTGTCCCTGATCAGCAAGGATACACAGATAAATTCCCTTTACCTGGGGAAGGATAATATTGCATATGTAGATTTCTCCTCCGAATTTATTGCTGATATGAATGTCGGTGCCGGGTATGAACAGCTGATCCTGCAAGGAATAGCAAATACCTTCGGTATGTATTACGGTACCGATAAGGTGTCCCTTACCGTAGAAGGCAAACCCTATGAATCAGGCCATATTCTGATGACGAAAGGTGAGACAATTTCGGTAAGCATGGATAATGTTGTGCAGGAATAATATATTTTAGATTCCTATATTTGTGTGTCAATCGCTGCGGATAAAATAAAGCGGCAGCCGCTTGAAGTGAACTCCCCAGGTATATCTGCCTGGCTGAAGAGAATTACTTTAAGCGGCTGCCCTTAATTCAGGGTCCAGGCCGGCCGTCTGATTAGTCTGCCGATCCTTTAAATTCCCTGATTACTGTAATGATCTCATCAATCTCACGTTTATCCGTGAAAAAGCGGATCGGGTTATTCTGGGTTTTAACAATATAAAAGCTTTCATTATATGGCATATAAGAGGCCGTCAGCGTTATATCTCCGGTCAGGTGATAGGTAATGGTCAGATAAGGAGTAAAATCCGCTTCGGTCACGGTCTCCTTCACCTGGGCATCATACCCTGCCGCAATCATCACCTGGTACACATCCTTAAAGACGCTCTCCGCGACGGTATTCCCATTAAAGTAATAGGTTGCCTGCTTTACATCTTCTCCGGCTTCATTCTTAGAGGTCTGTCTTTTAATCTCCATCCGATAATCCTTACCGTCGATCATGATATCGATTATATTCACGGATTCTATGTTAGGGATGGTAATGAAGGAGGATAACAGGCTAAAGGGGTTCGTCTGGAGCATCTTATCAATCTCTTCCGCTTTGATTGTATAGACACTGCTGCTGCCTTCTCTTCTGGCATAATAGTTTCCTGCTCCATCGCTGCTGCCTATATAGATTTTAAAGCTCTTATCATCATAATAGGTCTTCTCCGTAATCTCTTCTCCTGTATTCGGGTTCGTCTCCGGCTTATCCAGGGTCATCGTATAATATTCATAATACCCGACATAAACGGAAGCCTGCGGCTCCTCCAACCCGTATTTTTCCGGCTCCTGCCCTGCGTAATCGACACACTGAAGGAATTTAAATTTTGAGTAATTTGCCAGCAGCTCGGAAACCTTGGAGCTGTCAGCGGCATAGCCTTCTTCATAGGGCTGAAGAATAACCCAGGGAAACAGGCCGGAGCCTGTGTCATCAATAGTATTTTCCGTATCATAGAGCAGCTCGAAATTCTCACCCTCGTTCTTTTCTACCAGAATATGATAGATATTCTCCGAGGTTATCACAGGCGCAGCCTCCACAGCTGTCATTTCGGCATCGCTGTAAGCCAGATTGGTTCCGTAGGACGTATCCAGTAGGTATACCGTTTCACTGTCTCCTACCTGGGCATAATAGCCTTCTGCTCCGATTGCTTTATCCCCGATATTAAGCCTAAGGGTCTTTCCATCCGACTGAACTGCCTCAAAATAAATTGCAGGCTCTGACAGACCATATTCCGCGGGATTTTCCGGCTTCTCCATGATCAAGCGGTCCGCCTTAACCGATGCGGCCAAATTCAGGATTTTCTTCACCATATCCTGGTTCATCGGGCGTTCCGGGTCGGCCTCATATTTCCATACGGTATCTTCAAGAAACAGCTTCAAATCAGCTTCCTTATTGATAATATGGAGCCTGTTCACAAGGGTTATATCGAGAGCGGCCAGCTCCAGCTTTACAGCCGGGGTCAGCTCTTCCAGGCCCTGGTCTGTCCCCTGCTCCGTATCGCGTCCCCCCTGCTCCGGGGAAGCCTTGTCATGATTGGAATACCATATATAAAAGATGATTAATACGATTGTTGCAAGCAGAAGCGCTGCCAGCGTTATCGCATTTTTCTTCTTCCTTTTTGACATTAACGCTTCCTCCTTCTAAGGCAGACCACCGCTCCGGCAGACAGAATGAATAAGGGAAGAATGAAGATTACCACTGCTCCCCAGGCATTGGTCTGCTTCTGGGTGAGACGGAGTGCTTCCGGAATCAAGCTTCTGGTTCTTACGGAAACCGGCGCCGCATCGCCGGCCAGATAGTTGACGGTTCCTGTCAGGGCATCGTAATTCCCAAAGCTCTGAATGGAAGCATCATCAAAGATAAATTCCGCCGAGTATACCACCAGGTTAGAGGATACCCCTTTAAAGGTATCGGTTGCTACCAGACCAAGATAGAAGGGCCCGTCGATATCACCGGCTTCCTTATCGTTGGTAGTCCAATTCTCCCCTACTTTCGAATATGCCTTATCCGAAGTCTTAAGAAGGGGTTTTACCGTCAGGGAGCTTCTGGTGTTATCGATTATTTGGAGACCGGAGGATACCGGCATGATAATATACCGGCCATTTTCTATGGCCCCGGCCGTAATCTCATGGCTCAGAATATCAGGAACCAGATAGTGGGGGGTGTTCTGGGCATGTTTATTGGAATCCCCCTCAAACACGATGCCCTTTTTCATCTCCACTCCGTAATACTCCAGGAAGGCTTTCAGATTTGGCAGATTACCTGCCATATAATCAACCACCAGAACGACATTGCCGCCGCCAGTCATATAATCCTTAATCATTGTGATTTCATCCTCTGAGAAATCCGATTCCGGTGAATTGATGAGAAGTACATCACAATCCTCGGGAATACTTGAAATTGTCAGAGTGGGAGTTGTTTTCACTGTCACATTCTGTTTCTCCATAACGGAAGAGAATATCTCACCGATTTCCTTTTCCGTATGGCCGGTTGTCCGATACAGTACAGGGACATCCTCCGTTGATACATACTGTAAGGCAGAGGTAAGCTTGCCTTCCACATCAATTCCCGTTGTCTTATAGTCAAAGGTGTCATAGCTGAATTCCCTGACCAGAAGTTCCTCATAGGCAATATATCTTGCTCTGCCGTCACTTTTATTTACAACCAGAAAGCTGTTGGGGGCTACCTCATCCTCAACATACTGGGATGCAAACTTGGGATATAGCAGCGGATCCTTTTGCACAACTTCAATATGACTGGACAGACTGGCATATTTTCCCGCTATTCTTCTGAATAACTCTGTTTCCTTCCCGGTCTCCACAAGATAATAGATTGTGATATCATCATCAATCCCCTTAACCAGCTTCACCGTAGGCTCTGTTAGAGTATAAAAATTTTGAGTACTTAAGTCTATTTTTAAGTCCGTCCTGGTCATAATCAGATTGATTACGAGTAACATAACCAATAGGATCGCCGTAATCAAGGATGCATATGCTCCGCTTCGGAATTTTCTGCCGGAGAAGGAGGACTTGATATTACTGAATACACCTGTTTTCTCATTTTCCTGATTGTTAAATTCGTTCATCGTTTGCCCCTCCCTCCTAGCTCCATCGTTTCTTCTTAATAACCTGAGTGGTCAAGAATAAGAATAGGAACACTATACTCAGATAATAGATCGTATCGGCAAAATCCAGTATACCATAGTAGAATGAATCATATCTTGCTAATACGGAAATCCACTCCAATACCCTGGTAACCAGGCCGTCGAATAAGATCGGCTTTGTCAGATAAAGTACGATCAATACTCCCCCGGCAATACTGCCGATGCCGACGGTTAATGTCAGATTATGCATCATAAGATACAAAATAACACATAATACCAGCACCGCGACCATGCAGATAATGAAGGAGGTCCTATTGTCCGCGGGGATGATAGGTGCGACAAAATCCATGATCAAGGTGATTAAAAATACAAAAAATGCAACTACAGCGGCCACAACCTGGCTTTCTGTCATCGAGGAAACAAACAAACCGATTGCCAGATAAGTCGCGCCCAGAATGACAAATCCATAGATACTCCCATAAGCGGGAGCCATCGGCACATTTCCATACTGTTTCAGAATCAGGGGATAAAAGCAGGTTACCGCCATCACTGCCGCAAATACCGTAAATACAGCAAGAAACTTACCTGCTACAATGGAGCCTGCAGACAGCGGGGAGGTATACAGCAGCTGATCTGTCTTCTGTCTGTTCTCTTCCGCCATCAGACGCATCGTGATAATCGGGACCAGCAGCACAAAGATAAAGGTTACTGCAGAAAGGGTGTACTCAAAGTTGGCATATAGGGAATATAAGTTTTGAAGATAAAAGTATATGCCGATTACAAACAGGAAGAAAGCGATAAAGACATAACCGATCATAGAGGTAAAATAAGCCCGTAATTCCTTCTTATAGATTGCAAGCATCACCGGTTTCCTCCTCTCCATTCAGTATTTCTTCGGCATCGTCCGATATTTTGTCCAGTATTTCAATCTGTTCAAACCGCTTATCCCTGGTTGCCATCAGGTAAATATCCTCCAGAGTCAGACGCTGTGTCTGCATCTCCAGCAGGGATGCCCCTGCTTCATGGGCAGCGTAGAATATCTTCTCGCGGACATCCGCATTCTCATCACAGAATACGGCAAACTCCATGACACCGTCTTCATAGCAGTTCTTCTCTTCAATTTTATTTATTCCTTCGATGGTATTCAGTTTATTCAGGATCGCATCCCTGTTACCCCGCACAGAAATTTTTAAGTCGCCGGTATTACCGAAATATCTGATTAAACTATCCGGTGTGTCAGCCACAACCACCTTCCCCCTGTCGATGATCAGGATAGTATCGCAGACAGCGCTGACCTCCTGCATGATGTGGGAGCTTAGGATAATAGTATGGTTCTTGCTTAGCTCACGGATCAGGTCACGGATCTCGATGATCTGCTTCGGGTCCAGTCCAACCGTGGGCTCGTCCAGAATAATCAATTCCGGATATCCCATGATTGCCTGGGCCAACCCAACCCTCTGTTTATAGCCCTTGGAAAGATGCTTGATCAGACGGGCTGACATGGCTGTAATCCTGGTTGCTTCCATTACATCGGAAACCATAGCTGCCTTCTCTGATTTTTTAACCTTCTTTATGTCGGCTACAAAATACAGATATTCCTTTACCGTCATATCAGGATATAACGGCGGAAATTCCGGTAAATAACCGATCATTGTCTTAACCGCTTCCGGTTCCTCAAAAACATCGAGACCGTTTACGGTTACAGTTCCCTCCGTTGCGGAGATATACCCGGTAATTATATTCATTGTAGTAGATTTACCGGCACCATTGGGACCTAAGAAGCCAAGCACCTGCCCTTTGTTTACGGTAAAGGAAAGATGATCTACCGCGGTATGATTGCCATAACGCTTCACTAAGTTTCTTACTTCAATCAAATTTGTCTCCTCCTAACTGCATTAATTCGATTATGCCTGCTGCTTTCCTGTTGCAGTATGTCCGAACTGATTTCATCATACTATAAGATTACGAAAAATTTGTGAACAAACATATTATTTTCCAATAAATTGTTTTATTTGTACGAACTTTCCGCACCCGCAATAGTAAGGGTACACCTCAAAAATCAGACCTTGCCTGATCTTTGAGGTGTACCCTCTGAGACCATAAATATTAACCAATAACATCATTCATGTTATACATTCCCGCCGGGTTTCCCGGAAGAAATTTTGCAGCCTGCACCGCACCCTTGGCAAATACAGCCTTGGAATATGCCGAATGCTTTATCTCGATTACTTCATCCGTTCCCGCAAAGATAACCTCATGCTCACCTACGATGGTTCCGCCGCGGACGGAGGAGAAGCCAATCTCCTTCTTTCCTCTCATAGCCCGTTCGGTGGAGCGGTCGTATTTATATCCATATTCATTATGAAACACTTCATTGATGGCATCTGCCAGAGCAAGCGCCGTTCCTGAAGGTGCATCCACCTTCTTATTATGATGGCGTTCCACAATCTCGATATCATAGCCTGCTTCCGCAAGAACTCTCGCAGCCTCCTGCACCAGCTTCATAACCAGATTCACTCCCATGGACATGTTGGCCGACTGGAGAATGGGAATATAGTTAGCCGCATCATCGATCAGCTGCAGATCCTCTCTGGTGAAGCCGGTTGTACATAATACAATGCCTGTTCCGCTTCCTATTGCATATTCCAGCATCTCCCCCACATTGACGGGAGCAGAAAAATCAATGATAACATCCGCCTTGACATTACACTGCATGAAGCTGTGGTACACCGGATATTTATTATTCCTGCCTGCAGAGATGTCTATACCGGCAACAATAACCGCATTCTCATCTTCTTCTACGATCTGAGTAATCACCTGTCCCATTTTACCGTTACATCCGCGTAAAATGATATTTGTCATAAGCTTCCTCCATTCACCGGAACTTTTTCGGGTCCTTATTTCGTTCCGCTATTATCATGCCAAATCCACTGTTTTTAATGCATTCAGCAAACGTTCCGCATTGGCAGGCTCCATCTCGGTCAAGGGCATTCTTAAAGGACCCACCTCAAAGCCCATCAGGTTCAAGGCCTTCTTCACCGGGATCGGGTTAACCTCACAGAACAAGGCATTAATAAGGGGCAGATATTTTATCTGCATATCACGGCTGGCCGCCACATCGCCCTCCAGGTACTTTATTACCATATCATGGGTCTGCCTCGGGATAATATTCGATAATACGGAGATGACACCGATTCCGCCGAGAGATAATACCGGAACCACCATCTCATCACAACCGGAGTACAGATCAACCTCACCGCCGCATAGCTGTAATACTTCTGCAACCTGCGCAATGTTACCGCTCGCTTCTTTAATTCCAACGATGTTATCCACAGACTTCACTAAGGTTGCGACAGTCTGGGGAAGGATATTGCAGCCGGTTCTGCTGGGAACATTGTACATTATAACAGGTATGGATACCGAATTCGCTATAGCTGTAAAATGTGCTATTAAGCCCTTCTGGGTTGCTTTATTGTAATAGGGTGTTACAACCAGTAACGCATCCGCACCATAGCTCTCAGCTTCCCTGGACAGATAGATCGCCGTATCCGTGCAGTTTGACCCGGTTCCTGCGATAACCGGGACCCTTCTTCTCACTTTATTAACAGTATACTTAATGCATTCCAGATGTTCTTCGTGGGTTAAAGTGGAGGCTTCGCCGGTAGTTCCGCATATAATAATGCTGTCCGTTCCTTCCGCAATCTGAAACTCAATCAATTCACCGAGTTTATCATAATCCACTTCATAGTTCGCCGTAAATGGTGTAATAATAGCTACACCTGCTCCTTTAAATACTGCCATTTTACATGCCTCCTAATTATGTTGGGCGCCGCCCGTGTACTAATTTAAACGTAAAAAAAGCCGACCAGGAAAGTCGACACTAAAGAATAACTGAAAGGCAACATGAAAATAGACTCCATGTTATAACAGTAAAAATTCTTTAGGCAGCTCTCCATCAATTCCTTGATGACAGTCATATGGTTCTTTACCATATGCCCAGCGGAAATATATCAGATTCAATCACCGCTTCGGCATCGTTTCCTTTCAACTGCGTTCCCCTATGTCTGACATATCCGGCAGTTTACTCTTAAACAATGCTCCTCTACCATAAGCAATATGTTTTTTCACAAAATTCGTAACTTCATATTAACACTGGATATAAACAATGTCAATCTTTTTTTCCGGCTTTTGGGCAGTTGATTTTTTTGTCGCACAAAAGCAGATTTGGCATAAAAAGATCCCATAACTCAGAGGGCTTCCAATACCTTCCCGAACTTTAAGCACATGAATAGTCTGCAGTTACTATACCATTCTATTCATATGCCCTTGATTGGTGAAGGACCAAAACGGTAAAACCCTTAAGCTATGGGACCTGATCTATATTTTATATAATGATGTCTGATTAATACTCCTCCAGATACTCCAGTTTACTTACGGATACTTCATATGCAACCCGCTTTTCAAATTCCGTCTCACTGATCTTTTTTTGATACTCCCTGCTCTGGATTCTGCCCCAGATCTGGACATGACCGCCTACGGCAAAGGACTCAGCAAATCTTGCATTTCTTCCCCAGCTGATGCAGGGGATATAATCCGATTTACCGTAAGGCCTGTTAACCGCCAATAATACGTCCGCAATTTCCCTGCCTAACGGGGTCTTCCTGTAAATCGGAGGCTTACATACGAAACCATCCAGAAAAATATGATTTGGCTTAACATTCTCGGAAAGCTCATCCACTATTTTAATCTCCCTGGCAAAGACCGAAAGAACCAGCTTGTTCTTACTCTCCTCATGCCGGTTATAGGACCTGAATTGTCCTAAAATTTCTGCATATTTCCCCTTATAATCCTGTTTTACATCAATGAGTCTTTCCGAAACCATGACCGGGATCATATCATAGGAATTACTTAACCTGTTTACCAGGATCTCCAAAATGTAAAATCCCTCTCCAAATACATCATGGCTGAACGTAAACTCACTGATTACCTCTCCTGCAATACTTACTTGATTGTTATCAAATACTTTATCTGTCATATCGTACCTCTCCCTTCTCGACCGGCGTTCTTTTTGGTGCCAATCTGCTCTAAAATGTGGGGTAAATTTATCTGTTTCGTTATAAACAGCATTTTTTACCTATGATAATATATATGCATTCTTCCATATTTTAGAAGTAAAAAATCAAATATATTATATGAATAACCAAATTTTGTTATTTTATACAAAAATAATGAAAAAAATTTAGATATTTTTCAGGTGTATCCGTTGATTTTTTATTTTGCCCTGTGATACAATATAAAGGTTGTGTAAAGGCTTACTTTAGCTAAAATTATTCTTTGGCTAAAGTAAGTCCTTGATGAAAGTAAGTCTTTGACTAAGATCAGGTCTTTTTTAGAAAGAAGGGAAATTATCATGAAGCGAGAGGATATCAGAAATATAGCAATAATCGCTCATGTCGACCATGGCAAGACCACCCTGGTAGACGAATTATTGAAACAAAGCGGGGTGTTCCGGACTAATCAGAATGTTGTTGAGAGAGTAATGGATTCCAATGCAATTGAACGGGAACGCGGAATAACAATTCTGTCCAAAAATACTGCCGTCCAATACAATGGAGTGAAAATCAATATCATAGATACTCCTGGTCATGCTGACTTCGGTGGAGAAGTGGAACGGGTGCTTAAGATGGTAAATGGTGTCGTATTGGTCGTGGATGCCTTTGAAGGACCGATGCCCCAGACCAAATTCGTGCTGAAGAAGGCCCTGGAGCTAGAGCTTCCGGTTATCGTCTGTGTCAATAAAATTGACCGTCCGGAAGCAAGACCGGCAGAGGTAGTAGATGAGACACTGGAATTATTGATTGAGCTGGACGCACATGAGGATCAGCTGGACTGTCCTTTTGTATTTGCCTCCGCAAAATCCGGCATAGCATCTCTGAACATCGGTGAAGAAGGTACCAGCATGATTCCTCTGTTTGAAACCATCCTGGATTATATTCCTGCTCCGGAAGGGGATCCGGAGAAAAGTACCCAGGTACTGATCAGTACAATTGATTATAACGAGTATGTGGGCCGAATTGGTATCGGCAAGGTGGATAACGGAATTATCCGGGTGAACCAGGATGCAGTACTGGTCAACGCCCATGATCCCGGGAAGAATGACCGGGTTAAAATCAACAAGCTTTATGAATTTGACGGCTTGAAAAGGGTAGAGGTAGGTGAAGCCACCATAGGCTCCATCGTTGCGATCTCCGGAATTACGGATATCCATATCGGCGATACCATATGCTCTCCTGAGAATCCGGAAGCAATTTTGTTCCAGAAAATTTCAGAGCCTACGATAGCGATGTATTTCAATGTAAATGACAGCCCCCTGGCCGGCAAGGAAGGAAAATATATGACCTCCAGGCATCTAAGGGAACGGCTGTTCCGGGAGCTGAATACCGATGTCAGCTTACGGGTGGAAGAGACAGATACAACGGAGAGCTTTAAGGTATCCGGCCGCGGCGAGCTGCATCTTTCCGTACTCATTGAGAATATGCGCCGGGAGGGCTATGAATTCTCCGTTAGTAAAGCGGAGGTGTTATATAAAACGGATGAACAGGGCAAAAAGCTGGAACCAATGGAACATGCGATGATTGATGTCCCGGATGAATTTTCCGGAACCGTTATTGAAAAGCTCGGCCAGCGGAAGGGTGAGCTGATCAATTTGCATACCTCCGATAACGGATATACCCGTATTGAGTTCTCCATCCCGGCCCGGGGCTTAATCGGCTATCGGGGCGAATTTATGACGGATACCAAGGGTAACGGTATTATGAATACTCTTTTTGACGGTTACGGTCCCTACAAGGGCGATATCCAGTATCGCAAAACCGGAAGTTTGATTGCCTTTGAGTCCGGCGAGAGTATTACTTACGGACTGTTTAATGCCCAGGAGCGAGGAATATTATTTATCGGCCCCGGTGTAAAAGTATATGCCGGTATGGTAGTCGGACAGAATCCTAAGACGGATGACATCGAAGTGAATGTATGCAAACGAAAGCAGCTTACGAATACCCGTTCCTCCTCTGCGGATGAAGCCTTGAGACTAACCCCTCCGAAGATTTTAAGTCTGGAGCAGGCACTGGAATTTATCGAAACAGATGAGCTTTTGGAGGTAACCCCTCAGTCCTTAAGGATCCGGAAGAAAATCCTCGACTCCACCCTTCGTATGCGCGATAGAAGAAATAAGAACAGCTAGACAGTCCCATGGGTCTGGTATAAAATAACAGTAATGGAGCAAGAGGCGCCTTATACTTCTCACGCACTGTTCGGTAAACAGTGTATTATGGGAAGTATTCGGCGTCTCTTGCTCAGTTTTTGTTATTATTCAACAAGTCGTAATATATGCCGCAATAGCAGTCCGTACACTGCTATAAATTCAAGTCTTTGATATCCTGTAATCTTTTATCCGGGTAATTACTGATTTCTTTGATGTCAGTGATGTGGTACCTGTCAAGAATTTCCTTGAAATAAGATTTAATCGTGTCCTTAGAGATGATCTTGTTGTTGTACTTATCCCTGGATATTTTAACCATGGATTTCTCAAATGCAGTCAGTGCAGCCATCGCTTTGGGTCCGTACCAGGAGAAACCCTCGTAAACGGCATCAATCAATTCCTTTTCCTCTGCCGCAATAAATTCCTCATTTAATTCCAAAGTATGAATTCCACAACGCTTCATGCTCTCATATACCTTAAGATATGGTACATGTTCATTATTGATTGTATATTCGTCCTGGAATAATTCCCTGTCATAAAATGCCAGCGAAAAGGCCTGAGCATAATAAATCATATACTGTAAATAGCTGGCGCATATCTCTGCATTGCTTTTATTTACAATGTAATATGCAACAGCATAAACCTTGGAAGACATAATCTTCGACAGTACAGCCCTCCTGCTCTTCTTGTACGCAACACCGGTTAAGCAATCCTTACGTTTCATCAGCAGATCATAATAGAATTCCGGATCGTTCAGGATTACTCTTAGCTTATTGGAATATTCATTGGTAGGAATATCCCCCTCCATATATCGGATGATAGTAGTTTCACCCCATCCCAGAAGCTTAGCCAGTGGTTTCTTGCCGATGCGGTATCGGTCAAGAATTGTTTTGATTTCGTCCGAAGTAATGATAACTTCGTTGTCTGTTTCAAATCTGTTACCCTTCATATACTTACTCCTCAGCTAATAATATCTTTAGTTACTTTTCCTCCGATTATATATTATCACTGATTTTTTAGAGTGTATATGGAACTTTAGGATTATTTTTCTATTATTACCTAGAACTTTCTAAAATCATTAATATCATGAATAATAATCTTACAACCCTTGATCAAACGGTCAAAGGTTCCGATCCGGTAAAGATTTACGAGTACCATACCTACCGGAATTCCTAAGATCATACCCAGTACCCCGTAAAAACGGTATCCGATATACATGAACACCAAGGTTGCCAGGGGACTGACCCCTATACTATCCCCTACCATCTTTGGCTGTAATATCTGTTTAACAATCTGGCAGATCAGGTATATAACCACCAATCCGATTGCTCGCATATAATTGCCCATCAACATATCGATTAAGGCCCAGGGCCACAAAATAGCTCCGGTTCCGAATACCGGCAGTAAGTCCAGCAGGGCAATTCCGAAGGCCAGCAGGAAGGAATAACTAATATTTAAGATTTCAAAACCGATAAACATAATTGCAGTAATAATGAACATAATCTTAAATTGGGCTTTAAAATATCCTCCCACTGCTGTTTTAAAATTATCATAAATAATCAGCCATCCGTTATTAAGAGAATCCGGCATGATTTTCTTAAGACCGGCAACCAATTCGTCTCTCTTTGCAATAAAGAAATAAGCGGATAATATCGTTACGATTACCATCAGGAAAACTTCGGCAATGTTTTTCGCATAGTGTCCGGCTTTGCTGAAGGACAGAAGATTTTCATCTGCATTGAAATTTGTGATATTGTTATTCAATCCGGAAATCATATTATTAATCATATTCTGCACACTTTTCGGCAGAGCTTCCGAGATATCATGAACACGGTCCGTTAACTGTGCCAGCTTATCCTCAATCTGAGTAAAGATATTCGGCAGCTCATCGGACAGGGACCTCACTTCCTTCACAAACACAGCGATTATCAGATAAATTGCTCCAACGATTGCGGCTACAACAATTATTATTATAATTGCCGAGCTGTGCTTACGGAGTATCTTCACCTTCTTTTCAAGAAACCTGACAAGAGGGTTTGCGATCATTGCTACGATCCAGCCGATGACAAAGGGCATGAAGAAGCCCAATATTTTCGGAAGCAACAGGAATACGAACAGGACTGCCAATATGGCAATCACAAAGTTGGTCAATATTTTCAAGTACATCTTCAGTTTTTCCATGAAACCCTCCGCAGCACAAATTGAATTGTTGAACCAATTATAATACATATTTTTCAAAATGTGTACCGATTATTTTTATCGAAATTACTTTTTCCCCGGTTTTAAGAAAAACGTAAGGAAAAACAGCAGACCCGCGATGATTACAATCGTGGGACCCGTAGCCGTACCGCTGTAATAGGATATGATGAGTCCGACAATTCCCGAGAACAGGGAAATCAATACGGAAAACAGATGATATTCTCTCATATTGGAGGACAGATTTCTGCTGGCCGCTGCCGGCAATATTAATAAAGCATTAATGATCAGAATCCCGACCCATTTAATAGAGAACATAACAATAATCGCAATAATTACGCTGAAGAAGTCTTCCAGCCGATTGATATTAATATTCTTACTCTTTGCCAGAGCTTCATTTACTCCTACCGCATGAAGCTTGTTAAATGCAAGAAACCAGAACAAAACCGTCAGGATGAATACCAACAGAAGCAAACCGATTTCTTTTACTGTGATGCTTAAGATATCCCCCACCAGAAAATTTGAATATTTGGCAAACTCCCCGCCGAGACTTAAAATCATAAGCCCGAGAGCAATACTCAGGGATGAAAATACGGAGATTACCGTATCTGTGGATACTGTCCTCCTCCGTTTAATTCTGTTTAGCAGCAGCGCGAAAACAACCGCAAATATCAGCATCGCCAGGTTTGTATCCGTTATACCAAACAGAGTCCCCAAAGCGATTCCAGTAAGAGCGGAATGCCCAAGAGCATCCGAAAAAAACGCCATACGGTTATTAACGATCATCGTACCCAGAATACCAAAAAGAGGAGTGATGATCAGTATGGCAAGCAGCGCGTTCTTCATAAACATATACTCCATCCAGGAGAACGGGAAGAGTATTTCCATAATGTCATATACTGTATCCATCATTTCCTCCCCAGAAAGACCTCTTAAACTCATCCGACCGGAGGACCTCCTCCGCTGTACCCTCCTTCTGAATGGTCCGGTCAATTAAGATCACATAATCGGCATATTTCCTTACAAAATCAAAATCATGGGATACAACAATCATTGCCAGGTCATAGTTCCTTTTCAGCTTCTCGATATTGTTATAGAACAATTCCATACCATTCTTATCGATACCGGATACCGGTTCATCCAGCAGCAACAGGTTTGGTACCGGGGTGACAGCGATGGATAGCAGCACCCTCTGAAGCTCTCCCCCGGACAAATCACATGCCCGCTTATCGATATAATTCTGGGCTTCAAAAATACTTAACTGCTCCTTCACCCGTTCATATACCTTTTTGTTTTTGTGAAAGAAAACAGGTGCGTTGCTGATATAACCGGCAAAGAGGTCATACACACTCATCGGCGTATTTTTCTCCATATTAATATATTGGGGCACATATCCGATGGCCAGATCTGATATGGAATTATCCTTCAGGTCAGTAAATTCAATGCTGCCTTCATGTCTGATTTCTCCGAGAATTGCCTTAATCAAGGTAGACTTTCCGGCCCCGTTCCTTCCTATAATAACAGTCAGCTTACCGCAGTGGATATGGAGGTTAATATTCTCTATAATAGTCTGGTCCCCATGGCGGACGCTGATATTCCTCATCCGGATACAATGAAGTCCGCAGGCACATTCCTGCCCGGCTGCTGCTTCCTTTGACCGATGCTTTTTCATAATCCCCATATTCCCCTCCAGGTTCTGCAACTTTTATTTTTATCGGAACGCTTCTTTTAACGTGTTCAGGTTCTTCTCCATTGCTTTCAAATAGGAGTCCTTCGTCCCTTCCCCGGTAACCGCAGAGTCGATCTGGTATGCAATTGCTCCTGTCTCCCCGGCAATCCGGTCCGTTATTGTATCCCCATATTGCTCTTCTGTAAAAAGGCTTCCGATATCTTCTTTTTTTACCAGCTCAATCACTGCGGCGATCTCACTGGCGCTGAAAGCCGTATCTCCTTCCATTTCAACCGTATGGGCTACCGTTAATCCAACTCTCTTCGCAAGATAAGCAAAAGCTTCGTGGAAAATGATTACATTATCACTATTAACCTTATTATCCCTGCCTTTCAGCTCCAGTGCCAAAGCCTCCAGCTCTTCTTCCAGAATATTTATCTTTTCCAGATATTGCTCGGTGTTTTCATTTATCTTGCTTACCGTATCCTCTCTGTATTCCGAATCCAGTTCGGTTTGCTGGTTAATAAAATGTACCAGTCCGTCTCTTGCATTCCTGATCTGCAGAAGATAACGCTGCGGATCCAGCCATACATGGGGGTTATCCTCCCCCTCATGTTCCCCGCTGGGAAGCATATCAATTCCCTCGCTGATCTCCAGGATGGTAAGGTCGGGATAATTTCTTACTACATCCTCCATATAGCTTTCCATCCCTCCGCCGTTCATCAGAAATACATCCGCATTTGATAATAATTTCATATCACCGGTGGTCAGCTGGTAGTCATGCAGACATCCTGCGCTAAAATCAGTGAGGCTGTCCACCAAAAGACCGGGTATACCCTCCGCTATATTCAGACCGATAATATAGGTGGGATAAAACGAGGTGACAATCATAAGCTTGCTGTCTCCGTCTCCGGTATCATTTCCTTTATTCCTGTTTATAAATGCTATCAGTAAAGTGCCGGTAATCCCGGCAGCAACCATACATGCCAAAAGAACAATTAATTTTTTCCTCACATTAGTACCCTCCTAAATGCAATCCATTTGCATTTAAATATTATATTATAAGTATTACCCGGTGTCAACGGGTATAGACATACTCACAGGCCCCGGCCTATCCTATTGTCTGCGGCCTATCCCCCCCCGGCTCATCTCTTTATTCCCCAAGGACAGAAAATTAATACTCATTATTCCTACTTTTTTAATATAAATTACTTGTATTAGAAATCATTCTGTGATATTATTGCAAATAAATTTAAATTAGCAATAAATGCAAACTTAAGGAGGCACCATGAATTCAAAGAGATTAAGAATCTATGTTACCGCTGCTTTGATGGCAGCTATGACCTGTGTGGCTACCTTTATCGTTAAAATCCCCTCGCCTACCGGCGGTTATATCCACCCGGGTGATGCCTTTGTCCTGCTTTCGGGTATTATTCTTGGCCCGATCTATGGTTCCCTGGCCGCCGGGATCGGTTCGTTGCTGGCCGATCTGCTGGCCGGATATCTCCAGTATGCTGCGGCAACCTTGATTATAAAGGCCTTGACAGCTCTGGTCGCCGCCCTGATATATAGGAAGGGTAAAATCAAAACCGTTATCCTGGCAGGCATTATCGGCGGTCTGGTTGTAACCTCGGGTTATTTCATATATGAGAACTTCCTTTACGGATTTGGGGGAGCAATTAAATCGGTACCGTTAAACGGGGTACAAAATGCCATGGGTATTATCCTGTCGGTGCTTCTCTTCCCTATTCTCAGAAGGGTTCCGCAGATCAAAGAGCTTATGGATAATAATCTATAATCAGACATCATAAGACCTATAAGGATTTTATTGAAAGTGAAACTATTGACTTAAGAAAAAATTATGCTTATAATAAAGATATACTGGAACTGGCGGAAATGTGGGTTACCACAGGGGACCGGTAGTACAGCCTCCATAAATCATTGGAGTCTTAAGAAAGATGTCGACCGCCTGGGCAGTACGCTGATGCGTATGTCCGGGCGGTTTTTTGTTATCCTTCTTTCGGAGTGAAAGGCAAGGAATTATTACGGCAGACTATAGGTCCGGCCCGGATCAATGATAAATTCGGCAAATCTGACAACAAATTATGAAAAGGGAGATGTATTCCTATGAACGCTTGGTATGATTTTAAACCTGGGATATGGCAGAGTAAAATTGATGTCAGAGATTTTATCATAAGTAATTATACTGCTTATGATGGAGATGAAAGCTTTTTAGCGCCTGCTTCTGAGAGAACCATGACTTTAAATGAAGCCTATGGCAGACTTGCAAAAGAAGAGCGGGAAAAAGGTGTTCTATCAATTAATACGGATCAGGTTTCTTCCCTTCTTACTTATGCCCCCTCCTATCTTGATAAAGACAATGAGATTATCTATGGTTTTCAGACGGATGCACCTCTGAAACGGGGTGTCAATCCCTTCGGCGGAATCCGGATGGCCAGACAATCCTGTGAGGCCTACGGTTACAGTCTCTCCAAAGATGTAGAGGAGCATTTCCGCTATCGCACTACCCATAATGACGGCGTCTTCCGGGTCTATACCCCCGAAATGAAGAAGGCCAGGAAAAGCGGAGTGATTACCGGGCTTCCGGATGCCTATGGCCGCGGAAGGATCATAGGGGACTACCGCAGAGTTCCCTTATACGGAATTGATTTTCTAATTCAGAAAAAGGAAGAGGATAAGTCCTCACTGGGCAGCGGTGTCCTGCTGGATGAGACCATCCGTACTCTGGAGGAGTTATACCGGCAGATTGACTTTCTGAAACAACTGAAGGAGATGGCTCTTGGCTATGGAATTGATATCTCCGAACCTGCCAGGGATGCAAGAGAGGCTGTCCAATGGCTGTATTTTGCATATCTTGGTGCAATCAAGGAACAGAACGGCGCCGCCATGTCCTTAGGCAGAACCTCCACCTTTCTTGATATCTACTTTGAACGGGATCTGCGAAATGGAAGCCTTACTGAAGCCGGGGCCCAGGAGATCATCGATCAGTTTGTCTTAAAGCTGCGTATGGCCAGACAGCTCAGAACACCGGATTATAATGAACTGTTTGCAGGAGATCCCATGTGGATTACCGAGGCCCTGGGCGGTATGACTGTGGATGGCAGAAGTCTGGTAACGAAGAACTGCTTCCGGTTCCTGCACACCCTGACCACCCTTACCCCGGCCCCTGAGCCCAACCTGACCGTTCTCTGGTCAGAGAAGCTGCCGGCAGGCTTCAAGCGGTATTGCGCCAGGATGTCCATTGAAACAGATTCCATCCAATATGAAAGTGATGACCTGATGCACCCAAGATATGGGGATGATTATGGTATTGCCTGCTGTGTGTCAGCAATGAAAATAGGAAAGCAGATGCAGTTCTTCGGCGCCCGGTGCAACCTTGCCAAGGTACTTTTAATGAGCCTAAACGGAGGCAGGGACGAAGTTAGCGGGGAGCAGATCGGACCGGAAGCAGAAACATATCCGGAGGGAAATGCACTGGATTTTGAAGAGGTATGGAGAAGCTTCCTGTCTATGACGGATTGGCTCTGCGGGTTATATGTCAACACCATGAACATTATCCATTACATGCATGACAAATATGCATATGAGAAGCTGCAGATGGCGCTTCATGATACGGATACAGAGCGTTTTATGGCCTTCGGAATTGCCGGTTTATCCGTCGTAGCAGATTCTCTGAGTGCAATTCGCTACGCCAAGGTAACGCCGGTCAAGGATGGGCGGGGACTGATTACCGACTTTATCGTGGAGGGTGACTACCCGGCCTTTGGTAATAATGATAACCGGGTTGATACAATCGCCCGGAGTCTGACAAAGGAGTTCCTGCGAAGACTTCGCAAGCATCCTGCCTACCGTAATGCGGAACATACCCTATCCATTCTTACGATCACCAGTAATGTGGTATATGGCAGGAAGACCGGCTCCACTCCTGACGGCAGGAGTAAGGGGTCCCCCTTTGCCCCGGGCGCCAATCCGATGCATGGCCGGGATATGCTGGGTGCTCTTGCTTCCCTTCTCTCCGTTGCCAAGCTGGATTATGATGATTGCAGGGACGGCATCTCTAATACCTTCACCATCACCCCTGAAGCTTTGGGTAAAACCCCGAAGGATCGTGTTCATACTCTATGCGGTATCCTGGACGGCTATTTTGCGGAAAGGGGGCACCATCTGAATGTCAATGTATTGAACCGTTCGCTATTGATGGATGCGAAAGAGCATCCCGAAAGATATCCCAGCCTCACAATCAGGGTATCCGGGTATGCCGTACGCTTCAATACCTTAAGTCCAAGACAGCAGGAAGAGGTCATCGCCCGGACCTTCCATGGGAAGCTGTAACCAGAAAAGAGCCGTAAACTATCCCTTAGCGGACCGTTTACGGCTTTTACTATTTTTTCTTTCCTCTACTAATTCTCTATGTTAAGCTACTTCTTCCCTTCCAATCTCGCATCCTGCAACTTTTTACACTCTTCTAATTCAGCTAAAATTAACGGTTTTGCCTTATAATTCGCCAAAATTCCAATTCCCATTATAGTCCAAAAGATCGGTGCAGTGGTGATACTGGAATCATTTGCCAGTCCGGTGATCATATATGCTATGGTACCAAGAAAAACTGCTACTCCCACCTGTGCATAATAATTATGAAATCTTCCCCTGAAATATAACCGTATACAGGATATGAAATACATGCCATAGAAGGTTAGGAACGCAAGCAGTGAGAACAATCCTGTCTGCACTGCGATCTGCAGATAAAGATTATGGGGTTTTGTTATTATTGAGTCAAGATATCCTGATTGTTGCTTGCTCAGATAATCCTGCTGGGGAAAGGCTGTCACATAGTTATCCGGTCCTGCACCCAGGAATATATACTTCTTCAATAAGGGAATGGTTTTTCCCCAGAGATAGCCTCTTCCGGAGGCAAACCCTTCATATCCTGTAAACATACTGGAAGGGGCACTAATCATCTTATCGATCTTTCCCGTAAGAGTTATATAGTAGTAAGTACCGTCCTCCGTCCTATTCGTAAATCTCCATTGTGCATTTCCTGTCTTTATATAGAATACCCCGTAATAGTCGGGGTCAGCTCCAAGTATGATATCCCGGAAACGATCATCCATGGACACCAGTGTATTATTCTCAACCTTAAAGGAAATCAGATTTCCTTTTGAATCTGTCGGCATAAAATTATAATTGGAGTTCCCATCCAACGAATATGATATTCTCATTTCATTTCCATTATAGATCAGAGAAACATAAGTATCCTTTGTTTGAAGGGAGGATAACAGATGCTCGGTTTTTTGTATATTACCTATGGCTAGCATACGGGAAGCAATAATTCCGTCCGTCTTTCTGTTAAGATAAACAGAAAAAAGAGTAATTATGATTAGAACAGGAATCGCTATATAATAGTACTTTATGATATGATGTCTCATCAGAACAATCAATACAATAGCTGCTACTGCTAATCCCAATGTACCTGTCAATGATCCCGAGCCTATAATTGCAACAATCATCCCTGCAATTGCCAGTAAATAAAGACCCATCATATAGAGCTTCTTCTGAAAGAATAATCGGACAATAAAAATCGGAAGAAGCAACGCGGTATAGCTGCCTACATAGTTTGGATTATATAGGGTAGCATATACCCTATTCTGCGCGAATTCAAAGCTTATATTCTCCAGACTGGATCGATATCGTTCCGGAATTATCAGCTTCATGCCGAGCTTTGATCGGAAGAAATCCTGTCCCACGAATTGCAATAAGGCCAACACACCCATTATCAAGACACTAACCAGGAGAAAGGTAAATAATATTTCAATGTCCTTCTCTGTCCTGACAAAGAGAAAAATGTAATATATCATAAGGCAATACCCTAATAGCACAAACACCGACTCAAACTGCTCGAACCCGCCAAGGAAAGCAAACTCCCGATGCTTTGAAAAAATAGCGGAAAGCAGACTAAAAAAGGCATATACAGCCAATGGCCCAAATACAGGTATGAACCTTAAAACCCTTCGATCCATATATGCTTTGATTGCTATGATGGATACCATAAGGACTGCTATACTTACAAATATCCACTGTTTATAATATAAAAATAAATCACTATGGTCGGTTATATCCGGAAACCATGCAAATTGAGATAGTCCCGGATTATATACTGCCAGCCTGACAAATAACGGAACCAGACACAGAATTAATATGACTGGTATCAAATAAGGAGATATCTTCGTCGCTTCATAATTATTATTCTTCTTACTTGAAGGCTGCTGGGTCTTTTTTACTTTAACCTCCGGATCAGTCCCGGGTTTATGTGTTTGCCTGCCCTTCTGCTGCTTGTAATAATCCTTCTGATATATTTTATTCTTTGACATCGTTTGTTCTCCTTTTTTACCTGCTTCCATTATTATAGCTTATTTTTAACTTCATATCAACAGATATGGATAAGCACGTCCTCTTTTTGTGAACTTATCAGAATTCTCTGGAAGTAAGGCCAAAGATATAAAATACCCCCGCCCTATTCAGGACTGGCATGGCTGCCCGTCACGCAAAATAAGACCCAGGCTTTTGCCCGGGTCTTATTCTATTCATATCACCTTGCAGTGATTGCTTTATTACGAAATACTCAAATTACTGAACAGTTACTGTGAACTCTCTGTTAATAGCTACTTCCTGAGTAACTCCGCCGTTGAGAGTCTTAACCTTTCTAACGTAGAGCTTAACTGTACCAGCAGTTAAGAAGGTTTCAGTAGCTCCGGTAGCGCTGGAAGCAACGATTGCTGAATTGCTGGATACATAGTCAACTTCACTGATAGCAACATCACCAGTACCAATCTTTAAGCCAATCATAGCACTAATTGCAGACATAACAGATGAGCTAGTGCCTACTGTAGCAGAAAGAGCCTTGACGGTCAGTGCCGGAGCAGGTCTGCTATTCGTTACTGTGAAGGTCTTATTGTAAACAATACCGTTAATGTTTATGGAGAATGTCCAAGTTCCATTCTCATAAGAACGTGCAGTATCATCAAGTGTTAAGGTCACTTCACCGGTAGTTGCAACATTGGTGAAATCTACTGCTGCAGCATTAACCGCATTGTTCTTAGCATCCTTAATGGAGTAAGTGATACCAGCAGCGCTAACTACTCTGATCTTCTTAACATTAGCCGCGTCAACACCAAATACGGAGAATGTAACAACATTCGGAGCACTTGCAGGCTCATAGGAGTCAATGCCGGTCTGATTAGCTTCGATCGTATATGCGCTTAATACGCCAGGAGCTGATACAGTTACTGTAATAGTAACTACCTTGCCTTCAGTTGTGGTTACCAGATAATTGAAGGATCCAGTCTTACCTGCTACAGCTGTGAATGTTACGGTTGATCCGCCCGCACTAACTACAGCCAGATCCGTGGTCTTGGTAGAACTTATTACATAAGACTTACCTGTATCAATCGTTGCATTTGTCTCAGTACCGTACTGATCTACATGCTTGATAGTTACATTTGCAATTTCAGGTGATGCAACTCCAGCAACACTAATGCTGTTGGATAATTTAACAAGCGGTGAGCTAGCCTTTGCGGACTGAGCTTTAGCCTGTGCCAATACTTCAATGTTGATATATCCAACAACTGCATTGTTGTTAGTGATATCAGTAACCTTTACCAATGCTGTACCAGCGGAAACAGGTACTAATAAACCATTCGCATTATCAATTACTAAATAACCGGTATTTAAGGATTCGAACTTATAGCTAGCATAGTTCGTATAGCTATTGTTGGACATCTTCTGTCTGCCGAAGACATACATTGTGGTCTCGCCAACCTTAACCTTCTGGTTTGTCTTGCTCCAATCCGGTGTGCTGCCGTTTACAATGTTCCATTCGATTGCCGCATTAACGGATGCAGCCTGACCTCTTACAGTCTTTGTACCTGTGGACAGAATCTGTGCTGTTCCATCAGAGTTAATAATGGTATAGTTGTATTCAACGAAGGACACTTCATTGTCTGCTAAGGTTAACAGGCCATTTACTAATCCAACGGTTGAATTCTTAACTACGCCGCCATCAAATAAGGAAGCAACGTTTACACCGTACTGATCAAGTAATTTGTAAGCTACTGCCGTAGGTGTATTGATCGGAATAACCTGATCTTCCATGCTGATGCTTACAGGAGTACCGATCTGTACATACAGATCAAATGTTGCGCCTGCTGCAGATACCTTGTAAGCCTGCTTATCAACTAAATTATCGTAGGTGGAAACGGTAACAACCTTACCATCCTCAGAAATCTTGTCGAATTTCCAAACAGGAACCATAGCTGTGTAAGTATCATTCAGCTTACGGTCAACCTTTACATCGTCAATACCGTCAACTGTATCCTTAACGGATGAGTCAAAAGTAATCTCGATCTGCTTCGGTGTTACAAGCTTAACGTCCTTAATGGAAACGCCTACAGTAACCTTAATCTCATCATGATCTAATACTAATGCATCGGTAAGAGACTTGTCAGCCTTTGCATTCCAGGTGTTGTACTTCTCCAGGGACTGGAAAGATACTGCTGTTACTGTATACTCGCCAGCCTTCTCAGCTACGAATACACCGTTATCCTGAATGGATGCGCCTTCGGGAGAAACAGTCCATCTGGTGATAGCAGATGTCTTCTTTGTAGAACCGGATACGGTTACAAAGTTCCTATTGAAATCGAACTCTTCACCAACAGCCAGTTTGTCATTCTCAGGCTTGTTAGCAATGGTAACTTCCTTGATGTTATCTCTAACAACAACGGTAGCGGTTGCACTGCCAACTTCTTCATTGTCTTTATCAACAATGAATACTGTGACCTTTGCAGTACCAACGCCGGTAGCGGTTGTAACACCGTTCTTCTCGTTAACTACTGCTACATCTTCGTTTGAAGACTCCCAAGAGTATTTCCAACCCTTACCCTTGGTGCTTGTAATGTTGAAATTGTATTCGTTTAATTTATCTACATCGAGGTGTAAATACTTCTTTGTAGAGTTGAGCTTCGGTGCGGATGCAGCGAAAGCGCCAGCAGCGGGAGCGACTACAGAAATAATCATCGCAAGCGCCATAACGAAGGACAATTTCTTAAAGAAACTCTTCTTCATATTCTTACTTCCTCCTTAAAAAATATGGTTTGGTGTTATATTGTGCGTTCCTGAACTATTTCACAAGTCTGTAAACCCCGCAAATACAGAAAAGGAAACGCAGTAATATAATCGTTCCAACAACAAGATGATTATAACAATAAAGGAAAAAAAGGTCAAGTCTTTTTATCCATGTATTTGGATAATTTACCAATTTGACTGGCTTTCCCAAACATCGATAATCACTCGGACGGATAGATTATATTGTAGCCAAAATGCTTGCAGGGATAACCCCTTACTCCTTGCATTCCCCATATGGAACAGCCTGGACAGCGGATATAGAATAGGATGTGACGTCATCTGCTATTTCGGCTTCCCAGTATGGTTCCTGTCTTATTGCTTTGACTATGGCTCTATATTGCACTTTGTATGTGTCAAATTTATGTCATGCATTTGTCATAATTAGATTATTTTAAGAATATTTTCGACTACAATCTGCATTTCCTCCGTGTTACATACCCTTTTATGCAGGACCTCAGCTTCACGAAGCTCCTCCACAGCCCTGGGAATCTTCATGCCTGACAGGGCTTCAAGCCGTTTTGCCTGCTCATAATCATCCTCAGGAATTGCTTCACAGCCAATTGCCCTTAGTACGCTTTCTCCGAACTTATAGGGGCTGGCCGTAGATACTATGACGGTCTTCGCAGAGTCTCCGGACGCCCCCGCATACCGGCCATAGACACTGGCTGCCACTGCCGTATGGGTGTCCAGCACATATCCGTTCTCTTTATACTCCTTAAGAATGGCCTGCTCCGTTTCTGAAGTTGTGGCATAGCCGCCGACAAAACCCTTCAGGTTATTTCTCATACTCTCGGTAATCTCATATCTGCCCTGAGAGGAAAGAGCCTTCATCAGCTCCACACACTTTACGGAATCATTATCCGCGATATGGTATATTAACCGTTCCAGATTACTGGAAACCAGGATATCCATGGAGGGCGACGTTGTCAGGATGAACTCCCTGTTCTTGTCATAAATACCGGTTGAGAAGAAATCAAACAGGACCTTATTCTCATTGGAGGCACAGATCAGCTTATCCACCGGGAGCCCCATATGCTTTGCATAGTAGGCTGCCAGAATATTGCCGAAATTTCCGGTCGGGACAACAAAATTAATCTTTTCTCCCTCCGCTACCTGTTTCTTCCTATATAATGTCGCATAAGCATACACATAATATACAATCTGGGGTACTAATCTGCCGATATTAATCGAATTCGCAGAGGAGAAAAGATATCCCGACTCTTTTAATTTCTTTGCCAATTCCCGGTTATTGAACATTGCCTTCACCCCGGTCTGGGCGTCATCAAAATTACCCCGGATTCCTATGACAGCCGTGTTGCCGCCGCGCTGGGTAACCATCTGCTTCTCCTGGACGCTGCTGACACCATCCTTAGGATAAAATACGATGATGCTGGTTCCTTCCACATCGGCAAATCCTGCCAGCGCCGCTTTGCCGGTGTCTCCCGATGTGGCCGTAAGGATTACGATCTCCTCTTTTGTATTGTTTTTTCGGGCAGCTTTTGTTAAAAGATGCGGGAGAATGGAGAGCGCCATATCCTTGAAGGCTATGGTTGCGCCATGGAACAGCTCCAGGTAATATGCTTGTCCCACCTGTTTTAACGGAACAATCTCCTGCGTATCAAATTTGTCATCATAAGCTTTGTTAATACAATCCTTAAGCTCTTCCTCCGTATAATCCGTAAGGAAGAGTTTCATAACCTCATAGGCAAGCTGCCTGTAATCCAGAGCAGCCAGCTCCTCCATGGTTTTGGTCAGCTGAGGTATGGTTTCCGGCACATACAATCCACCATCCGGTGATAATCCCTGCAACACTGCCCGGGATGCGGTTACCCTGTTGGATTTGTCCCTGGTACTCTGATACATTAGGTTCATTCTGTTCATTCCCCTTTGTTATTTTTTTGCTTACCGCAAATATACCATATAACCAAATCTGACACAATAGGGTTTATTTATATTTATGCATCACTATGAGCAGGTATCCTGATCCCATCCGGACGCAGAATTATTACCTGTTTTTATAGAATTCGTGCCCTCCATGCTTAAAAAGCCATTCCAAATTGTTGTCAAACCACTTTGCACTGCTTTTCTTTGTCTTCTTCCTGGCCATAAAGTATAATGCGCCTTCGGAATAATCCTCTCCCGCAAGGGCCCTGCGGACTGCTTCCTCTGTTTTCTTCGATACCTTTACGCTCCAGTATCTTTTATCAGAAATCGGAGAAAACTGATATTCCCCGTCGGAGTTCTGGAATATTACCTCTTCAACCGTATCAGGGAATTCCTCATCCGCAATCCGGTTCATTACAACATTGGCGACCAATATACGCCCGATCATATCCTCACCGGTGGCTTCTGCCTCCACAATCCGTTCCAGCATTCCTACCTCTTCCCTTGTCAGGGACAGGGAAGTTTTGCCTTTACCGTTATCAGCGGAAAAACTCTCTACCGCGCTCTCCGTGGCTTCATCCGCCCCCAGTTCCACTGCCTGGTAAATTTCCATTTCGTCCAGATATAAGAGCATCGTATCATATTCGCTGTCATTCATGCCCTGGCCAAAGAGCCAATTCGTATCATCTGAGGCGGGTTCAGGGACCGGCTCCTCTTCCCGGTTCCTGGCAGCCAATCCATAGGGATCAATAATTGCTTCTTCTGTAACATTGTTTGTTGCTTCATCAGAAATACTGCTGATTTTTTCGGCTTTTGACGTAATACCGTAGAATGCATCTGATCCGAAGAACAGTAATGCCGCTGATAACACGTAAGCTATAACCACCATATAAACTCCATGATGGCTCTCATGCACTTTATTCTTTTGAAGAAACGAATTTATTATAGACATAAATCTTTCCTCTTCTTTCTGGTCACCTGGTATTAATTGGTATTCGTGGTAACACTATCCTGCATTATAAGTCACTGTATTTTTTTGTGTCAACTATGTAATCTCATTTTCGTTAATAACAACGAACAGTAATTTCCTTATTTTAACATTATGGGCAATTTTTAACATCTCGTCCTGGATTTATTCCATCCTTTTAAGTAATATTTCACAAGATAATTTTAACAAATTATTAACTATATATTAATTATTTTACGCGGATACTTTTTCCTTTATGCTTATTCTACTGTAATAGTACGTATTTATGCCTGCTTCAGCGATTATACTGCCGAAATATCTTGTAATAATTTGTTAATATCTGTATGCCGCCGTTGCGCTTTCCGTCGGAATTTGCTATAGTAGGAAAGGGGAAGACAGCAGGGAGGCTTTATATGAAAACGGGCGTATATTCAGCGCAAAAAAAGAACGGAGCTGTTTATTACAGAGCTTCCATTACTTATAAGGGAAAACACATCAGTCTCGGGAGCTATCAGAAGGAATCTGAAGCTCATAAGGCTTATCAGCTATCCGGTAAGATCCTCTCGGAAGCCTCCCGTCTGCATATTAATAATTACCCGAAGGGCTGCATAATTTCCTTTCATAAATGGGTTGTGCTGCATAATTTCAGGGACCATGGGATCTATTTTAAAAACCCGATTTATCTTAAGAAGAATTATTTTCTATACTATCTTGATATTGATACCCCATTAAAATTTGATGTTGATGATCTGTTTTATTATGCCCGTCATAAGATAATGAAACGGGGCGGCCATCTGTTTGCCTCCGATTACGGAATGCAGGTAGGTATCCTATCCCGCTATGGCATTAAGAATTATGCTGTCCCCGGCAGGGACTATCGTTTTTCAAACGGAGATCCTACAGACTTTCGGTACGCCAATATCGAGATCATCAACCGTTACCACGGCGTCACGAAGACCATAGTTAACGGTCTCCCTGTCTATCTGGCCAAAATACACATCAACGGGGACTTCCTGATCGGGCGCTACCAAACCGAAGAAGAAGCCGCCATAGCTTATAATAAAGCCGCTTTAAAAATAAATGAAAAAGGAATTTTTAAGAATTTCCCACAGAATTACCTTGAGGGGATGGATGAAATCTCTTACGCCTCCTTGTATCAGCGTATCCGGATTTCAAAGAAAATAATGGAATATTTTAATTCGGAGAAATATATCAAAAGCAGACCTCATGGCCTTTCTCAGCCTTGAATATGTTAACAATGTTTTAATTTTTAAAAAAAGACTACCTTTATTTCATTTTTGTGTTATAATATGGTTATATTTTTTCTTCTTCCGTTTTCATAGTTTCGCAAATTGAAGCCACAGGTAAATCCGGCAGGTGCAGCGGTACATTCGGAATGTACTGACCTGACTCGGATTATCCGTGGCTCAATTTGTTTTTGGTATATCGTTTAAGGCAACGGAAAACACTGTACCTGTCACCTCGCTTTCTGCCCGGATAGTTCCGCCATGCATCTCTATGACACTGTGGGCAATCGCAAGTCCCAGACCGCTGCCGCCTGTCTCGCTGGAACGGGAGCTCTCCACCCGGTAAAACCGCTGGAAAATCATCTCCAGATCCTTCTTCGGTATAATTTCACCAAAATTCGTTATCGTTACAATAACCGAAGACTCTTTCTTATTCAAGTCGAGCAGGATATCTCCCCCTTCCCCTCCATACTTGATTGCATTGCTGATCAGATTCGCAAAGGCTCTCGCCAAAAGATCTCCGTCCGCATTGATTATGGCACTGCTATGGCTGGTCCTAAATTCATACCGCTGCCTGTTTTCCGCAAAGCTGGGATAAAATTCATCGAGCAGCTGGTTAATCAATTTAACCAGATCCACCTCCGTGTAAGAAGGCTTTACTTCACCAAAATTGAATTTGGTATAGGTGAACAGATCCTCGATAAGCTTCTCCAGCCTTTTGGATTTACTGTATGCGATCTCTACATATTTCTTCCGGGTATCCCGGTCCAGTTCTTTCACGGAAACCAAATCCAGATATCCGATGATGGAAGTGAGCGGAGTTCTCAAATCATGGGCCACACTGGTAATGAGTTCATTCTTGGCATACTCGCTTCTTCGCTCATTTTCCATAATTTTCTTAATATCATCCGCCATCTGATTAAGCCTGTCCGCAATCAGAGCAAATTCATCCTCGTTTCGGATCGCTATCTTATGGTCCAGGTTCCCCAAGGAAATTTCACTGATTCCTTCCGAAATTTCCTTAATATAAATTACAAATTTCCTGGTCAGCAGAAGAAAATATGTGATGAAAAGGATGATGCATATGGTTATCGTAAAGATTGCATACAGCACCGCGCCCGTCCCGGCCAGATTTAATTTTCCTCCATTCAGCAAAAACAGGCCAATATGGGTGGCGGCCATCGTTAAAAGAGTATAAAACAGGCTCAGGAGACTGTATAAAACTATTTCGAAGCGAAAACTTTTAAAAATACTATTGTTCAATCTTATATCCAACTCCCCATACGGTTTTTATAATCTTGGAATTCCGGGAATCCATCTCAATCTTCTCCCTGATTCTCCGGATATGTACCATGACCGTGTTATTGGCCTCATACATCTTCTCGTTCCATACCCGTTCAAAGATATCATCCGTTGAGAATACTCTTCCGACATTACTCGCCAGCAAAAATAATATATCAAATTCTATGGGTGTGAGTTTCACATCCTTGCCGTAGGCTGTTACCCGGTGGTTATCCCTGTTGATGGTCAGATGATCCAGGACAATCTCCTTATCCTGTTTCTCATCATGGGAATTGGGATTGAATTTGGTATATCTCCTAAGCTGGGACTTTACCCTGGCTGTCAGCTCCAGCGGGTTGAAGGGCTTGGTCACATAATCATCGGCCCCCGCTCCCAGCCCGATAATCTTATCAAGATCCGTTGATCTGGCACTCAGCATAATGATTGGGATGGTACTTGTTTCACGAATCCGGGCGCAAAGACTCAGTCCATCCATTCCCGGCATCATAATATCCAGGATCACCAGCTTGATATCCTCAGAATCTATGAGCTGAAGACCCTCTCTGGCTGAATTGGCCTTCCACACCTTATATCCCTCACTGACCAGATGAATCTCCACCAATTCAGCGATTTCCTTATCATCATCGATAACTACAATACCCACCTGTTCCATTTTAATCCTCCATGCTGCCGATACCCGTGAATCCCGGCGTCAGCACAACATTTCACACTAGCCAAACACGCCTGTCCTTTGCATTAGTTTGTGTCAAGCGTGCTTACACGCTTTGATGACGCAGGCACAAAGCTGCCGCTTCAGCGGCATACAAAACCTAAGCGAAAAGCATGTGAGTGCTTTTTGCCGGTTGAAAAATGCATTTCTTTTCAACCTAGCCTCCTTTGTTCCGGCCCTTCCCAGTGATACCTTTTATCTTAATTCACCCTTCATCATACCATAATACCGGATGGAATTCTTTACTTTTTTCTTAAATTACAGCCGTAGAACAGCGAAGCCTGTTTTTATCCGAATGAAACACTTCCGTAAAATGACCATCCGGCAGATATTCTTTTTTCCATGATTGGTAATGGAACTTCATTTACATTTGTGCTGCTCCATGTTACAATACACCTTGTGAGCAGCACAAATGGTCGCGCCTGAATAAGGTGAGGAAAGTCCGGGCTTCACAGGGCAGGGTGCCGGATAACGTCCGGTGGAGGCGACTCCAAGGCTAGTGCAACAGAAATATACCGCCAGGCATGCCTGGTAAGGATGGAAAGGTGGCTTAAGAGACCACCGCCCTGCTGGTAACAGCAGGGGCAGATGTAAACCCCACCCGAAGCAAGACCGAACAGAAAGCGATACGGCTGCCCGCCGTGCTTTCGGGTAGGTCGCGCAGAACCGTATGGTAACATACGGTCAAGATAGATGACCATTCAAGACAGAACCCGGCTTATCGTGCTGCTCATACTCATTGTATCAAACAAATTCCATCTGAGATGCAGGTGCGGGTATCCTACACCTTAAAGCAGCTGCCGCCGACAAATTCCTTCAGGATGGAATTCTTGGGAACCGCCTCAGAGGGAGCTCCTATAAAATAATCCAGAAACTTGAGTAATCTTTTCGCTTCTACGAATTCTGCACAATCCCTGTCAATTCCGAATAATATAGGTTCCGCATACTGCTTCAGTACAGCCAGTTCGTAAATCAGCGCGGAATTAAACATGATATCCGCATCCTCCTGAAACGGAAAAATATTCTCCTCTTCTCCCTTTCGAACAGACGGCCACATATTAATCGTAGTTTTCGCGGAGGCACCTCTGGTCCTGGCATCCCTTACCATACGCCGCAGCAGTCTGCCGTCGGTTGTAGGTATCCGGTTATGTTCATCAATATTAAGCTGGGTAAGTGCGCTGATATAAATCTTATATTTACTCTCTCTGGGCAGAGAATAGGAAAGCGCATCATTCAGTCCGTGGATCCCCTCAATGACCAGAATATCATCCGTTCCCAGCTTCAGATAGTTTCCCTTATATTCTCTTTTCCCCGATATGAAATTAAATATCGGGAGATCTACCGTATTGCCATTCATCAGCTCCGTCATATCCTTGTTGAATTGTTCTATATCGATGGACTGCAGGCATTCAAAATTAAAATTCCCTTTCTCGTCCCTCGGAGTCTTTTCCCGATCTACAAAGTAATTATCCACAGCAATCGGATGGGGTATAAGTCCATGGGCCTGCAACTGGATGGAAAGCCTGTGGGAAAAAGTAGTCTTTCCCGAAGAGGACGGGCCTGCAATCATGATGAACTTCTTACCCCCGGCGCTCTTAATGGCCTCTGCAATCTTACTGATCTTCATCTCCTGCAGAGCTTCCTGCACCAGTATAAGATCATTCAGTTTCCCTTTGGCAATGATATCATTCAGGGCTCCGACATTCTCTATTTCCATCATCTTTGCCCACGCGTTCGACTCCTTTAATGTATAAAAAAGCTTTTTGTGGGGCACAAACCGACCCACTTCAGCCGGTGATTTCTCGTTCGGAATTATAAGAACAAAGCCTTCATCATAGGCTGCCAGATCAAAATATTTCAGCATTCCGGTGCTGGGCGGCATATAACCGTAGTAATAATCCTCGAACCCGTCCAGATTATAGATATTGGCCTTGGATACCCTACGATACCGGAACAGCTTCTCCTTATCATACATCCGGTACTTCCGGAACAAATCAATCGCATCGTCTGTTCCGATGCTTCTCTTCATAAATGGTATATCCCTTGCTATGATATCTCTCATCCGCTTCCTGACAGCTTCCAGTTTTTCCTCCGTAATCGGCACCTTTCCGTCATAATCACAGTAAAGCCCGTCACCAATGGAATATTCCACCGAAACCTTATTCACATTCTCGGCACCAAACTCCGCATAAAATGCCTTCAGCATGATCAAGATCATACCACGCATATAGGTCTTGTGTCCGGCATCCTCCTTCGTTGTGACAAAACAGACCTTGCAATCGGCCGTGATGGGTTTAAATAATTCTCTCAGCTTATTATTCACGAATGCCAGAATGATATCGGCGGTAAAATCCTTCCTGTATGTCTTGGCAATCTCCCCTAAGCTGATGTTTTGAGGATATTCCCTTACCACTCCATTGATTTCTACCTTGACAACCTGATTCATAGATATCTCCATTCCGCCGCCCGGCAGCGGCATAAAAATTTGTAAACCTGTTTTCTTTGTGTCTTAATAATATTCAAATGCCTGCTCAATCAATTTAAGTTCGGCACAGATCTCCCTCTGGCGAAGTATGGACTGTGCCGTAGGAAATGCAATTAAAGTACTGTAAATATTCTCACATTGCTGTTTCTCCTGAAGGAGGTATTCATAAAGTACAGGGTTTTTATGTTCCAGCAGAAGTCTGCCGTAATAATAATGCTCCTCCCTGTTCAGCTCATAGGAACTTTGCCCTGACACCAGACCTTTTGCGGCCGCCTTCATACAGACATAATATTTCCCGTCCTCTTTCAGCATATTCTCCTCCGTAATCAGAAATCCCAATTCTCCCAAGGCTTCCCTGACCAGGTTGATTTCCGATTGGGGCTGCAGAATCAACTCCCGCACACCGGCCAGCACCTCCAGACGATCGGTAAGGATCTGCCTGGTCAGTGCTCCTCCCATCCCGGCAATCAGAACGGTATCCGCTTCTCCCGGAATTAACTTCTGCAGACCGTTGGATCTTCGCAGATCAATCCGACCGGTATATCCGTATCTCTCAATGTTATTCCTGGCACGGTCAAGCGGTCCCTGGTTAATATCCATGGCTATGATATGGGGAGACCGCGCCTCCTTAACCAGATGAATTGAAATATAAGCATGGTCGCAACCGACATCCGCAACTCGGTTTCCCGGTGTCACAAAATCTGCTATTGCCTGTAATCGTTTTGATAGCTGCATGATACCTCTCCAAATCGTCATTATTTACTAAGCTTAAGACCAGTTATATCTATACCGTCAATACACTTACCATAATGTTACCATATCTATATATTATTTGCCAAGTGTTAATCAAGGAGCCGCCGCCTCATACGAATAGCACAGTAAGAGGCACCCTACGCTTCCTGGTAGATACACGCTATGTGTGAAGGAAGTATAAGATGCCTCTAATATCCGAACGTCCTATATACAACAGCCCTTGTATATAGAATCAGTGAGGAGGTATCCCTCCTACTCCAGATAATCCTTTAACTTTCTGCTGCGGCTCGGATGTCTGAGCTTTCTGAGCGCTTTTGCTTCGATCTGACGAATACGCTCTCTCGTTACATTGAATTCCTTACCCACCTCCTCCAGGGTGCGGGCTCGTCCATCATCAAGACCGAAACGCAGGCGCAAAACCTTCTGCTCCCTTTCCGTCAGGGTTCCAAGCACCTCTACCAGCTGTTCCTTGAGCAAAGTAAATGCTGCCGCATCCGCAGGTACCGGAACATTATCATCCTGGATAAAGTCTCCCAGATGGCTGTCCTCTTCTTCCCCGATCGGAGTCTCTAAGGATACCGGCTCCTGGGAGATCTTCTGAATCTCACGGACACGGTCTACCGGCATATTCATAACCTCGGAGATTTCCTCCGGGGAAGGCTCCCTGCCCAGTTCTTGCAGGAGCTGTCTCTGAACACGGGTTAATTTATTTATGGTTTCCACCATATGAACAGGAATACGGATTGTCCTTGCCTGGTCGGCGATGGCTCTCGTAATTGCCTGCCTGATCCACCAGGTAGCATAAGTACTGAATTTATATCCCTTACGGTAATCGAACTTCTCCACTGCCTTGATCAGGCCAAGGTTTCCCTCCTGGATCAGATCCAGGAATAACATCCCTCTGCCGACATAACGCTTTGCAATACTGACAACCAGACGGAGGTTAGCCTCTGCCAGCCTCTTCTTCGCATAATCATCTCCGTCCTCCATCCTTCTGGCCAGCTCAATCTCCTCGTCGGCATTCAGAAGCGGTACCTTACCGATCTCCTTCAGATACATACGAACCGGATCTTCGATATTTATACCTTCAGGAATGGTTAAATCTATGGGCTCCAGTTCTTCATCCTCATCCAGAATGATATCCTCTTCATCCTCTTCCGAGATTCTTAAGACATCCACGTTATGCTTGTCCAGATAGTCATATATCTTCTCGATCCGCTGCGGATCAAGCTCCATATCAGCGAAGAAATCATTGACCTCCTGAAATTCCAAGACATTCTTTTTCTTCTCCGCAAAGACCAGCAATTCCTTCAGCCTTTCCGTAAATTTTGCAATATTTTCGTCCATAGATAATCCTTCCTTCTTAAACTCTTTTTATATTCTAACCATCATTTGATGAAATATGCAATTCCTGCTATCCGGGCACACCCGCCGCTCTATGTCATCCGATTTAAAATATTTTTCTTAAGCTCCGCTTTCTGCATAATAATCTTCTGCAACAGGGCGGTGTCATTTACTTCAATCGCCATAATGCTCTGCTTGTCCAGACTGTTTTCCTTAAGCCGTAGCATCGTATCAATCAGAGCCTTCCGAAGATCTCCCTCATTCATATCACCCTGGATCCCTGCCGTAAACAAAGCGGCAGCCTCCGACTGCTCCTCCTTGCTCTGAAAGCAGTTGATAATCTTTGCCGGCAGCACCTTTCTCTCTGTCTCATATTCCTGAAAAACCAGACGGGCTACCTCGGAATAGATTCCCTCAGTAAAATCCTCCGGTCCCAGCAATCCCTTCACCTTTTCAAAAAGGGAGTTGTCCGAGGTTAGCCAGGTCAGCATCAGCTTCTGGGATTTGGATATGCCATCCTCCGGTCCCTTCCGGTGCTTCCCCGCCGCACTGCGGACTTCCTTTGAATCATTCGCACCAACTACTATCTGGGAGCCGAACCTGTTCACCAGGCGTCGAAGCAGCTCTACATCAACCTGATAGGTCCTGGCCACGGCATCGATATAGATATTGCGCTCCAGCTCCTCCGAAAATCCAAGAAGCTTTTTTGCTGTCTCATGAAAGAACCTTGTCTTCTGTTCAGGATCATTCAGATCATAATTTTTCTGCAGAACTTCTATCTCAAAATAAAAGCCGTTCTTTGCTTCCGCCATCCGTTTCCGGTACTCCTCTGCTCCCAGTGCCTTGATGAATTCATCCGGATCCTTATAGGGCCTCATATTGACCACCTTCACGGCCAGGCCCGCTTCCTTTAATATCGGTATAGCCCGCAGTGCCGCCTGGGTTCCGGCTTCATCACTGTCAAAGGTAAGAAGCACCTCATTCGTGTACCGCTTTAGAAGGTTGGCATGGAATACGGTAAATGCCGTGCCCAGGGAAGCTACCGCATTCGTAAAGCCTGCCTGGTGCAGCGCAATGACGTCCATATACCCCTCACAGATCAGATAATTGGCTGCTCTGGAGGTCCGGGCAAAATTAAGGCCGTAAAGATTCCTGCTCTTATCAAAGATTCTTGTCTCCGGGGAATTTAAGTATTTCGGCACTTCATTCCCTGCGTTTCCCATAATACGGCCGCCAAAGCCGATCACCCGATGATTTGCATCCATGATCGGAAACATGACCCGATCCCAGAACTTATCATGGCCTCCCCTCTTCTCATCGATGGATACCAGACCGGACTGTTTTAAGAATTCATCCTCATATTCCAGCCCTTTCAGGTACTTATATAAATCATCACTGTACTTATTCGCATAACCCAGCCCAAACTGCTTGATGGTCTCTTCCGTCAATCCGCGGTTGATCAGATACTCATGGGCTGCTTGCCCGCGGGAGGATTTCAGCTGGAAATAGAAATACTTGGCCGCCTCCTTATTGACCTCCAGCAGCCGGCCTTTTAAATCCGCCTGTTTCTTTGCTTCCTCGGAATACTCCTGTTCCGGAAGCTGAATTCCCGCCTTCTCTGCCAGGAAGCGTAATGCTTCCAAAAAGGTGTAATTCTCATATTCCATTATGAAGGTGAACACATTGCCGCCCACACCACATCCGAAGCAATGATACATCTGCTTGGAAGAGCTTACGGAGAAGGACGGTGTTTTTTCATTATGGAACGGACAAAGCCCCATATGGTTGCTTCCCTTTTTCTGCAATCTTATGTAGGAGCCGATAATATTTACAATGTCACTTCTGCTCCTGATCTCTTCTACCAGTTCATCCGGATAAAACAATCTGCACTCCTCCCACCGATTTATTTGCGGCGCACTGTCTGACTGACCGTATTTTAATATACACTCCAGGCGGATGGAATCATCAGTTCCTTAAATTTTGTCACTGCGTAACGGTCCGTCATCCCTGCAATATAATCACAGACCACCTGATAAGGGGGCTCCTTCGTCTGTTCTCTTCGGATATTGAACTCCTCCGGCAACTGCTCCAAGTGTTCTATATAATATTTAAATAATTGCTCCAATAACCGCTCTGCCTGTTCCTCCTGGCTTTTCGCCCTCTTGTTCAGGTAAACGCTCTCAAACATGAAAGTCCGGAGCTTCTTCATGCTTTGTTCAATCTCCAGAGACATAATAATATCATTCATATCCTCACTGTTAGAAACAATATCATGGATTATGGTATTCAGGCGTTCCTCAAGGCTGTGTCCGAGAACATCCGTATATTCCTTCGGGATATCCTCTTCCGATATAATCTGCCCGCGGATCGCATCATCGATATCATGATTAATATAAGCAATCTTATCGCTAAGCCTGACAATCTTCCCTTCCAGGGTTGAAGGCTTTCCTGCGGTCTGATGATTTCTGATCCCGTCCCGGACCTCCCAGGTAAGGTTCAGTCCCCTCCCGCGCTTTTCTAAATGCTCCACAACCCGGATACTCTGCAGGTGGTGTTCAAAACCGTCCGGACATATCCGGTTCAAGGCCCTCTCTCCCGCATGACCGAAGGGAGTATGTCCAAGGTCATGGCCCAAAGCAATCGCTTCGGTCAGATCTTCATTTAATCTAAGCGCCTTCGCTATCGTTCGCGCAATCTGGGAAACCTCCAATGTATGGGTCAGCCTGGTCCGGTAATGGTCCCCCTCAGGAGCCAAAAACACCTGAGTCTTATCCTTAAGCCTGCGAAAGGCCTTGGAATGAATAATTCTGTCCCGGTCTCTCTGATAAACCGGCCGGATATCGCAGGGATCCTCTTCGGTATCCCTTCCTCTGGAGCAGTCGGAAAACGCAGCATAGGGGCTTAAGATCTCGTGTTCCCTGAGTTCCAGCTTCTGTCTGATATTCATCTCGTGATCCATAACAACTCCCATCTGCCGCCCTACAGGCGGCACAAATACTTTGCGAAAAGCACGCAGGTGCTGTTTTGCAAAGCGAATTACTTAATTCGCTTTTTAAAAAATGTACTTCTTTTCAACCTAACCTCCCTCTCTGCCGATACTCACGGATTTGGGCGTCCATCAGCACAACGTCCAGGTTGAAGGTAATTAATATGCCTGATTATTTCTCTAAATATTCATAAGACGAATTTACACCTATACTACTAATATTCTACAAGGTCTTCCCATTTCCTTTTTTATTTTGATGAATTAAGAAAAAAAGTTCCACAGAGCCGCCCAATAGAGACCTTCTGTAAAACTTTTGACTTGTATCATTGATTCAGGTATTAAATTATGTATTACATAAACAGGCTTCCGATCTGGTACACCAGCGTAGAAATCAGCATAGCTACGAACAACTGGAACAGAATGGTGAAAATCGTCCATTTGGCGGATCTCATTTCCCTCTGGATAACACCGATCGTAGCCGCGCAGGGTATGTACAGAAGACTGAACACCATGAGGGAATATGCATTGAGTGCTCCAAAGCCGATGCCGGATAATACCTCGGACAGATTTGCCATCCCCTCCGGTGAAGTAATATTCGAGACACCGAAGAGCACACTAAAGCTTGAAACCACTACTTCTTTGGCAGCGACGCCTGAGATAAGGGCAACTGCAATCTGCCACATTCCAAGGCCGGCCGGCGCCAGAATAGGGGAAAGTCTTTTTCCGATGACAGCGCCAAAGCTTTCCGACATATCCGCTACCATACCGCCCGGACCGAAGTTCAGAATAAACCAGATGATTACGGAAGCCGCAAATATCGTCGTGCCCGCTTTCGTCAGGTATTCCTTCACCTTTTCCCAGACATAGATCAGAATCGTCCTTGCATTCGGAGCCTTATATTCCGGCAGCTCGATTAACAGGGTATTGACTGATTTTAGCTCCGTATTCTTATGCATCACAAATGCCACAATAATCGCCACCGCAATGCCGATCAGGTACATCGAATAGGCAGCCAGCATCGCATACCTTCCGAAGAATAACTCGGAAAACAAGACGTAGATAGGCAGCCTTGCGCTGCAGGACATAAAGGGGGTAACAAGAATGGTTTTTCTTCTGTCCTGCATATTTTCCAGGGATCTGGAGGCCATAATCGCCGGTACGGTACATCCGAAGCCCAGCAGCATAGGGATGAATGCCCTTCCGGAGAGTCCGAGCTTACCCATAATTCCATCCATAACATAGGCCACTCGGGACATATAGCCGCTGTCCTCCAGAAACGCCAGCGCCAGAAATAAAATAAAGATGTTCGGCAGGAAGGTAAGAATTCCGCCTACGCCTGCAATAATGCCATCCACAATGAGAGAGGTAAGGACTTCACTTGTTCCTGCTCCTTCCAACAGATGAAGTACCGTCCCTGAGAAAGCGTCCAGGCAGGTCTCAAAATATCCCTTAACAAAGTCTCCTACCTGGAAGGTAAGCAGGAATACCAGTGCCATAATCCCAAGAAAAATCGGCAGACCCAATACGGGGTGGGTCAGAATTCTGTCCGTCCGGTCTGTGGACGCCGCCTTTGTGCTTTTATTGACCAATACCTCTTCCACAATTTCTTCAATAAAATCATATTTCTGGCTTATAATATCTTCCTCATAGCTGCGGTCCAGAATGTCCTTCAGCTCTAAGGGATACCGCCCCATGACGGTTTTATCCCCCTCCAGAATTTTAATCGCGTGCCAGCGCAGATTACCGAGCTTTCCATACCGCTTCCTTAAAAGTTCCATGACTTCATCAATTTTATCTTCCATCTCATCCTTGTATACGACAGGGAACTCCTTATGATGCTCGTGCCTATGCCTGGTCCCTGCCTTCTTAATACTGCCGTGATGGTGTTCTATATTAGTATCCAGATATCTGTCCTTATGATGAGCTGCCGTATGCATAAGGATATCCAGTCCTGTTTTCTTCCTGGCTGATACCGGAATGACCGGAATACCCAGCATCTCCGGAAGGCGGTGGAGATCAATCTCCATCCCCCGTTCCTCAACGATATCCATCATATTCAGGGCAAGAATAACCGGTTTTCCAAGCTCAATCAGCTGCAGGGTCAGATACAGGTTACGTTCCAGACTTGAGGCATCCACTATATTAACAATCACATCGACGTCGGAATCCAGGATGTATTCCCTGGTAAGCCTCTCTTCCATCGTATAGGAGGTAAGGCTGTAAATTCCGGGTAAATCCACAAGCTTGAATTTGGTGTCATGATATTTAAAGGCTCCTTCTTTTTTCTCAACCGTTACTCCCGGCCAGTTAGCCACCTTTAGATTGGCCCCCGTATAAGCATTGAATAAGGTTGTTTTACCGCAGTTCGGGTTACCGACAAAGCCAACTTGAATCTCTTTCTTCATATATAACCTCCATGATGCCGCTATGCTTTGTAAAGATGTTTTTCTTTACACTATGCTTCCTCCATCTCAATTGATTCAGCAATTTTTTTACCGACGGCCAGCCTGCTGCCCCGGACCATGATAATCACGGAGCCCCCATGATTGCAGTTTAGCAGCTTGATGCCGGTACCCTTTGTCAAACCCATAGCACCGAGTCTTCTCATTGTTACGGTGTCCAAATCCATGGAGTTAACCCGATAGCTTCCTCCAATTCCAGCATTCCCTAATGTCATAAATGAACATCCTCTCCATCCTTATGTAAATATATTAACTTTGCATAATCTGACCGTTATTTTCCAGTCCCTATCTTTCTTATTTAGAAAAATTTTCTAACTGATAATAATTATCATTTACCATGATATTATAGACTCCGGGACCTTCTTTGTCAACCGTCGTATGATATAAAATTAGTACCTTCACAAACCGCCCTACGAAGAAAAAGACCGGAAGATATACTGCTGTGCAGTTACCTTACGGCCTATTCCATCCTCTAATCATTAACTTAGTTTTTATCTTCTTAGCAACATGACGAAACGCTTTATGAAATGCAACTGTATTGACATAATTCCAAAGCCGCCAAAAAAGCCGGTCAGCAGTCTTCTTATATTATTTGACTCCCTGATTTTACTCTGCTGCAGCATCCAGTCGGTCAGCATGATAAAACCGCCTGCCAGGGAAAGAATGAAATGCAACCCCTTCCTTGCATACAATGGTATCGCAATCAGATATCCCAAAATGACTCCGGTGCACCGGGCACAGACCGGCATTTGATACCCACAGACATAAAAGCTCCTCTCCGGCTTCTGATGGCATCCGGTTACGGCACCCAGCTCCATCATACGGCGCCACCGTCGGTAGGAATCCTTCTCTTTATAGTTATCCTCCGCAGCCAACCGTCTCCCATCCCCTTCTCATCGCATTCGTTCTACTTCTTCCTGTACGCCGGGCGCACTTTATTTAACGGCGGTATTTATACACGGAACTTCCTGCCGCACCGGTCACAAATCCAATAGCTTTTTCTCCTGGTATATCCCTCTCCCATACCGCACAGACCGCATAACCAGCCAATCGGACCAAGGATCAGGTATCCGCAGCAGCCTTTAAAGATACCATACCCCTTCATATGTGTCTCAGATTCTTCGATCAGATGGCAATAATCATTTCCGCATGAAGGACATCTCATATTAACCTCCATCTGCCGCTTCAGCGGCATACAATTTGCACTGTATCACTAGTATGCTGTATCATTGGTCTTTAGACGAACCGGCTTCCGGCTGCGAACGTTCCCGCTCTTTCCTGGAGAAAATACAGCCGCAGTAATCCTGCCGGTACAAATCATATTCTTTTGACAGTTCGATGGAACGCCGATAACCGTTCTTCTTCTTAAAATCGGAAGGCAGATATTTCACTCCGAATTCTTTCGCCAGCTCGTTTCCGATCTCGTTCAGCTTCTCAGCCTTCTTATGCGGGCTGATGGATAATGTTGTTGTATAAAAATCAAAGCTGTCTTCCTTTGCCAGTCTGGCAGCTTCCCTTAACCTCATACGGTAGCACCGGAAGCATCTCTCCCCTCCTTCCGGTTCTTCCTCCAAACCCTTCACATATCCGTAATATTCCTTCGGCAGATACTCTCCCTGCCGGAAAAGCACCCGATGCTTAAGCGGCATCGAATTGATAAGCCTCTGCTGTTCCTCTACCCTTCTATTATATTCCTCTTCAGGATAGATATTCGGATTGTAATAAAAGACGGTAATCTCAAAATAATCCGACAAATACTCTAAAACATAGCTGCTGCAAGGTGCACAACAGCTATGGATCAACAGCTTTTTGGGAGGATCGGATGAATTAAGCTTCTCTATGATGTTATCCAGCTCTTTTTGATAATTCATTGCATTCTCCCAAGCTTAAATCAGTTCCAGCTTACGCAGAACATTTTCAAACTTTTCCTGATCAATCGGTTTTCCCGCATAAGCCGTACAGCCAAGACCAAAAGCTTTCGTAACATTCCGTCTCTCGTTCAATGCAGTCGTCATAATTATCTTAGCCCGATTACTCTCGGAAACATTATATTTCGTTTCAATCTCTCTGATCTGCTGAAGTGCCTGATAACCATCAAGGATCGGCATCATGATATCCAGACATATCAGTTCATACCCCTCATTACTTTCCAAAGCCATGGTGAATGCTTCCACCGCTTCCACTCCGTCAACGGTAACATCACATTCTCCATACTTGGATAAAAATCTCATCATAAACTTTCTGCTTGCAAAATCGTCTTCGGCCAGTAATATCTTCACTATTAAACTCTCCTCCTCTATCGGGTTTAATAAATCATTCGACATCATTACTATATACCATAGGGAGTATGATTAACAGGGGTAATTTGTATCATATGAAGTCTGTTTGCAGCTGTTATATCTATCCATCATATTTTGATATATATTCCTTCAGGAAGGTAAAGAGTTTTCCCATTTCCTCCCTGGTGCCGATGGTTACTCGCAGGTAGTTATTGATTCGGGGCAGGTCAAAATAACGAACAAAAATATTCTGTTCCTTTAATGCCCGAAATATTTCTCCTGCCGGAATTCTCTCATGGGTAACGAATAAAAAATTTGCTCCGGATTCCGGCATGGAAAAACCCAGGGATCGGAATATATCCGCTGCCCACGCCCTGGTCTCTTTTATTTTTCTAATTCCCTCATAAAAATATTCCGAATCCCTTACCGCTTCCATCCCTGCCAGAATGGCAGCACGGTTCATGGTATAGGAATTAATGGAGTACTTTACATCGTTCAGGGCTTTAATTAACTTCGGATTACCCATCGCATAGCCTATTCTCATTCCCGCCATGGAACGGGCCTTAGAGAAGGTCTGAACCACCAGCAGGTTCTCGTAGGTTCTGATCAGCTCTACCGCAGATTGTCCCGCAAAATCCACATAAGCCTCATCCATGATGACCACGGAAGCCTGGTTATGCCTGATGATATCCTCTATAAATGACAATTCTTCATAATATGCTGTCGGCGCATTGGGATTGGCTATAACCACACCGCCGTTCTCCCGGTAATAGTCCTCTCTTACAATGCGAAAATTATTATCCAGCGCAGGTGTCCGGTAAGGAATTCGGAACAGGTCACACCAAACCGGATAGAAGGAGTACGTAATGTCCGGGAACAGGATGGGTTTATCGGAATTAAAGAAGGTCATGAAAGCCACGGCAAGAACATCATCCGATCCGACACCGGCAAATACCATATCCTTATCCAGATGATAGAAAGCAGCCAATTCCTCCGTCAGCCCGGATATGGCCGGATCGGGATACAGACGCAGAGCATCGGCATCCATCCCCTGCAGTACCTTCTTCACTCCCGGAGCCGGCGGATATGGATTCTCATTCGTATTCAGCTTTATCATACCGGTTATATTCGGCTGTTCCCCCGGAACATAAGGAACAATCTTTCTGATATTACTTTCCCAAGGCTTCATGAATATTCCTCCGCCAGCTTCTGAAATCCGGGTAATGAACGCTTTATCATATCATAATCCACACAATATGCGATTCGGCAATAACCGGGACATCCGAAAGCAGAACCGGCAACAATCAGAATGTTATACTTCTTAGCTGCTTCAGCGAAGGCCTGGTCATTGTCCCCAAAGGCCTTGACAAAGAGGTAGAAGGCTCCCTGCGGCTTCACGCACTGATAACCGTAGGACACTAAAGAATTGTAAAGCAGCTCACGGTTACGGTTGTAGATTTCCAGGTCCACCCCGGCATCCAGGCATCTTGCCACAGCCCGCTGAATTAGGGACGGCGCATTGACATATCCCAGAATCCGGTTAGCCACATTGGCCGCAGCCGCCATATCAGCAAAATCGTCCACTTCCTTCGGTATAACCAGATAACCGATCCGGTCTCCCGGTAAAGATAAGGACTTGCTGAAGGAATAACCTACTACGGTGTTATTATAATATTTTGTAATATACGGAACTTTCACGCCGTCATATGCGAGCTCACGGTAGGGCTCGTCCGAGATCAGATAAATGGAGGTCCCGAATTCCTTTTGTTTCTTATTTAAAGTATCTGCCAGCCGCATTACGGTATCCTCGGAATATACCACCCCCGTAGGATTGTTCGGCGTATTCACGATAACCGCCTTTGTCCTGGGACTAAGCTTATCCGCAAATTCCTCCAGATTCGGCTGGAAGCTTGCCGTATCCGGTGATATTACAATCAGATTACCGTCATAATTACTTACATAATTGCGATATTCCCCAAAAAAAGGAGCAAATACCGCCACCTCATCTCCGGGATTTAAAAGGGTCTTAAGTATGACATTCAGTCCTCCTGCAGCTCCAACCGTCATTATAATATTCTCGGTGCCAAAGCCGGTGCCATGATTCTTATTAATGGAGGAAGCAATCCTCTCCCTGACATCCTCGTAGCCGGAATTATTCATATATCCGTGGACCAGCTTGGGATTTTCCTCCCGGATCACCTGCAGCAGCGCTTCTTTGATCTGGGCCGGCGGCTCCACACTTGGATTTCCCAGACTGAAATCATATACATTCTCTGCGCCATAAATACCGGCCAAACGTTTTCCTTCTTCAAACATTGCACGGATTACCGAGCTGTTCTTAACCAACCCGACCATTTTATCTGATATCATAGCCTACCCCTCTTTCCTTGCAGTCTTCTGAGCCTGTTTTTTGGGTTAAAGTATAGCATACTCCAAATTACTAAGCAATACCAATTTGTGAATAATTATACTTCTCTCATGCTTTATATTCATACGCAAAGGGGCCGCAGCACCATAGCGTAACGGAGCAGGAGACTCCGGTCAGCCCTTTGTGCAGCAGCCCATTTTATAAAATCAGCTTACTTAAAGTTCGCAATTCATAAGCGGAAGCATTTATTGTTTAACGGAAACGGATATCCAGGTAAGCCTTTACGATTTCCACACATTTACTGAATCCCAGCTGACTGCTGTTGAGGCAAAGATCATAGTTCTTCGCATCTTCCCAGTTCCTGCCCGTATAGTACTTATAATAATCCGCTCTGTGCTTGTCGATGGAGGCAATCGTCTTTTCAATCTCCTTTTCCGGGTTTCCGGTCATCTCCTTCAAAGTATTGATACAGTCCCGTAAGGGAGCATGAACAAACAGTTTGACGACATTCTTATCGTCCTTAAGCACAAAATCCGCTGCACGGCCGATGATGATACAGGATTCTGTCTCCGCCAATTCCTTGATTATTTTTGCCTGATAGTTAAACAGATTGTCATTGGATACGAAATCGTCACTGTCCGGAGGAATTAATTCTCCCTTATAGACCTTGCTGGCAATTCGAAACAGCAGGCTCTTCTTCAGCTTTTCGTCTGCTTTAGCAAATAATTGTTCATTGATTCCACTGTCATCGGAAGCCAGTCTCAGAAGATCCCTGTCATAGTAAGGAATCCCCAGTTCCTCGGACAGCATCTTACCTATAGTTCTTCCTCCGCTGCCATAGCCTCTTGCAATCGTAATCACATACTTATTCATATTGCCCTCCTTTCTACCCCCTATTTCCGCCCTTCGTGTCAGTTTGTGCTAAGCGTGCATGCACGCTTTGATTACACAGGTACAAACTTTGAAGTGTGAATTATATATTTTATAATTCATATTATTCTCCCAAATAAGCCTTCTTAACGGATTCATCATCCATCAGCCTCTTTGCATCGCCATCCAGTACGATTTTTCCCGTCTCTAATACATATGCACGGTTAGCGATAGATAATGCTTTCTTCGCGTTCTGTTCCACCAAAAGAACTGTGGTGCCGCTCTGGCTGATCTCCTTGATAATATCAAAAATCTCTTCAACAAGTATGGGAGACAGCCCCATTGAGGGTTCATCCATCAAAATGATCCTGGGGCGGGACATTAAGGCCCGTCCCATGGCAAGCATCTGCTGCTCACCACCGCTTAAGGTGCCGGCCAGCTGATTCCTTCTTTCCTTCAGCCTGGGGAATCTCTTATATACATTTTCCAGGGAGGCTGCGATCTCTTCTTGATTTTTACGGGTGTAGGCGCCCATCAGAAGATTCTCATATACCGTTAATTGAGAAAATACCCGCCTTCCCTCGGGAACATGAGCAACTCCCAGTGATACGATCCTGTGGGCAGGAATTTTCTGCAGGTCGGTTCCCTCAAAAACCACCTGACCGCTCTTTGCTGCAATCAGGCCGGTAACGGTATGAAGTATTGTTGTCTTTCCGGCTCCGTTGGCACCGATTAAGGCTATGACCTCTCCCTCATTTACATCAAAGGAGATATCCTTAAGGGCCTGAATCACCCCGTAATATACCTGTAAATTTCTCACTTCCAGCATGGGCATTTCTAAATCCTCCTTGCTTACAGGAGGAACTTCCCTCCCGAAATTTTGCAATCTCTATGTTTACTATATATTATCGCTTGTTGTTAAGCTCCCAGATAAGCCTTGATGACTTCCGGATTATGAAGTACATCACCGGGCAGACCATTCGCCAGCTCCATACCGAAATTCAACACGAATATCTTCTCACAGATACCGGCAACCAGCTTCATGTCATGCTCAATCAACAGAATGGTTACATCGTACTTCTTTCGGATCAGAGTAATTGTCTCCATCAATTCTTCCGTCTCGGAAGGATTCATTCCTGCCGCCGGTTCATCCAGCAGGAGCAGCTTGGGATTCGTCGCCAGCGCTCTTGCAATCTCCAGCTTTCTCTGCTTCCCGTACGGAAGATTTGCCGAGAGAAGACCTGCTTCCTTATCCAGGTCCAATACCTTCAGGATATCGAGTGCCCGCTCATTCATCTTCTTTTCCGTCCGGAAGAAGGAGGGAAGACGAAGGATCCCGCCCGCAGTCGAATACCTGTACTCATTATGGAGACCGATCTTAACATTATCCAGAACGGACATATTCTTAAAAAGGCGGATATTCTGGAAGGTCCTTGCGATACCCGCTTTATTGATATCAATTGTGCTGAGCCCGGTTATGTTTGCACCATCCAGAATAATCTGACCTGCATCCGGCTTATAAACACCGGTCAGAAGGTTGAAGGCGGTAGTCTTGCCGGCTCCGTTCGGACCGATCAATCCATATAGCTCACCCTTCTTGATCGTTATATTAAAGGAATCAACCGCCCGTAAGCCGCCAAAGGAGATACCCAGATTTTTAACAGTTAACATATCCATATCTTAAGCCTCCCTCTTTCTTTTACCGGTAAGCAAAGCGATCATATCCTTAAGCCGGTGATTCTTGCGCCATGCAATGCAACGGGGATTCCAATTGAAAATCATCATTACGATAAGCACAATCGCGTAAATCAGCATACGGTAATTCTGCAGGAAACGCAGATATTCCGGCAGCAGTGTCAGGACGAGTGCAGCTATGATGGAGCCTCGGATATTTCCGATCCCGCCAAGTACAACAAATACCAGGATCATAATCGACTGGTTATAACCAAAATTCTTTGGTGTTGCCACCAGACTCGATAAGTTATGTGCGTAAAGTACACCTGCAATACCTGCCATCGCTGCCGATATTGCAAATGCCAGAATTTTAAATCTTGTGATGTCTATTCCAACCGATTCCGCCGCAATCCGGTTATCCCTGATTGCCATGATGGCACGTCCGGAACGGGAATTTACGAGATTGACAATAATCATATAAATAGCAGCCAGCAATATTATGGAGATGGTAAAGGTCGTATCATTCGGAGCACCGGTAATACCCTTTGCCCCATTGACGATGATTTCTCCGCCCTCTTTCAGATTCAGGGACATGGAATTCTTTATGGAGAAATGAAAGCCCTTGCTGTCCAAGCCAATATATAATACGTTAATAACATTCTTGATGATTTCGCCAAAGGCCAGTGTTACGATAGCCAGATAGTCTCCGCGAAGACGCAGTACGACGACTCCGATCAGGATACCGAATAATGCGGCAGCAACGGCACCGATCAGGATTGCCAGCGTAAACCGGAGAAAACCGTTTGGAATTGCCGTTTTCATAACCTTAGAGAAGAAGGCACTGGTAAAAGCACCAATACACATAAAGCCTGCATGGCCTAAACTCAGTTCGCCAAGAATACCTACGGTAAGATTTAAGGATACCGCTAAAATGGAGTAATAGCAAATCGGAACCAATAGTCCCTGCATCAGATTTGACATTGCCCCTGCCGCAATCATCAGCCGGCAGATGACATATATAATTGCGATTATACCAACTGTTATGAGATTGTAACGGGTGGATTTATTTATTTGATTCCATTTCTTAATCATCTTAATCCTCCATGCTGCCGATGCCCGCGAATCCCGGCACCAGCACAATATTTGCAAAGTGAATTGTTAACAATTCACTTTGTGAAAAATCTCGATTTTTCACACTAACCTCCATGATGCCGTTCTGCAGCATCTACACTTTCTCATGGATCTTCTTACCAAGAATACCGGTCGGTTTTACAAGAAGAACAAGTATCAATATTAAAAATACGATCGCATCCGCCAGCTGAGAGGAGATATACGCCCGGCTTAAAATCTCGATAATTCCCAGAAGAATTCCACCGATCATGGCCCCCGGTATGGAACCGATCCCACCGAATACCGCGGCGACAAAGGCCCTGATACCGGGCATTGCTCCGGAGGTGGAAGTCAGGCTTGGATAGGAGGAGAACAGGAGCGCACTGGCAACTGCTGCCAGGGCGGAACCAATTGCAAAGGTTATTGCTATGGTTTTATTCACGTTGACACCCATGAGAACCGCAGCATCCTTATCCTCGGATACCGCCACCATGCCGCGGCCTGTCTTGGACTTTTTAACAAAGGTTGTTAATGCTATCATAATTACAATACAAACCGGGATGGTTACCAGAGTCTCCCCGGGAATCGGGAGATCCCCTCCGGCCAGCTTTAATACCGGAACCTTAATAACGGATGTAAAGGTCTTCATATCTGCTCCATAGATAAGAAGTGCTATGTTCTGCAGCAAATAGCTGACACCGATGGCCGTAATCAAAACTGCTAATGAGGACGCCTTACGAAGCGGTTTATATGCAACACGCTCAATCGTAACACCCAATACCGTGCATATTATGATCGAGAGTATTACCGCAATTACCGGACTGAGCCCCATTGTACTCATCACGGTAAATGTAATGAAACCACCTATCATGATGACATCGCCATGTGCAAAGTTCAGCATCTTCGCAATACCATAAACCATGGTATATCCCAGTGCAATGATTGAATATACACTGCCAAGGCTGATCCCTTTTATCAAATAAGAAATTAGACTCATATTTACCCCCGTCCGCATGCCTCAGCATGCACGCCTTTCGAGTTATTACTGTTGTCATACCACGGGCAAATGTTCGCTTCCCGCCTACGCAAAATATTGTACCATATAGAAGATACTGTTACAACTATAAATCATGTCTTGTCAGTTATTTACATATAAAAGCTATGGTTATCTGATCCGCAGCTCTGACGGCCGCTTTGTTACCCAAATATTTCAAAAAACCGAAGTCATGAATGCAAGAAACATACAGTGGGACGCCCTGCCATCCCTTCTGTATGTTTCTTGTATTCTATAATATTATTTAATTCAAACCAATTCAGATACGGATACTCCATCGGAGCCGTATGCCGGTTTGTATTTATTCAACGGATACATAGCCGCCGTCCTTGATCACAACAGCCATAGGTGCCTTGTTTACTTCACCGGTTGCCGCCCAGGTCATTCCTGCGCCGGTCAGACCGTCTACGCTGATCTGTGTCATGGCTGCCTTCAGTGAATCGCCGATCTCTTTCACCTTCATATCCGGAGTTACCTTGCCATTCTCGATCGCTGCCTTGATGATATAGATAGCATCATAAGCATCTGCTGCGAACTGGTTCGGTGTATCATTATATGCTGCCTTATAATCTGCTACGAATTTCTTGGTGTCCTCATCCTGTGCGTCGGCTGCGAAAGGAGTTAAAAGCATAACACCCTCAGCTAAAGTAGTATCGAAGTTCTCAACACCAAGGATACCATCCAGGCCGTCACAGCCGAAGAATACCGGCTTATAATCAAGAGAAGCGGCCTGAGTAAGAATTAATGTAGCTTCAGAATAATAAATAGGAAGGAATACAAGCTCTGCACCGGCATCCTTAGCCTTCTGGATCTGTACAAAGAAATCGGATTTGCTGTCAGCGGTGAATGCTTCCGCAACAACGATTTCAAAGCTCTGGTTCTTAGCTTCTGATGCAAACTTCTCATAAATACCGGAGGAGTATACGTCAGAGCTGTCATAGATAACAGCAACCTTGGAAGCAAGGCCCTTGGTACCAATATAAGCAGCAGAAGCGATACCCTGGTTCGGGTCGCTGAAGCATACCTGGAATGCATTGTCATTTACGATACAATCAGGGGAAGAACCGGAAGGAGTCAGCTGGAACATATTATCCTTCACCGTCTCGGCTGCAACTGCTTTACAGGGATTGGAGGTAACGGTTCCCATAAGGATCTGCATACCCCAGTCCTTTAAAGTGTTGTATGCGTTAACCGCCTTCTCCGCGTCATGCTCGTCATCTTCGAATTTGAATTCGATCTGCTTGCCATTGATACCGCCTGCAGCATTGATCTCTTTTACTGCCAGCTCCGCACCATTCTTAACATTCTGTCCATATACAGCAGCTCCGCCGGAGATAGGACCGATACCGCCGATATAGAATTTGTCGCCGCCCTTGGAGGCAGCGGTACCGCAGGCTGACATTCCTGCAACAGCCATAGCCAGTACTAAAGTAAGACACAATAATTTACTTTTTTTCATAATTACCCTCCCGTAATATCAGGACCTCGGAACCATCTGACGCTTTAACGTATTAATTCGGTGTCCTGTTAATGGTATAAATAAGACGTTCCTTATGGATGAACAGCGAAAATGTCTGTTATACATTCCGAACGCCTATATTCTGCATCTATCATAACCTTGAATATTTATTTTGTCAATAAAATATTGAACTGTCAATAACAATTGATACTACAATTCGCCGCCGCATTTATCGCAGAAATCGAGACCCTCCAGAGTAATTCCCCCGCAATCGGGGCAAATAATCTTAGCCGGAAGGATTTCCCGCTCTACGATCTCATACTCTTCTTCCCCACTGGGTTCTGTCTCCGATACAGCAGGATATGGCTCCGCCTGCGCTTCCAAAGGGAGCTCCTCCAAAACCCTCTTTTTCTTAAAAATTTTCAAAATTGACACATCCTCACCTCTTAATGCTCTATCCGGTATTTATTCATTAAATTTTTAAATATGTCCGCGCTGGTCGGCGGCGTAAAGGTAATCGCATTGGCACCGGCTTCAATCGTTTCCAAAATAGTATCCGGCGTGGGTCCTCCCGTAGCTATGATCGGAACCTCAGGGAACTGCTCCCGGATTTTTCTGACGAGCTTCGGCGTATTGGCAGCTCCCGATACATTTAAGATCGACACGCCGCTTTTCAGCCTTCCCTCGATATCCGTCTTTTCCGATACCACGGTAATTACGATCGGGATATCTATTTTCTCCTTCAGGAATTCAATTGTCTCATTCGGTGTCGGTGCGTTTAATACCACCCCGACGGCTCCCTGGAATTCCGCGTGCTCTGCAAGCTTTACCACTCTTCTTCCGGTGGTAGTGCCTCCGCCGACACCGCAAAACACCGGTACGTCGGAGCAGTTGATAATGGAATGCGATATTATGGGCTGCGGCGTGAAGGGGTAAACCGCTATCACCGCATTCGCATTGCAGTTGCGAATGACCGCCACATCGGTGGTAAAGGCCAGGGATTTTATTAACTTTCCGAATATACGAATCCCGCTGACCTGATCAATCTCCTTCGGTACTCTTATCATGTGCTTTCTTAAAATCCCGTCAATTTCCGGTATGAATTTATCTCCCATACGTTTCCTCCATGCTGCCGCTATGCGGCATCTCAAATACCCGGAAGAACAAAGAATGAGCACCTCAAATGTGAATTAATGCTTTTCAAATTCACATTGCGAATATTCGCAGTTCTTCCTAAGAATTTTGGCTCTTTCATAATTCTTTTGCACTAACACAATGTACCTATCCCTTGTCTTCGTTTGTGCCAAGCGTACTTACGTACCTATCCGTTATTGGACGCCAGCAGCTTATGCTTTTCTGCGCTCCTCATCTCGATAATGGGAACTCCTTTCCCTTCGATATAATCCCGTGTTATGATTACCCGTCCGATATTATCATCCTTCGGAATCTCATACATTATGTCAATCATAATATCCTCAAGAATTGCTCTGAGGGCTCTTGCACCGGTCTTCTTCTCCATGGCCCTCTCCGCGATGGCCTCCAGTGCCTCCGGAGCAAACGTAAGCTCCACCTCATCCATCGCCAGCAGGCTCTGGTATTGCTTCAGGATTGCATTTTTCGGCTCCTTCAGCACCTTTACCAGCATCTCCTTTGTGAGGCCCTGCAATGCGAACAGGACAGGAAGCCTGCCCAGAAACTCCGGAATCATGCCATATTCCCTGAGATCCTCCACCGTGGCTTTATCCATGATATTCATGTCGTCATCGTACTTATCCTTCAGATCAGCCTTGAAGCCGATGGCAGACTGCTTATTCAGTCTTGACTTAATGATTTTATCCAGGTCCGGAAATGCCCCGCCGCAGATAAATAAAATATTCTCCGTATTTACGGTAGTTAAAGGTACCATGGCATTTTTTGAGGATGCACCCACCGGAACCTCCACATCACTGCCCTCCAGCAGTTTAAGCAATCCCTGCTGCACCGATTCCCCGCTGACATCCCTGCTGTTCGTATTACGCTTCTTGGCTATCTTATCGATCTCATCAATAAATACAATTCCGCGTTCCGCCTTCTCCACATCATTGCCGGCAGCCTGCAGCAGCTTTGATATGACACTTTCCACATCATCACCAATATAGCCTGCTTCTGTCAGAGAGGTGGCATCCGTGATAGCCAGGGGTACATTAAGCAGCTTCGCCAGAGTCTTTACCAGATAGGTTTTACCGCTGCCGGTCGGTCCAATCATCAGCATATTGGACTTCTCAATCTCGACCTCCCGGTCCGCCATTGAACCAATCCTTTTATAGTGATTATAGACCGCAACGGAAATCACTTTCTTTGCCCGTTCCTGGCCAATGATAAAATCGTCTAATTTGTCTTTAATGATGTGGGGAGCCGGTACCTTCTTACGGTCAAAAACCTCTTCCTCCGGATTTTTGTTCTCCGCTGCCCTCTTCTTTTTCAGCTTCTGCGGCTCCGGCATCTCATTTTTAAGGCTGGTCATCCGGAGCATATCCGGCGTTATCCCTATCATGCCCAAATACGGGTTATCCCCTTTATTAATCGTATCAAAGGTCTTTTGCATGCAGTCAGAGCAGATGCTGATATTATTCGGAATATGTACCATTTTCCCTGCAACACTCTCCGGTCTTCTGCAAAGATAGCACACCTCATCATAATCATCATGGTTTTTATCTTTATCAAACTGATCGTGATCATCCTTATTCATATTATTAATCCTGCCTCCTTTACTGTCTAAACCTATTATATCGTATCTGTTCCATTCCTACAATAGTATATCTCAGGATACAAAAGGAGCCCTGAGCTTCCCCCTGCCAGGGAATTTCAAGACTCTTCTTTGTTGTTATATACGGGAAAATATTTATCTTTTACTGCTCCGGTATTTCCGATCTGGATCCCAGGGTAACGGTAGCGGTATGTTCCTTATAACTGCCATCCTCACCGCGCATATAGGTAACCTGGATATCCGTTCCTGCTTTAATGCTGGAGACCAGTTCCCGCAGCTGGGTGCTGGAGGTAATCTCTATTTTATTAATTTTTGTTATAATATCTCCCTGAAGAAGCCCGGCCTTCTCTGCCGCACTGTCTTTCACAACCTCCGACAGGAATACACCCACCGGAATATTGTACATCTTGGAGATTTCTTCTGTAACATCGGTCGGAGTTACGCCAAGGAAGCCCTGTTCGTTCGTATCAAGAATTTCCCGGGTCATCAGATCATTGATGATCGGATTGGCCCTGGAGATTGGAATGGCATACCCCATGCCCTCAACTTCATTGGAGGTATATTTAACGGTATTAATTCCGATTACCTCTCCCTCGACGTTCAGCAATGCTCCGCCGCTGTTGCCTGGATTGATTGCAGCGTCCGTCTGCAGAAGAACCATCGTCTTGTAGGAGTAATTATCCGATACTTCAACCTTTCTGTCCTTGGCACTGACATAGCCTACCGTTACCGACTGCCCGTAACCAAGTGCGTTGCCGATGGCAATCGACATCTCTCCCACCCTGACTTCATCCGAATTACCGAGCTTGGCGATCTTGATTGCATCAATCGTATTGCTTTCCATAGCGGAGATATCTACCGTAACCACTGCCAGGTCTGCAGCAGAATCCGTTCCTTTAATTACTGCTTCTACCTCCTTGCCGTCAATAAAGGTTACTGTAATCTTATCCGTTCCCGCAACTACGTGATTGTTGGTTGCAATGAGCAGCTCCTTCTCGTTCTTGCCTACAATGATGCCGGAACCGCTCCCCTCCTGGTTGTATGCCTGACCAAACCACATATCCGTCTGGGTGGAGATGCTGGTAATCGAAACGATGGAGGGCATTGTCTCATCTACCATGCTGCTGATTGCGTCACTGGGGGTCACCACCACATTGCCCGGCTCGGTGCTTCCTACGGTCAGCTTAATATTCGGAGTCTTCTCCTCATCCTGATTTCCGCTGCCTAATATGAATGTCGTGCTTTCTTCCGGTTCCGGGTTAATTTTATGGTATAGAGCAAGAGCTCCCAGAAAACCGGCCCCCGCAAGTACACCAAAGCAAGCCGCTCTCAGAATAAATTTCACGGCTCCGCCCTTCTTCTTTTTCCCAGGGATCTGCTCATTTCCTCCCTCGGTATTAACGGACGGATACCCGTAATCCCAGGAGTTAAAACCGGGCGGGCTAATTCTTGGGGCATTATCCTGATGTATATTCCTGCCGGACATCTGTTCCGCCCAGAAACTGTATTCCGGAACTTTTGTTTCCTGCGGCGGCTCTATATTATAATAGTTTGAATCCGGCTGATTCATATTATTACGTCCATTTTCGTCCATAAGAATTCTCCTTTCAAAATCACATATGCTGTTTTTATGTCTGTTTGGCTGTAACTATTCAGTTGCCGGTACCGCGAGGTGTTTTGCGTAGCAAAACCCGAATAGTTGTATTTGGTTTATATCTAGAGTGTATCAGTATTTTGTGTATAGATTGTGAAAAAATATTTAAAAAAGTGTGCAGAATACTTACATCGGGACCGGCAGAAAATCACCTGATTTCTGAAATTGATCGGTACTCCGCAAGATAATCTTAAGAAAATATTTATTGTTGAAAATACTACAATCATGTATTATAGTATAGAAGCTGACAAAATTCAGGAAATGAAAGGTGGCATTTGCAATGATTAAAGACAATCAGAAAATGTTGAATAGAGTTCATGTCCTGATGGATGCCTGCATCATCATCATTGCCTATTTAATTGCATATTATTTAAGGTTCTTCAGTCCCCTGACTCACCTCCGTTTTTTTACGGCTGAGGTAGGGACCTTCTATCCCCTGCCCGTATATGCCCGTTTTTTAATTATAATCGTACCGTTATATCTCATCATTTATTCTTTGTCCAAGCTCTATACGCCGAAGAGAAATAAGAAGAAATGGGCGGAATTTTTCAATATATCTTTCTCAAATATTGTCGGTGTCGTATTTTATTGGGCGATATTATTCATGATAAAAGAGATGGATATATCCCGTATGTTCGGCATTCTGTTCTCGTTCGTAAATGTTCTGATCGATACCTGTGCCAGAATGCTGCTTGCCTATATATTAAAGACAGCCAGAAGAAAGGGCTATAACCTGAAGCATGTTATCCTGGTCGGTTACAGCCGTGCGGCAGAAAGTTATATTGACCGTATATTTGCTAACCCTCAATGGGGATACTATATTCATGGTATTCTGGATGATAATCTGGAGGTCGGAACCATGTATAAGAAGGTTCCTGTCATCGGACCCCTGAAGCATCTGGAGAACTTCCTTTCCCGGATGTCTCTGGACGAGATTGCGATCACCCTGAGTATTAAGGAATATGAGCAGCTGGAACAGGTGGTAGCCACCTGCGAGAAGTCCGGCGTTCATACGAAATTCGTACCCGACTATTATAACTTCATTCCGACAAGACCTTATACTGAGGATCTGTACGGATTACCGGTTATCAATATCAGAAATGTGCCCTTAAGCAACACCATGAATCGTATGGCCAAAAGGCTCGTCGATGTTTTTGGAGCCATATTTGCCCTGACCATCTTCGCAATTCCGATGCTGATTGTTGCCCTATTGATCAAATTATCCTCCGAAGGTCCGGTGATCTTTACCCAGGAGCGCATCGGGCGGCATAATAAGACCTTCAAGATGTACAAGTTCCGCTCCATGAGGCTTCAGAAGGAGGGAGAAGAGAAGAAGGCCTGGACCACCAGCGGCGACCCCAGGGTAACCGGAATCGGAAAGTTCATCCGCAGGACAAGCATTGACGAGTTCCCTCAATTTTTTAATGTATTAAAGGGTGATATGAGCCTGGTTGGTCCCCGCCCGGAACGTCCATATTTCGTCGAGAAATTCAAGGAAGAAGTTCCAAGATACATGATTAAGCACCAGGTCTCTCCCGGTCTTACCGGCTGGGCACAGATTAACGGCTACCGTGGGGATACCTCCATCCGGAAAAGGATTGACCATGATCTGTACTATATCGAGAACTGGACTCTTGGTTTGGATTTTAAGATTATGTTCCTGACCATATTCAAAGGCTTTATTAACAAAAATGCATATTAACGTATGCAGAAAAAAGTAATACCCGGAAAGGCTGACTATGTCCACGCATAAGGTTAAGAAAAAGAAACATTTACTCCGCATCATAATCATTGAAGCGATTGTCGTCGTGATTTTGCTCTCGGCAGCCCAGCTATACCGCTCCTTTCATAAGGCGATCGATAAGATTCAAATTATTAATGAGGATGATAAGAATATTGAACAGAATGAAGGCGTAGAAATCGGCGGCTATCGAAACATCGTGGTATTTGGACTTGATACCCGTGATAATTCCCTGAAAAGGGGTAACTCAGACACTATCATGATTGCAAGCATCAACAATAAAACAAAGGATGTCAAGCTGGTATCCATCTATCGGGACACCTACGTTAATATTCCGGATATCGGCTATACAAAAATTAATGCCGCGTATGCCAATGGCGGTTATGCTCTGGCTCTCAGCACCATCAATAAGAATTTTGACCTGGATATCACAGAATATATCACTGTAAACTTCCGTGCAGTCATTGATACGATAGACCGGGTCGGTGGTATTACTCTGGATATTCAGAATAATGAGCTGAAAACTCTGAACGGTTATGTACGGGAATTAAACCGGATCAACGGCACTGACGTCCCCGGCTTAAAATCTGCCGGAACCCAGACCGTGAATGGAACCCAGGCAACCGCCTATGCCCGGATCCGATATACGGAAGGCGGGGATTTTAAGAGAACCGAACGCCAGCGGGTTGTCCTCAGTAAGACCTTCGGCAAAGTGAAGTCCTCGAAGCTGACCACCATCTATGACCTGATCAATGACATCTTCCCTCAGACGGCAACAAATCTTGACAAGGATGAGATTCTCGGCCTGGCTAAGAATGTTCTGTCCTTTGATATCGTCGATCAAACCGGCTTTCCCTTCGAAAAAGAAGCCCATAATTATAAAAAGGTATCCTATGTATTCCCTATTAATCTGAAGGACAATGTCATACGGCTTCATGGATTGCTTTTTGAAAATGAGGATTACAGTCCATCCCGGAATGTACAGGAATATTCCGATCATATCGAGGAAATCAGAAAACAATAGATAAAGAGTCGCCTCTTCGAGTGAAAGTGATTTTTCTTTCACTCTTTCTCCCTGATCAGCTCCAGTAATCTTTTGCAGGCATTTCCGTCCATATGGGTAAAATTACTCCTGATAAATGCCTCCCGTTTTTCCGGTTCAAACTGTTTTTCACGGATTACCGCAGCCGTTTCCTCTGCAGTCAGTACAACCGGTCCGGGCACATAGCTTTTATAATCATAATAAAAGCCCCTTCCGCGGTCTGAAAATTCCTCCAGATCATACGCATAGAACACCATCGGTCTGCCAGTCAGGCAGTACTCGAATATAATAGAGGAATAATCCGTAATCAGAACATCCGAAGCCATTAAAAGGCCGGTGAGATCTTCTTCAAAGGACATCTGGCAGACCCCCTGCGGCAATGCATGTCCCTCGGCTTTCGCAATAAAGGGATGCAGCTTAATTCCCAGGCAATACTCCTTCGCAAGTCCCTTTCCCAGCTCTGCCAGCTTATTCAGCACCTCCGGATTATGCAGCTCTTTGTCCCGGAAGGTGGGCGCATAGAGAACCAGCTTCTTGTCCTTCGAAATGGAATACTTCCGGTATATCGCTTCCTTATCCGCACAAAAGCCCGTCCTCTGCTCTTCCCTGATCCTGCGGAGCAGCTCATCCGTTTTAGGCAGGCCGATTGGATATACCCGGTTGGTGCTGATCCCGAAAGTTTCCGCATACAGCTTCTGAGTCTTAACAGAATTTACAATCAGATGAGTGATATTACTGTTTGCTCTTTTCTCTAAAAGTTTCAGCTTCCCGGTGTTGACATGCTGACCGAATTTCTTAATTGTACCGGTTCCGTGCCATAGCTGTATCACCTTCACACCTTTTTTTCTTCTTAAATAGGCAAACGGAAGAAACACATTATCCATCAGAATAATCTGTGCCCTGGCCAGCTGATAGGACTTACCGAAAAAAAACCGGAATAATACCGGGATATTCCGAAAGCCCTTCACCTCCAGAGTATCCTTCTTCCTGATATAGGAAAAGGTATAGCCTTCACCCAGCTCTTTCAGGGCTTTTTCGGCAATACCGACATTTCCTCCTTCTCCGTCCTCATGGGTCATGATACAGAAAACCCTTTTTTTCCTGATGGGCAAAGGTTTACACAGGTTATAAACAATCGCAAATAGCCTGTATCCGATTATTTTCAGCATAATTCCATACTCCTACGGTTAATGGCTGTATCAAAGAAATATACCGGCAAGGATAGAGCCTCCCTTTCATTAAGTATGCCGGGTGATCCATGAACTGCCGGGTATTATGTTACGGCCTCGATGAGCTTAACTACCTTTTCTGCCGCATTTCCATCGTCTGCATGGTTATACTTCGCAGCAAAGGTCTCATATCGTTCCTGATATTCTTTAGAATCATAATTCTGGACAGCAAAAAGCAGTTCCTGTGTAGTCCTTACCACCGGACCGGGGGCTTCCTCCATCAGGTTAAAATAAAACCCTCTCAGGTTATTCTTATAATCCTCCAGGTCATAGCAAAAGAACAGGATCGGTCTTTTCAGGATGCTGTAATCAAACATGACGGAGGAGTAATCCGTAATCAGCATATCGGAAACCAGGAACAGAAGGGAAATATCATGACTGGAGTCGTAGGACCGGATAAAATCTCCGTAGGGACTCCAATCAATATGATCCATGATCAGATAATGATATTTTACAATCATTACGGTATCCTCACCTAAGGTTTCCTTAAGAAGCCCGAAATCCATCCTCGGGTTAAATTTATACCTCCCGTTCCCGTAGAATTCATTATCCCGCCAGGTCGGAGCATAGAGCAGGATTCGTTTATCCAGGGGAAGGTTCAACTTTTCTTTCAGCTTAAGGATATCCTTTTCATTGTTCTTAGAAAACAGCACATCATTCCGGGGATAACCGATCTCTAAAATCTCCTTCTCAAAAGCGAAGGCCCTTTTAAATATTTCTGTTGAAAATCCGTTCTGGGAAATCAGATAGTCCCAGGTCCTGGTATTTCTGTAAAAGTGCCGTTTATAATCGTCAATCCCCTTCTCTCCGGCCATGTACACCATTTCCATATCAAGAGCCAACTTCTTTAACGGTGTTCCATGCCAGGTTTGGATATAGGTACAACCGGGGCGTTTGATGATATATTTGGGCATCCTGGAATCACTGACCCAGATTCCGGCGGCCGCAAATAACACAAAATACCGGAAACGGTTCTTCCGTACCTTCTTCGCCGCTCCCGGTATCTTTGTATTGATATTTTCCAGGATGAAGAAACACCGATACTTCTTATCCAGCCCCTGCTTTACCATTTCCTCATAGATTGCCCTTGGATTTCCGGTATAATTTCTCCCAAGATTACTCTCAAACAGGATAATTCTCCTGTCGATAGGAATAATCTTCGTACAGAGCTTATAGCAGAACAATACGACCTGCTTTAACATATGCTTCTTATCCTCCGTTATTTCTGGCTTTGGAGCTTAAGATCCCGCTTAATCTTGGTAGTGGAAATTCCTTCTGTTCTCGGAAGATATACTACTTCACAATATTCCGACAGGAAATCAAACTGTCCTTTCCAGTCGTCACCCATAACAAATACATCAATCTCATTCTCCACAACATCCTTAATCTTCTGCTCCCAGGTAAATTCCGGAATCACTTCATCTACATATTTAATTGATTCCAGAATGATTTTTCTGTCCTCATAGCAGTGATAAGCCGTCTTATGCTTTATTGAATTAAACTCATCGGAGGAAAGCACTACCACCAGATAGTCCCCCAGCTCCTTTGCCCTTCTTAACAGATTGATATGTCCTACATGGAGCAGATCATAGGTCCCATATGTGATTACCTTTCTCATGTCATGTACCTCCTTATTTCACAACCGGGGATGAATCCGATTGCATCGAAACGGTTTCCGGCTGGCTCAGTGAAGGGTCTCCGGATTCATCCGTCTCCTGAATTTCTGTATTTTCTGCAGCTGCTGTTTCTTCCGTCTTTTTCGTTTCTTCCGCTTCCGTAGCTGTTGTTTCCTCGGCTATTTGACTCTCTGCCGCTTCTGCAGCTGCTGTTCCTTCGGCCTTCTGAATTTCCGCTGCTTCTGCGGCTGCTTTCTTCTTCTTTTTCTTTTTCTTCTTCGCCGCCTTCTTCTTGGCCGCCACCTTCTCAGTATCATCAATCATGGACTCATAAATATTACAGACCTCTTCCACCGGGCCATCGGCAATCAACTGGCCCCGTTCCAGCAGAATCGCTTTATTGCAGATCCGTTTGACCTGGTCTATGTTATGGGAAACGAACAGGACCGTAACTCCCTGGTCAAATAATGCCTGTATTCTCTTCTCACTCTTCTTACGGAACTTCGCATCACCAACCGATAATACCTCATCCAGAATCAGTATCTCCGGCTCCATAACCGTGGCAATTGAAAAGCCCAATCTGGCTTTCATACCGGAGGAATAATTCTTCACCGGAACATGGATAAAATCCCCCAGGTCGGAGAACTCCACAATTTCATCGAATTTCTCCCGGATGAATTCCTTGGGATAGCCTAATACGGCGCCGTAAAGATAGATATTTTCCATTCCGGTGTACTGCGGATCAAAGCCCGCCCCCAGTTCAAGCAAGGGTACAATCTTGCCCTTAATGCTGACGCTGCCCTCCGTCGCCTTCAATACTCCGGCAATGATCTTAAGAAGGGTGCTTTTGCCCGCACCATTCAAGCCCAGGATACCCAGACGGTCTCCCTTATTAATGGAAAAGGACACATTCCGGAGTGCCCAGAATTCCTGATATCTCAGCTCGTTCTTCAGCAGCTTAATGAAATATTCTTTTAAGTTATCTACTTTCTTTTCCATCAGGTTGAACTTCATGCTCACATTATCAACCTTTAATACACTATTTTTCAAAGTAACCTCCATACTGCCGCAGGCAGTCCAAAAACCATACAAAAAGTATGCTCCATTAACGCATTATCCGTACTTTAGCATCTGTTGATTGAAATCCCGGGATATAACTGTCTATATGTTCAGTATGAATTTATCCTGCTGTTTATAAAACAATACCATGCCGATAAAAAGTGCGGCAAAGCTGATCAGAGCGGATACCGTCAGAGACTCCATGTTCATCGGACTTCCAAACACAGCATTTCTGAAATTTACAATTAAGTGATACAGCGGGTTAATATTTAAAATCCACTGGGTATCCTCTCCAACAATCTCACTTCTGTAAAAGATCGCAGAGGTATACATAACCAGCATCAGAACCACGCTCCACAAATATTCTAAATCCCGGAAGAAGACTGCCATGGTTGCCAATATTAAACCTATGCCTAAGGCTAAAACCAATAATAAGACCAGCGGAATAATTGCATATATTAAATAAAAAGTAGGCTTTACCTTAAATATCAATACTGCTGCAAATAAAACTACCATCGAAATCATAAAGGTCACATAGTTGGACAGAACGGAAGAAAGGGGATAGATGTATTTGGGTACATATACCTTCTTTATCATCCCACTGTTGCCCCGGATTGATTTCATCGCCGACTTCGTGGCGTTTGAAAAAAAGGAATACAACAGCCGCCCGGTCAGGATATAAACCGGGAAGGTCGGATCTTTTTTACCAAGGATTCTGGAAAAGACAAGGGTTAGTACCACGGTGGTTAAAACCGGCTCCAAAAGAGTCCAAAAAATCCCCAGATAGGAACGGCGGTATTTTAGTTTAATGTCCTTTTTCACCAGTTCCATCAGTAAAAACCGATACTTATTAAAATTCTTCACAGCTGTACCCACATTAATCTCCCATCTAAACCTCTAAATCAAGTTATCATTTACTAAATACTGATTCTACCACTTTTTGCGACGCATGTCCATCTTCCCAGCCGCAAAATCTCTGATAAAAGATTTCATACCTGGGCGCATACTCTTTTTGGATCGTCCGGATATTCTTTACGGCATCCGCAACCTCCTCCGTCGTGTATAACAACGGACCGGGAACTTCCTTCTCAATATCAAAATAAAAGCCTCTTAAGACATCCCTGTATTTCTCCAGGTCATAGGTGAAGAACAACATCGGCCTCTTTAAATTCGCGTAATCAAAAAACACGGAAGAGTAATCTGTAATCAGGATATCCGAAATCAGATAGAGCTTCGATATATCATCATACCGGCTTACATTGTATGCAAACCCCGAGAGCGCACTGACATCCAGGGAATCTGCAATGAAATAATGGGTACGGAGAAGAAGGACATATTCATTCCCCAGAGCCTCCCTCATATAGTCCAGATCCATATGAAGCTCAAATTTATACTGTCCCTTGGCATAATACTCATCATCCCTCCAGGTAGGAGCATAGAGGAGAACCTTCTTTTCCGACGGAATTCCCAGCCTGCATCTTAGCTCCACAGCCAGCTTGTCCCTGTCCGGTGCGTGCAGAATATCATTTCTGGGATATCCGGTATCCAGCATCGTGTTGTCAAACATAAAGCACCTGCGGAAGGTCTCGCTGCTGAAAGCATTTGGTGCAATCAGATAGTCCCATGCCCTGGATTGCTTGTATACCTGCTGCTTATATCTGGGCGTCGCCGAGCTGACATCCTCAATATCAAATACCAGCTTCTTTAAAGGGGTTCCATGCCAGGTCTGAAGGAAGATGCTTTCCGGCCTTTTCTTCGCCCATTCCGGCTGTCTGCCGTTAAATACAAAGTAGCCGCATCTTGCCAGATAATAATAGTAAGCAATGCTGAATCGCTTAATTTTTTTATTCCTATAGGGTATTCTGGTATTTTTCTTGTCAATTACCCAAATACAACGGTATTTGCCCGGATATGCCTTTGACAGATACTCATAGATATATTTGGGACTGTCGGAGTAATTTTTGCCAAAGAAGCTTTCAAACAAAATCCAGTTTTCTTTCAAAGGTTTCTTCAAGAAGGAGTGGATGTAGAGAAACTTGGCCATCTCTTTCCTGTGCCGGAGAATCTTTTTCAGCTTCTTAAGCCCCAAATGAACCTTAACAATCCGGAGGGATTTTTTGATATCCTTTTTGATCAGGGCTTTTATGATACGCTTCCGATAACCCCTCAGAGAACGGATCACTTCTCTGTCCACACCTCCGACCAGCTCACTCATCCGGTTAAAATATTCTTCCCTCCACTTATCGTTTCTGCTCCGCTTCATCTTCGGGGCAAAGGTTTTGGTATAATAATCCATATATTTCTTGTCCAGACGATACCTGAGATCGGAGCCTGCCGGAATCCGGCGGACGGTTTCATAATAGGCATCGATAAATTCATCAAAACGGTTGGGATCCCTTATCTGGGACAAAGCCGGATTGTTAATCGCATCATTATGCTTCCTCTTGATGTATTTCGCAGAAAGCCGCTTTCTGAACCTCTCCGTCCTGGATAACGCCTCCAGAAGAAAGGGCATATCGGCAAAATATTTAAGCTCCTCAGGAAAACGAAGCCGGTTCTCTTCAATAAGACTTCTTTTAAACAAAATATTTAACACGGAGATGTTACGTATCCCCTTCCGCTTAGTAACAAGAATACGGTAAGCCTGCCGGATCCGGGACTGGATGAGATACAGAAGCTCTTCCTCGGTCAGAACTTCTTCTTCCTTATCATCCTCCGATTTATCACCATCGTCAGAACCCTCTCCTTTGCCGTCCTCGTCTCCTTCTTCCCTGCTATCCTCTTCCGCAGAATCCTCAGCGGAATCTTCGCTGCTATCCTTACTGTCTTCTCCGCCGTTTTCCATATTCATTTCGGCGTTCTCACCGGTACTGCTCTCGTCCTCTTCTTCTACATCACCGGTTTCCTGTTCCTGCTTTCTGGCAAGAAAAATGCTTCTCTGGAACCAGGTCGGCTTCTTTTTTCCATATACGATATCATCGTCCCGTTCCTGTGCGGCCAAAACCATATTTTCCAGGGTGTTCCCGTAAAGATAATCATCACTGTCCAGGAAATACACATACTCTCCCCGAGCCATATCCAGACCCAGGTTCCTGGCAGCAGCCACACCTGATTTATCTTTCAGCCGGTGTATTCTAATCGGAAATTCCGTGTGATAATCCTTGAGAAAGGCTATATCTTCTTCTGGTACGTGATCACAAATCAGTAAAACCTCTATATCATGATAAGTCTGGTCTCTCAGACTATCCAAACAATCTCTTAAATAAGCTTCCCCTTTATGAAAAGGAACAATGATACTGATCATATAGTTTCCTCCATTTATCTGGAACTATTTGCTACCCGAAGTTTGCAGCATAGGCATTATAGCACTTTAAGGACGTACTAGTCAAGAACCCCGCCCCTAAAGCTTCCGAAACAGTAGTTTTTTCGTTACTGTTCAGCCCCCAGTCAAAGATGATGATATGATTTCGACAAATGTTTCCGAAGTTGGAGCCGCTTTCGCTTAGTTGCATTACGTAGCGGTACATAAGGCTCTAAAAGACAGAGCCTAAATACCGACGAATGCAAATACTCCTTTTCGAAAATCATTTGCCGAAATCATAATGTTGCATTACTGGCTGGGGTGTGAACAGTAACGTTTTTTCTTTATCATCTCCATGAAAAATCAGATTATACCATCTGCGCAAGCGCCTATGGTATTGATAACGATACAGACAATCATAACGGCGGGGAACCTAAAACCTCCCCGCCGTCATTCATATAAATTTTATAGTTTTGACTGGTAAACTGCAAGCTATGAATTACCCAAGGTTCAATCGATTCAGCGCACTGAAGATTGCCCGAATGGATGCTCTGGTGATATTGGAGCTGATCCCTACTCCAAAGGTAGTCTTACCGGATTTCATATCCAGCATCTGAATATAAGCAGCTGCCTGCGCATTGGCACCGCCGCCGAGCGCATGCTCGGAGTAGTCAAGGATCTTCACATCAATGTTAAGCTCTTTCTGCAAGCCTCTCTGTACTGCATCGATGGGACCGTTACCGATTGCTTCGAAGGTCTTCTCAATCTCTTGATTTGTATAGACAACTGTAGCTCTTGTATTGCAGGAATCATCCTGCTCCGTCAAGTCCTCAAACCTGCACCTTCTGAAATGCAGCGGTTCTTTTTGATCCAGATAACAAAGTTTGAACTCGTTCATGATCTGATCAGGAGCAACCTCACCCTGCCTCTCGGAAAGCGCTTGAATAACATCTGCAAATTCCTTATGCATACTTTTCGGCAGCTTAAAGCCGTAATTGTTCTCCATAATGAAGGCAACGCCGCCCTTACCGGACTGGCTATTAATTCTGACAATCGGTTCATACTGCCTTCCAATATCGGACGGATCAATCGGCAGATAAGGGACCGCCCAGATGGTACTGTTACGTTCCTTCATCGCCTTGACTCCCTTATTAATTGCATCCTGATGGGAACCCGAAAATGCAGTAAATACCAGCTTACCTGCATAAGGATGTCTTTCATGGACCTTCATCTTACAGAGTCTTTCGTATGCCTCTATGATCTCATTTATATTATCAATATTCAGTTCCGGATTGATACCCTGGGAAAACATATTATAGGCCAGAGTAAGAATATCAACATTACCTGTCCGCTCACCATTACCGAAAAGAGTTCCTTCCACCCTGTCCGCACCTGCCAGCAGTGCAAGCTCAGTGATCGCAACTCCTGTACCGCGGTCATTATGGGGGTGTACGCTTAGGATAATGCTATTCCTATTCTTAAAATTGCGGTTCATCCATTCAATCTGGTCCGCATAAACATTCGGAGTATTCATCTCAACTGTAGCAGGCAGGTTAAAAATAATTTTGTTGTCCGGTGTGGGCCCCCACACCTCCTGAACAGCGGTACAGACCTCCAGGGCATACTCAACCTCCGTTCCGGTGAAGCTTTCCGGTGAATATTCAAGGATAATTTTACCCGGAAAATTCCTTGCATATTCCTTAACGAGCCTGGTGCCCTCCACAGCAATCTGCTTAATTTCCTCTTTACCCATATGAAAGACCACATCCCGCTGCAGCGTAGAAGTAGAATTATAGATGTGAACAACCGCCCTCTTCACGCCCTCCAATGCTTCAAAGGTACGTTTTAAAAGATGTTCCCTGCACTGTACCAGTACCTGAATGGTTACATCCTCCGGGATTAATCTGCGGTCTACCAGCTGCCTTAAAAAATCAAATTCAATTTGAGAGGCGGAGGGAAAACCAACCTCAATCTCCTTAAAGCCCAGCGCTACTAAAAGCTGGAAAAATTCCACCTTCTCTTCCACGATCATTGGCTCAATCAAAGCCTGGTTACCGTCCCGTAAGTCCACACTGCACCAAATGGGTGCTTCTTTAATCTCCCTGTTCGGCCATTGCCGATCCGGAAGGCTGATTACCGGATTTCTCTGATATCTCTTATAATTTAACATCTTATTTTCCTCCATAATTAGTTTTCAATTGGTCAAAGGCTTCCAACTAACCACAGAGTCGGTAAATCACACTGTACAATTTTACTCGGAATAAAATTGTGTTGTCTACGCGAGTCCCAATGACATCATTCCCTTCCATTTTATATTTAAACAAAATTACGACATTGTCCTAATTTTGTTCATCTGTCTTATTAACTGCTGATCTCGTATATAAATATTATATGTACCCGTTATTTATGTGCAACAAAATTTATGTCCGGCCGTAAGTCGTGTATAAATATCCAGAAAAACAAATCTGACAGGTTCCCCCGAATCACAGATTTGTTTATAATCATTCAAGTGGTTCGATGATTATTCACCTTATTTTTCGATATAAAAGGTCACATAAAATTATGTGACCTAAATTATAGCATTATGATTTTATTATAGCAACTACTTTTTTATAAATTCATCTCCGAGCCCGCTCGTGATCATATGGCTTATCATTTTTAAAGCATCCTTCTCATCCGGTCCCTCGCATACCAGCTCGATTTCATCTCCGAACTTCACACAGGCGGATAAAACACCCAATACACTTTTTGCATTCACCGATTTATTGCCTGTATTAATTGTTATCCTGGAGCTGTAATCAATGGCCCGGTTACAAAGGATACTGATCGGTCTCAGATGAAGTCCCGCCGGTATGTCAATCCTTATTCTTGTGCTTACCAATATGGTACCTCCTATCCACGGTATAAGGGTTATGAAGCGATCCAGATACTGACCATGGGTGTATCATATATTGTTGTATGTTTGGGGAGTTCCGCCTGAATATTCAATGCATATGTACCGATATTACAATCGGCTAAATCCAAATACGGTTTTAAGGTGTTTCTCTCCAAAGCTTCTATCTCATTCTTCGGACCCCTGACCTTGACCCGGATGGGTCCTGTGGTATTGAACGCCACATCCTGGAAGTCTTTTTTGTTCCTGAACTTGATGTCATTCGGCCATATGTTAAATTCCTTAGTTTCCAGTTTTTCAATTTTAATGTTTATACCGACGGTCAGATTATCTCCTACCAGAATTACTCCCTTGGGCAGCTCCAGAGCTTCCTGAAGGTCAACATCCCTCTCGATATCACCGGACTCACCCTCAATATTCTCTGTAATATACAGCGCATTCGTATTTTCCAGGATGGAATTGTCCTCACTGGCTATCACAACCGTCTTCGGTTCATATTCAATACCGGTCATAACATAACCGATGGCAGGCTCACCTTCGGTTCTGGCAATCAGATCTACGGTCTTGGTTTTATAAAGCTTCAGGCTTATTTCCGGATATTTCTCGCTGAAGGTTAATTTCGAGTCATCGATCACATTCCCTTCCTCATCCAGAGCCTTCAGCTCAGCGGTCTTATTCAGAGAACGGGAAACCCCGGTCACATTAACCTCCGCCACGACCTCCTTAATCTTCTCTATTCTGCCCATCGGCCCGGTTACACGGACGATATTGGGGCTGGCTGATTTCTCACCCACATAATAGCCTTCCGTCACCTTGCCTTTTGGCATTACATTGACCTTAAAGTCTTCGGATAAAAGTTTCTCCCGCTTTATGGTAAGGGTCTGGCGATTACCTTCTGTGATGGTTACATCACTTTTTTTACAGGTAATATCGATTAAAACAGTATTCCCCTCCAGCATCTTGGCAAAATCAGCCGTTACATTAAAATCCGAAGAAGTCAGATTATCTGCTATGGAACGTCTGGCTGCCACTCGGAAGCTTACTGTTTCTCCTTCCAAAATCTCATAAATCTGATCCGATGTATTGATTACATCCTCATTCAGTATCGTGACCAAAACATTATTAAAGGGCTTCGGAATCACAGGATCATCCACATTCGTGATGACCAGCCAGAGAAGGGCCGCAAGAAGAACGGATAGAATTTTCATACCGATATTCCTAGTCAACTTCTTTTTCATTCTTCAGTCTTCCCTTCCATAGTTTAATCTTCTTGGCCTCAGCGGTTTTATTCTGGGCATCGATAAGCTTTGCCCTGAGATAATCCCCATCCACGTTACGGATTAATTTGCCTTCCTTGGCTATGGATACCTTACCGGTCTCTTCGGATACTATGATGGTTAAGCTGTCGGATACCTCACTGATCCCGATTCCGGCACGGTGCCTCGTTCCCAGATCCTTGCTTAATTGCATGTTATCTGACAATGGCAGATAGCAGGTGGCAGCAATAACTCTATTGCCTCTGAGGATCACTGCCCCATCATGGAGAGGTGTGTTATGTTCAAATATATTAATCAGTAATTCACTGCTTACGATGCTGTCAAGATAGATACCGGTGCTCTCATAATCCTTCAGAGTGGTCTCCTCCTCCAGGACAATCAAGGCTCCCGTTTTATTTCTTGCCAGTTCAAAGGTGGCTCTTAAAATTTCATTCAGGGAATGGTCGGAAAACCTCTCATTTCTATCCTTTGAATCATCGAAGGTAATGATGGATCTGACAATATTCTTCTGTCCCAGCTGTTCCAGGGCTTTTCGAAATTCCGGCTGGAATACGATGATAACCGCAATAATACCGACATTAATCGTATTGGATATAATCCAGGTAAGAACATTTAACTCAAAAACTACGGCGATGAGCCAGAAGGCTATGACAACAGAAAGACCTTTGACCAATGCCCAAGCTCTCGTATTCTTGACCCATTTCACCACATGGTAGATAATAAATGACAAAATAATGATCTCAATAATATCCGTGGTGTTGATCTTCGGAAATGACAACCATACCGAATAATCCCTGATGAAGTTTCTGATTGTCTCCATAAGCTCTACTCCCCTGCCGTAAAATTCCTGCCTATTTACTCTTCATATTTATCGTTTTTCTCCGTTTTGCTATTGTTATGATAGGGATATGCTTCCTGGTTATCGATATAAGTATCGTCATCCTCTTCAAAATCATCCCCGTCATCCGTATCCCGCCGATGGATATTTCCTGTCGCACCCATATCCGCTGTCTTAACATTAATATGCTTAACATTGACTTGAGGTGTCGTTACGGTGACTTTCGGCACTGCCTTCACATAATAATAATATACATCATCCTCAAACTGCGCCCGTTCAACTCCCGAATAGTCCAAGGTCAGCTTAAAGAAATGAATAATGTAGACAATAATTCCCGAAGCAATCGTTCCTAAAATCATACTCAGAATTTCCTTCGTATTGTCCAGGAAAATATCGCTTATCAAAAAACCCAGGACGCAGGTTAAAGCTCCCGATACTATTCCAATCTCAAAGGCATAATCAAAGGACATTCTTCTTACAAAATAGGTTACCAGTAAAATCAATACAAAGGTTACGATGGTCATTATCATCAGTTTATTGCCGGTCAGACTGTCTATTACGAATTTATACAGCTGGAGAATATCCTCCACAGACATATTTACCTGGGTATTGACGGCTGACTTTATAATCTGGAACAGGAAATATACAACCACTCCGCAGGCTGTCGGAATAACCGCCAGCGGTGTCGAAACCAGGCCCAGCAGAATCGGTATGATGTAAGGTATCTTCAAAGCATACAATATCGGTACGGCCAGCAGAACGTATCCGTATTTGGGTGTGTAACGGGCAAATAAAAAGTACAATATCAGCATAATCGCAATAATAATGATGGACAGCACCGGTGATATGGCATAGATATGCAAGGTGCTGACCAACAGTGCCAGCAATACCATAACCGCTGACGGCGTAAATGCACTGGCAAGGGAAAGGGCAAGAACAACCGGCAGAGTCTCAAAACGGGCATCATATCCGATTTCCTTATTAATAATGCGGAAAGTAATAAATGCAAATATAAATTTAAGCGCCGGTGCTATATATGCATCATATCTTTGATAAAAATTCTTTACACGTTCTCTGAAAACAAGTAATGGCATCATAATATAATCCTCCAAACTAAGACTCAGGCGTCTCATCCCTGTAGATTTTGTTCAACCGCTTCAGCAGTTTATAGAATTTGCCCAGCTTCTTTCTGGAAGCATCATATTTCAACGAAAAAATCATTATCGAACCCAGTCCGTAGATTGTAATAATCATAATATAAATGCCCAGGATGTATGTCCCGATTGACTTGTAATCCAGGTTTACTGCATTCTTGATAATGAATTCCATCTGATAAAGACCAATAAGCGCCAGAATCAGAAGATAGCCTACCGTTGCGCTGATGATTGATTTCAATGTCTGGTATCTTACATAATCGGTTTTATAATATTTACTCAAATGGATGTCTTCTTTACCATCTTTATTTTCATAAACTGCCAGTTTCATCATTAATCTGATTTTTCTGTTATTTAGCATAAGCTCCTCCAAAAATCCCGGATATAATGTCTCTGATTCTAGCTTTCACAGGATTTTCCATATTTATACAGGCTACAGCACGACTGCCTTTTTATGAATTGACATACTTTCCCGTTACCGTCATAAGTATACCATACCTGGAAGTGTTTTTCGAGATATTTTTTCGAATTAGGGTATTTTCGTTAGGAATCAGTGTGCCGGCTATTGAAACTTTTAATGGGAATAGGAAACAGCCCGAATTGGTATTCGGGCTGCTATGGCTATAGATTTTATTCTTTTGTCTTCATCGTGGGGAACAGCAAAACATCCCTGATGGCCTGGGAATTGGTTAAAAGCATGATAAAACGGTCAATACCGACACCGATACCGCCTGTCGGAGGCATACCGTATTCCAGGGCAGTAAGGAAATCCTCATCCAACTGATTTGCTTCTTCATCCCCGGCGGCACGAAGCGCTTCCTGCGCCTCAAAACGGCCTCTTTGATCAAGGGGATCATTCAATTCGGAGAAAGCATTGGCCATCTCCCTGCTGGTGATGAACAGCTCGAAGCGTTCTGTATAATCCGGGTTACCCGGCTTTCTGCTGGCCAGCGGCGAGATCTCAACCGGATGATCCATAATAAAGGTAGGCTGAACCAGATGCTCTTCCACATATTCTTCAAAGAACAAATTAATGATATCGCCTCTCTTATGCCTTGCTTCAAACGCAATGTGATGTTCCTTCGCCAGGGCCTTCGCCGCAGCTTCATCCGGAATCTGATCAAAATCTATTTTTGCGTATTTCTTGATGGCCTCCACCATGGTAAGCCTCTCGAAAGGCTTGGCTAAATCTATTTCCACATCATCGTAGGTAATTGTAGTTGCGCCAAGAATCTTCATGGCAACCGTGCGGAACATATCCTCCACCAGATCCATCATGCCGTAATAGTCCGTATATGCCTGATACAGCTCCAGCAGTGTGAATTCCGGATTATGCCGTACGGATAAGCCCTCGTTACGGAATACCCTTCCGATTTCATAGACACGCTCCAGACCGCCGACAATCAGTCTCTTCAAATACAATTCAAGGGAAATTCTTAAATGAATGTCCTGATCCAGTGCATTGTGATGGGTATTAAACGGTCTGGCCGCAGCTCCGCCCGCATTCGGTACCAGTACGGGAGTCTCTACCTCGATAAATTTATTGCTGTCCAGATAATTACGAATCTCCCGGATAATGAGGGAACGCTTGATAAAAGTATCCCTGACCTCCGGATTCACGATTAAATCCACATATCTTTGTCTGTATCTCGTATCAGTATCTTTCAGTCCATGGAATTTCTCAGGTAAAATCTGAAGGCTCTTGGTTAACAGTACAAGCTTCACAGCCTTAATGGATATTTCACCGGTATGGGTTTTAAATACCTCGCCTTCAATACCGACGATATCACCCATATCATACTTCTTGAACTCCGCATAAGGCTCTTCCCCGATCTCGTCCCTCTTAACATAGGCCTGGATGTCACCGCCCAAGTCTCTGATATTGCAGAATGATGCTTTACCCATAACACGCTTTGACATAATACGCCCTGCTATGGACACCGTCTTGCCTTCAAAGCTCTCAAAGTCTTTTAAAATCTCAGAAGAATGATGGGTTACCTCATATTTCATAACCTGAAACGGATCTTTCCCGCTCTCCTGGAGATCAGCAAGCTTAGATCTTCTCACCTTCAGCAGTTCACTGATATCTTCCTGCTCTGCCTGTGTTTGTATTCTTTCGTCAGCCATTTTCCTTCACCTCTTATCGCATCCTGATACGATCTTACCTTTAGCAGTTTTATGATAAATTAATTCGATCTCTGAATTTCCAAAATCTTATATTGAATCGTACCGGTATGAGTAGCCACATCCACAACATCACCGACACATTTTCCAAGAAGCGCCATTCCAAGCGGGGATTCGTTGGAGATCTTCCCCCTGAGGCTGTTTGCTTCGGTTGAACCGACAAGCTTATATTCCAGCTCTTCCTTGTATTCCATGTCGTAGATTTTGATTTTGCAGCCGATATTAATCATATTAACATCAACTTCATCCTCGACAACAACTTCGGCATTCTTCAGAATCTTGTCTATCTCTTCAATTCTTGCTTCAATATCTCTCTGCTCATCCTTAGCAGCATCATATTCCGCATTTTCGGAGAGATCCCCCTGCTCCCTAGCCTCTTTGATCTTCTGGGCAACTTCTTTTCTCTTGTAAACCTTCAGGTCATGCAGCTCAGCTTCCAGTTGTCGTAAACCCTCATAAGTCAATATGTTTTTCTTTTCAACCATATAAAACACCCTTCCTCCATATTGCTTTTTTATAACATACAATACATTCAAAGTATTATATCGTATCAATAGTTTCTTGTCAATATTAACTGTCATCCCATATATCGGTCATTTTAGAGCAACACCTTAGAAACATGCAGGCGGTATCTATGCTCAGGCTATGGTATTTTTCGCCCGGCTCGCCCGGCTGTCGTGAAAATTCCAGCATCCGAAGATGCTGGTTATTGATAAATTATGATAAAAGCGAATTTTTCTGATTCGCTTTGTGAAGATGCTTTTCTTCACACTACCCAAACATACCTGCTCTTTGTTAGTTTGGGTCAAGCGTACTTACACACTTTGATTACGCAGGTACAAATTACCCCGCTCGAAAGATACATTATATCTTATCTTCAATTCCAATAAAATATTCTACGTTTTTATGAATATTCCATGCGGTATCTAAAGTATGAAAAAGTACTCCCGCTGATTGTTTTCGATAAAATTCTCTGTATTGCGGCTTTATCCTATTAATAGTTCTTCAAAATATCACAAAAATCGAAGGTTGCGAAATAATCCTTCGGAGTCTCAGCTCTGCGGATCATTCGGACGGTCCCGTCCTCCTGCAGCAAGAGCTCTGCGGACCTTAGCTTACCGTTATAATTATACCCCATGGCGAAACCATGGGCACCGGTATCATGTATTACCAGCAGATCGCCCAGGTCAATCTTTGGCAGCATCCGGTCAATGGCAAACTTATCATTATTCTCACAGAGAGAGCCGGTGATATCATATTTGTGGTCGCAGGGAGCGTCTTCCTTGCCCATGACCGTAATATGATGGTACGCGCCATACATCGCCGGTCTCATGAGATTAACGGCACAGGCATCCAGTCCGATGTATTCCTTATAGATATGCTTCTCGTGGAGCGCTGCTGCCACCAGATGACCGTAGGGTGCGAGCATGAAACGACCCAGCTCCGTAAATAAAGCAACCTCTCCCATACCGGCAGGAACAAGGACTTTCTCATATGCCTGCCTTACACCCTCGCCGATCGCCAAGATGTCATTAGGCTCCTGGTCCGGCTTGTAAGGAATGCCTACCCCTCCTGAAAGATTAATAAATTTGATATCCACTCCAGTCTTATCCCTGATCTCTACTGCCAGTTCAAATAAAATACCCGCCAGAGTAGGATAATATTCGTTCGATATCGTATTACTTGCCAGAAAGGAATGGATTCCGAAAGCTTTTGCTCCTTTTTCCTTCAACCGCTTGAAACCATCAATCATCTGGTCCTTCGTGAAACCGTATTTTGCATCGCCGGGATTATCCATGATGCCATTCGCTGTTTTGAAAATACCGCCCGGATTATACCTGCAGCAGATCAGCTCCGGAATTCCCGCCGTCTTTTCAAGGAAATCGATATGGGTGTAATCATCCAGATTGATAATGGCATTTAGTTCCCTGCCCTTAATAAACTCGTCGGCCGGAGTCGCATTGGAAGAAAACATGATATCTGCACCGGAGAAGCCAAGTGCCTCTGACATCATGAGCTCCGTCATGGAGGAGCAGTCAACTCCGCATCCTTCCTCCTTAAGTATATTAATAATAAACGGATTCGGTGTCGCTTTTACTGCAAAATATTCTTTAAAGCCTTTATTCCAGGCAAAAGCTGCTTTTAACTTCCTTGCATTCTCCCGGATGCCTTTTTCATCATAAATATGGAAGGGAGTAGGATATTTCTTCGTTATTTCCGTCAACTGTTCCAATGTAACAAATGGTTTCTTCATAGATGACCTCCTCGTATTCTATTCATTCATATTGTATCTTAAGCAATTCATAATGTCCTGATTTCACGCTGTCAATAAATTCATGAATATTCTCTATTCTATGCCGAAAGGCCATTCCACTGTGCCTTTTTTCATGTCCATGGGCATCCGTGCCCGCTGTCCCGGGTAATTTAAGTTTTTTGGCATAGGCCTCTGCCTTTTTGTCAAATTCCCCGTTACCGTTCCCGGCATTGAATATCTCAACTGCATCAATATAATTGGGGAACAGGCAAACCTCCTTGATATAAGAACGGATTCGGTAGGGATGGGCATGTACGATGAAACCTCCCGCCTCATGTACCTTCCGGAATTGTTCCTCGACCGTCCAGGACAATAGGTCCGGCTGCTTCTTAAGCCAGGCCTTATCGATGCCGTAAACAAGGAATTCCGTGAAATTAAATCCCATTTCCACCCCAAAAAATACATCCAGACCAATACGGTCTCCTTCCTCCCTGGCATGTTCATAGCCAAGGCAGAACCGGTCAATCCGTTCCTCCCAGGGCAGGTTCTGCGGAATACAGCTGTTTCCGTTAAAAAAATGGTCCGTCACAATAATACCTGCATATCCGGCTTTCTTATATTTTCTGGCATGTTCTGCGCCGTCAAGAGTCGCGCAGGCACTGGCCTCCTTCGTATGAAGGTGTGTTTCATATAAAAACAGGCTCATTTTGCTCCAGCTTTCTTTATTTAATGAATTATACCTAAGATAATTTCACTGCGGTTTGGTATTGCATTAAAGAATGGTTCCTATTATACAACATTCTATCAATTTTTCAATCCTAATTTATAAAGTAACCAGGATTATTTTTAACCACAACTTCGAAGTGTGAATTAATATGCTTTTTATAAATCACACTAACCAAACATACCTGTCCTTTGTGTTAGTTTGGGCCGAGGGCATGATGCTGCTTCGCAGCCTCTTAAAACAACCGAAAAAACAAGGAATGAGCACCTTTGTGCGATTTACGCAGTTTTTTCCAAGAATCTCGGCACTTTCAAAATCCTGTTTACACTAAATATAGTGGAAACGCAGCTATGTACTACGTTATCAAGTAGTTTCTGCCATTAAATTACTGGAAAAATGAAATCAAATATGTTATACTGTTCCAAACGCCAACCTCCACAGTGGTACAAAAATCAAAAGAAAATACATAATAATTAAAGGGGATCTAAAAACCATGGAACAGTATAGCGGAAGTCAGATCGTAGTTCTGGAAGGACTTGAAGCCGTAAGAAAGCGTCCGGGTATGTACATCGGAAGCACCGGTCCCAGGGGATTACACCATTTAATCTGGGAAATATTCGATAATGCAATCGACGAACATCTGGCGGGTTATTGTTCAAGAATTGATATAACTCTGTTAAAGGATGGCGGAATTGAAATCGCCGACTACGGACGGGGGGTACCGGTTGATATCCATCCGACAAAGCATATTCCGACCGTCCGTGTCGTATATACCATCCTTCACGCCGGAGGTAAATTTGGTAATTCCGTGTATAAAGTGGCCGGCGGTCTTCACGGTGTCGGCGCGTCCGTAGTGAATGCTCTTTCGAAGCGCATGATTGTAGAAGTGAAAAGAGACGGTAAAATCTACCGTGATGAATATGTAAATGGCGGTCATCCGGTTACAGAACTGGCAGATAGCCTTCTTCCTGTGGTCGGGAAATGCAATAAATCTGATACCGGTACAAGAGTCATTTTCTATCCGGATGATACTATTTTCGAAACCGTAGAGTTCAAATCGGAAATGATCCATAAGAAGCTGAAGGAAATCGCCTTCTTAAACAAAAACCTCCTGATTAACTACACCGACCAAATAGCCGGAACCGAGAAAAGCTATCAGGAGGCAGAAGGTATTAAGAGCTTCATCTCCTATCTTACCCGTGAAATGACCGTTCTTCATGAAGAGCCGATCTATCTGGAGGGAAAAAGCGGTGATATCGAGGTTGAAATCGCTTTCCAATATACCGACAGCTTTTCGGAGCAGATTAATGCTTATTGCAACCGCATCAATGTCGTTGACGGAGGAACCTTAGTGACCGGTTTCAAAACCGGCCTGACCCGTGTCATGAACCAGTATGCCAGGGAATTGGGAATCCTGAAGGATAAGGATGAAAATTTTGACGGTAAGGATATCCGTAACGGACTGGTATCCATCATTTCCATCAAGCATCCGGACCCCCAGTTTGAAGGCCAGACCAAGACAAAGCTCGGGAATACTGATGCGAAAAGCGCCGTAGACGATGTTTTTTCCTCCGAAGCCCAGCGCTGGTTTGATAAACATGTGGAGGTATTGCGGAGTATCCTGGATAACTCCATGAAATCCTTCAATGCCAGACGTGCCAGCGACAAAGCCCGGAATGCGGTGATGAAGCAATTAAATGATGTGGATACCAGAAGCAAGCTGGCCTCCTGTTCTTCCAAGAAAGCAGAGGAATGCGAGCTTTATATCGTTGAGGGTGATTCTGCGGGCGGTACGGTAAAAACAGCCAGGAACCGCAGAACACAGGCAGTACTTCCCCTCCGGGGCAAAATCTTAAACGTTGAGAAGGCTTCCCTGGAGAAAATCCTGTTAAATAATGAAATCAGATCCATGATTGCCTGCTTCGGCTGTGGTATCGGAGATGATTTTGATATCAATAAGTTACATTATGATAAAATCATCATACTGACCGATGCTGATGTGGACGGTGCTCATATCAGCACCCTCCTGTTAACCTTCTTCTACCGTTTTATGCCGGAGCTCATTCTGGAAGGTAAGGTTTACAGAGGACTTCCGCCTCTTTATAAAGTTGACTACGAAACTACGGTGAGGAGTAAGAAAACCAGGAAAGCCGAGTATCTGTTCAATGATTTTGAATTGGAGAAGTTTCGTAAGATTGCCGAGAATAAAATTATCAGTCTCCAGCGGTATAAAGGTCTTGGTGAGATGGATGCCCACCAGCTATGGGAAACCACGCTGGATCCGGAGACCCGAACTCTTGCTCAGATTACGATCAGCGATACCGTGGAGGCAGACGAAATTACAACCACCCTGATGAGTAGTAATGTACCCCCGAGACGTACCTTCATCATGGAAGAAGCAAAATATGCTAAGCTTGATATATAAGAAGGCAGGAAAAGCATTTTTCGACCGGCAAAAAGTACAAGAACGTGCTTTTCGCCTAGTTTATGAGCTGCCTATGGCAGCCTGGAGGTTATTATGAATAACAATACAGATCAAGTTATCCAGCTGGATTTTTCAGAAGAAATGAAGAACAGCTACCGGGATTATGCCATGAGCGTCATCGTAGCCAGAGCATTACCCGATATAAGGGACGGCCTTAAACCGGTACAGAGAAGAATCCTTTATTCCATGGTGGAGCTGGGCTTAGAGCCTGCGAAGCCTCATAGAAAAAGTGCCCGTATTGTCGGTGATACGATGGGTAAATACCACCCCCATGGTGACAGTTCGATTTATGAAGCCCTGGTACATATGAGCGAGGATTATTCCCTGAGGGTGCCTTTGGTGGATGGACACGGCAACTTCGGTTCCATAGACGGCGACGGCGCCGCGGCTATGCGTTATACGGAAGCCCGGTTATCCCCCGGCTCCATGGCGTTATTAGACCATCTGGAGAAGGGCCTTGTTGAATTTGTACCGAACTTCGATGACAGCGAGAAAGAACCTGTCGTTCTGCCGGCCATGATACCGAATCTGTTGATTAACGGTACTACCGGAATTGCAGTCGGTATGGCGACTAATATCCCTCCCCACAATCCCGTTGAGGTGATTGATGGTGTCATCGCTTACATGGACAACCCGTTCATTACCATCCGCAGACTGATGGAATATATTCCCGCGCCCGATTTCCCTACCGGAGGCATTATCGTCAACCAGGATGATATGGCGATGATTTACGAAACAGGTGAAGGGAAGGTTAGGATTCGCTCCAAGGTCGAAATAGAAAATGGCGATAACGGCAGGAAAAACATAATAATTACCGAAATACCCTATACTGTTGCCGGCAATAAGACCAAGCTTGTTGAGAATCTTGCTGCCCTGATGAAAGATAAAGTATTTGATGAGATCTATGATATCCGCGATGAATCCTCGAAGGAGGGTATCCGTATCGTCATCGAAGTCAAGAAGGACCGGAATCTGGATAACCTGCTGAACGGATTATATAAGAAGACCGTGATGGAGGATACCTATTCCGTCAATCTCCTGGCCGTCAAGAACCAACAGCCGATTGTTTTCAACCTGAAGAGAATGATCCAGGAATTCGTGGATTTCCAGGTGGAGCTGTATACCAAGGAATATAACTATCTTCTCGAAAAGGCCCAGAAGCGCCTGGAGATCGTGGGGGGCCTGATCAAGGCAACCGATGTCATTGACCTGATTATTGAAATCTTAAGAGGAAGTTCCTCTATTAAGCAGGCGAAGGCGTGCCTCACCGACGGTAATACGGAGGATATCCGGTTTAAATCCGAGCAGTCAAAGAAGGAAGCCGCGGCCTTAAGCTTCACGGAGCGCCAGGCAGATGCCATCCTCTCCATGCAGCTTTCCAAGCTGATCGGACTTGAAATCTTAAAGCTCCACGAAGAAAATACCGATCTGATTGCTTCCATTGATGAATATAAGAAAGTCCTGGGAGATACCAGAGAATTATATAAGGTAATTAAAGGACGCCTAAAGGAATACAGGAAGGCCTTCCAGACCGAACGGAAGACAAAGCTGATGAATGCAGTCAGCGCGGAATATGTGGAAGAGGTTAAAATCGAAGATATCTATATCCTGATTGACCGCTTCGGCTATACAAAATCCATTGATCTGGCCAGCTATACCAGAGCCTCAGAGGATAATCTGAAAGAATTTGTCCATGTCATCCAGATGAAGAATACGGACAAGCTCTGCTGCTTCACAGCGGAAGGTAATATGTATCAGGTGAAAGCAGAAAATATTCCAAAATGTAAAATGAAGGATAAGGGCTCCCTGATACAAACCCTATGCAAGCTGGATAAGGAAAACGTGATCTTCTATACCTCTTTTGAACAACTGTTTGAAGCCCAGCTTCTCTTCACTACCAAAAAAGGCTTTATCAAACAGGTATCCGGAGCCGAGTTTGAAACGAACCGCTCTATGATCAGTGCGACCAAGCTGGAGGATTCGGATGAAGTTGTCGGAATTACATTGATGTCCGCCCACGAGGTCCTGGCAGGTAATCTGAAGGTTATTATCCTGACCGAGAAGGGTCTCTCCCTCGGCTTCCCTTTATCCGAGGTTTCCGAGCTTAAGAAGACCAGCCGCGGTGTAAAGGCAATCACCCTTGACAAAAACGATGCCGTCTGCTTCGCTACCGCTCTAAGTCCTGGCACGGACAGCTTTGTCTTCGGCGACAAAACCTTAAGCGCCAGAAAGGTCCGCAGCCGCAAACGCGGTGACAAGGGTCAGAAGGCAACCTTATAACAGGTGTAATGCAATATGATAAGCGCAGCTGCGAGCAGTGAATCCTGCGGATTTACAAGGAACGCAGTCCCTGAGTCTTAATTTGCATTGAATACGATATAATAAAACAAGCCCTATCACAATGTCAGTTGTTTGATAGGGCTTGTTTGGGAGTAATAAAAAGCAAGTTAGATAATTCTGCGCTCGAGTAAATCAGTCGAAAGCTTGATACTTTCCTTCGTCTTAGTAAAATCATAATTCAGGAAAGAAGACTGTTCCTCATTCAATCTACCGATATTTTTAGTACCCAGCTCCATAAAAAGGTTTTCCAGATGATCCGTAAACCGATACATGCAGCGGATATATTGATCCAGTAATTCATTAAATTCTGTGTTCTGATCATTCAGCAGGAAAGACTCCAGCTGATAGGACAACTCAGCCATACCCATGGCACCTACGTTATTCATCATGCGCCGAAGAGTCTGTGTAATCGTTCTCAGCCCAGTGAATTCTCCCGATCGGTACATGGATTCTAATAATGGCAGCTTTGCTTTCATACTCTTTAGAATCGACAGCATCGCTTGTAAATAATTATCCATGTTTCCAAGAAAATAACGGTAACCGGCATCAAATTCAATCTCCGGCACACATTCGATTATATCCCTGGTAATGTTCTCCCCCATTGCGGTTACCTCCATTGCTTATGTCAACACCCGGCTGTTAATACCATATATTGTAACTGCATAGGTAAATGATACCATGATGTTGTGTAAATGTAAATATTTATTTTGTATTTTTATAAATGAGAAATATTACCTATTCCCGGTAAATTTCTCGCCTGTAACACATATATCGGAGATATACGACAGTAAATTTAGAATGTTTGGGCATCCTAAGTAAAACAAGTTGAAATATTTGTCACTCTGTGTCAAATCGATATCTTGTGTTTTGTATTGAAATGTTGTATCATAAATCACATATATTTCAGCCGGGCTTGGAAAGAGCCTTTTAACACGTATTTTTGTACATTAGGAGGTTTCAAATTGGAAAAAGAAATGGTTATTGTACTAGACTTCGGTGGCCAGTATAATCAGCTGATTGCCAGACGTGTCAGGGAATGTAATGTATATTGTGAGGTATTGCCTTACTATACCAGCCTTGAACGGATTAAAGAAATTGCACCAAAGGGCATCATATTTACCGGCGGTCCTGCCAGTGTATATGAACCGGATGCTCCCTCCTGTGATCAGGGAATCTTCTCTTTGGGAATACCGATTCTGGGAATCTGCTACGGTTGCCAGCTGATGACATATTTAACCGGCGGAACGGTTTCCAAGGCTCCGGTTCGTGAATATGGCAGAACAGAGATTGAAGTAAATCATAATTCAAAACTATTTCATGACATATCTTCCAAAACGATCTGCTGGATGAGCCACACCGATTATATTGAGAAACCGGCAGCCGGCTTTGGTACCGTAGCATCTTCCGATTCCTGTCCGATTGCCGCCATTGAAGATGTATCCAGAAACCTGTACGGAGTTCAGTTCCATCCGGAGGTAGTCCATACCCAGGAAGGTACGAAAATGCTCCATAATTTCCTTTATAAGATATGCAATTGTTCCGGTGACTGGAGAATGGCTTCCTTTGCCGAAGAGACGGTAGTCTCCTTAAGGAATAAAATCGGGGACAGGAAGGTATTATGCGCTCTCTCCGGCGGCGTCGATTCCTCCGTAGCAGCCGTTATGATCTCAAAAGCAGTCGGAAAGCAGCTCACCTGTATCTTTGTCGACCACGGACTGTTACGCAAGAACGAGGGCGATGAGGTAGAAGAGATTTTTACAAAGCAATTTGATGTTAATTTTGTCCGCGTCAACGCACAGGAGCGTTTCTATACGAAGCTTGCAGGCGTCTCCGAGCCGGAAGAAAAGAGAAAGATCATCGGTGAAGAATTCATCCGTGTATTCGAGGAAGAGGCCAAGAAAATCGGAACAGTGGATTACCTGGTACAAGGAACTATTTATCCCGATGTTATCGAAAGCGGCCTTGGTAAATCAGCCGTGATCAAGAGCCATCATAATGTAGGCGGATTACCGGACTATGTGGATTTTAAGGAAATTATCGAACCCTTACGCAATCTTTTTAAGGACGAAGTCAGAAAGGCCGGACTGGAGCTTGGTATTCCGGAAAAGCTTGTTTATCGCCAACCCTTCCCCGGTCCGGGACTTGCCATCCGTATCATAGGCGATGTCACTCCGGAAAAAATCGCCCTCCTCCAGGATGCGGATTATATTTACCGTGAGGAGATCGCGAAAGCCAGTCTTGACCGCAGCATCGGCCAGTATTTTGCCGTATTAACCGACCTTCGCAGTGTCGGAGTAATGGGTGATGAGAGGACCTATGATTATACCGTAGCTTTAAGAGCGGTAACTACGACAGACTTCATGACGGCTGAATTTGCAGAGCTTCCCTGGGACTTGCTTGGAAAGATTTCAAATAGAATTGTAAACGAAGTAAAGCATGTCAATCGAATTTGCTACGATATCACAGGCAAACCCCCGGCAACGATAGAGTGGGAATGATTTGAGATGGATGAAAAGCCTGTAATATCAAGGCTTTATGGGTTTGACAATAGCTTCATGGAAACGTTTTGACAATACTGATTATTAATGAGTAAAGAGCTAATTGATTTGAGTATCAGTTAGCTCTTTTTATTGAACTGATTCTGCTTATACTATTTGATTCGTCAGTAAATAGTATTTCCGCAATTAATGTCAAACGGCATAATGAGAAGTCTTTGGATTTCCTTTCCATAACTTTCAAAAAACCATTTAACCGCTTTTCCATAGCTCTCTTTGTTGTCAAATTCCCAGTATGAAAAAAACTTAACACATTTCACAATCTTCGTTAACTCTCTTGGAGGCTTCCCTATTTCAACTCCGTCAATAGTGAAAAATCGCTTGACATATTTTATATCGAGACAGCCGGGTTGTTGTTTTTGAGCCTCTGCAAGATCTAATATAAGGGTTTCAAATTCAGTCAACTTGTCCGGTTTAACTTGGAATAATTTGACCTCAGAAAAACTGTCTTTCATTTTTCATACCTCGCATATATAAATTTCATTTATCTTTTTCAGCCCGTAATTCATCCAATCGTTATAACACCATGTATTGTATTCATCTTCGGTAATTTCGCCTCATCATCAATTTCCAGAAAGACTTAATGCAATCATTCCAATCAGAAGACCTGCCGCCGCTCCGCTGACCAATCCAGCCCAGACAGAAAAGCTGCATAGTATCGAAATCAGAAGTCCCGCTCCGCTGCCAAACACAAGTCCCAATGCCGGCAGCAATGGTTTTAAGGATTGATTCTTTTTAGACATATTAACCTCCATCCGCCGCCGAAAGGCGGCATACAAATACTTTGTGAAAAGCACGTAAGTGGCCTGACGGGATATCCGCAGCGCCTCCGCCAGCTGCTCCTGCCGGACACCCCTGAAATCATTTCGTTGGCGTTGTAATGGACATCACAGGAAGCTCTCTGGGCAGGGATGCCGGAATAACCAGCTTGGTTTCCTTATCCGTATAGCTCTTGGCCCTGACATAGATTCTATCTCCTACATTCGCCCCTTTTACAATTACCGGCTTGGCAGAGGTAAAAGAACTCCATTTGGCCGTGGCGGCATTTAAAGCGGCTGTTCCCGTTACCACTGCGTATTCATAATACTTCTTCTTATCGGTATCCTGAGAAGTTATAGTCGTACCTGCGATTGTGACATTCGCCGGGGCGATCGGTTGTGCCGGTACTTCGATAATCCGAACGGAGGAAGCCAGTTTTTTCTTTCCGTCGTCATATTTGGTCCTGAATTCAATAACACCTGCTTTGATTGCGGAATTTGACTCAGTCCCCAGAAAATCCTTCAGATCCTTCGTCTTTAGCTTCGCATCGGCAGGAGCAAAATCAATCCATACCGTGCTGTCGCCCACCCGGTATTGCGTCTCTCCTGCCTTCAAACCCGTTATATATAATTTGCTGCCATCCAGTTTAACTGACGGAGCCGAGGGTCTTTTGGTAACCTTGACAGAGACAATCTTACCGGCCCGTCGGGAGACATCCGCTGTTGTCCTGAAATACAGCGTTGTGCCATAGGTTTCATACAGGGCCGTAAGAAATGTCGTAGAACCAACTGGTTTCCACTGGCTGCTGGTGTTTTTCCTATACTCAATCGGAAAGTTCGTGCCGGTAAGCAGTATTCTCCCTGCACCGTTAAAAACGGAGTAAACCGCTTTAAGACTGCTGTCCTCTTTCTGCAATACCACCTCTGCCGGTAAGGTATCCTTATTTCCTTTAAAGCAAAGTGTAACTTCTTTTGTACTTAATATAGCAGAAATGTCCATCGGACTATTGGGTTCGATCGATTCCCAGGTCTTCATTTTGTCCTTACTGACATAAAATTTTGTGCTGTTAGCGGGACCAGCCGTAACCCTGGCTGTCTCCTCCAGATAATCTATCGTAACAGTTACCCTGCTCGTTGGCACCGGTGTAACGGCCGTGCTTGCCTCGGCACCAGTCAGACCCGACGAGGCCACGGCCGTAAAAATTGTCAAAAAAACCGCTGTTTTTAAAATAATATTGAGGTTGCGTAAAAACCAGCTGTCATTTTTTATAAACTGCTTCAATTTGCTCCCCTTCTTTCCTGCTGCAAGGCCATATGCATGATTTATTGTCTGGTTATAAATAATTATAGCCCTTTGGGAATCTTAAGGCAAGTATAAAGTAAGAATCTCCCTCTTGAAACAAATTATACAAATAAAATAACAGCAGGAGATGCTGCGTACGGCGCACCTGCATGCTGTTATTTTATTTAGGGGGAAAAGCTCTACTAATGAAATTATGTAAGTATGTAGTAACTTTACGAAAATATTCTAACATAAAAATATGGAAATGCAATGTATATAGTTAAACAAAATATGTATTATTTTTTCTTTTTTCTGTATTATATTATACAATCAATAAATATGGTATTATGTTATACTATTTGTATCACAAAATTAACCTATGATAATTTTTGCTTCCACATCTGAGATATCAGGAAAATGTTTTTTAAGCTTTTTTATAATTCGTTCCCTTGCTTCATTGGCACCATCGCCATAAGCAGAACGGACATGCTCCTCTCCAAACAGCTTTTCACTTATCGTATAATTCGCAATGGACCACCCATACTCTTCATTCTTCCTGTTCCGCTTCCTGCTAAAACTGCCGACTAAAAGATAGGTCTGCATCTGAAGAGCGGTTATTGCCCCTTCAAAGCCTTTTTCGCCGTCCTTATGAAAGCCGGCCAAGGACTTCAGTTCATAGGATGGAACCGTTTCGCGCGGCTCCAGAACATCCATAATTTTCTTATGCCTGCGGCTGGCCAAACCATCCTCATACCGGCTGTCAAAATCATATCCATCCCTGCGGCAGACTGCAAAACAGGGATACCACTCCTTTGAGATGAAGCCGGCACGGCTGCAGAATAATTTGCCATAGGCAATCTTGCCCTCAGCCGCAATCACTTCCCGCCACTCCCAGGGGTCCTCCTCCGGTCTGCCGGACCACCAGGATTTGGCTGTGGTCCGCTCTTCTACAGAAAATCCGGGAATATGATTCTTAAATAAAGGCAGGAACCCAAACTCTTCGATCAACGCAGAAAGCTCACCGCTTGTTCTCAGGCGGGCAGGATCCTTCTTATCTATCCCTTCTAATGTCCATTTTCCATCAACCGTAATCAATTTCGTACTCCTTAGCAGTTTTATATATCCTTGGCCGCAATCTTATGCTACCGGTTCAATTCATCCAAGGTCAGTTCATAAGCAGGCAGGAACTCCTTCAGGAAGATATCCACTTCCTTCAGCTTCATCTCTGCAAGAAGCTCCCATATGGATTTCTCAGCACTTACAAATTCCGCATTACCTGCTTTGCGTTCCTCAATGCATTTAATCAGAGCGGACAGCTTATCGGCTGCCTTAACCAGTTTCCACAGGAAGGCATCCTCTTCCTTCGGGTGGAATATCTCCTCATAGCGCGCTCGGATATCCTGCGGAAGCAGCTTCAGCAGCCGGTCAGCAGCCGCCATCTCCACCTCTTTAAAAGCCCCCTGGATATTCGGATTAAAATATTTGATCGGGGTCGGCATGTCACCGGTAATAATCTCCGTTGCATCATGATAGGTACCAATCAGCGCCGTTTTTTCCGTATTAAGGCTATTTCCCAGCCTTTCGTTGCTGATTATTGCCAGGGCATGGGCAAGTATGCTAACCTCCAGGGAATGCTCACTAATGTTTTCCTGCCTGGAATTCCGCATCAGGGCCCACCGTTCAATAAATTTCATCCTTGATATCATCGCAAAAAAATTACTGCTCATATTTCCTCCTAAGGACATTTCTTAACGGCTATTTATCCTTCTCCAGGTATTTCTTTACATAATAGCCGGTATAGGAATTCTCATTCCCGGCGATTTCCTCCGGTGTTCCCTTTGCAATAACCGTACCGCCCTTATCTCCGCCTTCCGGACCGATATCAATGATATGGTCCGCGGTTTTGATAACATCCAGATTATGTTCAATAACAACGACCGTATTGCCGCTGTCGGAGAATCGTTTCATGATTTCAATCAGCTTATGGACATCGGCAAAATGAAGTCCCGTCGTAGGCTCATCCAGGATATAGATGGTCTTTCCGGTGCCTCGCTTGCTCAGCTCTGTAGCCAGCTTGATTCTCTGCGCCTCACCGCCGGAAAGAGATGTGGAGGGATGTCCGAGCCTTAAATAGGATAAGCCTACATCATTCAAGGTTTCGATCTTTCTCTTGATAGAGGGAATATTCTCAAAGAATCTTACCGCTTCTTCGATTGTCATATTCAATATGTCATAAATGTTCTTCCCCTTATAATGAACCTCCAGCGTGTCCCGGTTATACCGCTTGCCGCCGCATACCTCACAGGGTACATAGATATCCGGAAGAAAATTCATCTCAATCTTAATGATACCGTCACCGGAGCAGGCTTCACAGCGGCCGCCCTTGATATTGAAGCTGAAGCGTCCCTTCGAATAGCCCCTCATCTTTGCATCCTGTGTGGAAGCAAACAGGTCCCTGATCTGATCAAATACTCCGGTATAAGTAGCCGGATTGGACCTCGGAGTCCTCCCAATCGGTGACTGGTCGATATTGATGACCTTATCCAGCTGCTCAATCCCGATCATCTGCTTATGCTTTCCGGGAATCTCTCTCGCACGGTTCAAATCCCTGGCAAGTCTCTTATATAGAATCTCTGTCACCAGAGAGCTTTTGCCCGAACCGGATACTCCGGTGACACAGGTCATAATGCCAAGAGGAATATCCACATCAATATTCTTCAGATTGTTCTCGGCGGCACCGATAACGGACAGATATCCGGTCGGCTTACGCCTCTCCTTCGGTATGGGTATCCGGATTCTTCCGCTGAGGTATGCACCGGTTATGGACTCCTCTACCTTCATGATATCCTCTGCCGTACCCTCCGCGACGACCATACCGCCATGCTCTCCGGCTGCCGGTCCGATATCTACAATATAGTCCGCCGCATGCATGGTATCCTCGTCATGTTCAACAACAATCAGGGTGTTTCCCAGATCCTTAAGGTCCTTCAAGGCTTTCAGGAGTTTATCGTTATCTCTCTGGTGCAAGCCGATACTGGGCTCGTCCAGGATATAAGCCACTCCTACAAGGCCTGATCCTATCTGGGTTGCGAGACGAATCCTCTGGGATTCACCGCCGGACAGGGAACCGGTTGCTCTGGCCAGTGTAAGGTAATCCAAACCGACACTGATCAGGAAATTAATCCTGGCCCGGATCTCCCTCAATACGATCTCACCAATCTTCATCTGCATGGAGGTTAATTTTAAATTCTGCATAAACTCAGCCAGATCACGGATGGAATATTCCGTTACCTCCGATATGTTCTTATCCCCGACCGTTATTGCCAGGGATTCCTTTTTCAGCCTCTTTCCGTTACATTCCTTACAGGGCGTCGTTCTCATGAAGGTCTCATATTCCTGCTTTACAGACTCTGACCCGCTCTCCCGGTAACGTCTCTCGATATTCCTGATCAGCCCTTCGAAGGCAACATCATATACCCCGACACCCCGTTGGCCCCGGTAATGCACCTTCACCGCTTTGCCGTTGGTGCCATTGATAAAAATATCCCTGGCTTCCTCCGGCAGCTCTCTGTATGGAGTCTTCAAATCAAATCGGTACTCCTTGGCCAGGGCTTCCATAATACATCTGGTATAGCTGCCCTTATCCACGATAGATGCCCATCCCGGAGCGGCAACGGCCCCATCAATAAGGCTCTTCTCCTGGTTGGGTATCAGCAGATCCACATCAAATTCCATCTTAATTCCGATACCATGGCACTCAGGGCATGCCCCGAAGGGATTATTAAAGGAAAAAATTCTGGGTTCAATCTCATCTATGCTGATTCCGCAATCCGGGCAGGAAAAATTCTGGCTGAAGGTCAAGGTATCCCCATCAATGATTTCCACCAGTAATAAGCCCTCTGCGAGATTTAATACATTCTCGATGGAATCAGCCAGTCTTTTCTGGATACCGTCCTTTACCACAAGACGGTCAACGATAACCTCTATGTTATGTTTATTATTTTTCTCCAGCTTGATTTCTTCTGTCAGTTCATAAAGATTGCCGTCCACCTTTACCCTGACATAGCCGCTGCGCTTTGCCTGCTCGAATAACTTCACATGCTCGCCCTTACGTCCCCTGACGACAGGGGCAAGCAACTGGAGCTTTGTCCCCAGAGGCAGATTCATGATCTCATCCACCATCTGGTCTACGGACTGCTTCCTGATTTCCTTACCGCAATTCGGGCAATGGGGAATTCCGATCCTCGCATAGAGGAGACGGTAGTAATCATATATCTCTGTCACGGTACCAACGGTGGAGCGGGGATTCCGATTCGTTGACTTCTGGTCAATGGAAATTGCCGGCGGTAAGCCTTCGATACTCTCAACATTCGGTTTCTCCATCTGGCCAAGAAATTGTCTGGCATAGGAGGATAAGGATTCCATGTACCGCCTTTGGCCCTCCGCGTAGATGGTATCAAAGGCCAGGGAGGACTTGCCCGATCCGCTTAGTCCGGTCAGTACCACAAACTGGTCCCTCGGTATATCCACATTAATATCTTTGAGGTTATTCTCCCTTGCACCCCGTATTTTTATAAAATTCTTCTTATCTGACATAATGCCACCTGTTCTAATCCTGTAATATTTGTTGTCACTGTAGAAAATTCATAAAACTTTATGTCCTGTGCCGCGGCCCTTACTTGTCCAGCTCCAGCAGCTGCTTTTTCAGCTCAATCATCTTATCTCTCAGCTCAGCCGCTTTCTCAAAGTTCAGTTCGGCTGCTGCCGTATGCATCTGCTGGGTGATGGCTTTCAGCATAGCTTCCAGCTCCTGCCTGGACATGGATTCCATATCCTTCTCCATCTCTTTTAGATTTGTCTCGGCCTTCTTGGAGATACTGATCAGATCCCGTACCTTCTTCTGGATGGAGGTCGGTGTAATACCATGGGCTTCATTATATTCGCTCTGGATCTTCCTTCTCCTGTTTGTCTCAGAGATTGCCCTATTCATGGAATCCGTCATACGGTCGGCATACATGACTACCCGTCCATTTGCATTACGGGCCGCACGGCCGATCGTCTGAATCAGGGAGGTCTCGGAACGCAGGAAGCCCTCCTTATCCGCATCCAGAATGGCTACCAGGCCAACCTCCGGGATGTCCAGGCCTTCTCTAAGCAGATTGATACCAACCAATACATCGAAAACATCCATACGCATGTCCCTGATAATCTCCGACCTCTCCAGGGTGTCAATATCGGAGTGGAGGTATTTAACCCGGATTCCCACTTCCCTGAGATACGTGGTCAGATCCTCAGCCATACGTTTCGTCAAGGTGGTAACTAAAACCTTGCTCTTCCTCTCCAGCTCTTTTTTAATCTCACCCAGAAGGTCATCAATCTGCCCCTCCACGGGCTTCACGTTGACCTCCGGATCGAGAAGACCGGTCGGACGGATTACCTGCTCTGTTCTTAAGAGCTCATGTTCACTTTCATAAACCGAAGGGGTTGCCGAAACGAACATAATCTGGCTGATTTTACTCTCGAATTCCTGGAAGTTTAAGGGCCGGTTATCTAAGGCGGAGGGAAGCCGGAATCCGAAATCAACCAGGGTCGTCTTCCTTGAACGGTCCCCTGCAAACATCCCCCTGATCTGAGGTATCGTAATATGGGACTCATCCACAATAATCAAAAAATCCTCCGGGAAATAATCCATCAGAGTATAGGGCGGCACTCCCGGTTCCGTGCCGATCAAGTGTCTGGAATAGTTCTCGATACCGGAGCAAAAGCCGGTCTCCCGCAGCATTTCAATATCAAAATTCGTCCGCTCCGAGATCCTCTGTGCTTCCAGAAGCTTATCCTCACTCTGGAAATACCGGGTTCTCTCCTGTAATTCGCTCTCAATATTTACTATCGCCTTCTCCAGCTTGTCCGGAGCCACAACATAGTGGGAGGCAGGGAAAATAACCAGGTGCTCCAGACTGCTCTTTAATTCGCCGGTCAGCACGTCAATCTCCAATATCCTCTCCACTTCATCTCCAAAAAACTCGACCCGTATAGCGATATCACCTGAGGAAGACGGGAAGATCTCTACAACATCACCGCGGACACGAAAGGTGCCGCGTTTAAAGTCCATATCGTTACGGGTATATTGTATATCGATTAATTTACGTAATACCTCATCCCTGTCTTTAATCATACCGGGACGCAGGGACAGCACCATGTTCTGGTAGTCAATCGGACTTCCCAGGCCATAGATACAGGATACACTGGCCACCACGATAACATCCTCCCGTTCGGTTAAAGCGGCGGTTGCCGAGTGCCTCAGCTTATCAATCTCCTCGTTGATCGCGGAGTCCTTTTCGATATAGGTATCCGTAGAGGGGACATACGCTTCCGGCTGGTAGTAATCATAATAGCTGACAAAGTATTCCACCGCATTGTTAGGGAAGAACTCCTTGAATTCTCCGTAAAGCTGGGCTGCCAGAGTCTTATTATGCGCGATGATCAGGGTCGGCTTCTGAAGCTGCTGGATCACATTCGCCATCGTAAAGGTCTTACCGGAACCGGTTACTCCAAGCAGGGTCTGGCACTGGTTACCGCTTTTAAAGCCATCCACCAGCGATCTTATTGCCTCCGGCTGGTCCCCGGTGGGTTGAAATTCCGAAATCAATTGAAATGCCATAGCATACATCCTTCCCTACATCCTGCCTACCTATTGAATGTTTGTAATTATATCACAATAAAAAAGGAAAAGCAATACAATTTTCGAATGTCTGTTCTTGTTTCCGGGAGCTGTTATTCCTATGGAAGCAGGCCAAAAAAACATAAGTTAATACGGAAGCTGTACCAGGCCATGGGAAAAGGGATCCTTTCACCGGACCCCCAGATATACTTAATTATTCGCCAATGTCTTTTAGAAATTATCGCAGCTCAGCTGGTAATACCCCCTGGGATATCCGCAAACCGGGCAGGGATCCGGAGCGCAGTCACTATAATACAGGTTACCGCAGTTTAAGCAGATCCACATGACATTTTTATTCTTGCAGAATACCGTCCCATTAACGATATTGCTGGCCAGCTTACGGAATCTGGCATCATGATGCCTCTCGACACCGGCCGCCCCTTCAAACAGCTCCCCAATCTCCGGATAACCTTCCTTTCTGGCTTCCCGTGCAAAACCGATATACCTGTTCGTCCATTCTTCATTCTCACCGGAATAGGAATCTACAAGATTATCCAGGGTCGAAGATATTTCTCCCCCCTTCATGAGCTTCATAAAGAGCTCGGCATGCTCCTGCTCGTTCATTGAGGCTTCTTCAAAGATGTTGGCAATCTGTACATATCCTTCTTCCCTTGCCTTTCTTCCATATATGGCATATTTCGTACTTGCCCCGGCCTCGCCGTCAAATGCTCTCTGAAGGTTTTTATAGGTATTGCTTGCCATAAACATATTTCCGCATTCCATACCGGTTAATCCTCCGACAATATCTTGATCCCATACCATTTTATGTAAAGCCGGGATTATTGTTCAAGATGCGGAACCCCTATATGGTATTCAGCAGAAAACATCACAGTCCGCCGCAGTCTTTGCGGCTATTCCACCATTACCGTATAAACCGTATAGTCCCCGAGACGCCAGGTGGGGAAGTGATTGTAGGAAATATGCTTGCTGCCGTCTTTATCGACCGTATACAGATATTCATAATCAAAGAAGAATCTCATATCCGGTCTGCCTTCCTCCGGATAAAGAATTGTGATTGTCCGTTCCCCCTTAAGGTATAATTCAATAAATTTATCCTCGTAATCGTCAAGGGAAGCAATCATGCAGTCCTCATAGATATAATATCTGTAATCCACACTGTTGCAGGCGGGATAGTTACTCTTCTCCCAGCCATGATCCCGGGCAAGTACCTGATCGGTCACAAGAAAATATTTATACTGTATCCGTCCTTTCTGATCGGGAATCGGATCATCCCAGGTGACATCCACATGATACCATTTTCCTTCCAGACGTACCATATTCCAGGCATGGCCGATATTACTGGTCAGATCCCTGCCGACAACGAACTTGGAGTCAATGCCCAAGAGCTCCATGAACAGCTGAAAGGTTTCTGCGTAACCCTGGCAGACGGCCTTCCCTTTCAATAAAACACCTTCTACGTTAAAGACATAATCCGGATAATCGGACGGCTCCCGGCTGCTATCCTCATAATAAGCCGTATTCAATATAATATAGTCGTGAACTGCCCTGACCTGATCCACTTCCTTCATACCCTTGGAGATAATTGATTTTAGAATCTCTTCCGCATACTCCTTTATGTCAGCGGTCAGTTCCTTTGGAAGCGGTGTGGTAACTGCCTGGGGGGCAGGTGTAGCTTTAGGTCTCGGTGTCGGCTTGGCCGTAGGAGCTGCAGAAGACTTCGATTCCGGTTTGGTTGTGGGAGTGTATGCCGGCTTTGGTTCCGGCTGGCCGGCGGGAGTCTGAGTCGGCTTTGGCTCCGGCTGATCATTGGGAACTGCAGAAGGTTTTGGTTCCGGATTATCCGCAGAATCTATGGATTGCCCCTGCGCCGTTATATCACCCGAACCCGCATCCGGTGCCGGTGTTGCGGCAGGTGTTATATTCTGCCCCGGTGCCGGTGTTACCGGCATACCGGTTTCCGCATTTATAATCGGTGTTATCTCGGACGGCTCACCCAATTCCGCATCAAGGGCATGCCCTCCCTGCCGGTCGGATATTCCCTCCGGGTAAACTTCCGGTGCATCTTGTCCCTCTTCGGTACGAGAGGAGATCTCCTTCTTTGTTATTTGATCATTTATGTAGGAGCAGGAGGACACGATCACTACACTGCTACAGCCGATGAGCAGCAGAAGGAGCCTCCTGTATAGCTTTCTGGTAATACCATATATACGTCCCATTATCTACCTCTTCCATATATTGTTGGGTATGATGTCAGATGTTATGGTTTTATTTTATACTGTATTCTGGAAATTGTAAAGTCAGCTTCTATGCCCGGCCATCGGAAGCCTTTGTACATAACCGGCAGAAGGCGGCCGAGAATTTGCCATCCTCCGCATTTGTCCTTTTTTTCGTATTTCCTCCCACACGGATACCGGCACGGCGGCTCTTCATGGCCAGATGCCGCTCCATCAGCATAAGATCAATGTTATCCTCCGTATAAACCTTTCCGCTCTGATGGATTGCATAGGCCCCCTTGCCAAGTGCCATAGCCGCCACACCGTAATCCTGTGTCACGACAATATCTCCTCTGTCTGTCCGGTTAATCAGGGCAAAATCTACGGCATCGGGCGCTTTACTCACAATAACGATTTCACTGTAGGAAGAATATAGAATATGGCTGGTATCAATAAACATTAAGACAGGGATACCGAATTTTTTCGCAATTTCCTCAATTATTTCTTTTACCGGACAGGCATCCGCATCTACCAATATCTTCATTCCTACCTCCATGCTGCCGTCAGGCAGTTCAAAAACCCGTGTATATTATATCATAATATAATTTCACCTGATGCATTTTATGCGTTATTTCCGATCACAGATCAATTCCATATATCTCAGTATAGGTGAGTATCCCCCGGATTCTCTCCGAGTTCATCAGACTGATGCGTTTTACCTCCATACTTTTTCCCGGAATGTTTGCACCATAAAGCTTCTCATCAAATCCCGCACTCAATCTGGCTCTCCTTGCCAAGGTCAAATGGGGCTTATATTCCAGGTCATCTACTTCAAAACCGGCAATTTTAAGCTCTGCAACCAATTCCTTCTGAAGCTTCCACAGAAGTGGTTCTTTCTCGACACGAATGTAACAGATGTCCCCTTCCCGCCGTTTAAATCGGCCAAACCCGCCTACTGTGATCGAAAAGCTTCCTAAACTTTTCTTTTCCACTGCCTTCGTCATGGCTTCCTTCGCCAGCTCCAGCCTCTTGGTTTCGCCTATAAAATTCAAGGTCAGGTGCAGGTTTTCCCTTAGAGTGAAGCTGCCTCCCTCAGCCTGAAGCCGCAGTTTATCCGATGCTTCCATAATATAATTCTTCATATCCTCATCAAAGGTAATCGCTGTAAACAATCTCATTTTAACCTCCATACTGCCGCTTCAGCGGCATACAAAACCTAAGCGAAAAGTGCGTGAGTATACTTGGTATAAACTAATGCAAAGGGCGGGCATGTTTGGTTAGTATGTATATTTCCAGAAAAAAGTATGTACTTTTCTTGTCCCAGAGTCAATATATTTAATTGTAATATCGGATAAAACCCGGTATAATATAGGTATAGGAGACTTCTATATGAGTAAAAAATCAGTTCGGATTATCTGCCGTTTCGGCGCATTAATCTTATTCTCGGTATTTATTCTATATATAAATCAGCGGGCTTCCCTGCCTGAACTGGAATTGGCAGAAACCTCGGGGAACAGGGACGGCTTCGTCCTTATCCATTTTATCGATGTGGGCCAGGGCGACGCAATCCTGGTAGAGGCAGAAACTTCCAGTATGCTGATTGATGCCGGCGAGAACCATATGGCTTCCACTGTAGTGAAATATTTAAAGACACGAGGCATAGAAAAGCTGGAATATATCATCGGGACCCATCCCCACAGCGACCATATCGGAGGTCTTGATTATGTTATCACCACCTTCGGCGCGGATAAAATCCTTATGCCGGAGGTCCTACATACAACGAAAACCTACGAGGATGTCCTGGATGCCATTGAAGAGAAGGGTCTTGTGATTACAAAACCCCGGGTCGGTGACAATTATTCTTTGGGTCCGGCCTCCTTTACCATCATAGCTCCGAATGGTACCGATTATACAGAGATGAATAATTATAGTATTGGAATCAAGCTGGAATATAAGAATATCTCCTTCCTAATGGCAGGAGATGCCGAGGTGCTGTCAGAAACAGAAATGCTGAAGAATGGCATTGATCTGTCTGCCGATGTCTTAAAAATCTCTCACCACGGCTCTGAATCCAGCTCCTGTTCCGATTTCCTGGATGCAGTAAATCCCTCCCATGCGGTTATCAGCGTTGGTACGGATAATGGATACGGACATCCTCATGATGTAACCTTACAGGCTCTTGCTGACAGGAATATCTCAATCTATCGCACGGATAAGCAGCGAAATGTAATATTTACAACAAACGGTAAAACAATTTCCGTAAACACAGAGCCTTATCTGTTAAAATGAGATAGAACTCCACCATAACACGAAGAAAGACTTACGACCTAGGAGAGGATTTATGAAAAAATATGTAATTGACCGTTTCGAAGGCAATTATGCCTTATGCGAAGATGAAACAAAGGCAGTCACCAAAATTCCGAAATATAAATTGCCCCTGGAATGTAAGGCCGGTGATGCTCTCGTACAGGATGCGGATGGGATGTACCATATTGATAAGAACGAAACCAAGGCAAATGAGAACCGGATCCGCGAAAAAATGAACCGGTTATTTAAGGAATAAGGAGATTACCCTATGAAAATTTTCAATTCCATGTATCCTGAGGATAAAAAGGAATGTTACCGGCTGATTCACTCCCAGCTTAAGTCTTTGCTCGAGGGTGAGAATGAACCGATCCCCAATCTGTCCAATACCTCCGCACTGTTAAATCAGGCTTTGCCGGATATTAACTGGGTCGGTTTTTATCTGATGAAAAAGGGAGAGCTGCTGTTAGGACCCTTCCAGGGGAAACCCGCCTGTATCCATATCCCGGTGGGAAAGGGAGTATGCGGAACGGCTGTTGCCACGGATACTACCCAGCTGGTACCTGATGTTCATGCCTTTCCCGGACATATCGCCTGCGACAGTGCCTCCCGTTCCGAAATCGTAATCCCTATCCGGGTAAACGGCAATATTATGGGGGTTCTTGATATTGACAGTCCTATACCGGGCAGGTTTGACGACGATGACCGCATTGGGCTGGAGGAGGCTGTCCGCCTGTTGGAAAAAGGCTGTTTATGGGAATAAGTACCCTCCTCTTAAGCCTATGCAAATAGGGTGTAACAATATCAGACCTCCGTAACAGGTCCGATATTGTTACACCCATTCTTTATCCTTATTCCATTCTGCCCGGCAGATTTATCTGACCTTCGTGCCGCAATTCGGACAAAATACCGTATTGGCATCTAATCCTGCGCTGCAGCCGGGGCATACCAATTCCGCGGTCTCCGCTGCGGCACAGGAGACCTCGATAATTTCGTTCCTGGTTCCGCAAGCCGGGCAAAAGGTTGAATTGTTCGGGATTTCAGCACCACAGCTGACGCAGGCACGAACCCCTTTGATTGCACAGATCTCTTCTCTGCATTTTTCAATCGCCCCCTGGGCATTGATTATATGCTGGAACAATTCCATGAATTCCGGAGCCGGATTGTTTTTGTTCGCCTCAAAATACATCTTGCCTATCTGCAGATGGACTTCCCTGATCATATCCTCATAGCTCTTAATCCTGGAATTTAGCTTGGCCAGCTCTGTCATATCTTTTGCTTTTTTTGCGACATCCTTACTGCCCGAGGAAATCTTATTTCCAATCTTCTCAAAAAACTCCATTTTTACCTCCGTGATACCGTCCCGCGGCATCTCAAACACTTTGTAAAAAGTATGCTACCCTGCTTTTTGACGGGTTGAAATATTTTTCAACCTTAACCTCCCGCGAGCTGCATTTTAGAAGCCGAGGAAGGAATCGTCATACATATACCACTTGGAACCGATCTTGATAACAGTTATGCTGTCTTCACTTTCGTCACTGCCGTCTTTGCCCTTGACCTTCATCTCTACTTCAAGCTCATAAGCATCTTTGATCTTAACCTTCTCATCATAGAAATATTCGATATCCTCCACCAGTTCTTCGATGTCATCCTTATCCAGCTTATCCTTATCCGTAACCTTGTAGGATACCTTCACATTCTTACCGAATTCCTCTTCCAGCTGCTCCTTCATATTATCCGCAAACACATCTGCATAGTCATCATAATAATCTTCCATCTCTTCTGTTATATAACTCGGAAACGCCTTCATCATCGTCTTTAAATTCCCTTTCTCAAGACCGTCACATACGTACTGCAACGGTTTCTCATAGCCGGGTGTGGTGAATACACCAAATAACTTTACGAGGATGAACAGACCGACTAATGCCGCCACACCTACAACTGCCATGCCAATAATCTTATTATTGTTCGGCTTATTACTCTGCGGAGTAAAATTACCATATGTATTATTATTTTGCATCCCCTGTGTGTTTCCTGCCTGCTGCTGTCCTGCATCTGCTGTCTTCGCTCCACAGTTGCTACAGAATACAGTTCCTTCTTTGATTTCTGAACCGCAATTACTACAAAATCCCATGTTAAAGTCCTCCACGCATTTATTTTAATCAACTTCAATTATACAATATGTGAGAAAATTGTCAATACAAGGAGTGCTCTTTCACACCATTTTTATGGTGATTCGTTCCATTACTTCTTCCATATCAAGGCCTTCCCCGTCGATAATCAGATGTGCGTATTTCTCATATAAAGGGCAGCGTTCCTCATACAGACTTTTGAGATTCTGCCCCTTACGAAGTACCACGCCCCGCTGTCTTATATTGCCTAACCGGTCAGCAATCGTTCGATGGCTCAGCCTGATGTAAATCACTGTTCCGATGCTTCTTAAGTGCTCCATGGCCTCCGGGCAGTAGACCGCACTTCCGCCGGTTGCTATGACACTGTGTTCTGCCGCAATATCACGGTTGACCTGGTTTTCCACTGCCAGGTATCCTTCCAGCCCCTTCTCCGCAATAATGTCCTTCAGAAGTCTTCCTTCCTGCTCCTGGATTAAAAGATCCGAATCAATGAATTTCATACCTAAAACCTTGGCTAAAATCACCCCTACCGTGCTTTTGCCCGCTCCCGGCATTCCGATTAATATAATATTATTCATCCGCTGATGTCCTTTCCCGATATGTAAAAAGATTATAGCAAAATAGCTGCGGCTGTTAAAGCTTTCTTTTCTCCCTTATCCCTAAGGAGGTCTCAAGAAATCTTAAGGACATTTCCCTATGCTCCGAAAGCCGTGCCTTCAGCTCCTCCCGTTTAACAGTATGAAATATGCCAAAGTCTTTAAACTCCTTGATATCATATAGAATATGTGACTGCAGGCCAAGCTCCCTTAACAGGTCAGCCGTCCTGCTGCCGGTATCCGAATGAAGCATGGATACAAAAGGCTTCTCGTAAAGGACAGAGAAAACCGTTCCATGAAAGGAATTCGTAATGACATATTCGGCTCCCTCCACAAGTCCCAGAAACTCACCTGCATCCGCCGTATAAAACGGGGGAAGTCCGTTCTTCACCTTTGGCACCGGTCTTCGGTAAAGCAGAGGCATTCCCAGGGCAATGGATATCCGGTTGGCAAATGTAATCAGCTGATCGTTCTTTTCTATCATATAGACAAGAATGTACCGCTCTCCCACCCGGCCAGGCACCTTTATCGCCTCATAATCCTCCCGGTTGAGCAGAAGTGTCGGGTCCAATACCACTTCTACCGGCTTTTCAACTAATTCCTGCACCGCCTTTACCGCGCTCCGTTCACGGACAGAAATCGCATCCAGCCCAAAAAGCCCCTGGCAGAACTTTTCCCTAAACTTCGGGTTAAAGTAATCCCTGCCGATACTGGCTGCATATGCGATCCTCCTGCCCTTACCTCCAAACCGGAGAAAGTAAGAAGGATCATAGCCTCCGGTATGACTGTCATTCCAGACCTGGTCACTGCCAACGATATAAGCATCCAGCTTAAGATCCGCTTTTTTAAGCTGTTCATAGGTTTTGTAATCTCCCAGCAGCCGGAGATTCTGTCTGGAAAAACGAATAAAGCGGTCGTATCTTTTTATACTCTCCTTATGGAGCAGGAGCTGGCGGAGCCGCTTGATCCCCCGTCGGATTCCTGTGCTGCAGCCCATCGGGTCATAAAGCTTATCAATGATATCCGGATGATAATGAATTACCCCCGCCTCCATCCCCAGATTCGTCAGGACCTTCTGCAATGCCCAGGTCTGCAGGATAGCGCCATAATTATTCGCATTATGGAATGTTATGACTCCGACCTTCATCGGTCCACCTCCTTCAGAATCTTCGACATCGGAAATATGGAATCCTCACTGATAAGTATGTTATCTGCCGCAAGCTTCAGCTTCTTAAATTCATTGGTTGCAATGACTGCATCATAGGTCCGGAGCAGCCTGTAGGATCTTTTTATGCTGCCGCGGTATTTCCCGGAATCTTTATAGTGATTATAATTAAAGAACTTCATATTGTATATGCTGGTCGTTGCTATCCTCCGGCAAAGTAACGCCAAAAGATAATCCTCCTCGGAATGGTGGATTGCAATATCAAATCTCAGGGAGCCGAAATACTTCTCAATTTCCCGGTCAGCCACTTCCCTGAGGCATCTGCCCGAAAAACCCATCCGAAGGCCGAATCGCAGCAGAAACAGGCACTTGATATATTCCCACCTGGTATAATCCACGTTATAGCTGATCGGGAAATAACCGATTTCTTTCCGTAACCCGGAAAGCATCCTGGTTGCATTTTTTAGTTTATCCGCCTTGGCGCAGACAAAGACCTCGTACCGGTCCGTGTCGATGGAATTAATATTATCAATCAGCCTGCGGGCATTATCATTACACTTCATTCCGTTTATGACAATCAGGACCGTCTTTTTCGCATTCTCTGCTGTCTCCGTCCTTCCCCGCCCTGCCGCAGCGATCTCCTCCGAAGAATCTGCAATGCCTCTGACGGCCACCGCGATTTCGGACTCAGTCAGCAGCCCTTCCATGACCCGGCCGGCGCTTATACCGGAACCTGCCTTCCCGTATAAAAGCTGCTCACACACCTTTTGGGGCGTCTCCGGGGAGTCATAGGAACAAAAACGTTCCCAGAATTTTGGATAGGGGCGGTTTTCCCTGTTGATCTCTGCGATCAGCTCCCGGGCATTCTCCGCCTTCGGAAGCTCCAGTTCCTCCAGATCAAGGTACAGACCGCGGTCAGCCAGATATTCTGCCCTGTCATATATAAACAGAATTATTTTCCGTTTTGTAACACCAAAATCAAACATAATGCTGGAATAATCCGTAACCAGGATATCACAGGCGTTCAGGAAATCATAGGTCTCGTATTCCTTCGGAAATTCCCTGATATGTAGATAATCACTGCAGCGAAGCTGCTCCTTCACATAGGGATGCAGCTTCACATAGAAAATCTGATCCTCCCTTAATCCTTCGTCAATCACCGTAAAATATTCCTGCAGGTCTTTGATCTGCTTATCATTTTCCTTCTCGGTCAGCAGCCCTCTCCAGGTGGGCATATAAACTATGATCTGCTTTCCCCCAAGACCCGCTTCCTCTCTGATCCCGCCATAACGGGCCTGATCAAAAAATACCGAATTTCTCGGATATCCGCAGGTGAGTATAGTCCCCGGATAAACCTTATCCAGCATATAATCCCTTAAAAACATATCCCTTGAAAACTCGTTCTGATAGAGCAGATAGTCCGAGATCAGAAAATTTCTCTGTACATTACCCAAACCATATTCCCTCATCGGGACAGCTCTTCCCATGGCCTTTAAAGGTGTCCCGTGCCAGGTATTTAAAAGCACCTGACTGCTCTTCTTAATATAATAGGTCGGAAAGCTGGTATCCGTGATCAGATATTTGGCTGTTGCCAGAGCCCGCAGATATTGCCTGGAGCGGAACTTAATTAAGGATACCCCTCCTATTCCGTATCTGTCCAGCAGGGTTCGGTATTTCTCCATAAGCTCCGGTACGAGAACCAGGGACACATGAAATTCCTGATATTGTTCTTTGCCGAACTCTCTCAATAATGCAAATATATTGCCTGCCAGATCCTCTCCATGCTTTGATTCCAGTAAGATCTCCTGCGGCTTTACCGAAAGCCTGCGATATAGTTTAACATAAACAGACGGCCCGTTTTTTCTCCATAGGCTTAAAAACGGGAGCTTCTTTCTGATCAGCTCCAGCTTTTGATTTGCAGCTCTTAATTTCTGGAGCCTTCTCTTCCAGGCTCCGGCAGAATTCCTGAGACCTCTTAACAGCTTAATCATTTTATAGGGCAAATACTCACGAAGAACGGCCATCTTTAAGAGTCGGGATTTCTTCGTATACAGCTTCAGCTTCATTTTCAGCTCGGGAGCGGCAGAATACCTCAAATACCGGTTTTTCCTCCAACCAGGCAGCTGTCTGTCCAAATAGTCCTGGGTCTCCCGTATGATTCTCTTCTTCAAAGCAAGCTTACCCTTATTCTCAACTTTAAACAGGGAACCATACCGGAACAGAAAATGTCTTGCACAGATATATTCCAGTTCCTCATAGTAAGCTTCCATATAGCCGCCCGCTTTCATATAGTCAAAAAGAATACCGAAGGATTTGATGATATCCAGGGTTTGCTCCGTCAAGCTGTTGAGGAAGCCCCCCTGCCTTGTCCTACGGTAGTTATAGAGTGGTTCCTCCACCACTCCGATCCATTCTGCCTTGCAGGCCGCTTCATAGGAAAATACCAGGTCCTCAAAACGGAGCTTTTCCGGAAATAAAATTCCCTCCAGAAGACTCCTTCGAAATAATTTATCCCAGGGAAAGGGTGAAATATGCGCCAATTCAAAGCTGCAGTCCTTCAATCTGAAGTTACGGCTGATCAGCTGTGTTCCCGCTGATTCCTTTCTATACTGTCCCAGCCGCTCATTTTCATAGACATTATACCTGCCGCAGATAACAAGGTCATTGTTGTCCGCCTTTGCTTTGCGGTATAGTTTCTCGCACATCTCAGTCTCTAAAAAGTCGTCACTGTCCACAAAAAGAACATATTCTCCCTCAGCCCTTGCCAGCCCGTAATTCCGGGCATGGCTTACCCCATTGTTATCTATCGTAAATATCCTCATCCTGTCAGGATAGGCCTGGCGGTATTTCTCCAGGATCTTTAAGCTCTGGTCGGTGCTCCCGTCATTGACTGCGATTACTTCTATATCCTTCAGGGTCTGTGCAAAGATGGAATCCATACATTGCGGCAGATATCGTTCCACATTATAAACCGGCATGACAATGCTGATGCAAAACTTCAGTGACTCCACTTGTCTACCTCCTATCAATCATCCTGTATGCTCAAACTTACTTAATAAAATTATAGCCGGAATACCCCCTCTGCCACCTTCTTCGAGGAGGTTCCATCCTCCCAGGCACAGTACTTGCCGTAAAACGCATCATATTTCTCCCGGTACTCCCGGCTTATTTGATCAATCCTGCCGATAGCATCCATCACCTCATTCGAGGTGCCGAGGATGGGTCCCGGCAGCTCCTCTTCGATGTCAATATAGAAGCCCCGCAAGATGTCCCGGTATTTTTCCAGATCATACATAAAGAACAGCATCGGACGTCTTAAATTCGCATAGTCAAAGAAGACAGAGGAATAATCGGTTATCAGAATATCCGAAATAAGGTAAAGCTCTGCTATATCATCATATTTACTCAGGTTAAAGGCGAAATCCTCCAACCCGCTTACATCCAGGCTGTCCGCAATAAAATAATGGGTACGAAGCAGAAGGACATAGTCATCGCCAAACCTCTCCTTCATCTGGCGCAAGTCCAGCTGCAGCTCGAATTTATACCTTCCCTTGGAGTAATATTCATCATCCCTCCAGGTCGGTGCATATAGGATGATTTTCTTATCCCTTGGGATTCCCAGTCCGGTTTTAATCTTATCCGCCAATTGGCCGCAATGGTCGGAGTGCAGGATATCATTTCTTGGATAACCTGTCTCCAGCATAGTTTTATCGTACAGAAAACACCGGCGGAAGATGTCGCTGGAATACCGGTTCGGTGCAATCAGATAATCCCATGCTCTGGATTGACGGTAGGTCTGCTTCTTATACCGGGAAGTGGCCGAGCTGACGTCCTCCTGGTCAAATACCAGTTTTTTTAGCGGGGTACCATGCCAGGTCTGCAGAAATATATTACCCTTCCTCTTTCTGGTCCACTCCGGCTGCCTTCCGTTAAAAACATAGTATTTACAGCGGGCAAGGTAATAACAGTAACGGATGCTGAAGCGTTTTACCTTCGTATGCTTATAGGGTACCTTCGTATGCTTCTTATCAATAACCCAGATAAACCGATACCTGCCCGGATAATGTTCCGACAGATATTCGTATATGTATTTCGGACTGTCCGAATAATTTTTACCGAAAAAGCTCTCACAAAATACCCAATTCTCTACCATGCTCTTCTTCAGGAAGAAATGGATATAGAGAAATTTGGCCAGCGCTCTCCTGTTGCCGGCGATCCGTTTCAGCTTCCGGTAGGCATGATGCCGCTTGGCCAGTGAAATGGAGCGGTTGATATTGCCCTCCGCCAGAGCCTTCAATAATCTTCTCCGATGTCCCTTCTGTCTGCGAAGCAGCTGCTTATCCATACCGGATACCAGTTGGTGCATAATCTCAAACTGCTCGTTCCTGCTTTCAGGGTTTCTGCTGCTCCGAAGTCTTTTCGCAAAATAGCGTACATAATAGTGAAGTATCTTCTTATCCAACCGCTGCCTCAAGTCCTCGTCCGACTCTAAAAAGCCCACGGTATACAGATAGGTATCCACATACTCCTGAAAACTCTTACTTCCATTCATCTGACTTAAGGCAGGCCAATGAACGGAATCATTGTGGTTCCTCTTGATGTAAAAAGCTTCCGGGACATATTCATAATTCCGGGTGCATTGAAGCAGCCGGAATAAAAAAGGATAGTCCGACAAATAGAGAATGTCCTCATTGAAGGTCAACTGCCTCTCATCAATGATGGATCTTCGGATCAGGACATTTAATACGGTAATATTCCTGACGCCTTTTCTGGCCGAGATCAGGTGCCAGTACGCCTGCCTCAGCTTATCAGGGACATCGGGGGTATTCCCTCCCCGGCTGTTGTTATCCTCTTCCGGTTCATTATCCTCCGGCGCTTCAGAGGAGTCGTTATCTTCTCCTGCCTCATCATCACCGGCACTATCCTCTTCCCTGTTCTCCCCCTCGTCCTCCGGGTCTGCCTCGTCTTCTTCCTCATCCTCCTGTTCCTGATTTTTGCTCAGGTTTGTCAGAAAAGTACTTCGTTTAAACCAGGTCCAGAGCCTTCTGCCATAGACCAGATCCGCTTCCGCCAGATCTGCATTCGCAACCAAAAGCTTCAGTGTATCCTCTGCTATATAATCATCGCTGTCAAGGAAGTATACATATTCCCCCCTCGCCAGTTTCAGTCCGTAATTTCTGGCTGCCGCAACCCCGCGTTTCCCGATAAGCGGATGGGCCTTCAAGTCCATACTGTCACGAAACTCCTTCCATATCGGCTCCATATCCTCCTCAACATGATCACAGATCAGTAGAACCTCAAAATCCGTAAAGCTTTGCTCCTTTAGGCTCTGCAGAGCATCTTCGAGAAAAAAAGTTCCCCTGTGGAACGGTATAATTACGCTGACCTTCATTTGATATTAATCCTCCATGCAGCCGCAGTAAAAAATGGCATATTCTTACCTCTAATAGACGAGTTCGCATTGTCTTTTGTTTCATTCCTTTAGACCGAGGGTTTACCATAATATAAATTTTAATGGATTTGGAGAAGGATGTCAATGTAAGCTGATATTTCCCATAACAAAAGAACACCCTGCCGCAAAGAGGAGCAAACATTGCTTTGCTCGCCCAACGGCCGGGTGCCCTATGGGTTTATATTATATTGCCTGTGATATTATTGAGCAAGACCCTGGGTTCCTGTAACCTTGCTGGTCTCATCCATCGTAAAGCTGGATTGTACAGCAGCATCCTTAAAATAAATATTTCCTTCTACGGTTGCATCCACCAGCTTAAAGTTTTCCGAGTTAACATACAAGTCTCCGGCGAAGGTACCATGCTGAATACTGGCCTCCGGGCTGTTTATTGTGAACTTTGGTGCCTTAAGAGTAAATCTTGCAGTAATATTACGGCTTTCATCCTGGGTATACAAAGCCACCTTCCGCTGGATAATTTCCTTTCCTGCATCATCCTTTTTTCCGTTATTGAATTCACCATCCAATATAATATCCTTATCCAGTGTCATGTCGTCCAAAAGACATATAATCCACGTACCATTGGAGCTGATCGCATTCAGGAAAGCATCTTCATCATTAACGATGGATGCCGTTGTCACAGCATCCGGTGTTCCTGAAGTAGGGGTAGCATTCGGGGCCTTAGTCGCATCCGGAGTTTTCGTAGCATCCGGGGCCTTTGTTGCCGCGGGGCTTGGTGATGCATTGCCTGTGCCTTTATCATCTTTGTTGCCGCAGCCTGTGAATAGAACGGAAAACAAGATTAATGCTAAAATCAATAATTTCACTTTCATTGGGAATCCTCCTTATAGGCATAGAATATATTATATTCCTACATTATTTCCAAGAAAGTTAAAATCATTCAATTACGGAATAAAATGTATATCGCTTATTCCTTTTCCTGCAGAAAGGATTGAAAACCTGGGCTATACTTATGCTCACCGTTTTTAAATATCCAAAGAGCTTCCGTGTCCGGCAGGCTTTCAATCAGTTCCAGCCCCTGCTCGAAAGGTATATTATAGATTGTGGTAGAAAGTGCGTCTGCCATTCCGGAATCCTGGCATACGATGGAAACGGCTGTATAATAATCCGATGGCATCAGGGTATCCGGATCAATGATGTGATGATACTGCTTCCCATCTACTGTATAGTATCTCTGATAGTCACCGCTGGTAACCAGGGATAGGTTGATCAGCTTCAGAATGTACAGATTTGTCTGTTCACTCTCCATATCCGGGTTCTGTACTCCAACATTCCAGGCTATCCCCCCCGGTTTGCTTCCGATAGTCCTGACATTTCCGCCGACACTGAGCATCGCCTGATCATATCCCAGCTTTATCATATCCTGTACAACCATCTCCGTAGCATAGCCCTTTGCGATGGCTCCCACATCCAGGCTCATCTCCGGATCCTCCAGATAAACTGTCTTCGCTTCCTCGTCTATGATTAGCTTGTTAATATCCGTATGCTCTGCTTTTTCTTTCAGCAGCTCCATCGGCGGCAGCTTAGCATTTAGCGGGTCATCAACCCCCTCTGAACGGTAATCATGCCATACCCTCAGTACAGCACCGTAGGCAATGTTGATCTCACCGCCGGAAAGCTCATCCGCTTCCTTCGCATACTTTAGCAGGTCTATAATCCTCTGATCCACTGTAACCGGTGCTTTTCCCGCATTGTCATTGATGGTCTTGATATTATTGATACCGGTATAATCATGATAGATATCATATAACTGATGGTATATTTCCAGATCATCATGTACTGCCTCGGCGAATTCTTCAAATTCCTCCCGATCACGCCCGTAACCGACTATCGTCGTTACCGTATCAAACAGCTGCAGGAAGGTCGCCTCAAAACGTTTCAGTTCCTCTTCCTTCCTGCATCCGGCCAGATTAAGAAGCACCATTGTCATCAGTAGTAGGATTGCTAATATTTTTCTCATTTAATTTCTTACCTCTTTACGGTTAATTATCAAAAGGGGGAGTATCCTCATTACCAATACTCCCCCTTTATTATTCAGCTATACTGATAAACCCTTAGAATTCAATATAAATTACTGAGCGTTTGCAACAGCCTTATCGATGATAACAACGAAATCTGTAGCATGAACAGTAACAGAAGATGTTAAATCTGCAATGCTGGGAACGCCGTCTGTCATAGCGATACCTTTAACGTCTTCTACTGTCTTGCCTGTTACATAAGCGGCAAATGCATCTGCCTGCTCAAACCACTCTTTGCCGATACCGGAGCTCTTCTTCATTCCATAAGCATCCTTTAATTCCTGCTTTGTCTGAGGAGCAACGGTTAAATCCGTCGTGATTGCGCCGGTTGCATCGAAGTTTACATTACCCTGGGAAGCATCGATGATACAGCTTGTAATCTTACCGTCTGCATCTGTGGTTGTAGCTGTATAATAGGAGTAAGCCTGTGCAAGGCCAACTGCTTCTGCTGTAGCATCCTTGGACTTTGCAATGTTTGTATTGATTCCCAGGCCCAGCTTATCTGTCTCGGTTGCGCCAAGATCCTTTGCATTAGCAACAGCCTTCTCAATGGCTTCGATAAACTCATTGATATGTACTGTTACGGAAGCAGTTAAATCCGCTTCGGTTGCTTTACCGTCATCGCCAAGAGCAATCCCCTTAACCTCTTCTACTGTCTTTCCAATTACATATGCTTCGAAAGCATCTGCCTGCTCGTTCCATTCTTTGCCGATACCGGAGCTCTTCTTCATTCCATAAGCATCCTTAAGCTCCTGCTTGGACTGGAATTCTGCAGCTACATCTGTGACAAGCTTACCTTCTTTGGAGAAGTTGATCTTCGTCTGTGCCACGTCGATGGAGCACTTTAAGATCTTGCCGTCCTGTCCGACTAATACTGCTGCTACTGTGGAATCTACTTCTGCAAGACCGTCAGCATCCGCTGCTGCCTTGGATTTTCCTAAGGCTGTCACTACTGCCAGACCGGTTTTAGCTGCTGCAGGTGCAGTTGTATCGGTTGTACCGTCGTTTGAGGGCGCTGTTGTGGGTGCTGTTGTGGGGGTTGTGGTGTCCTTAGCGCCGTTATCTTTACCACATGCCACTAACATTGACATTACCAGTGTTAAAGTGAGTAATAACGCAATAATTTTTTTCATTCTTTCATTTTCTCCTTTAATGATGTTTGTTTAATAGTGTTTTTCTTTATTACAATCCGGTCGGGTTTTGAACCGGAAGAATAAACCCTGAAGTTTTGTAATTATTTCTGTTAAATTCTTCACAAATCTGCCGTCAGGAAATTATGGAACTGATGAAAATAACCAGGGTGACGGAGCCCATGATAATAACGTAATTAATAATTGCCGTCATAAAGGTGGTGGCCTTGTCCTGCTTTTTCTTAAAGATGTTGATATTTTTCTGTACCGGGAGGATCGTCAGTAATGCCAGCAGACATACCGGGGAAATCATCCTGGTAACCACCATCATAGCTATAGCAATATAACATATATAATATAGACCTGTAAATAGGAAAATTGCTTTTTTTCCAATATAATATGGTAAGGTGTGCCGTTTCACTGCAATGTCCTTCTCCAGGTCACAAATGTTGTTCGCCAGCATAATATTCGCTGTTGTACAAAAGGGTATGACTGCGAACAGAATTAATGATAACATCGGTACAACCTGAAGACTCAGGTTAACCGTCTCCCGGCTTAAATCCAAGGTAAGATATGTACCGGAAGGGGTATTGATATATAGCAGTATAAACGGAATAAGCAGCCCATAAAACATACCTGACAATACTTCTCCCAACGGCATCCTGGAAATCGGAACGGGTCCGTAGGTATAAAACACACCGCATAAGAAACACAGTCCTCCGGCCAGCAAAACAACTGCGTCGGTGAGATATGCCAGATATAAACCGAGTCCTGCGCCAAGCATAAAGAGTACATAGATAATAATCAGGGCGGTCCTTCTCTTAAACTGCAAGGTCTGGTGGTTGTTCTTCGTATCAATATAATTGTTTATGGCTGTAGTCGTCAGGTCAAATAGAAACATGGCCGCGAAGAATAACAGGGTCAGCCCCCATCTCACCGGCTGCTCCTGATACAGTAGATAAGCTACTGTCATCAGGAACGCAAATGTACTGGTGATCTTCGTCTTAATCTCAATATAATCAAGAAATCTCTGAAGCATATATTCCATCCTTACGTTAACGTATTTGAAGCCGGTACAACATTCGCTAAATAAGTTGTACCATGTCAGGAAACCGGGACCAACCGTTTATACCAGGCGGGAAGCTTTTTTCAGGATAAACGCAAGCTTCTCCTTTTTCGCCTCTGAGATATCCAAGGTATCCATCAGCTTTACAGCCTTGTTATAATATTTCTTAACGATCCTGCGGGTAAAAGGCAGTCCGTCGGCTTTTGTTACGGCCGCATTGATCTCTTGCCTGGATACTCCGGTTTTCTCTGCCTTCTCCTTAAAATCGGCAAGTTCGGAAAGTGCATGGATCAGCGGCAGGGTGATGACGCCCTGTTCATAATCCGATTGTACCGGCTTTTCAGCCTCTGCACGGGTATTCTCAAAATCCATACAATCATCAGTCAGCTGGAAGATCATCCCGATTTCAAAACCCAGCTGGCGGTAGCGGTTAAGCTCGGTACCGCGTACCCCGGATGTGATGGCACCTGCCAGGAAGGAAGCCTCAAAAAGTGCGGCTGTCTTCCCGGAGATGATTTTAAAATACTGATATATCGATAAATTTAAATTGTGATTATTAATGTGCTGGTTCAATTCACCCAGGCATACCTTGCCCACATAATCATGGAGTTCAAGCTCCAGATACTCCTGCTTGTTTTTGCAGGAAGCCGCCATGTTCAAGGCAACACTTAAGAGATAGTCCCCGCAGATAACAGCGGTACGCTTGCCGTATTTCTTCTGCAATGTAACGTTTCCGCGCCGCAGGTCGGCATTGTCAATGATATCGTCATGTACCAGTGATGCCAAATGGATGAGCTCTATTGAAGCTGCCAGCCTGATTGCATCCGGGTGAACCCTTCCCTCTTTATCCTCTGCCGCTGTAATGACAGAAATTGCCCGGATAAACTTTCCTTGAGAGGTTAATAAATGTTTTGTGTACTCGCGGATGATAATCGGTGATCTGGATAAGGTATGTTCCAATTCCGCTTTCACTAAACCTAATGCCTCTTCATACTTTATTCCGTTGTTTTCATCCATTTGATATAAATTAGTCATTATAAATATACAACTTTCTTACAAACGGTAATTTTTTCCATAGTTTCTTCAACCTCGGCATAGCATAATAGTCGAGGCCTAAGGTTCTGCCTGCGCCGATTAATACAGCAATTCCGGCAAAAATCATCCAGAAGGTTCCAAGATATAAGCCTGTCGTACATACAAACATGAGCTGCAATATCAATGAAAATGCTGCGGCAGGAGTTGTAAACAAACCACCCATAAGGGCAAGACCGATTAAAATCTCTGCTATTACGATGAAGTACTGCATAAACATCTGCACACCATCAAAAGGTAAAATCAGTTTGTTGATAAACCAATCCATCAGAGGCACGTCCAGCTTAAATGCATAATCACCGATTTTGGAATGAGCCAAATCCTTACCGGAAACAAAAATTGTTTTAAATAATCCAAGGAAGTTGAAGTTTAACAATATTTCCCCAACTGCTCCGCCGGCTGCAGCGGCGCCTTCTGTGGCACCGGTTGCACCGGAAGCCGCATCCGCTGCTGCGCTTGCTCCGGAAGCTGCGTCTGCCGCCAAAGAGATTACCTTGCCGGAAGCACTTGATACGAAGGACATAGTCTTAGCCACCGCGCCTGCCGCTGCCGTCGTAGCAGCGCTTGTTGCATCGGTAACCGCGCCGGGATTTAAAATCTTGTCGTAAAATGCATCTGCCCAGCCGAAAAAGTCCTTCAGCATAGGCTTCTTTAACCAGCCTTCAACAATCTTTAAGACACCTTCGAATACCCATACGGCACCCAGCCATATTCTCAAGGGTACCAGCAGGAAGCTGGGGGTACGGTTGGAGAAGTGTCCGCCGACAAAACTTCTGCAGTTACGGATGGTAAAGAATTCATGCTTGACATAGCTGAATATTTTATTCCAGCCCAGTACCTGTATAAAATATATGATATTGATAAAATGCTTCGCAAACATTGCAAAGAAGGAAGGCATACTGAAGAAATGCCCGGGCAGGCCTACGTGGCAGACTGCATAACGTCCGCCGATGCTTACCATAACCCCATGGAATTTAGGCTTGTAAACCTCCAGCTCACCCTTACCGATTATATCGGCCGTAATGTTATGGGCACAGGTATGGGCACTCTGCTCACAATTTTCAACCATCTGGGGAACCGGACGGTCCTCACCCTCTGGAATATAGTGCATGTTGTCACCGATTACATATACACTCTCATCTTTAACGGAGCGGAGATATGTATCCACCTGGATACGTCCGCCGCGCTGAAGCTCAAGCGTATTGCCGGCGTCCTCTGTAATATCGGCGCTCTGGATACCGGCCGCCCAAATTACTGTTCCACAGGAGTAACGGGTGATTTTATCATTCTGCTTTAATTCTATGAAATCTTCGCCAACCGCTGATACAAAGGTGTCGAGAACAAGCTGAACACCCATTTTATTCAAACGTTTTGTAACCTTGGCCGAAAGCTTCTCGGTAAGGGTCGGGATCGGTCTGCTTAACCCGTCGACATTTACCAGGGTAACTTCTTCCATTTTGATGTCATACTTTTCACAAAGGAAAGGGGCATATTCCGCCAGTTCTCCAACCATCTCCACACCGGTAAACCCGGCACCTACCACATAGAAGGTAAGGAGTCTTCTTCTCTCCTCCAGCTTTGCTGCACGGGATGCCATGCGGAACATGTTATGGATATGCTCTCTGAGATTAACCGCATCGTCAAAGGACCAGAGCTTCTTCGTGAACTCCTCCGCACCGGGGATACCAAAAAATGTAGGCTTAGAACCGGCAGCAATTACGAGGTAATCGTAAGCATAGGTTTCCTGGTCGCCAACCACCTTTTTGCTCTTAAAATCAATGGAAGTCACGGTATCCATCTTAACATCAACCCTGCGTCCGGCAAACACCTTCTTCAGGCTGATTTTAATGCTGTCCTCATCTACACGGTTTGCTGCAACTTCATGAAGCTCTGTGAGCATCGTGTGGAATGGATTCTTGTCGATAATCGTGATATTTACATCACGTTTCTTTAATTTTTTAGCTAATTTTTTAGCTGTCAGTATGCCGGCATATCCAGCGCCGACAATAACTATTCTCTTTTCCATAACTACTCCTTCATAAAATGTTTTGACATGAAAACGCACTATACCAACTGCTTTTTCGTCAATTTAATAACAATCTTTTTTCCCATCGATTTTATTATAGCATAGGTATTTAAGTTTGACTAGATAAAATATGTTACTAAATAATCCCATTATTCCCGCAATTTGTAGGAGTTTTACCCTCCGATAAAAATACTCCGGTATTACCCCGGCGCTGCAAAATATTCATTGACAAATTATAGCAATTGGATTAAAATGCAAATGTAATATTTTCTATATTATTACATTGTTTTACTTGTTCCCTGTTCACTAGTGGAAATATGTATTTTCCACCTGTTTCATTATCCACTCTATTTCAATAAAGAGAAATACCGGGTTCATAACGCCCGGTATTTCTCTTTTTAAATTCTTCCGTACCGCTTATGTTCTGTACTATAATTCCAGATGGTTATCACCATCACTAAAAAGCTGCCGGCTGCGCTGCATAATTCAGGCTTCTGCTTCCAGTCCCGAATCCATATTCTCCTGCGGATTATCCTGACTGTTTTCATCCGGTTCATTCAGCTTGATGATCTGCCTTCTCCAACGGCCCGAGAAATAGAACCAGCTGTTGCAGAGAATCGAGCTTAAGGTAGCCATCGGGACAGCCAGCCCGACTCCGAACAGATCCAGTCCGAGAGCCTTGCCGAATAAAAATGCCATCGGCATCCTTATGATAATTCCGGACAAAATATTACTGAATAGGGAATAGGTGGTATGCCCCGCACCGATAAACAATCCGTTCATGCTGAAGGCAAAGGGTACCAGCAGGTAATCTATGCTGAAGGCGTTCAGGTATGGGAGGCCTTCTCTGATCATTTGCTCATCCTTCGCATACATTCCGAGAATCTCTTCCGGGAACAGTCTGGTAAAGATGAAGATAACAAAGGATATGGCAAAGGAAATCAGCAGACCGGTCTTCCAGGTCTTTTTTGCCCTGTCCTCCCTTCCTGCACCAAGATTCTGGGCGCACATGGTAGAGATGGCCGCATTCATTGCAATTGCAGGAAGAATTGCAAAGCCGTTGTATTTTCCGACAGCTCCCACCGCAGCAGATGCAACCACACCATACGAATTAACCAGTGTCGTTATAAACAGGAAGGAGAGATTGCCGATCAGATTCTGGAAGGAGATCGGAATCCCCAGCCGGAGTATCGCCTTGAGCTGTTTCTTATCAATACGGAAGGAACTGAACTTAAAATCAAAAACAAATTTCCTTCGAATTAAGTATATAACGCATAAAAACATGCTGAGTCCCTGAGAAATGATTGTTGCGATACCGGCACCGGTTGCTCCCTGATGAAGGAAGCCCACAAAAAGGATATCCAGAACCACATTGGTCGCACAGGCTATCGTAATAAAATACAGCGGACTGCGGCTGTCACCCATGCCGCGCATAATAGCACTAAGGGCATTATATCCAAAGATAAATATTGTTCCCAACGCCGTAACATTCAGGTAATTTGCTGCTTCCGCATAGGATTCTTCCGGTGTCCGGATTGCCCTTAAAATTGGTCCATGAAAAATCAGCATCAAGGCGGTCATGATGATTGCTGTTATAATTAACGAGGTAAATAATGTTCCTATGACCTTCTGGAGCCGCTTCGTTTTCTCTGCCCCTACCGACTGGGCAATCAGGACCGTTGCCCCCGCCGTCAGGCCAACAGCCAGATTCGTCATAATCATAGTCACCTGACCTCCGATATTGACCCCTGACATGCTGACTGTCCCGTTGAACCGGCCGACTACAATCATATCGGCGACGCTGTAGAGGGTCTGGATCAGATTGGAGAGAATAAAAGGCAATGCAAAGATCACCAGCTGCTTAACAACATTTCCCTTTGATAAATTATTATGCTTGTACATGGGATTCCCTTACTTTCTGTATTATTCTAAAACGTGTTCGGTATATCATAGCATATTATTTTTTGGAATACCAGTCCTATCTGACCGTCCAATGTTTGACATTTAGCTATAAACCGTTATAATTAAGATAAAAATACCGGGAAGTGATGATATTGTGTGAATTTGCAGGAATCGGTTCCAAGTGGTATCTTTATGGCCAGGTAATGTATACAGGAAATATGAGCGGTTCCTGATTGGCGGCTCCGTAATCCGCTGTCAAAGCATTGAAAATGAAATTTTCACGCGGCGGCAGCGGCAGCAGGGAAGATTATTAAGAAGGATAGGAAAACAATGAAAAGAATACTGATGATCGGTACCGGAGGGACCATTGCCTCCAGGGTAACCTCCGAAGGACTTCAGCCTCAGCTGACCCCGGAGGAAATCCTGATGTATATCCCCGAAATAGCCAGAGTCTGCGAAATAGAAACCGTCCAGATCTGCAATATGGACAGTACGAACATGTCTCCTGACATCTGGGTCCTGCTGACTAAAACTATTAAGGAACATTACAGCAGCTACGACGGCTTCGTCATCTGCCATGGTACGGATACCATGGCGTATACTGCTGCCGCCCTATCCTATATGATACAGAACTCGCCAAAGCCGATTGTAATAACCGGCGCACAAAGACCGATCAATATGGATATCACCGACTCAAAGACAAACCTTTTTGACAGCTTTCTCTATGCTGCCTCCGATACGGCAAGCGGGGTCCAGATTGTATTTAACGGTAAGGTCATTCTTGGCACCCGTTCCAGGAAGACTCACACGAAGAGTTTTCAAGCCTTCTCCAGCATCAATTACCCGTATCTGGCAGTGATCCAGGACAGCCATCTGATTCAATATATCCGTGAGGAGAAGAAGGAGCCTGTCTTTTATGACAATTTAAATCCTAAGGTCGTTTTGTTTAAGCTTACCCCGGGCGTCAGCGAGGATATCCTCTCTTATATGCTCGCAAAAAATGACGCGGTGATTATTGAAAGCTATGGTGTCGGCGGCATTCCAAACTTGCCGCCACATCATTTTTACGATATTATCCGCGCTTGGACTGCTAAAGGGAAAACCGTAGTCATGACTACCCAGGTCCCCAATGAAGGCAGCGACATGGCCATTTATCGGGTTGGCCATGACCTGAAGAACAAGGTCAGCATTCTGGAGGCATATGACATGATTACGGAAGCTGTGGTATGTAAGCTAATGTGGATTCTGGGCCAGACGAATAACCCCGACGAGATCAAGCGAATGTTTTATACCACCATCAGCAATGATATTTTATATTAAAAGTAAAAAGTAACTTCTGATAACTTATATTAGGAAGCTGAAAAGGCTGAGGCTCTTTTGCTAAAGAGAAGCCCAGCCTTTCCTGCTATCTGCCTTGTTATTAAGGATGAAGGTATGGCTTCCGGTACAGGTCCTTCTTCCTTAAGCCATATTTACGTCCGCTGTCATACCAACTCTTATTCCCCATAAAATAATAGAGCCTTGTCGGGAATTTTACCCGGATGGATATCAAATCCTTCTGTCCTTTTTTATCCTCAAAAATATCCTCCGCTATCAGCCGGTATGCCTGTATCAGCTCCTCTCGTACTTTCCTGACCAGAGGATTATCCAGAGCTGCCAGCATTCCTCCGCTCCCTATCATGATTCCAAGTCCGGACTCTGCACCGGTCTGTCTGCCAAAGCTCCGAATGACCCGGACTGCCTCCTCATTGATGTATGCCTCCGGAAAGCCGCAATTAACTACCGCATATATTTTAACCTTCTTCCGGTAACCCTTCTCCTGTTTCCAGTATTGGCAGAAATCCTGTAAGAATCTCATAAGGATACCGGGTACACAGAAGATATAGAGGGGAAAGGTAAATATTATGGCATCCGCCTTAAGCATAGCTTCAAAATCTTCTTTTGTCTTATTATGCTTGAGACTGTCCCGGACATGCACCCTGTAGTAATCAATCTCAGTTGACTCCATACAGTTCATAAATAACTGGCTTAATGACTCCGAAACACTATTCTCTGCCTTCAGCTTTGGGCTGCCGTTCACCAGAACAATGAATTTTTTCTCTCCGCTCATAGGACGGCACCTACTTTCTTTAATTGGATGCTCTCCAATTCCCTGCTCAAATCCGTGATGGAATTATTATAAATAATTACATCCACAGCGTTTCTATGCTTCATAATAATATCCGTAAAGAGCTTACCATCCTCCTGCTGCAAGTCCTCGGCATATGCTATCATTATCTGTCTTGGATTATTGTCATATCTGGTTGGATGAATTGTCGATCCATCCGGCCGGCGCTTAAAAAAAGGTAAAATATTTGGAATCCACCGATCCAGCGCATTCTTCATGTTAGCGCTGAATTGCCCAAAAACCACCGGACACAGATATACCACCACATCACTGCCTACATACTTCCTGTTAATATCGGCCACCATATCCCTGATGACACATTCTCCCGGGCTTTTTATCCAACAGCCAAAGCAACCCATGCAAAAATCCAGGTCCTCCCTCCCTATGGCTATTTCCTCCGCAGTAAGCCCCTGACTGTTCAGATGCTCCAGAACACGTCCGCGGATCTGATCATAAGCTTCTGTCCGAAACTCCTTATCACTTAATACTAATGCATTCATAATAACCTCCATTTATCGCTTCAGCGGCATACAAATACTTTGCGAAAAGCACGTAAGTGCTTTTTGCCCGTTGAGATATGTACTTCTTTTCAACGTATAACCCTTTTTAATGTTTACACCGTAAACTTGAATATAGCATCTAATGTTTACTTTGTCAACATTAGATGCTATACTATAGTAAATAATTTTAGCACAAAATAATTACAGAAACGGAGATCCGCTATGACAAACCAAAGCTATCATCATGGAGATCTGAAAGCCGAACTGATAAGGACAGGCTTGAAGCTGCTGGATCAGGAGGGCTATGAGGGGTTTTCCCTCCGTAAGGTGGCAAAGGCCTGTAATGTCAGCCAGACTGCCCCCTACCGCCATTTTAAAGATAAAGACGAGCTGATTGCCGCTATTACCCTGGAGGCGCTGCGGGCCTTTAATGAGAGCCTGAAGCAGGCGGTAGAGCAGTATCCTGACGACCCGAAGCAGCAGCTTGCCGAGATGGGCGTTGCTTATATCCGGTTTTTTTCCGAGAATCCGGAATATTTGCGGCTTCTCTTCTTAAGTAATATGGAAAGCAAAATGAATGCTATGTTCAATTGTACCCCGGGGGCAATTACAAATGAATATCCTTTTCAAACCTTCTCCATGGCCATTGAAAGGTTTATAGAAGCCTACCCCCATCAATTGATGAGTAAGGAGGAGCTTCTGGTGTATTGCTGGGGTCTGGTCCATGGCATCTCAGTGCTGATTGCAAATAAGGATATCCCTCATCAGGAAGATTATCAGAGCCTGGTAAGAAATATCATTACTGTCAGCTTAAATGTACGGGAATCTAGATGAATGATCCATCGTTCCCGATACGATAGGATTGAATTCGGAGCCATACACAGAGACGTCCTCCTTTTTTATGTCACTACCCTCAGCCGGCTTCCCTCCATACTCTTCTCAATGAGGATCTTCTTATCAATTCTCTCTTTCAGTTCAGCTACATGAGAGATAATTCCCACCATTCGGTTCCCATCCGTCAGGGCGTTCAAGGCCTCAATTGCCTGTTCGAGGGAATCACTGTCAAGGGATCCGAAGCCTTCATCCACAAACATCGCATCCATCTCAATTCCTCCGGCATAGCTCTGGATAACATCGGACAAACCCAATGCAAGAGATAGCGCCGCTTTAAAGGATTCGCCGCCGGACAAGGATTTGACGGATCTGGCTTTGCCGGTGTAGTAGTCCATAACCTCTAACTCAAGACCGGCGGAGCTTCGCAGGTCGGTGGATTCCTTCTTCCGCTGAAGGACATACTGATGACCGGACATATGATAGAAGCGCTTGTTGGCCTCATGGATTACCTTCTCAAAGTAGAAGGCCTGGATATACTGCTCGAAGGCAATCTTGCTCTTGCCGGGCAGTTCTCCGCTGGCAGTTCTGGACAGCTCATTTAAGTCAAGGAATTCCTGGCGTATTCTCTGCTGCTTCCTGTGCTGCTCCTCCACATTCCGGCAGATCATATCGTTATTTTTCAGTCTGCTGAAGATTTCATTCGTCTGCTTCTCACATTCCTGTGCCTTCCGGTTCAGCTCCTCCCGCTCGGCTGCAAGCTTCTCCAGATTCTTCTCTTCGCGGCCCGCCGTATTCTTTTTCAGCTGTTCAATCCGATTAATCAGATTCTCCCTGGCCTTATCATAGGTGTCAATGGTTTTTCTTAAGTCCTCCAGTTCCTCTTCCTTAAGAAGTGCTTCCCTATATCTGCTCTCGCCGACGACACCCTCTGCCGCAAAGCCTGCGTCCTTAAGCTTCTGATGGTACTGCTTCTTGGAACGGTTGTAATCCTCAGATTTACTTTCCAGCTTCTTCCCATTATCCGCAAGAACCGCACCTGTTCTGCCCAGGACCAGCTCACAGCTTCGGAAGGCTTCTTCTGCCGACTTTTGTTCCTCCTGAAGTTTATTACACGCTTGCTTTACCTCCCGAAGGGATACTTCGGCTTCTTCTCTGGTTTTGAACTTAAGATCCTTCTTCAGGGTATTCATCATTCCTATTATTCTATTTAAATCCGAATTGAGTATATTCAGATTTTCTCTGAATATCGTGATGCTTTCCTCCGACACCTGAAGCTCCTTATTTATCTCGCCGACCCTTTTAGAACAAAAGTCTTTGTGAAGCTTGTCCTGCCAAAGCTGAACCTGCCGGTGCTCAAGTTCTTTCAGGGCTTCCTCCGCTGCCTGGAGCTTCTGTCCTACCAGACTGCTGACCGCCTTCATCCCGTCTCCGCCCGGATTGCTGTTCATCCGATAATCAAGTATGGAATACAAATTCTCACCCAGGTTTATGATCAGCGTATCCACCTTGGTTTTCTGGGCTTCGCAGCTGCTGCCTGCTGCCCGCAGCCGTCCCCGTAGCTTTTCTAATTGAAGTTTTTCCCGATTTAATTCTTCTTCCACGGGTGCTCCCTCGGTCATCACCGCTTTCGCGGGATGATTCGTTGACCCGCAAACCGGACAGGGCATCCCGGTCTGCAGAGCGGCTGCCATAATTCCGGCCTGCTCCCTGTAAAACCTCAGTTCCATCTGCATATATCGGCTGTTCCGGTCATGGTAATCCGTTTCCGCTTTCGAATAGATTTCCCGGCAGCGGGAATAAGCTTCCTCCTCTGTATTGATTGCTTCGATGTCCCTTATAAATCTATGTAATTGCTCTTTGGTCCGCTTGGTTGTATCCAGCCGCCCTTCGCAGATTGCCAGAGCTTTTTCACAATCGGCCAGCAGTTCTAATTGCCTTTGCTTTTCGGACTGTTCCTTACCCAGTTCCTCCTTTTTCTTAAGCTGATCCGCGATCTGCCCTTCCGTGGATCGTTTCTTCTCATCCAGCAGGAGTATCTGCTTTTCCTGGCTTAAGACTTCCTCGTATCTTTTAAGATCTTCCTCCTGCCGGTTAATTTCCTTCTTTAGCATCTCTATCTTAGGTTTATTCGCTTCCAGATAAGTCAGCTCTTCCCTGAATCTCCGGTAATCCGCTTCGAGTTGTACCTTCTCTGCTTTTCCCCGCAGAATCTCAGCTTCCAGGGCAGATAATTCCTGATTAAGCCGCAGGCAGGTATCCTCGAAGGGCTTTACGGAATGCAGCGCTTTCTCCGCCTGTTTATACCGCTCCGCCTGCCCGGCCATATCCTCTGCCGCCAGGGACAGCCTCCCGTACTCCTCCTCCGCCTGCTTAAGCTCTGTGAGCATCCGGTTAAATTGTTCTGATAAGGAATATTCTCCTGACTTTTGCTCTATGGCAAGCCTTAACTTCTTATTTTCCCGGGCTATCTCTTCATAATGGGCCTGGTCTTCCTCCAGCAGCAGCTTCAGCAGCTCCACCATCTTAAGGGACTGGTGGATATCCTTCGCCTTCTTCCCTTCTTCAAGGGCATACCTGTGGACGCTGTCCTCTCCGCAGGCAACTCCGCTTAGGTATTGCAGGATCCCCTTGTCGATATCCTCACATTGATACCTTAATTTATTTGCCATTTCCTTCAACTCCCGCTGGAGACCGGCATAAACCTGAGTGCCAAATACCTTACGGAAGATCATTCCCCGTTCATCGCTTCCTGCGGTAAGCAGCTGCAGGAATTCTCCCTGGGCAATCATGGCGATCTGTTTATATTGTTTCCAATCGATCCCCAGAAGAGCGGTTACTTCCTGCGTCACCTGGGCGTAGCCTCCAATGATCCTGCCATCCGGCATAGTTAAGGAGGCATTATTCCTGTGATCGGTGGTACCACTGCCCCTCTTCTTCGATCTCTTATATCCGGGGTTCCGGTTTATCCGATATTCCTTATTATGGTGCAGAAAGGTAAGCTCCACGTAGCTTTCCTCTTCTTCCTCCGCGTAATCACTGCGGAAGGAATCCGCAGTCCGGTTCTCACCGCTGGCATTTCCGTATAGTGCGAAGGAAATGGCATCAAATAAGGTGGTCTTTCCGGCGCCGGTATCCCCATTGATCAGGAACAGTCCCTTCGGGCCCAGTTCGGAAAAAGGAACCTCGGTAACACCGCGAAACGGCCCGAAGGCGCTCATGACTAACTTTATCGGCTTCATTCCCCATCACCTTCCATTTCTTCAAATAGCTTTTGTATAACAGCCCTTTGCTCTGCATTCATCGGATTATTATTCTGGCTTTCAAAGAATTCCTCAAAAAGCTCTAAGGAACTTTGCTCCTCCACGTCCGCTGCCGTAAACAATGCATCCGCGTTCCATACCGATCTGCTGTTCTCAAAATCCAGTCTCATGATATTCGGATAGATACTTCTGAGCTTTCCTATCGCATCATAGATTTCTTCTTCATCCGTGAGGATTGCATGGATATAATCCAGAGGATTGGCCTGGCTGTAGATTTTCGGATCGGTCAGGGCTTGTATCGGTCCCCTGATCTCCCTCATATCCTTAAGGGGAGTGATTGGAAGCTTCTCAAAGCTTACTTCCGACTTTTTCCCCACCTCAAGCAAGGTTACGGACTTAATCTGTCTCGCTTCAGAGAACGAATATTTTAGGGGGGAGCCAGCATATCGCACGGTATCTCTTCCGATCCTCTGGGCCCCATGCAGATGTCCCAGGGCAACATAGTCAAATGCCCCGAATACCGAGGCATCGATGTTATCCAGTCCGCCGATGGAGACGGTTTCTGAATCACACCGTTCCGGTTGTGTATTCCCACTGGTAATAAACTGGTGGGCTACGAGGATATTTCTCTGGGTTTCCTCTACTCCTCCATGATTTATTATCGCTTCTACCGCTTCCTGATAGGTCTCGACCTCAGGATAAAAACGCCTGATCAGCGCCGGCTTCACAAATGGCATCAGATAAATATGCAGGGGACCAAATTCATCCTCCAGCGTTATCTTCTCCAGCTTTCCCTGGTAAGCCCCGGCGATATGAATTCGGTTCTCAGCCAAAATCCGCCCGCCAAAATCAATCCTCTCCGAGGAATCATGGTTTCCGCTGACCAGGAAAACGGCCAGCTCTCTTCTATGAAGTTCCGTCAAGAACCAGTCGAACAGCCTAACCGCCTCCACAGAGGGAATGCCCTTATCATAAATATCCCCTGCAATTAAAATTCCCTGCGGCATATGCTTATCCGCAAGCTGCAAAATCTGCCCCAGGATGTATTCCTGATCCTCGATCATCGAAAACTCATTTACCTTCTTGCCTATATGTAAATCCGAAGTATGCAATAGCTTCATATGCTTCCCCTATTCTTTCATCTTTTCCGTAATTACAGTTCAAAAATCTCTGTTTTACGGTTCCTTACCCATGGAACTCACGGTATCTATTCGGACAAGCCTGATCAATGCCGGGAATTGCATGGACTAATCTGCTCATCATGAACACAAAGCGTGTTCATGATCGTTCACTCTACACTTTCATTATATCATGAACATAAAGCGTGTTCATGATCTTGTTGCTCCGCTCGTATATTGCAAGCAAGCTTGTTGTGCAAACTTGTTTGCACTATTCTCACTACGCTTTCATTATATCATGAATTTTTAGATGCAAGCCAGTGATAAGTGCTTGATGAGGCACTCTTTTTTTCTGTTGCAAAAAGTGGAAAAAAGTAATATTAGGTGATATTATGTTGAATTTTTAATACCTATATACTATGATTAGTGATGGTATATTTTTCATCTTGTAACTAGGAGGTCCCATAATTGGAAAACGATTCGAGGCAGAACGTATACGAATTTTATCTGGTTGAGAGAAAGGGCATAGTCATTGATGCAAGTCCCCCACTTTACGAATTAACATCCTTTCAGACTGATGAAATAATAGGCAACACCACGGAATATGTAATGAAAAGTTTGTTTCGGATAAACTCAGACCCTATCTATGACGGTTTGGAAGCTCATATGTTTTCAAAGTCTTTGGTTCCATATGAGCTTATAATCAGGTTATATGAGAAAGAGAAGGATAGCGAAAAGAAATATATATTTCTGGTCAGACCCCCGTTTGATCATATGCCCTTGCTGATTCAGCTTTTCGATGACAACCATTATGGAATTGGATTATATTCAGCCGATAACTTTACTCTCCTGAGAGCTAACCCCATGTATCTGAATATGGTTCGTTTTCCTTACTGCTATGATCGCTGTATCGGATTAAAATTAAATGAGCTTTTCCCGGATTTTGAAGGCAGCCCCTCCGAGGATCGCTGGAATAAGATCAGACAAACAGGCAGATCGGCCTACCTGAAGGATTTTGAGGGTATGGTAGAGGGAATGAAGGGAAAGTTCTGGGAGAACACCATAGCTCCTTTAAAGGTGGATGGAAAAGTAAAATATATCGTATCCATACTGGTAGATATTACAGAGAAGCTTTCGTACCGAAAAAGTCTGGAAGAACAGTCAAGTATTATAGAAGGACAGCAGAAACAGCTGGAAATATCCTTAAAACAAATTAAAAATCAAAAAGAGCTGCTCGAGGCAATTATAGAAAATATGCATGATTCTATCATTGTGTACGATTCAGAGTATCATATCATTTTATTGAATGCGATAGCCCGAAACCAATTTCCGGAGCTTGCTGTCGGTAAAAATGTCGAGGAATTTATTCCATATAATAATCGCGATCTGTTCTATTCGAATGCAGATATCGTCCCCTTTGAGGTTAAGATCACCTTGGCGGATACCAGTACACTATATATGGAATCTTCCAGAAAAATAATTAAAGATAATCAGGACCGGTTTATTCTCGGAATTATTATGCTTCATAATGTCACAGAGCGCAAAAATCAGGAAAAAGAGCTTCTTGAAGCCAGAGAAAAAGCGGAAGCAGCCAATAAAGCCAAGAGCATGTTTTTAGCAAATATGAGCCATGAGATCAGAACACCCATGAATGGTATCAAGGGTATGGTTGACTTACTCGAGCTTTCCGTATTGTCGGACAGCCAAAGGGAGAAAGTAGGCATTATAAAATCTTCCGCTGCTTCTTTACTTAACATACTGAATGATATTCTGGATTTATCAAGGATTGAAGCCGGTAAGGTAAAGCTAAATCCATCTCAGGTCGAGGTCACGGAATTGTTCCGGGAACTGGAGACTCTTTTTAGCAATGAAGTCAGAAAAAAAGGGTTAGTGTTTGAAACTGTGATCGGCGCCGAAGTACCGGACGAGATATCGGTAGACCGGGGAAAGCTGCTTCAAATTATTAATAACCTGGTAACCAATGCCATCAAGTTTACGGATCAAGGTCAGATTATGCTGAAGGTAGAGCCTGCCGGGCACACAGACGGCAAAGCTCACTTAATGTTTTCTGTATCCGATACCGGAATTGGTATACGGGAAGAGGATGCCCCCAGACTATTTCATTCTTTTACGCAGCTTGACGACTCCTCGACAAAAAAGTACCAGGGCACCGGTCTTGGTCTGGCAATTACAAAAGCTTTAGTTGAACTGATGGGCGGTAATATTTCCCTGCATAGCAAATATGGGAGGGGCTGTATCTTTCACTTCAGTCTTCCTTATGAAACACCGCGGACCTCCCATCTCCTTTCAAACAACCAGGCTCTGTTTCACGAAGAGAAACGGGTGGGCATCCATATCCTGGCTGTTGAAGATGATCTGGTCAGCCAGACTATAATAAAGGAAATCGCCCGGCATATGGGCTGGAGCATACAACTGGCATCCTCCGGCATGGAAGCCCTGAAGCTCTATGATGAGAACTCTTTTCATATAATACTTATGGATATTCACATGCCGGAGATCAGCGGAATTGATGTGACCAGGAAAATCCGGGAGAAGGAAAAACTGACGGGGCAGCATATCCCTATCATTGCTGTCACCGCCTATGCCATGAATCAGGATAAAGAAAAATGCCTGAATGCCGGCATGGATGATTACTTGAGTAAGCCGTTGGATCTGCAGAAATTTGTAAATACCATATATAAATGGGTATAAATATGGCAAGCCCTGTCCAAGACAAACAAAAAATGAAGTTTCACAACTTCATTTTTGTTTTGGACAGGGCTACAAGGATTCGAACCTTGAGATGCTGGAGTCAGAGTCCAGTGCCTTACCGTTTGGCGATAGCCCTAAGTATTATGTTTACGCAGCATGTTTCAATCGCCACGAATGATATTATAACCCATCGATATCCATTAATCAAGTACATTTTTATTTTTTTTACAGCCATTTTCTGTCAGTCTTACTTATTGCCGCAACCCAAGTAAATCAAGGGCATTCCGGAACAATATCCGCCCTGTCTCCTCCTCCGTAAGATCCAATTTTAATAATTGCTCACAGGTTTTTCCCTGTCCATCCCAGGGAGAGTCACTGCCGAAGAGAATGCGGTCAGCTCCATGGTTTTTGACAATACGTACAAATTGGTCATCGGTGATTCGCCCCAGAGAAAAACTCATATCAAACAAAACATTCCTGCCAACAAGATATTCCTCCACCTCATCCCACTGGTTATAGCCTCCGGTATGGGCCAGTACAATCTTGGCCTTCGGCCGGTCAATGCCTGCCAGCATCTGCGCAGAACGTGACGGCGGACAATGGACCGGGTCCGGCAGTCCAATATCAATCCCTGCATGGATAAGTACGATCAGACCTATTTCAGCGGCGTAATCTATGATACGAACCATCTTAGGATCATCAATAAAGGTTTTCTGATAATCCGGATGAAGCTTGATCCCCGGTAAGCCAAGCTCTTTGATCCGATCCAGCTTCTCCCGGTATCCATCCGCATCCGGGTGGATTCCTCCGAAGGAAATAATTCCGGCCCGGCCGGTTATCTCTGCCGCATAACGGTTTACTGTTTCGAACTGCTCCGGCTTTGTCATTACCGGCAGCACAACGGAAATATCGATCCGGTTCTCCTTCATGGATCTTATCAAACCCTCCAGGGTACCATCCGTATATGCTTTGACATTGCCTTCCGCTTCCAGAAATTCAATTGTTTTCTTTGCGATTTTATCCGGAAAGATATGCGTATGAAAATCTATTATCATCACCAATGCCCCCCAGGCACATTACCTGTCCCTTCTCACTCTTCCGCCACATAGCTGTTTTCCAAAGTTATGACACAATTATATTTTGAATCCTGTTTCCGGATTTCCTCCACAATTTTTGAGAGCAGCTTCTGCTCCTCCTCCGCAGAATAGGAATATGGAATCACCAGGTCAAAAATCAAATTGGTCTGCAGCTCCCCGTTTACGATACGAAAATCATGGATGGAGGACTTCGGCTCCAGCTCCAGGATGATCCGGGTCACCATATCCCTCTTCTCCAGTACCATTTTATCGTTTACCTCGATGGGATCCATATGGATCACAAGAAAAATATCCAGCTTTTTCAGAACATCCCGCTCAATCCGGTCTATTGTCTCATGTGCTTTCTCAAAGTCGATATCATTCGGAACCTCTGCATGAATGGTAGCCATCCGATGGGTGGGTCCATAGCTGTGAATGATCAGATCGTGGGTACCGGCAATACCTTCGTAGCCCTCAACCAGATTCTTGATCTTTTCATAAACCTCCCGGTCAATGGCCTGACCCAGCAGCGGTTCAAGAGTATCCTTCGCTATCCGAAAGCCCGCAATCATAACAAAAATAGACACGACCAAGCCCATATAACCATCGATCTTCCAGCCGGTCAGCCCCGCAAGGATGGCAGAAATCACGGTTGCAGAAGTTACCGCCACATCTCCCAGGGAGTCTGCCGCCGTTGCCATCATCACTGAGGAATTAATCCGCTTTCCCAGCTTTCGGTTAAAGAGCATCATCCAAACCTTTACGAACACGGACACGCACAATATGCCGGTCAAGATCAGGTTAAAATCCATTTCCTCCGGGTGAAGCACCTTGGTAAAGGAACTCCGGAACAAGGAGAAGCCTACCTGCAAAATTAAAAAGGCTACTGCCAGGGCAGCTATATATTCAAATCTTCCATGACCGAAAGGATGCTCCTTATCTGCCGGCCGGCCTGCCAGCTTAACTCCCAGAAAACTGATGATGGAGGAAGCTGCATCGGACAGGTTATTAAAGGCATCCGCCATAACAGAGATACTGTTAATCATCATTCCCACAACCAGTTTGATTGCAAATAAGATGACATTGCATACCATCCCCACGATACTGGCCAAGATCCCATATGAGGTACGCACCCTGGAATCCTCCACCTTATCCTTGTTTTTCACAAATAATTTTACTAATAGCTCCGTCACCTTTATAACACCTCACGATACGGCAAATACTGGAACATTTCAATTCTATCATACACAATTGAAAAATCAAACTGATATTTGCCATATCGCCTTCAAATCCCATAGATTTTAGTTGTGACTGGCAGACAGCTTGCATAAATCATAATATATGATTATAATGATAAAATAATTCTGAGTAAAGGAAGCTCTTATGAGACACTTAAAGAAACAGTACCGAACACTTATGAATGCACATAACAGAACCCTATTTTTATTACAGCTGTTCTTTATGTTGGTCTTTCTCCTGCTTATCCTTCCCCTGATCAGTATCGGGGTAGATTATGTATTGGGTCTATGGGGACAGAGTTATCTTACGGATAAGAATCTTCTTGCATTTATTATGTACCCCCCTGCTTTCCTTCTCATTCTGCTGTTCCTTGCCCTGATAGCCGTCTTCCTGTTTATCAGCCTGACCACCCATCTCCAGTACTGCAATTATGAGTCCATGGAAGCGAAACCGAACTTTCTTCGTATCCTGGCTTTCGGTCTTATCAAAGGCTTTCGCGGGCTTTTTTCCGGAAATCTGGCGCTCCCCTTTTACTCCCTGCTGCTGTATATCCTTATGAATATACCGGTTCTGGTAAGCCTGATTTTACATGTCGATCTTAAGGTCCATTTCCCCGGAGGCTCTTCCGATGCGGTCTTTGTGAGGGGTTTAATACTTTTGTTCCTGTTCTTTCTTAGCTTTGTTGCCTTACGGGGTATCTTCGTCCTTCATAGCTGCATTCATGACCGGGTAGGCTTTGCAAAGGGTTTTGAGGCCTCCAAGGCGCTGCTGCATCAGCACCTTTTCCGGACGGTTCTTATCCTGCTGACTGTCAATATATCCTTATCCCTGCTGTTTTACCTGCTCTATAATGCCGTCCTGTTTATTATGGCTTTCCTGGTCTATCTTTTTACCGATAATAATATCACCATAACGGTTTTTTTATCCTTATATCCAAAGATAACGATCTACTTTAATATATTTTTCAGCCTGATCTGTACAATCACGAATTTTAATATTATTTCCACTCTGTATTGCAATTACAGGAAGGGGAACTGCCAGACTGTCCCGGTGATTCCTGACACCGCTCTTAAGGATCCGGAGCCTCTTCCCTCCAAGACCAGCCGGAAGCTGATCATGGCGGTTATATTGATAATCACCGCTGCAGGTCTTATGAATCTTTATCTGACCGTACAAAATGATTCCTATAACCTGAAAGGAGCTTTGATCGGTATCCGCATCACCTCCCATCGGGGAAATTCCATCGCCACACCGGAGAATACTCTTCCTTCTCTGGAAAGTGCCATCGAAGCACGGGCAGATTATGCGGAAATTGATGTCCAGCAAACCAAGGATGGTACGATTGTCCTCCTGCATGATTATAATCTCTGGCGGACGACCGGCCTGAATAAATACCTCTGGGAGCTGGATTATAATGATGTCCGTAAGCTGGATGCCGGTTCGTGGTTCAGTGAGGAATTTACAGGTGTGTATATCCCGACCCTTGAGGAAGCTCTGGAGTTCAGCAAGGGAAGAATCCGGTTAAATATTGAGGTCAAGATTCACGGTCATGAGCAGGAACTGGAAGAACAGCTGGTCCGCCTGATCGAAGAATACCATTTTGAAAACCAGTGTATCGTCTCCTCCACAAATTATACCAGCCTGGTAAAAATCAAGGAGCTGAACGACGAAGTCCATACCGGGTACATCATCTCTGCCGCCTATGGTAATTTCTACAATAAGGAATATATTGATTTCTTCAGTATGCGGTCCACCTTTATCACCAGGTCCATTGTTGAGAGCGTTCACCGCTCCGGTAAGGAAATTCATGCCTGGACCGTGAACAGTGAGTATGAAATAGAACGTATGAAATCCCTGGGTGTGGACAATATCATCACCGATAATCCCTATTTTGCCATGGAGGTCCTGTATCGTGATGATACGAATGACAGCCTGATTGAACTGCTGGACAGGATGCTGTCCAACCGTTCTCTTTACCATATCGTCAAGCAAAACCGATAGGCCCTATTGTATCAATAAGGCCTATCGGCAATGGCCTGCTGAGTATATTACAATGCCAGACGGTAAATCTGTTCGATATCCTTAGCTGCAAGCGGAACAAAGCTGCCTCTGGTGCCATTGCTGCCAAGGCCCATTTTCTCAACCATATACGGAATATCCTCTTCCTTCGCACCCAGTTCCTTGAAACTTACCGGCATTCCGATGGAGATAAGGAACTGCTTTAGTCTGCCAATCCCTTCCAGCGCAGTCTCTTCCGGGTTGGCAAAATTCATAGAGCAACCCCATACCCGTACTGCAAGCTGAGCAAAACGATTCACATCATGCTTCATCACATAGGTCATCCAGGCGGGGAAAATAACAGCCAGACCTGCACCATGCGCAACATCGTACAGCGCGGACAGTTCATGCTCTATCCCATGGCTCGCCCAATCCTGGTCGCGGCCGACTCCGACCAGATTATTATGGGCAACCATACCAGCCCACATAATATTGGCTCTGGCCTCATAATTATTCGGATCCTTGATTACTCTGGGAACCTCCTTGATCATCGTTATCAATACGGCTTCGCACAGGCGGTCCGTAATCTCAACCTCCTTCGTATTCGTAAAATAGCGTTCAAATACATGAGCCATGATATCCGTTGCGCCCGCCGCGGTCTGATAAGCCGGAAGTGTTTGTGTCAATTCGGGATTCAGGATGGAGAATACCGGTCTTAAGGCCTCACCGCCGGCACCGCGCTTTAACATTCCCTCTTCCCTGGTGATGACGGTATCCCCGGAGCCCTCACTGCCTGCAGCCGCAATCGTAAGTACGGTACCAACCTTCAGGGCCTCGGTTACCCGTTTGCCCTCATAGAAATCCCAGAAGTCACCATCATATTTTACGCCTGCCGCAATTGCTTTCGCAGAGTCAATCGCACTTCCTCCGCCGACGGCCAGAATAAAATCTATTCCCTCTTTTCTTGCAAGCTCAATGCCCTGATATACCAATCCGCTCCTGGGATTCGGCTGAACTTTGCCTAATTCGACATACGTTATATTTTCCTTATCCAAAGAAGCCTTTACCCTATCCAGCAATCCGGATCGGACAACGGAACCCCCGCCGTAATGAATGAGAACCTTGCTTCCACCAAAACGTTTCACATAATGACCTGCTTCATTCTCCGTATTCCTGCCGAAAACAAAATAAGTCGGGCTGTAAAATGTAAAATTATTCATACTATATATCTCCTTTCCTCTATTGCATACCAAGCCGGTATGATACCGCTATGCGGCATTTCAAATTCTAAGCGGTTTTTCTGATTCGCTTTGTGAAGAATGCTTCTCTTCATACCGGACAATACTATTATAAATTATATCATATATGATTTCGGTACAATTTGCCATGGTTTATATCATGGACTTTTTTGTACTTCTTTATTCAATCCTCTGCCGGTATGGCAGCCCTGCCGATTAGAAGCAGATTAAAACCCTTAACGGATTCTTAAAATACGGCTCAGCCGCTTGACAGAGATATATGGATATACTATGGTGGAATAACAAAAGCTGCTGTCAAACCCATCACAAAAATCAAGCTTACTACCAAAACGGCAGATACAGAGTGCTCCATAGAGCTTATAAAATATACGAAAGGTCAGGTATGAATTATGATAATAACAACGACACCTTCTATCGAAGGGAAGAGTATTTCCGATTATCTTGGAATTGTATTCGGTGAGGTAATCTCCGGAGTGGATTTTGTGAAAGATTTCGCTGCAGGTCTGTCCAATTTCTTCGGGGGCCGCTCCGGAACCTATGAGGAGGAATTGATTCGTGCCCGGGAACAGGCTATGCAGGAAATGGCCCAGAGAGCCCGCTCCCTCGGTGCTGATGCCGTCGTCGGCGTTGATATCGATTACGAGGTACTGGGCTCCAATAACGGTATGCTAATGGTTACCGCTTCCGGCACCGCCGTAAGGCTCCAATGACCCGTCCCATTACTTCCGATTATATAAAAGATATTGCCAGCATAGCTCCGCAAATCAGCAAGAAAAGAACCGTTCCGGTATGAAGTATATATTCGGATCTTCTTTCCACCTGGACCTCGCCCTTTTCCAGGAGGATTCCTTTCCTGCTCTTTACGAAAAGTATCAGCCCCGCCACCATGGATGTGATTACCCATAGCCCGAAAATATTGACCCAGACACCCTGGTTGTCGGCTAATACTACCATCGGTGCTACGACCGAGCCGATGAGATTTATGATCATATGCAGCAGGATCGTATAGCGCACCGAATTTGTCCGTATGGCTATATATCCAAACAATATTCCGATGGTGGATGCATAGAAGAACTGGGAAATATTCATATGAATCAAGCCAAAGGCGAACGCGGAAAGCAGAATCGCCGGAACATCTCCAAATCTGCGCAGCTTATTGAGCAGTACCTTCCGGAAAACCAGCTCCTCAAAAACAGGGGCAAATAAGGCCACATAGATTAAGATTATGATAATGTTACTGCTAGCCAAAAAATCCTCCAGCGGATTGGCTGCTTCCTTTCCCTTGATCAATTCGCTGATATAGGTTCCAACTATATTTGATATGTACATAAACGCAGTGCAAATAAAATAGGCGGCTAAGAACTGCCTGAGAGTCAGCTTCGCAGGTTCTCCGTATTCCGTATCCGGTATCCTTCGCATAGCAGCAAAGAATACCGGGTATCCGATCCCTGCCGTAGTGAATATGGATAAAATACCTACAAACCATTCGGAATAATAAAATTCAGCAAAAATATGGCGGGTGACATAACTTATGATAATTTGTGACCCTAAGGTGCTGAATACCATCCAGAATAAAGCCCAGCCCACTTTCTTAAGAATCTTATCCCCATCCATTTCCTGTTGATTCATATTAACCTCCATCTGCCGCCCAAAGGCGGCATACAAATACTTTGCGAGTTCACATATTCGCTTTTGAAAAACGTACTTCTTTTCAACCCGGCCTCCATATTTCCCATGTTTTAGGAGCATCAAACCCCCGCATATCTTTTGCAGGACTTCACATCGGTGTCCCTGATTTTATTCCTTATGATTCATTTATTGAAGTCCATAATCCAATAATTTTACGGTATCCGTCCAGCGGCCTGCGGAGGTGGAATTTAAGACGACACAGACGACTTCCTTCCCATTATACCTTCCTGCGGCAGCCAGGCATTTTCCGGCCATCGTACTGGTACCTGTTTTTAATCCGATACTGAGGGAATAATATCTTCCGCTGTCCTTTCGGATCAAGGCATTGGTATTCTTCCAGGTAACCTCCCTGCCGCTGACAAATTCCGCATAGGCTACACTTTTCTTACATATCGCAAGGATTGTCTCGTTCTTTACTGCCGCCAGGCTGATAAGTCCCATAT
>JAFAFU010000032.1 GCA_023423335.1 Bacillota bacterium | reverse complement strand
CATTGCACCTGACAATCTGGTCACATCTGCTGCCGGAGCAGATGGTTGCAATCGAAGACCCGGCGCCCTTCATCTACGTGCAGCGACTCATGGCGAGTGGCTTGAACGTTGTGAAGGTTCCCCGGCTGAAAGATGGGCCCGACATCGAGGCGCTCAGGAATGTCTGCGAACAACACAAGCCACGTGCGTTCATATGCAGTTCCGTCCTGCAGAATCCGACCTCGACCAACCTGTCGCCGCAGAAGGCCCACCAGATACTCAAGATCGCCGAAGCGCATGACCTGCTGGTCATCGATGACGACACCTACGGCGACCTATTGCCTGCCGCGACCAGCGGCACGTCCCGACTGGCAACGCTGGACCAGTTCGAGCGCGTGATCCATCTGGGCAGCTTCTCGAAAACGATCGCTCCGGCGCTGCGTTCCGGCTTCATTGCCGCCAGTCCGGATCGCATCAACCGGATCCTGCTGTACAAATCCGTTGGCGCGATCCATGGGCCTTTGCTCAATGAGCGGATCGTCTACCGGATATTGTCCGAAGGGCGGTACCGGCATCATTGCGAACAGTTGCAGGGCAGACTGAGAAACGCACGAAAAATACTTTCTGCGTTGTTGTCCAGTATTGGATGCGACGCAGGAGGTTCTGGCACGGGCCTCTATCTGTGGGCCAGTCTCGGTGCTGGCGTGGATGCTGCGGAAATTGCCGACAGGTTGGGATCGGCGGGATTGCAAATGGCTCCGGGTTCGGCATTTTCGTCGCTCGATACTTTCCGCACGCACATGCGGTTCAATATTGCGGCGACCCAGCCCAGCCATGTGGTGGCCTTGTCGAACTTGCTTGAGCGAAAGTAGTTGCCGATGGCGAATGCGTTGATCTCTTAAACCTCGTGAATATCTTCATCCTCATCCTCGATCTTGCCGGAACCTTTGCTTTTGCAATCAGTGGCGCAACCATTGGCGTGCGTTACAAACTCGATCTGTTCGGGGTTCTCGTCGTCTCTTTCGCCACTGCCACGTTCGGCGGAATCATCCGGGATGTGCTGATTGGAGCAACACCTCCAGTCGCCTTAACCAATTGGAGCTATCTCGCGTTGTCATGTGGCGCTGGATTGTTGACCTTCTACTGTCATTCGCAAGTGGAACGGATGCGGAACCCGGTCCAGATTTTCGATGCTGCAGGGCTTGCGTTGTTCGCTGTCTCGGGGGCCAGCAAGGCCTTGGATTATGGCTTGGCGCCCTTCAGCGCAATCCTGCTCGGGATGCTCAGTGGAATTGGCGGCGGCATCGTTCGAGATATTCTCGTTAATCGCACTCCGGTCGTATTGCAGGCGGAGCTGTATGCAATAGCGGCAATGATTGGCGCTGCGACGGTGGTGGCAGGACTCATGTTCGGGTTCCCGGAATCATGGACGATTCTTGCGGGCGCCTTGCTTTGCTTCTGTACTCGTTACATGGCCATCCGCTATGGGTGGAACCTGCCCGTGCCAACGCACAAGGATGAATGATCTGCGTGATGTGATTCTTGTCGTCGAGAGCAGGGCCCTGCCGTCCCGTATCCACCGATACTGATCGGTGATCACATTTCACGGCGTGCGTGCACCGGTGACGGCTGCTTCTGGCACTTCAACCCACACCGCGCCACGCAGGTCGCCGACGGCGAAGCCGGTGGCATGGTCATCGGGATAGCGTTGCGCGATGGCGTCGCGGATCGGTGGTGCGATGTCGCTGCCGTGGCAGGCCAGGCAGCCGGGTTCGGTGGCGATGCCGCGCATCATCCGAAGTGCCACGTCGTCAGGCAGGCCCTCGCGTGTCACCGCAACCTGTTCGGCGGCCGATGCGCCGCCATCGACGGCCTGCTGGAACACCTGCAGCGTCGCCAGTTGCCAATCACCTGCCACCTGTGCCGGATTGCGATTGCGGCCCGGCAGCGCAACGCGGCCCAGGCGCACGCCATGCTCGGCCATCACCGCTTCGGCGATGCGCGGTGCGTCGACATGGCAGACATCGACCGCGGCGGTCGGGTTCACCCCCGCTAGCACGGACACTTCAGTTAAGCCCCATGATGGGGCAGGAGGAGTGTCATGCCACAGCGGAAGAAGTACAGCGAAGAGTTCAAACGTGAGGCCGTTGGCCTAACGCGATTGCCCGGTGCGAAGGTGTCCCAGATCGCACGTGACCTCGGGATACGGGCCAACCAGCTTCACCGATGGCGTAGAGAGCTTGAGGCTGGCGGCAAGAAGGCCTTTCCAGGCAACGGTACTGCTCGTGACCAGGAGTTTCTGGCGCTGAAGATGGAACTGGCGCGGGTCAAGAAGGAACGGGATTTTTTGCGCGATGCGGCGGCGTTCTTCGCCAAGGAATCGTCTTGAGGTACGAGGCGATCCGACGTCACCGCAGCCAGTACCCAGTTCGACTGATGTGCCGGTGCCTGAAGGTCTCGCCCAGCGGCTTCCACGGTTGGTGCTGTCGCGCTCCCAGCGCCCGTGCACTGGACAACCAGCGGTTGCTTGGGAAGATCCGGGAGCATCACGCCGCGAGCGATGGCGTCATGGGCGCCGGCCGCATGCACGAGACGTTGGGCTATGAAGGCGAGACGGCTAGCCTCAACCGCATTGCCAAGCTGATGGCGGTCGATGGCCTGGCTGGCGTGCCGCAGCGACGCCGTTGGCGGCACAAGCCTTCCGGCACCCGTCCTGTACATGTCCGCAACCAGTTGGCCCGCGACTTCACCGCCAACGAACCCAACATCAAGTGGGTGGTCGACATCACCTATATCCGTACCGGCGAGGGCTGGCTGTACCTGTGCGCGGTCGTCGACCTGTACGCGGGCAAGGTAGTGGGCTGGTCGATGTCGCCGGTGCAGGATCGGCACCTGGTGCTCAAGGGGGTGATGATGGCGTGCTGGCAGCGTCCGGGGCGTAGTGAAGTCATCCTGCACTCCGACCGTGGCACGCAGTTCACCAGCGCCGAGTACCAGCAGTTCCTGCAGGATCACCGCATCGTCAGCAGCATGAGTGATGTCGGCCACTGTGGGGACAACGCAGCTGCCGAGGGCTTCTTCGGCAAACTCAAGCGGGAGCGTGTGCATCGCCGGCGCTATCTGACCTTGGCTGAAGCCAGGAGCGATGTGTTCGACTACATCGAACGGTTCCACAACCCGATCATCCAGCGAAGGCTCGATGCCCGGGATCAGGCCTTCAGGCTCTTAACCCAACAGTCCGTGTAAACGGGGGCGAACCCCTTCTCCATTTCGCGGCAGGCATCGGCCTGGGCGCTGCGGGAGATCGCCGAACGGCGGGGATCGGCGCTGCGTTCCCAGCACCTGGCGATGCTCTGGCCTTCGGCCGCGCGGATGTCGTCGGTCTGCGGGCGCGAGCAGACCCAGATCAGCAGGCCCAGCATCGCGATCGCGAACAGGGCGCAGCCGGCCATCACCAGATGGAAGGTCCGGCGGGAGGGCGGGGCGGCTCCGGTCGGGAATGGTGTACGCATCCTGATATCCATACAATTTCAATCATTGTATGTCTTTATGTCGGGAGATTCCCGCCCTGAAACGGCCCGGCATCCGGCCCCGGCCGGGCGGGCCGGTGGCTCAGACGATGGCCGGCATCGACGGCCGCCGGTGCACCGACAGCAGTTCGGCGAGCTTGGACAGCGCGGTCTTCAGACGGGCATGGTCGGCGGCCCCGCCGAGGGAGATGCGGATCGCGTTCGGGGGGGTGTCGTCCAAGGTGAACGCTTCCGAACTGGCCACGCCGACCCCGGCCTCGCGGGCGGTCCGGATCAGCCTGTATTGGTCCAGCGCATCGGGCAGCGACAACCAGACGTGCAGGCCGAAGGGATGTGCCCTGGCCTGGCCGTGCAGGAGAGCGGCGGCCAGTTGCTGCCGAAGTCCCAGTTCCTGGCGGATCTTCGCCAGCATGTCGCCGGCCTGCCCGTTCCGGATCCAGTAGGTGGCCATCGAGAGCATGGCCGGCGGGGGCATCAGCGTCAGCGAGCGCAGCGCGTCGAGCAGGGGTTCGGCCGGTTCGTCCGCGGGCAGTACCAGGTAGGCGGTGCGCAGGCCGGGCGCCAGGCACTTGGACAGGGTCGACACGTGGAACACCGGCGCTCCGGTGCCCAGCGTCGCCAGCGGGGGCGGCGCGTCCCCGGCCAGCAGCCAGTACGGATCGTCTTCGATCACCGTCACCCCGTGGCGCGAGGCGATGGCAAGGAGTTCCTGCCGGCGCTGCAGGGGCAGGGTGGTCGTGGTCGGGTTGTGGATGGTAGGGACCAGGTAGAGCAGGGCGGGACGGCGCTCGCGGCAGAGGCGCTCCAGCTCGTCGGGGCGCATGCCTTGGTCGTCGGAAGGCACGGAGACGACCTCGCGTTCCAGGACGCGGGCGGCCGCCAGGAATCCCGGGTAGGTCAGCGGATCGGCGGCGATCGCGTCGCCGGGGCGCGAGCGCGACAGCAGGACCGCCGCGATCGCGGTCTGGGTGCCGGGGCAGACCACGATGCGTTCGGCCGGCAGCGGGCCGAGCGCGGGCGCCAGCCAGGCGGCGCCGGCCTCGCGGTCGGCGCGGGAGCCGGGACCGACGTGGTAGCCCATCAGTTCGCCCGGGACCAGTTGCTCGCGGGCATGGCTCATCCCGCTGTCCATCAGCCGGGCGAACAAGGGGCTCCCGAGCAGCGGGGGGATGTTCATGCTCAGGTCCACCGAGGTCTCGCCGTCGGCCGCCGACAGGGCGACGAAGGTGCCGCCGGCGCCCTGCGCGTCCAGCAGCCCGGCCTGGCGCAGCTCGGTGTAGGCCCGGGTCACCGTGGTCAGGTCGACGCCGACGATCCGGGCGAGGTCGCGTTGCGTCGGCAGTCGGTCGCCGGGCCGCAGCACGCCATCCTGCACGGCTTCCGCGACCTGCTGCGCGATCTGCTTGTAGCGCGCGCTGCCGCTTTCCTGTAGGGGGCGGATCCAAGCGCGGTTGGGCTTCTTGAGCTTCAGGGGCGCGGCTGATGCTTTCATGGTGGCTGATTCACATACATATTTGTTTCAAGATGCCATACAATTAATCATCTAGTATGGATATCGGTTTGATGATGTATGCCAATTCCCGCGAGGGAGGGCCAGCCCAGTGTACGCCCTCCCTGCTTCCCGTTCCGGCAGGTGCGGCCCCGGAGGCCCGTCTGCGCCGCCTGCGGCCGCTGCTGGCCGGCACGCTCGCCCTCGGGCTGAGCGGTTGCGACTGGGTGTTGTTCGACTCCAAGGGGGCGGTGGGCATCGCCCAGCGCGACCTGATCTTTATCTGCATCGCGCTGATGGTGATCGTGGTGATCCCAGCGATCGTGCTGGCCTTCGTGTTCCCCTGGCGGTTCTTCGACCGCTGGGGCAAGTTGCGTCTTTATGCCGAATACGGAACGCCAGCGCACGCCCTGTTTTCGGACGTGCAAAGGTTGATGCTTGAACCGGAAGCGCGGGAGATCGCCAAGGCGACCCGGGAGGCTGCGGCGCGCGGGATGCTGGTGGCCGAACAGGCTGCGCCCGATCGAGTGGTCGCAGGGGGGGCGGCGAAGTGATGCAAGCGTCAGAGGGCCTGCGCCTTCGCGGCTCCAACAACCTGACCAAGGCGCTGTCGTTCAACATCTACGACGTC
>JAFAFU010000026.1 GCA_023423335.1 Bacillota bacterium | reverse complement strand
GGGATTGCCTATAAAATATTATCCTCCGTAGGCATCGTTCAATCAAAGGCAGACCGCAGGGTAACGAAATTATCCGGCGGCGAGCAGCAGAGAGTTGCAATTGCCAGGGCTTTATCAAAGGATGTGGATTTAATCATGGGGGATGAGCCGACCGGAGCCCTGGACACGGCTACGGCCCGGGAAATTATAGATTTATTCAAACGCCTTGCTCACGATTATGGCAAGACAATCATCCTGGTAACCCATTCCGATGAGGTCGCCGAAAGCAGTGATATCAGTCTGCATTTAAAGGATGGTAAGCTTATCCCGGAACAGGAGGAATAATCGATGGACGGAAAAAAGAGCTTTTTAGAGGATATATCAAAGGAGGTACCGGAAAGCTTCCAAAAGGAGGTATTTACACCGGTGCATAGAGGACCCGGGCGATGGGCGGCTGCAGCCATCCTGATCCTGGCCGTTGCGGTGGCAGGGTATTTCCTTCTGCAGCTTAAGCAGGTTAATATTCCCGATATGTCACAATGGCAGTTAGAGGAGGTACAGGCCTGGGCATCCAAATATCACGATAATACCATACTTAAAGGGGTTTATGATGAAGCAGCCGAACTAAACAGTATCATATCCCAGGACGCCGGGCCGGGTAAGAAGCTGAAAAGCAGCAATACCTTAACCGTCACCTACTCTCTTGGAGCTGATCCGAATGAAGAGATTCCGCTTCCGGATATTAAGAGCATGACCCTATCCCAGCTGAATATCTGGATAGAGGAGAGTCGGCTGTCAGGAATTACGATCGAAACGGAAGCCAGTCAGATTGTTCCTAAGGATAATGTGATCAGCTATGAATTCGTGGACGGGTCAGAGGATTCCTTCCTGCGGAAAAACAGGATGATCATTTATGTGTCAAGCGGCGAGGAGAGTACGGATACCACCATCGAAATGCCGGATTTGTACGGCAAATCCAAGGCAGAGGTGATGCAGTGGGCGGAGGATCAGCAGGTTAAGGTCACGATCAACGAGGAGTTTAACCATTATGTGGATTACGGGAAGGTGTTCGGTCAAAGCATCAATGCAGCCACGAAAATGACCCGAAATGATCCGGTTACCGTCCGCATTTCCCGCGGAACGCCGATCCTGGTTCCTGATTTTACCGGAATGAGCCGGAATGAGGCTTCCGATCTGGCGACACTGAATGGTATAAAAATATTCTATAAGATGGAAATCAGTACAAAAGAGGCAGATTCCGTATTAAGCCAGGATGTGGAGGCCGGTATCGAAATCGATGAACAGCAGGTGGTATCACTGATCATAGCGAAGGAGGACGGCAAAATCATAGTACCCGACTTTACCGGACTGACTCCGAATGAAGCAGCTGAACTGGCAGGATTTTACGGCTTAAAGCTATTTATGAAAAATAAGGATGTATTGGGTAATAATGCCGTTATCGTGGCACAGTCCATTGCCTCCGGCCAGAAAATCAATAATGATCAGCTGCTGACCCTGGAGCTTGAAGAAACCTCTGAAGCAATCACTGTTCCCAATTTTGCAGGGCTATCAAAGAATGAAGCGGCCGTACTGGCTCAGAATTATGGGATTACGCTTGCTTTTAGTGAAGTAGAAACCGTAAAAACCAGAAACCAGGTCATTTTGAGCCAGAGTGTTGCTGCCGGGAAATCGATTGACCCGGAGGTCACCGTCCTGCTGGAGGTTGCCGTCAACAGCGGGATACAGGCGGTTAATATGTGGAATATGAATCTGAATGAGGCTAAGGTATGGGCAATACAGAAAGGAATTACTCTGAACATCCTTGATTATTACAGTGATGATTACCCGGTAGGCAGTATTTATTATCAAAGCTGCGATAAAGAAGACTACATTCCGTCCAATAAGATTCTGACCTTGCATTATTCCCTCGGACTTGTCATGGTAGACAGCTATATCGGAAAATCAAAAGCAGACATTCTTAAGTGGAGAGATGAGATTAACGGTAAAGGGGCAGAAATCACACTGACCTTTAAGGATGATACGAATACGGCGAAGGCCAAGGGAACGATTACGGAACAGAGTATTTACGGTGAGCTGGTAAAGCATAACCAGAATATTACGGTATGGGTATCCGCTACGAATAACGGGGTGCTGATTAAGGATTTTACGGGAGCATCCCTGGAGGACTTCAAGCTGTGGTGTGATACGAATGAGGTCAGATATGTTGTTTCCGATTGCTATAGCGATACGGTGGAAAGCGGGACAATGTTTGGTCAGAATTATGCTCTGTCCTACCTGCCCCAGGGAGAATATCTCAGGATATTCCATTCCTTAGGTAAAGTATATATCAAGGATTTTACCAACCAGACAAAAAGCTCCGTGGTGGACTGGCTGACAGAAATCAATGATAAAGCGGGAAATATTAAAATTACCTTTGTGGGACAATACCACAGCTTCGTGGAAAAAGGCAAAATAATCGATCAGACCGTCAAGGATGTAGATGTTGATACCGGCACGGAATTTATAGTAATCTATTCTTTGGGAGATTACTAATATTCGATTAAAACCCTGAATATTATGGGGAACTTCGCAAATGGGACGGCAGGGTACAGACAGAAGAAACCGATATATTGCACGCTTTGTCCGATATTTGGGCCATGAATTGGTTATGGTCAATCCATGGCCTTACCTTCGTGCCTCCGTATGGGATAGGATAACAGTTCCATAATTGATAATACCATTCTGATATGGTAAAATAAATATCAGTTAAGTTATTTTACAAAAAATATGGGGTAGTAAAGAATATTGATGAGAAGAAAGCGGGATGAATATGGGCTTCTTTAAGAATAAGATAAAGGTAAAAAGAGAAGTTGACGGTGACCACCGGAAGGCTCTTATTGATTATCACAGGGCAAATAATCCTATAAAATTTAAAACAGAGCTTCTGAAGGACCTTATAGACCGCAGGCAATGCTTTGTGGTGATTGACACCAGACATGCCTATAAGGCTTCGGACGTCGCAAAGGATGTGACGGATTTATATGAGTACCTCGAAAAACAAGAGATCAAATATAGAAAGGTGATAACCACGAGTGATTATATAAGCAGATATATGGGTTTTAATATAAAATCTGATAATAAAAAGATAAACAATCACAAAATCGGGATTATCATTACTTCCGGGGATATCGGACAGTTCCTGCCGGTAAATAAGTTCAATGCGTATTATTATATCGGCTCCGAAACGGCAGCTTTGGAGGAGCTGCCGGACAGGTTTTTGGCAACGCAGGGCGAAATGGATAGTTTGACGGATATTTTTGATTTACAGCTGTACATGAATGATTTCATATCGATGATCAGCCTAAGCTATTTCGGTAATGACTCTGAGGAAGTAGAGAATATCCTGAAAAGACACATGGATGCCGATTAATCGGTCTGCTTTTAAAGCCGGAAGATAAATAATTAAAATAATACTTGCAATTTATGGTTCTATTTGATATAATAACAATTGTGCAAAATGATAAGACTATTAAGGAGTGGACGAAAGTCCACTCTTCTGTTTTGTATATGAAGCAGAATAAGGCATTTTGCAAGTTTGGAATTCAACTAAGAAAGTAGGGAACGATTTGACAAAGCATGCAGAATATGAGCAAAAGACGGAGAAGCTATTGGCGCCGGTGATCGCTGCGAACAATTTTGAACTATACGATGTGGAGTATGTGAAGGAAGGCGGCAACTGGTACCTTCGTGCTTACATTGACAAAGAAGGCGGCATCACGGTGGATGATTGTGAGGTTGTCAGCAGGGCCTTAAGCGATCTGCTGGATAAGGCCGACTTTATACCGGAGGCATATATCCTGGAGGTAAGCTCACCCGGCCTTGGGAGGCAGCTAAAAAGAGATAAGCATTTTGAAAAAAGCATCGGAGAAGAGGTAGAAATCAAGCTGTTCAAACCTTTGAATAAAAGGAAGGAATGGACCGGAATTCTTACCGGCTTCAGCGCAGAGTCAATAACCCTTGAACTAGAAGATGGAAGCAGTATGGAGTTTAAGAGATCCGACCTGGCATTAGTCAGATTGACCTTTGACTTTTAAAATAATTTATTTAAAATTTATGGTATATGAGGGAGGATAATTCCTCCATATAATGTATCAAAAATATATAGTTTATGAGGAGGAATAATAAAAAAAATGGATGCAAAAATGGATGCAGGAAGGGAATTGATTGAGGCTTTAAACCAGATAGAGAAGGAAAAGGATATCAGCAAGGATATTCTGTTGGAGGCTCTTGAGAATTCGCTGGTGGCTGCATGTAAGAATAATTTTGGAAGAGCGGATAACATCAAGGTGAATATTGACCGTATGACCGGTGAGGTAGGGGTATATGCCATGAAGGAAGTGGTGGAAACCGTTACGGATCCCGTTATGCAGATCAGTTTGGCTCAGGCCAAGATGAAGGATGCAAAGAATGATATCGGTGATATTGTCGGCGTTGAAGTTACTCCGAAGAACTTTGGCCGAATTGCCGCCCAGAAAGCGAAGCAGGTCGTAGTTCAGAAGATCCGCGAGGAAGAGAGAAAGGTTCTCTACCAGCAGTTCAGCAGCAAGGAAAAAGACATCGTTACCGGAATTGTGCAGCGCTATGTAGGAAATAATGTAAGTATTAATTTGGGTAAGGCGGATGCCATCTTAAATGAAAACGAACAGGTAAGAGGAGAGGTATTTCGTCCGACCGACCGTATCAAGCTGTATGTTCTTGAGGTTAAGGATACCACCAAGGGTCCCAGGATTTCCGTTTCCAGAACCCATCCGGAGCTGGTGAAGCGTTTATTTGAAGCAGAGGTTACAGAGATTCAGGACGGAACCGTTGAAATTATGAGCATTGCCCGTGAGGCTGGCTCCAGAACAAAGATGGCAGTATGGAGCAACAATCCGGATGTTGATGCCGTAGGCGCCTGCGTCGGCATGAATGGTGCCAGGGTAAATGCGATTGTCCGTGAGCTTAGGGACGAAAAGATCGATATCATCAACTGGAGTGATGATCCGGCAAGATTAATTGAGAATGCACTCAGTCCGGCTAAGGTTGTATCGGTCAGTGTGGATGATTATGAGAAGAGCGCCAGGGTAATCGTACCGGATTACCAGCTTTCCCTTGCGATTGGTAAGGAAGGACAGAATGCGAGACTTGCCGCAAAACTGACCGGTTATAAGATAGACATCAAGAGCGAATCCCAGAGCATGGGATATTAAGGATGTGATTATATTTGGCAAAGAAATTACCATTAAGAATGTGTACCGGATGCGGCGAGATGAAGACCAAGAAAGAAATGATCCGCGTCTTAAAGACTCCGGAGGATGATATCGTCATAGATGCTACCGGTAAGAAGAATGGCAGAGGGGCATATATCTGCTGTCAGGTATCCTGTTTACAGAAGGCTGTCAAGACAAAGGGGCTGGAACGTTCATTAAAAACAGCGATTCCGAAGGAAATCGTAGAAACCTTGGAGAAGGAGTTGATATTGCTTGAATCTGGAAGTAAAGAAAATATTTAATCTGTTTGGTATAGCGACAAAATCACGCAATATCGTAAGCGGAGAATTTTCCACGGAAAAAGCGGTTAAGGAACATAAAGCGGCCCTTGTGATTGTTGCTGAAGATGCATCCGACAACACAAAGAAGATGTTTACCAATATGTGTGCTTATTATAAGGTGCCGATTTACTTTTTTGGTGAAAAGACCGAACTTGGTCATTCCATGGGCAAAGAGTTTCGTGCTTCTTTGGCTGTACTTGACCCGGGCCTGGCAGATGCAATTGAAAAGCAACTAAAAACGATGCAGATAGAGATACGGAGGCAGTAAGTATGGCGAAAATGAAAATATTTGAATTGAAAAACATGATAAATGAGAAGACCAACCGAAAGGTTGAAAGTAAGGATATCCAGGATTTCCTTGAGAAAAGTCTGGGGGTAAAGAAAACCCACAGCTCAAACCTGGAGGACAATGAGGTGCGGGTAGTGCAGGAACATTTCATCGGTCAGACGAAGAAACCGGCGTCTCCGGCAGGAACGGGCGCAGCCGCAAATCCTGCGGTGAGACCGGCCGTCGCAGCCCAGGGCGCAGTACGCACTCAGGCGGCAGCGGGTACGGTAAGGACAGGACTGCCGGGACAAAGCAGGCCGTCGGCAGACAGCCAGGCGCGACCCACGGGAGATACCAGCCAGAGACCTGCGGCCCAGAGTGGGGTGCGCCAGGGCGGACAGAGCCAGGTATACCATGCCGGCGGAACAGGAGCCGGGACCTCACAAGCAGGTCACAGACCGGCGGGTGAAGCCGGACAGAGACCGGCATCCCAGAGCAGTGCCCGTACAGGCAGCCAGGCTCAGGGCTATCAGGGACAGACTCAACATAGCGGAATGACACATAGCAGCAATGCTACAGGACATAGAGCGATGGGAGATGGCAGACAGAGACCGGCGGGTGACAGCAGTCAGAGACCTGCAGGACAGAACAGGCCGTCCGGTGAGGGACAGTCCCGTCCTGTAGGCCAGGGTCATGGGTCCGGCTCGGGTCAGAGACCTTCGAATCAGGGCGGTATGCGTCAGAGCAACCAGGGTCAGAGACCTTACGGAGACAGATCTGCCGGCCAGGGAGTCCAGTCCCAGTCCTATCAGGGGAACCGGCCTTATGGAGACGGTCAGAGGCCTTATGGAGACAGACCTGCCGGTCAGGGCCAGGGTGGAAACCGTTCGGGCGGATACCAGGGTCAGGGTTATCAGGGGAACCGTCCCTCAGGAGACGGTCAGAGGCCTTACGGAGACAGACCTGCCGGCCAGGGCCAGGGCGGAAACCGTCCGGGCGGATACCAGGGCCAGGGTTATCAGGGGAACCGTCCCTCTGGAGACGGCCAGAGACCTTACAGCGACAGACCTGCCGGCCAGGGTAATTCCTATAATAATCAGAACAGACGGCCTTATTCCCAGGATGGGTCCCGTCCCCAGGGGCAGGGAGGCTATCAGGGAAACCGGCCCTACGGAGACAGACCAGCCGGTCAGGGCCAGGGCGGATACCAAAGGCCTGCAGGCCAAGGCGGCTATTCCAGACCAGCCGGACAACAGGGCGGGGGTCAGAGACCGGGTGGCGGCTATGCACCCAGAGGAGGCTTTGACGGAGGCTTCCAGAAGAAGGATGAGGATGATAAGCCCAGCTACAACAACCGCGGCGGTCAGGGGGCCAAGAAGGGCTCCGGCGCCCGTGGCGGCGAGCGTAAGAATTTTGACCAGCAAATCCTGGATCAGAAGGTAGCTGAGAAGAGCGATAACAAGAGAAGCAGAGATAGAATAAATAAGGACAAATTGCATAAAGATAAGGGCATCCTGCCGAATGAGAATGATGACGATAAGAACATCATTAAGATCGCGCCCAAAAAGGGCCAGTTCATCCAGCCCAAGCCGGTTGCTCCGGTAGCGGAGGATGCGATTAAGACCATATCTCTTTCGGAAGTATTAACCATTAAGGAACTGGCAGATAAAATGAAGCTTCCTTCCTCTGTTTTAGTGAAGAAGCTATTCCTTGCCGGTAAGATGGTTTCTATTAATCAGGAGATCACCTATGAAGAGGCGGAAGAAATTGCATTGGAATATGATATTATCGCTGAAAAAGAAGTTAAGGTAAATGAAGTTGAGGAGCTTTTGAAAGAAGATGAGGATAATCCGGACACCATGGTAAAACGACCCCCGGTTGTATGTGTCATGGGTCATGTCGATCACGGTAAGACTTCACTGCTGGATGCGATCCGGGAAACCAATGTGACTTCCAGAGAGGCCGGAGGTATTACCCAGCATATCGGCGCTTATATTGTGGAGATTAACGGTGAGAAGATTACCTTCTTAGATACACCCGGACATGAAGCATTTACCTCCATGCGCATGAGAGGTGCCAAGGCTACGGATATTGCTATCCTGGTGGTAGCGGCGGATGACGGCGTTATGCCTCAGACCATTGAGGCAATCAGCCATGCCAAGGCGGCAGGAGTCCAGATTATTGTAGCGATCAATAAGATTGATAAACCCAGCGCTAATATTGAACGGGTGAAGCAGGAGCTGACGGAATATGAACTGATTGCAGAGGACTGGGGCGGAGATACGATATTTGCACCGGTATCTGCCCATACAAAGGAAGGTATCGATCACCTTTTGGAAATGATCCTGTTAACTGCCGAGATGGGTGAACTTAAGGCAAATCCGAACCGTAATGCGAGAGGTCTCGTTATTGAGGCGGAGCTGGATAAGGGCCGTGGTCCCGTGGCTACGATCCTGGTACAGAAGGGAACCCTCCATGTCGGCGATAATGTGGCCGTAGGCGCTTCCTTCGGTAAGGTCCGTGCAATGATGGATGATAAGGGCAGACGGGTAAAGGAAGCAGGTCCTTCTACACCTGTAGAAATCTTAGGCTTAAATGAAGTTCCCGGTGTCGGTGAAATCTTCCTCGCCACGGGGAGTGAAAAGGAAGCCAGAACGATCGCCGAGGCATTTATCTCACAAAGCAAGGAGAAGCTCATTGCCGATACGAAGGCAAAGCTGTCATTGGATGGTCTGTTCTCACAGATTCAGGCCGGCAATATTAAAGAATTGAATCTGATTATTAAAGCAGATGTGCAGGGTTCTGTGGAAGCAATGAAGCAGAGTCTGCTTAAGCTCAGCAATGATGAGGTTGTAGTCAGAGTGCTCCATGGCGGTGTCGGTGCGATCAATGAATCCGATGTAATCCTGGCCAGCACCTCCAATGCCATTATCATCGGCTTCAATGTGAAACCGGATAATGCTGCCAAGGAAACGGCAGACCGTGAGAAGATTGATATCAAGCTTTACCGTGTCATATACAATGCCATTGATGATATAGAGGCAGCGATGAAGGGCATGCTGGATCCGGTCTTTGAGGAAAGAGTGATCGGTCATGCTGAGATACGCCAGACCTTCAAAGCTTCCGGTATAGGTATTATCGCAGGCTCCTATGTTTTGGACGGCAAAGTAATCAGAGGCAGTAAGGCCAGAATCTATCGTGATAATGCCAAGATTTATGATGGAATTTTAGCAAGCCTGAAGAGATTCCAGGATGATGTGAAGGAAGTTGCAACCGGCTACGAATGTGGCCTGGTATTTGAAAAATTCAATGATATTAAAGAGGGCGACAAGGTTGAGTTATATATTATGGCAGAGGTTCCGCGGTAGATAGCAGAGCTTCGCCGCTTGACCTGTGAAGCCGGCTTATAGGTAATTGGGCAAAAGCGGATAATTATTTATTCGCTTTTGCCGTCGCTTGTGCGGTGGAATGGAGGCAAAGATGAGAAAAAACAGTATTAAAAACACCAGAATTAATGTTGAGGTACAGAAGGAGCTGAGTAATCTGATCAGCCGGGAGATAAAGGATCCCAGAATTAATCCGATGACCTCCGTCGTAGCAGTTGAGGTGTCCCCCGACTTAAAAACGGCGAAGGTTTATATCAGTGTTCTGGGAGACGAGGAATCCAAAAATGCAACCAGGCTGGGATTAAAGAGCGCCGCCTCCTTCATGCGCGGACAGCTGGCAAGAAAGTTGAACCTGCGAAATACGCCGGAGCTTACCTTTGTCATCGATAACTCCATTGAATATGGCGTCAGAATGTCAAAACTGATTCATGAAGTTAACAGCAACCAGAATACTTCCTCCGGGGAGGATGTCCTGCATTATGATGCGGATTCCGAGGACGATTTTGAAGTGGAGGATGACGAGGAAGACGACGAGAGCTTTGATGAAGACGACGGGGACATGGATGAGGAAGATGAAAAAGAATAAACTTCAAGGATAAGGTGGATGTTGGATGAGTAGAAAAATGCTTGAGAAGATGGATGAAGTTGTTCGGGGAAAGCAGAAGATTGCCATTGCGGGGCATATCAGACCGGACGGGGACTGTGTCGGCTCCTGTACTGCGCTCTACCTGTATCTGAAACAGAATAGGGAAGCCTTCGGCATTGAACAGGTGGATGTATATCTTGAGCCCTTCGGAAATGAATTCCGGATTTTACCGGGTACGGAGGATATCCGGCATACCTATGAGACGGAGCTGGAATATGACCTGTTCATTTCTTTGGATTGCGGAGGACTGGACAGGCTGGGCAATGCACTTAAGTTCTTTCATACAGCTAAGATGACACTGAATATTGACCATCATATCAGCAACAATCTGTTTGCTCTTAAAAACCATGTTATAGACGATTCCTCTTCCACCTGTGAGGTTCTGTTTGACCTGTTTGAGGAAAGCAGAATCACGAAGGAGGTGGCGGCTTGCTTATTTGTCGGTATCATTCATGATACCGGGGTATATAAGCATGCGAATACCTCCCAGAAGACACTGAAGGTCGCCGGCAGCCTGATGAATAAGGGAATTCCCTTTTCGAAGCTGATTGATGAAACCTTCTATGGCAGAACCTATATGCAAACACAATTATTAGGCCGCTGTCTGATGGAGAGCCGCCTGTTACTTCAGGGAAGGGTTATCGCATCCTCAATCAGCCGCCAGGTACAGGATTTCTATGAAGCGGATCATGGAGACCTGGATGGTGTGATTGACCAGCTCAGGGTAACGAAGGGAACCGAGGTGGCAATCTTTATTTATGAGACCCTACCCCGGGAATACAAGGTCAGCCTGCGTTCCAACGGAGAAATCAATGTCAGTAAGATTGCGGTATATTTTGGTGGCGGCGGTCATGTTAAGGCGGCAGGCTGCACGATGCATGGCAGCGTTCCTGATATCATGAATGAGCTGGCAGAGCAGATAGAGGTTCAGCTAAAGGAACTGAAATCGATGGATTAATGTTTGAGGAGATCTAAGCTTAAGTGAATGGGATAATTAATATATATAAGGAAAAAGGATATACCTCTCATGATGTAGTTGCTAAAATGAGAGGTATCTTAAAAATGAAAAAAATAGGTCATACCGGAACTCTGGACCCGGAGGCAGAGGGGGTTCTGCCTGTCTGCCTGGGTAAAGGCACAAAGCTGGTGGATCTGATCACGGATAAGGACAAGACTTATGAAGCCGTTATGAAGCTGGGATTGGTTACAGATACCCAGGATCTGACGGGGCAGGTATTGAAAAGGAAAGAGGTAACGGCAGGCCTGCCGGAGATAACAGCGGCAATCAAGAGCTTTATCGGGGGATACGACCAGCTGCCTCCGATGTACTCCGCAATCAAGATAAACGGTAAGAAGCTGTATGAACTGGCCAGGCAGGGGAAGGAAATCGAACGGAGCACCCGGAGAGTTACGATCGGTGACATCAGGCTTCTTCATTATTCCGAAGAGACCCATGAGGTTACGGTATCCGTTGACTGCGGAAAGGGGACCTATATCAGGACACTGCTCCATGACATCGGGGATGCCCTCGGGTGCGGCGGAGCCATGAAGAGCCTGGTCAGAACCAGAGTAGGAAGCTTTCTCCTTAAGGACGCCCTTAGGCTGTCCGAGGTGGAAGAGCTGACGGGACAGCAAAGGCTATCGGAGCATATCGTTCCGGTGGATGAGCTGTTCATCGGCTATAAAAAAATTATTATCGGTAAGGAATATGACCGATTTGTCCATAATGGGAATGCTTTTCCCCCGGAGTATATTGAAGAAACGGATTATGCGGTAAACCGGTTTGTCCGGAATGTTAAGCCGGATACTCCGAATTTGGCGGCAGGTGGATTTGACCGGATATCGGGACAGGATGAACCTGTCGGGGCAGGCCTTAAGGTCAGAGTATATGACGCGGAGCAGGAGTTCATCGGAATCTACCGGTTTGACCCGGCAGACGGGATATTCCACCCGGTTAAGATGTTTTTATGATTTATTGTGCCGCCGCAGGGATTCGCGGATTTGCGCCAGAATGGAGACTACTCTATGGATTATATAGCAGGAAATACAGAATTTAAACTTAATAACAGTGCGGTTACCTTGGGTAAATTTGATGGACTCCATCTGGGACACCAGCATCTGATGGGACAGGTCATTGATCTGAAGCGGCAAGGCTATACGGCTGTAATGTTCAGCTTTTTGTTCCACCCGGGTAATCTGTTCTCCAAAAAAGACTTTGAGCTGATCTATACAGAGGAAGAGAAGATGGAGAAGCTTAAGAGAACCGGTATGGATATCCTGGTTTCCTATCCCTTTACGGAGGAAACGAAAAACATTGAACCGGAGGATTTTATCCGGGACATCCTTGTCGGGAAACTGGATGCCAAGATCATCATTGTGGGAAAGGATTACCGCTTCGGTCATAACCGGAGAGGAGATATCCACCTGCTTAAGGAACTGGAAAGCAGGTATGGCTATCAGGTTGTCGCCTGTGATAAAAAACGATGGCACCATACCATTATCAGCAGCTCGGCAATCCGCAGGGAACTGTCGGAGGGGAATATGGAAGCGGTTAATGAGATGCTTGGCCAGCCCTATACCATCTTTGGCAAGGTCCTGCACGGAAGGAAAATCGGCAGAACCTTAGGGATGCCCACAACTAATCTAATCCCGCCGGTTAATAAGCTTCTGCCGCCCTGCGGGGTATATGTTACCAGAACCGCAATAAATGGGGAATATCATCCCGGGGTAACGAATATCGGTTATAAGCCGACGGTTGGAGTAGAAGACAATAAGGGTGTGGAAACCTATCTGCTGGATTTTGACCGGGATCTTTACGGTCAGAATATCGAGGTTGAGGTGCTCCGTTTTTTAAGACCGGAGGTCAAATTTACTTCTCTGGAAGAGCTGAAGGATAAAATGCAGGAGGATATTTTGATGTCCCGAAGATATTTTCAGGATAAGCTTTTCGGATACCTTCCATAGGCTGTTTTTATTGACTGATTTAACGTAATATGGTAATATGTATGCAAATATTTGTTTTGGAAGGAGCATAGGCTGAAAGAAAATTATTTTTCATCCGAAAAAAGCACGGAGCGTGCTTTTCGCTCAGTATATTTACTGCCTGACGGCAGAATGGGAGGTTATTATGGATAAAATCAGTGAAAAAAGAAATTTTGGCATTCCGACAACAATTTTATGTGTGCTGGCTTATCTTATTGGCTATCTGCTGACATTCAGCTTAAGCGGGGGACTTCTGGTGGCGGTTCTTTTTGCGGCAGTTGTCTTCGGCTTCCAGTTTGATGATAAGATTAAGAATGCAGTAAAGCAATCCTTTATTATTGCAGCTCTGATCCAGTTAGTTAACCTTTTCTTTACTGTATTGGAGTATTTTGTAGAATTGGTTACACCCCAGGAATTCAATGTAAGCAGTGTTTACACCTACAGTCTTGAGGATTTAAAGGATCTTCACGATCTGAATGCATTCCAGAATGCGCTCCAGTATGTTCTGAAGTATGGGAAGGACGTTCTCGAATTTGTTGTAGTAATCGTATTCATTATTTTCATTATCCAGGCTTTAAGAAATAAGGAAGTTAAGTTTGGCTTTGTTGTCAAGATACTGGGCGAAGCTCCCGTAAGTATGGCGATGTACCAGCAAGTGCCTCCGATGTACCAGCAACCGGTTCAACAGGCTGTCCCCGGGGCGATTTGTCCCAATTGCGGTAAGATGAATGTGACAGGAGCTACCTTCTGTGCAGGCTGTGGGTCAAAGATAAGCTAATAATACATATGAGGCCGGACGGCAAAAGCTGTCCGGCCTTTTTAGGCAATAAATTGTTGTAAAACATCAAATAATTGTTTACAATAAGATCATAATATGTTAAGATACCAGATGTAACAAGACCAGCCTTTACCCGGAATTAGGACACTCCAACCTTTTTCTCAGTATTCGGCGATTCAATTAATGGAGGAATTATCATGATTAGTAAAGAGAAGAAACAGGAAATTATCAACGCATACGGAAGAACACCGGAAGATACCGGATCTCCCGAAGTACAGATTGCGCTTTTAACAGAGAGAATTACTGAGTTAACAGAGCACCTGAAGAATAATAAGAAGGATCACCATTCCAGAAGAGGTCTTCTTAAGATGGTAGGACAAAGACGTGGATTACTTGAATACCTCAAGAAGACGAACATTGAAGGTTACCGTACTCTGATTGAGCGTTTAGGTTTAAGAAAATAGTAATAGCCTGTTGATTATGAAGCTGTCCCATTTCGTGAAGCAATTCTGGTGGGGCAGCTTTTCTTATGTTTGCCCCGTCCAATAATCAATGAACATAAAGAAAGGCCCGCGGTGTACTGACAATATAACGGAAAGGTTACATTATGAAATATTTCAAGTTGTTTCTGAAAAATAAAAGCTTTCTAAAAAAGGCGATGGCTATCACAATTCCGATTGTTCTGCAAAATCTGCTGAATAATGTGTTAAATCTGGTGGATACGCTGATGATCGGGCAGCTGGGACAGACAGAGATCGCAGCAGTCGGTTTGGCGAACAGGGTATTTTTCGTATTTTCCCTGTTGATGTTCGGAGTATGTTCCGGTTCCGGTATTTTGGCGGCACAGTACTGGGGAAAAAGAGAGCTGCTGAATATCCGCAGAGTACTCCGGATGTCACTGATGATTGGTGTGGGGTGTTCCTTTCTATTCGTGATTCCGGGTGTATTTTGTCCGGAGCTGGTCATGAGTATCTTTACTCCTCAGGGAGGTACGATTAAGGCAGGCGCTGAATATCTGGCCATCATAGCCTTAAGCTATCCGCTGACGGCGATCTCCAATGCCTATATTGCCATCCTCAGGAGCATGAATTATGTCAGGCTTCCGGTTATCATTACTTCGATTGCCATCCTGGTGAATGTTGGATTTAATTATGCCATGATTTTTGGGCATTTTGGGTTCCCGGCCATGGGAGTCGCAGGAGCGGCTCTGGCTACTTTAATCGCAAGGATTGTAGAGTTTATTGCCCTTATAGTCATTGTACATCTTCATAAACCGGGAGATAACGGTGTAGGGGACTTCGTACATCTGAAAAATCACGAAATGGACCGGGACAGGGCCGGAAAACGAAAGCAGACGTATTTCCCCCGAACATTTGTTGTAAAATATTTCTATACGGCAGCACCGGTCATTGCCAATGAATTTATGTGGGGGCTGGGGGTCACAATGTATTCCCTGGTTTATGGCAGAATGGGAGATGAGGCCACGGCGGCAATCACCATATCCAATACCATCGAACAGGTTGCCCTGGTTTTCTTCTTTGGAATCTGTGCGGCCGCTGCGGTCATCCTCGGAAATGAGCTGGGAGCGGATGAGCTTAAGGAAGCGGAAGAGCATGCGAAGATTTATATTCTATTGCAGCTTATTCTTACAACAGCAGGAGCAATTCTGGTGTTCCTGTCGAAAGAGATCGTTGTTTCCTGGTTTGAGATTACGGATACGGTGGCGGATTATGTGCGTCTCTGTCTTACGGTCTTTGCCCTATACATGCCAGCCAGGATGCTGAACGCTTTGTTTATCGTATCCATCCTTCGAAGCGGCGGGGATACCAAGTATGCTTTATTTCTGGATGTTACAGGGGTCTGGCTGATAGGGATTCCGATGGCAGTCCTCGGCGGATTGATTCTTAAGCTCCCGATCTACGCGGTATATGGTATGATCCTGTTAGAAGAATTCTATAAGCTGTTTCTGGGAATCCGTCGTTACCGCAAAAAGAAATGGCTGAAAAATATTGTCGCCTGATGCTCGCAATATCTGCGGTAATTAATCTGACATGAACGGACACCTTCCTTATTGATATTCATAAGATATAATATCGGCAGATCAGTTTGCCGCTGCAGTCAAATTGGCTGCCGCATCTTAGCAGAAAGGGAAGGATAATATGGGATATAACAGATACAGGAATAATAATCAGGAGAATTACCAGGGACAGAGGCCGTGCCCTGAGGAGAAGAGACACGTGCATGAGGTACAGGGAAGTGTCAAGATAGCCGGAGAAGATCCTCATACCCATCGCTTCTGTACCGTATCAGGGGAGGCAATTCCTTATGGCACCCATGACCATGTTCATGAGGTATGCTTCAGGACGGATACCTACGATGATCATTGCCATGAATTCAAGGGAAGAACCGGATGTGCGGTTCCGGTAGGTGGTGACAGGCATGTACACTATATTGAATCCGTTACGACCGTTGACGACGGACACAGGCATAGATTTGAGGCCGCCACGTTAATTGAGAATCCGACCGGAGTAGACCGCAGAAAAGATGACCGCCATGATTGCGATTGCAGAGATAATAAATATTAAAAAATAAAATCTTATAATACCCGGAAAAAAAGGAGTCTGCCGCAAGCATGCTCCTTTTTGCTTTGCCGAAAAAGCATTCCATGCAGGATGCATATGCCGTCCGATCGGAAATTAGCCGCAAGTGAAAATAAATGTAGCATATTGGTAATAATAATGGTATAATAATTCAGTTAGAGTGACGGGAGGACAACCCGAGACTTCTGAAAAGGTTACCGGACAATCGTTTTCGGTAGATTTTTCAGTTGTTTCGGTGCCTCCGGCTCTGCAGCGCCAGAGTGCAGGGATAATACCTGTTTCTGGCTTAAATGAATAATAAAAAGGAGAAATGACTATGTACAAAAGTTATTCAATGGAGCTTGCAGGCAGAACCCTTACCGTTGATATCGGAAGAGTAGCTGCGCAAGCCAATGGCGCCGCATTGATGCACTATGGCGATACGGTTGTATTATCTACGGCAACAGCATCGGATAAGCCCAGAGAAGGGATCGACTTCTTCCCTTTAAGTGTAGAGTATGAAGAGAAATTATATGCAGTTGGTAAGATACCGGGAGGCTTTATCAAGAGAGAGAGCAAACCCTCTGAAAATGCCATCTTAACCTCCCGCGTTATTGACCGCCCGATGAGGCCTTTATTTCCGAAGGATTACCGTAATGATGTTACCTTGAACAATCTGGTGCTTTGCGTAGACCAGGACTGCCCGCCGGAGCTGGCTGCAATGCTTGGTTCTGCAATTGCAACCTGTATTTCCGATATTCCGTTTGACGGACCAACCGCTTCTACAATGGTTGGTATGGTGGACGGTGAGCTGGTATTCAACCCTACCTCAACACAGAGAGAGCAATCTACCTTAGCCCTCACGGTTGCATCAACCAAGGAAAAGGTCATTATGATTGAAGCAGGAGCGGAAGAGATTGCCGAGGATAAGATGATTGAG
>JAFAFU010000080.1 GCA_023423335.1 Bacillota bacterium | reverse complement strand
CCAGTGCCACTTCCAGCAGCACGGTATCCAGGCGCTCGCGCGCCTCGGCATGCAGGCCGCTGGCGCCTTCGGCCAACCGTTGCCGCGCCCAGGCGGCCAGCGCGCGGTCCCAGTGCTGGGGCGCAACCGCCGCCGTGCTGGCTGCCGCGCGACCGCCGCGGTTCAGCGCGGCCTGCACGTCCTCGGCCGATACGGTGTCGGCCACGGCCAGCGCTGCCAGCCGCCAGCAGACGTTTTCCAGCTCACGGACGTTGCCCGGCCAGGTGTGCTCGCGCAGAGCTTTGACGGCAGCAGCGGACAGCCGCTTGGGTGGCATGTCGAGGCGGCGCGCGGCATTGGCCAGGAAGTTCTCGGCCAGCTGCGGCACATCGCCCAGGCGCTCGCGCAGGGGCGGCAGCAGCAGGCGCACCATGTCCAGGCGATGCAGCAGGTCGGCGCGGAAACGGCCTTGTTCGACCAGGGTTTCCAGATCCTGGTGGGTGGCCGCGACCACCCGCACATCGACGCGGATCAACTCACGGCCGCCGACGCGGAAAAACTCGCCCTCGGCCAGCACGCGCAGCAACCGGGTCTGCAGGGCCAGCGGCATGTCGCCGATTTCATCCAGGAACAAGGTGCCGCCATCGGCCTGCTCGAAGCGGCCGATGTGGCGTTTGCTGGCACCGGTGAAGGCGCCGGCTTCGTGGCCGAACAACTCGCTTTCCAGCAGTTCGGCCGGGATCGCGGCGGTGTTGAGGGCGACGAACGGCCCCTTGGCGCGCGGGGATTCGCGGTGCAGCGCATTGGCCACCAGCTCCTTGCCGGTGCCGGTCTCGCCGTTGATCAGCACCGACAGCGGCGCCTGCGCCAGACGGCCGATGGCGCGGAACAGCGCGCGCATGGCCGGGGTGTCGCCGATCAGCTGCGGCGGGCCTTCGTCCCTCGCCGCCGGTGTTGGCGGCACCACCGGCGCCGGCAACTCCTCGGCCTCGGGCAGCGCGCGCCGCGCCAGCTCCACCGCATCATCCAGATCGAAGGGTTTGGACAGGAACTCATGCGCGCCGCCACGGAAGGCGCCGGCGGTGCTGGCGACATCGGTATACGCCGACATCACGATCACCGGCAGCTGCGGGTGCGCGGCCTTGAGCTTGTCCAGCAATACCAGGCCGTCATCACCGGGCATGCGCACGTCGGTGAACAGCAGGTCCGGCACCGGTTGCCGCGCCAGGGCATCCAGCGCCGCAGCCGCGCTGTCGAAACCCTCGACCGTATAGCCGGCATCGCGCAGGGCGGTGGTCAACACGAAGCGCACCGAGCGGTCGTCATCGACCACCCAGACGGTCGCAGCCTGTGTGGACTTATGCATCGCTCACCTCCGGCGCTTCCTCGGCGGCAGGCAGCGGTAGCAGCACGGTGAACACGGTGTGGCCGGGGCGCGAGCGGTAGCTCAAGGTGCCGCGATGCTCGCGCGCCACCTGCTGCGCCAGCGCCAGGCCCAAACCGGTGCCTTCGGCGCGGCCGCTGACCAGCGGCAGGAACAGGTGCTCGGCCAGCTCTTCCGGCACGCCACGACCGTCGTCGGCCACCTCCAGGCGCAGGGCCAGCGCATAGGGCTGCTCGGCAATGCGCAGGCCGTGCTCGACACGGGTGCGCAGCGTGACGCTGGTGGCGCCGGCCTGGATGGCGTTGCGCACCAGGTTCAACAAGGCTTGGGTGAGACGGTCGGCGTCGCCGGGGAACTCGGGAATGCTGGGGTCGTAATCGCGCAGCAGGCGCACCGACCAGCCGGCTTCGTTCTCGACCAGGCGCAGCACCCGCTCCAGTGCGGCATGGATGTTCAGCGGCGCATGCGGGCGCTGCGGTGCCGGCGACAGCAGCTGTTCCAGCAAGGTATTGAGGCGTTCGATCTCGGCGCCGATCAGTTCGATCAACTCGCGCTCGTCGGCATCGCGGCCGCTGGCGCGGCGCGCCAGCAGCTGGGCGGCGCCCTTGAGGCCGGCCAGCGGATTGCGCAGTTCATGGGCCAGGCCTTTCAGCGCCGCGCTGAAGGCACCAGGCAGCACCTGCGCCGGATCGGCGCCCTGGAACTCGTCCACCGGGTGCGCTTCCAGCAGCCAGCCGCCCTGCTCCAGCGCGCTCACCCAGCCATCGGCGAAGCGCGGTGTCTCGCCTGGCAGGGCCAGGGTCAACCGTGGCAGGCGGCTCATGTCGGTGGCCGGGTTGGCCAGGCGCTGTGCCAGCACCTCACCCTGCGCTTCCAGCGACACCAGCGGCTGGCCAAGCAGGCGCCGCACACTGACCCCCAGCCAGCGGCAGAAGGCCGGGTTCGCCCCCTGGATACGGCCATCCGCGCCACACCAGACCAGTGGGGTGGCCAGCAATTCCGGGGTCGGCGAGAAGTCGGCGTCGGTCATTGCACCAATATAGTGCAAAGCGGCCGCATCACTGCTTCTGCAACAGCAGGGAATGCAGGATGCGGGCGTCCTCGGCATCGAGTTCGGCCGGCAGCGTGTCGCTGCCGCGGAAGCGGCGGTGGAAGGCGCGCGCGGCGGCAGCCCGGTCGTCCAGCGCGTAGCCGAAGGCCTGCATCGCCATCCAGCTGTCAAAACCGGCCGGCGCCGGGCCGTGCTTCGGGTCTGGCCACAGGCCGAAACCGGCTTCGGCCAGCTGCTGCCAGGGGAAATAACGGCTGGGGTCGGCCTTGCGGGTCGGTGCCAGGTC
>JAFAFU010000040.1 GCA_023423335.1 Bacillota bacterium | reverse complement strand
GTCGCTTTCACACGGATAACGTTTTCTGCCCCGTCCGCCTTTCCCGCAATGAGATTGGGCGAACCCAAATCGACATAGCGCACGGCAGAGGGGAAGATGATGTGTACCGTCTTGTCGTAGGTGATTTCCAAGCCGTGAGGCGGTATCATCCGCTCGAAGGCAATTTTGCGGGTAAGACCCTGATAGAGGTCTCCCGTTGAGGTTGTTTCCTGTGCGTTGGCACAGACTGCGCCCAGCATCAGGGCGATGGCTAAAACTGTTCTTTTCATTTTACTTTGGATTAAAGTGGTGAATAATAACTGTAAATTATTTGCTGTCCGGTTGGTAGAGCAATACCTTGTATCCTGCCTTGAGATGCACCTTGACGGTACGCATCTTCTTGGCGAAATACTGCGAGGTTCCCTGTATCAGCCCCTTGCCCAAGTCGGCGGCAAGCTGTGCGCCCGCATCGGTGGAGATGTTCACGCTGCTGCCCACGGACGTCCCCATGTTAGCGGCAACCTCCTTGGCGGCACTGCGCTCCATCGATCCGGGAATGAATATCCCAGCCTGTCCGTCCGTATCGTACACCGCCAACTCCACGGGGATGATGTTCCCGTGATATTCCAGCGAAGAGATGAGTACGCTCAGGCGTTCGCCCTGTATCTTCGCCACGCCGACCACCGAGGTGTTCCGAGGGATTTCCTTGCCGGATACCAGCATCGGTTCCAAGAGACGGAAACGTACCGTTTGCCCGTCCGTAACCGTCTGCCGGGTATGCACACAGGCAGAGATGGTATTCTTCTCCGTCAGCGGGGCTGTTCCGATGGCGGTATGGAACATATAGTTTCTCTCCCTGACATATTCGGAGCGGAAAGTCGAGTCGCTCATCGGCTGTGCCAGAGCCGACACCACTTGTTCGCTCACAGGGGCAACGGGAAAGGCTGTCGCCTTCCCGTTTCGGGTGGTTGCGACCGCTTTCCTTTCGGAAGCCGTCTCCCCGTCCGATGCCAATGCCATATTGGAAGAGGGCTGTCCACCGCCCGACGGCATATACTTTGCCGCCAACTGATAGGACTTTTCAAGCAGTGCCATCTGGTCGTTTACGGTTATGGCAGGCGACTGCTGTTCGCTGCTCACACGGTTTTCCAACTCTGCCAAACGGGCACGCAGCTCCTCCTTTTCAGGGTCTTCTCTCGGTGCTTCATAGAAACTGCCGAGCGTGCGGTTGATGTCCTGATAGGCGGATGCCGAGGCGTGAAAGCCATCTTGCGGAGCAGTGGTGCGAGAGCCGAAGCCGTTATCTCTTTCTGATGCGTCTGCCTTCAAAGCCAACTCTTCGGAACTCTGTGCCGGTTGTCCACCTGTCATTTCCCCGAACATGGAACTGAGACTTTGCATCGCCTGACTTCGTTCCTGTTCCTTCTGTTCCATCATCTCCTTTTCGTAGGCTTTCTTCTTGTCGCCGATGAGTTCCGAGGCTTGCGGATCCGGCATTTCCGTATTGAAGCCTTTTGCCAGTTTCTCCTCTTCTTTCTTCGAAGGTGCAAAGATGAGCCACATGGAACCTGCAAAAAGCAGGAACATCAGGGGATAAATGATAAACTTCTTTCGTCTTTGTCTCTCTTCCTCCGTCAGCTCAGGCGAGGTGTTCGTATCGGAGGCTGTCTTTCTTTTGAATGGGAACATAATCGTAATACTTTAATAGGTTGATACTGTCGTTGGGATAGAGTCGCCTTACTTCAGGGGCTTCGATATGCTCGATTGCCGGTAACGTTTCCTCTTCGGAGTCTCCATTGGAGAAGATGCGGTACAAACCGCTGAAGAAAACATAGCCAGCAAGGAAGGCGAAAAAGAGAAGCATCGTCAGGACGACATACAGCCTCAGATGAGTGGGGATGCGTCCGCACAGGCGGCGGAGTCTTGTCTCTGCTCCCTCCTGCATCATTCGGAACAGACTTTTCTTTTTCATCGCTTACGGGTACTGATGTCCTTGTTTTCCACAATCTCGAATCCCTCGATGTTGAATCCGTTCGGGTTGTCGTCGCTGCGGCTCGTATTGAGCAGACGGCATACGGTCACGAGACTGCGCTCGGTCACGTTGGTAGCACGGATAATCATCTGCCGGGCATACGTCCGTACCGCATAGGGATAGCGGTCGAAGTCACAGAGTACGCTGTCCACCTGTACGACCTGATTGATATTTCCTGCCACAATACGGTTGTAGTATCCTTTCTCTGAGAAATCTCGATAGTAGTTGTAGGCACTCTTGTCCGCCAAGAGCAGCGCACGGGAGATATTCCCCTCGATGGCGCTCTTATCAGGCGAAAGGGTGAAGAACAACTCATGGAAGCGGCGCACATGCTCCTTGGCTTCCGCGGGTCTGTTCTGTGACAGATCCTGCGAAAGGGCGAGCATCAGCGACTTTCCGCCGTCCAGCACATAGATTTTCTGCCTTTGGGCTTCGGCAAAGGAGTAGGCACTCCATACCGAATAGCCCGCAAGGGCAGCGCACAGGCAGATGACGACCAAGGTAAAGAGGCGTATCTGCCTGAAACTCGTTTCAATATTCTTTAATGACTTGAATTCCATAGCTTTTTAGTTTTGTTCCGATGGTTCGGAGGATTGGTTTCCTCCTCTGTGAAATAATTTTCCGGCAATCTCTTTGGCTTTACTTCCCGCATGGTTCATCATGTTTCGTCCGTGTCCCACGGCAAAGCCACCTGCGGCTCCACCCACGGCACCTGCGATACCGGCTCCCTTTCCTGCCGCGTAGTTCACGTTCTTGCCAAAGTTACCTGCTCCACCTGCCTGTATCACCCAACCCGCAACCGTCGGGATGGTGAAGTAACCGATGATGCCGATAATCATGAAGACAAGGTACACACCGTTCGAGGCATCTATCGTATAGGTAGGGTCGTTCTGCAACTGTGTGATGTCGTGTTTGAGCATCAGCTCCTGAATCTTTGCCAGCATCGAACTGAACAAGTCCGCCACGGGCAGCCACAGATAGATGGAGATATACCTCGTGAACCATTGCGTGAGGGTGCTCTGAAAACCGTCCCACACGGAGATGGCAAAGGCTATCGGTCCCAAGATGGAGAGGACTATCAGAAAGAATGTCCGAAGCGTGTCGATGAGCAGAGCGGCAGCGGCGAAAAGCAGTTCCAAGAGTTCCCGTGCCATATTGCGGAACCATTTCTTGAGGTTGTACATACTGCGTTCCACGTACATTCCCGCCATCGTCGCCATGTCCGAGGGAGCAATACCGAGTTCATCCAGTTTCCTGTCGAACTCCTCGTTGCTGACCAGATAGGCTGTTTCGGGATTCTTCACCATCGCCTCGTATTCCAGCTTGTCCCACAACTTGCGGTATTCATCCATGCTGAAGGTCTGCTTTTCAAGCATCTTGTGCGTACCCTGCACGACGGGACTAAGCACGCCGTTGATAGTTTCCAGTACCATCGGGAAAAAGAGGATACAGAGACCGAGCGCAAACGGACGGAGCAACGGATAGACATCGATGGGTTCGGCACGAGCCAAGGTCTGCCACACCCGGAGTGCCACATAGAAGAGCGCACCCAAGCCCGCAATGCCTTTGGCGACACCTATCATGTCACCGCACATCGGCATCATCTCCGTGTAAAGGGTACGAAGGACTTGGTGCAGGTTGTCAAAATCCGCTCCCATACCTACCAATACCTTTCATTGTCGGTTCCATAGAGCGAAAGCACACGGTCGGTGTCCTGCTGCTTCTTGGCTCTGAGATAGCTCACGGAGATGTTCTTGTTCGTGTAGTAGCGCACGAGATTGCGGTAATCCCTGATTTCCTTGTAGCAGCGATCCACCACATCCATACGCTCCTTGTCAGTCATCTTCAGCGTGGTGATGTTCACCACCTGCTTCAGTTCCTTGAGCAGGTTGTTGCTCTCTCCGAGCAGTTTGGTATAGCCGTTGGCGATGGCAACCAACTCCTCCGGGCGGAAGTTCGGGTCGGAGAGCATCTTTTTGTAGTTGTTTACATAGATGTCGGAGATTTCCCCGACCATCAGGATCGTCTCCTTTACCCGTTGGGCATCCCGCACGAGGTCATTCACCTTTTTCAGGGCATCATAGTATTTCTTGCTCTCATTGTAGAGCTTCTCGACCTCTTTGAAGTTGTCAAGCGTGTTCTTGACCGTCTTGGAGGTCTGCACGATTTCCTTGGTGGTGTTGATGATGCTCTGTGCGAGGTTGGTGGGGTCTGTGACCACCCACTGGGCGTGTGCGCTGCCTGCCAGGAGGCAACCGCACGCCATAAGCATTAAAATTTTCTTTCTCATTTTACGTTGGATTTTAGTGTGATTATTCTTGACTGTTCTTCTTCGGCGAGCTGCCTGACGGCAAGCTCCATGTTTCCGCCGAGTTGTTCGGCACGGATGAGCACCCGCATCTTCTCGGTCTCCTCCGTCGTGTAGGTGAGGTATTCGGCTTTCGACACTTCGGTGGCATAGACGGCGGACTGTACACCGCCCAGTCCGATCCAAACCTCCTTGTACGACCGTGTGGCATCGTTGCTCTGATTGATGGAGAGTATCTGCCCCCGTTCCTTGTCCGTCAGTCCCAAGAGTGCCTGAATCTGGTCAAACTTGTTCATGTACTTGCGTTGGTCAAGCAGTATCTTGCAGTCCGAATTGTTGATGATAGACTCCTTGACCACGGGCGAGGAGATGATGTCGTCCACCTCCTGCGTCACCACGACCGCCTCCCCGAAGAATTTTCTTACCGTCTTGTAGAGGTATTTTATATATCCCGCCATATTCGCGGACGCAATCGCCTTCCAAGCCTCCTCGATAAGGATGACCTTCCGTATTCCCTTCAGCCGTCGCATCTTATTGATGAACAGCTCCATAATGATGATGGTCGTGATGGGGAAAAGGATGGGATGATCCTTAATCGCGTCGATTTCGAAGACGATAAAGCGTGCATTCAGCAGGTCGAGTTGCTTGTCCGAGTTCAGCAAGTAGTCATATTCGCCACCCTTGTAGTAAGGCTCCAGCACGTTGAGAAAATTGGCCAAGTCAAAATCCTTTTCCCTGACCTTTTTCTCACGGAGCAGAGCAGAGTAATCGGTGGTGAGATACTCGTAAAAGCTGTTGAACGAGGGGACGATGCCATCGTCCGTCTTGATACGCTCGATAAAGAGTGACACGGCGTTGGAGAGGGCGACCTCCTCCGAACGGGTGGCAGGCTCGTTGTCTTTCTTCCAAAGGGTCAGCAACAGGGTCTTGATGCTCTCCCGCTTCTCCACATCATACACTTTATCGGTGGTATAGAAGGGATTGAAGCTGATGGGACTCTCATCCGAATAGGTGAAGTACACCCCATCTTCGCCCTGCGTCTTGTGGCGTATCATCTCGCACAGGCCCTGATAGCTGTTCCCCGTATCCACCAAGACGATGTGGGTGTTCTGTTCCCAATACTGCCTCAAGAGGTGGTTGGTGAAGAACGACTTGCCCGAACCCGAAGGACCCAAGATGAACTTGTTGCGGTTCGTGATGATGCCTTGCTTCATCGGCAAATCGGAGATGTCGAGATGAATCGGCTTGCCGCTGCGGTCAGCCATCTTGATGCCGAATGGCGACAACGAATCACGGTAGTTGGTCTCTTCATTGAAGAAGCAGACCGCCTGCTCGATGAAGGTGTAAAAACTCTCTTCTGCGGGGAAGTCGGCTTCATTGCCGGGAATGCCTGCCCAAAACAGCGTCGGCACATCCACCGTGTTGTGCCGTGGCTTGCACTCCATCAGTGCGAGCTGGCTGCCCACGTCGTTGCGGATACGGCGGAGTTCCTCTTCATCCTCGCTCCACGCCAAGACATTGCAATGACATCGGACGGAGGTAAGCCCGAAGCTGTGCGCCTCGTTCAGGTACTCGTCAATCCATTGCTTGTTGATCTGATTGGAGCGACTATAACGGGAGAGCGAGTGCATGTTCCGTGCGCTCTTCTCGAAGCGTTGCAGGTTCTCGGCACTGTCATCAATCAGCACATACTGGTTGTAGATATGGTTGCACGGGAGCAACAGCCCTACGGGAGCGGCAAAGGAAAGGCGGCAGTCGCTGCGGTCGGTGGATAAACGCTCATAGCGCATATCCGTGCCTACCAGCCCGGGCAGGTCTTCCGTATCGGAAAGGGTATGCAGGCAGAGCCGCTTGTCGCCGATACGCATATGGTCGGCTCTCAGGTCGATGTCCTCCAAGACCGTCGTATCGGAAAGGGAGAGTGAGAAATACTTCTCTATCAGTCCCGGGTTTTCCTCCGTGCCGAGAATCTCTTCGTCGCTCAGTCGGGTAAGGCGAACAAAACCGCTTTCGTTCATAATCCGCTCGAACTGCCCGGTGGCTTCGAGGAACTTGCGGGCGGTATCCTTGTCCCGTACCTCCTTGGGGATGATATGTCCCCGGCAGAGGGTGGAGAAGTTGCTTTGCTGTCGGTTGCGGTTCTTGGTTGTCTTGGTCAGGAACAGGTAGCAGGCGTGATGGAGGAATGGTCGCTCATTGAAGTGCCGCTCGAAACTGCGGGAGAGGAAACTCATCTCCTCCTTCTGCAAGTCCGGACGGTAGCCCTCCTTGACAAACCAATCCTGCTTGTGTACGATGCTGTAGGTCGGCAACACCTTGATCGCCTTTACCCAAGAAGAATGGATAGCGGCATACTCCGCACTTGTCACCGTATAAAGTTCAGGAAGCTCGACCCGAAAGGCGACCGTGATGTCGGCGTCCTTCGAGAGGATGCAGCCCTCTTCGACGGCAAGCAGCGGGAAGCGGTTCTCCAGCGTGGTGGCTTTCAGTATATTCCTCATTCTTTGTCCTCCTTTCCTTTATTCGTTCTTTTACGCTCTCTTCTCTTTCGTCTTGGCAACTCCTTGTGCCGCAACAGACGGGAAATGCGTCGTCGGTTGATGAGGTATCGGGGATGGCTGTGCAAGGCGGAACGCTTCATCAGCCCATGTTCCCCGTACTTCCTGTTCAGGGAGAAGGTCTGCCACACCAGAACGGATGCGGCACTCCCTCCGAAGCCGATACAAATCCATTGATTGACACCCGCCATATAGAGGATGACAAACAGCACGAAAAGGGCAAGCAGCCCTCCGGCGAAAATGAACAGATACTGGCTTTTGAGTCCCTGAAACTCTACCGAGCGACCGATTCCCTTGTTGATGGGATAGGTCTCCATAGGCTTAGAGGAAGAAACTTCTCAGAATGGTGGCTGCGACAATGAGGAAAATACACGCCCCAAACCAGCTTGCGGCGGTCTTTGAGGTGTCAGGATCTCCGGACGAGAACTTTGAATAGACCTTTACCCCTCCGATAAGACCGACGACTGCACCGATGGCATAAATGAGCTTCGTGGCAGGGTCAAAATAACTCGTTACCATACTGGTGGCTTGGTTGATGCCTGACAAGCCGTTGCCTTGGGCAAAGGCAGAGGAAATGGAAAGCAGCAGAACAGCTGCGAAAAGAAAATGTTTCTTGGTCATAAATCATTCTTGTTTTGTGCCGGGAGAGGCGGATAGGTTCTCCCGACGGGTGAATACTGTTGTTACTTTCGGATGTTAGTGGTGGCTCTCTTGGGGGCAGCCGTACTCTTTTTCTTTCATTGCTTGTTGCATTAAAGGGTTCATACTATTGGAACAAAACCATTCGGAAGGGATGTTACGCCTTTTCGCCGCTGTAAAGTTCCTCGAAACGGGCACGGACGATTTCATCGATCGTGGCCGAGCGTTTCGCATCGCCTCGGAGCGTTTCCATCAGACGGGTTCCTTCCAACTCTCTCAGTGTATTGCCGGTTCTCTGTCGTTCTGCTTCGGTGGAGGCGTGGCGGTGAATGACCGACAAGGCTTCCAGCACCCGTTCAAAATCAATTCCCGTGGTATATTCGCTTTTTCCCGATACGGGAAGCTCTTCATCTTCCTCTTCTTCAAAGGATGGAGCATCCGAAGACTCATACGTTAAAGGAATCTCATCTATGTCGGGCTGTTCATCCGCCTCTTCCGATGGCTCTTGTCCGTTTTCGGGAGCAAATGTAGAAGCCTTTTTTGCTTCCGCCTCGCCTTTTGGATAACTGCGTACTTGTGGCGTCGAGTGGCTGAGTTTGAAGTGACTTTTACCGATGATTTCCGCTTCACTGACCGCTTGACAAGGTTTTTTCTCTTTTGCTCTGTTCTTTCTCTTTCTTCGTTCATACGAGAGAAAAAGAAATAGCCACAGGAGATAGAGCAAGAGAGCGGCAAGGACTATTCGGTACATAGGCGTTGCAGGATTTCGTGAAGTTCATCGCCCAACCCGTTGCATAGCTGACTCAACTTTCCTCCGTGGGGTGGGAAGAGGGTGCATACCCCTTTTCTGCGTTCGGAAAGCAGCGGACGATACAAACGGGAGTGGCTCAATGAGGTCTGCATCAGGAGGACTCCCGTTTCATCGGCAAGGGTGCGACAGCGTTCGTCGGCATCCTCACGTTCCCAAGCCTCTATCATATTGCGAAGCAGATAAAGCTCACGGATATTGCCCTTGCCCATCGTCAGTATCTGCTCTCCCAAGATGTCGATGAAATGGCGGACGGCTTCCATATCCATCGGACTACCCGTAACGGGAAAGACGACGGCATCCATTGTCGAAAGCAGTTCCACCGTTCCTTCGGTACGCATCAATGGAGGGAGGTCGAAGAGGATGCAGCGAGGAGGATTGTCCGCACAGTGTCGCTCCACTCGGCTCAGGGCTTCCCGCACCGGAGTACAGATAATCGGATAAGGGGCATAGGCTGTCCGATGTTTCAGGTGCATCAGGCTTTGATGATTCAGTTCTTCCGACTCTTGCTGCCGCAGACGGGCGATGGTATAGACGGGATGGTTGCAATCCACGACGGCGACATCGCATCCTCTGTGGTAATGCAGAATGCTTGCGACAAGTACCGTAAGTGAGGTTTTGCCGACACCTCCCTTGAGGGAAGCGATGGCGAGATAGATGGGTCTATTCATATTTTCTCCTTTCTTTGAATGGGTGAATACTATGTCTTGATAAATCGTTTGTAATCGAAGTTGCCTGACTGAACCTCTTTCGGAGCTTCTTCGGCAACGCGATCCAGCAGTTCGCGGACACGTTCCCCGGCTGCTTTCTTAATTGCCTGGAACATCGGGGAGTCGTGTATCTTATAGATGGTTTCAGCAGCTTTCGCAGCTTCCTCTATCGGGGCATTCTTGCAGGAGAGGACATTGCCCATTTGTTGCAGTTCTTCCACGGTGATACTTTCGGAAAGAGAGTAGCTTTCACCTTGGACTTCCACCAATACATAATCCTCTTCCTCTTCGGGAATGGCAGAAGAGGTCTCTTCCGACATTCCCGTTTCAGGCGTCTGTTCCTGTTGCCCTTCTTCAATGGGCAGCTCGGCTAAAAGGATATTCTCCTCTTGGGAGAGTTCCTTCTGGGGGATGTGGATGGTAACGACGAATTTCCCCTTGCCTCGTTCTCGGAAAAAGAGCCGCAATTCACGGTAGAGTCTCACGGCACTCCGATAGCGTCCGTACAGAAAGCGGGCAACCTGTACGCTGCCGAGATAGGCTAAGCCTACCGACAGCAGAATGACTATCACCTGCTTCATCGTTCGAAACGTTTACGGAACTGTTGCTCAAACAAGGCGTCTATCTCATCACGGTGACTCTCTAAGTGATGCCGGAGGATATGTTCTACGAATGCCCCAATCGTCAGTTTGCCTGCGGCTGCCACATAGACGATTTCGGCAATCTCTTCCTGTGTCTTTTTGGAAATGAACACGCCCTTTCGGTCTCCGATGTTCAGGGGTTGCAGAAAGGCGGTTTCGTAATCGCTTCTCTCTTCCCGAAGGAGACCTGTAGAGTGTCCCTCGGAATGTTCGATGAGCGTGGTGGAGTTACGGATGGTTACTTTTGAAGAGACGCTTTTTCGTTCTCTGCAGGACTCTTTACCTGCCATTGGTCGGTTTGTTTTCTGTTTCATATCACAATAATTTCTTGAAGTTCTTTTCACTTAATCGGTTGATTTCTTCCTTGTAGTCCTCTAAATGTTTGAGAAGGATGTTTTCCACGTACATACCCAATGTCATCTCTCTCTTTCGGATGAAGAGGACGATTTCCGAGAGTTTGTCCTGCAACTCTTTGGAGATGTAGATTGCCTTGCGGTCGTATAGGTCATTGCGGTGCATGAAGAGTGAGATGTAATCTCCCTTGGCGGGATTCTTGCGACGTGTTCGGATGGGGAGTTGTGGCTCTTCCGAAACCTCTTTTTGTGTTTCCGAAACAGACGCATCCACCTCTTCAACGGCGGCAGGCGGTATCGTTTCGCTCTCTTTCTTTTTCATCGGGATACCCTGCGAAATCAGTTCCCGGATGGCGACGGGATCTATCGCCCCTTTATTCTTCTCTGCCATACGTTTCAGGTTTTACAATGGACAGGATTTCCTCCACAAGCTCTTTCAGACGACTGCCTCTGAGCAACGTTCGGGAGGCGGGAAAGATGGTCGAACGGAAGAGGGTCGTACCCTCATCCATCACTTCCTTTTTGTAGCGGGTCGTATTGGGGACTGCCGTCTTCAAGACAGGAAGTCCCAACTCGTCAATGATCTTTTCATACATCGCATAGAGGGGTGTTTTCTCTCTGCCGTCCACCATGTTCCAAAAGAGGTAAATCCCTTTGTTGGCAGTGTCTGTATTGTCGGTTATCGCCTCCTTGATGATGGCTGAAAAGCTCAGCGTGCTTTCCAAGGATATACGGTCGGCGGAGATGGGGGTGAAAATGTAATCCATACCGGAGAGAGTGGTCAGCACACCGTCATTGTTGATGGTTCCGGGCAGGTCAAAAAAGACGAAATCCGTATCCGGCTCGTGCGTGTCCAGATATTCCCTGACCGTATCCACGGCTGCCTCTGCCGTAGCGCATAGAATGGTGTACGTGGGCTTTTGCAACTCGGAGAATTGAGTTGCTGCCAATTCTTGCAGTGCGGGGTTGCGATCCACGCCCTGTGCATCACGCTGACGCATGGCATTGATACTGAATTGCGGATAGTCGCAATCCACCACAATAAGGTTATACCCGCAGGCATAGTGCAGGTAACTCGCCGTCAAGACCGTAAAGGTCGTTTTGCCGACACCGCCCTTCTGGGTGGAGAAGGCAATGAAAACAGGTTTCTTTTTCATTTCATTTTCTGTTTAATGGTTCTACATATATGTGTGGAAAGGTGTATGCACGCCTTGGTCTGTTTCCCTGAAAAGGCAGATATGGAAATAAGTCCGTGAGGGAATGAATCCCCGGACAGGCATACGGTGAGGCATTCCAGTAAAGGAACACAGACCCGCCTTTCGGGATATGTCCCTCCCTGTATAAGGGTGGAGCTATATGACGGGAGTCATACTTGCACACGTCCACCCATCCATACGTCCGCCCTTGTACCCTTGTGTAAGGGTACAAGGGGCGACGGGTGCAATAACTTGTACATATTCTCATTTCTATTTCCATTTCCGTAATTGTCTGTTCAAATGGCTGCGGACAGGTTTTCAGACTTGAGCAGGCAGGTATGTCCACCAACCTGCAAACACCTGTTCGACGGGGCAAATATAGATGCCTTTACCCCCTTGTTTCTACCCTTTTTGCTAACTGCGTACTTGTGGCTTCGATTTGCGTATTTGTGGCTTCGTGAGAGGTAAGTGATTTAGGCACAACGCTTAGTAACTTTGCACCCAAGCGGAAAGCCGAAGTCTTCGAGACATGAAGCGTTCTTTTTTGAGATACTTGACTTCCGTCCTTCGCGGACGGATTTATTTGCGTCGGAGCAAATAGCAAGATATGTCCTGCGTTACTCGAAATAAATTCGGTAACTCAGAACTCTTGCTCTTGCAGAGGGCAAGACACCTCCGAAGTCGGTGTCTTTGGGAAGAAGTTTTCGATGTCTTGATACGTCGGTTTTACCGTGAAACCTCCCGAAAGGGACTCCATTGTGCTTTGCACGTCTGTCCCCGTAGAGAGAAATACAAACCATTAAAATCCAAAGTAAAATGACAAAGAGACATGTGGGGAGACCCCTTAAAAGAGAGAGAGCAAGCCATTGCTGTATGGTTCGGTTTACGGACACGGAGTTTGCGCGTTTCCTGACGCTTTATGAACAGTCAGGAGTCCCGAACAAAGCGCTTTTCATCAAAGCAAGGGTCTTTGATGAGACTTTCCGGGTGATAAAAGTAGACCGTTCATTGCTTGATTACTACCAAAAACTGACGAATTTGTACGGGCAGTTTCGCAGTGTTGGAGTGAATTATAACCAAACTGTAGTCACTTTGAAGAGTAATTTCACCGAGAAAAAAGCCTTCGCCATGCTTGCCCAATTGGAGAAACTGACACTCGAATTGGCAGCCATCGGAGGTGAAATCGTACAACTCACCCGTGAATTTCAGGAAAAATGGTCGCAAAGATAAATTATGGAAGCTCCCTTTACGGCGCGTTGGCGTACAACGGAGAGAAGGTAAACGAAGGTGTCGCGAAGATTTTGGAGACCAACAAAGTGTTCTCTCCGGCTGATGGAACACACGATATATCCGCCTGTATGCAGGACTTTATGGCATATATGCCAAGTCATGTCCTCACTAAAAAACCAGTTATACACATCTCCTTGAATCCGCATCCCGATGACCGTCTCAGCGACGAGCAGTTCTCTGACATCGCACGGGAGTATATCGAAAAGATGGGCTACGGCAATCAGCCTTTTGTCGTATATAAGCACGAGGATATAGACAGGCATCATCTGCATATTGTCACCTTAGCCGTCGATGAGCGGGGAAAGAAGATAAACGACGGCAATAATTTCTACACCAGTACCCGTATTCTCAAAGAACTGGAACAGAAGTACGGTTTGATTCCTGCGCAAATGCGGAAGGAAAGAGAAGCATTTCGGCTGAAAAAAGTCTGCTACGGCGACGGAGAGAATCTTAAAAAACAACTCGCTTCGGTTATCAAACCGGCAGCGAAATTCTACCACTGTCCGAGTCTCAAGGAATACCGAGCCTTGCTCTCCACCTATAATATATGCGTGGAGGAGGTCAAGGGGAATGTAAACAGAAAGACTTATATGGGACTTCTCTACTTTGCCTCGGATGACAAGGGAAATAAAGTAGGAAAAGTATTCAAATCCTCTCTCTTTGGAAGGTCTGTCGGATATGAAGCCCTGCAAAACAGCTTCAAGGCTTCAAAGGAGAAACTGAAAGAAAAGCATCTTGCTCCCAAGACCAAAGCGGTCGTAGCCGGAGCATTGAGGCGTTCCGCTACGAAAGAGGATTTTCGAGCGAACCTCCATCGCAAGGGTATTGATGTACTCTTCCGTGAGAACGAAGAAGGTCGGCTCTATGGCATCACCTTCATTGACCACAACAACGGCTGTGTGGTCAATGGCTCACGGTTGGGCAAGGAACTTTCGGCAAACGCAATTGCCGAATGGTTCGACCGCCCGCATCCCGAATTGTCTGCTCCTATACAGCAGAGTGAGAAAGGCTGTATTCCCCAAACTCTGACTTCGGACGGAGATTCCGTTTTGGGTGGCTTACTTGACCTGCCCTTGGAGACACACGGAACAGATTGGGAGGAAGAGCAGTTCCGCAGACGGATGCAGCGCAAAAAAAGAAAACAACGTAAACTCTAAAAAACAGAAAGATTATGTCACAACAAGAAGACGATTTGAGGGCACTGGCGAAAATCATGGATTTTCTGCGTGCCGTAAGTATCATACTGGTGGTTGCCCACCTCTATTGGTATTGCTATGAAGCGATACGGCTATGGGGCGTGAATATCGGTGTGGTGGACAGGATACTGATGAACTTCCACCGTACGGCGGGGCTGTTCTGCAACATGCTCTACACCAAACTCTTTGCGCTGGTGCTGATGGGGCTTTCCTGTCTGGGTACAAAGGGCGTGAAAGAGGAGCATATCACATGGTCGAAAATAGGGGCATTCATGGGCGTCGGCTTTGTCTTTTTCTTCCTTAATTGGTGGATACTCGCCTTGCCTCTGCCCATTGAAGCCAATGCGGTTCTCTATACCTTTACGATAACCGTCGGGTATGTGTGCCTGCTGATGGCGGGACTCTATATGAGCCGACTCTTGAAGAACAACCTGATGGAGGATGTCTTCAATCAGGAGAACGAATCCTTTATGCAGGAGACAAGGCTCTTGGAAAACGAGTACTCGGTCAATCTGCCGACCCGATTCTATTATCGCAAGAAATGGAACAGGGGATGGATAAACGTGGTGAATCCTTTCCGTGCGGTCTCTGTCTTGGGAACGCCGGGCAGCGGTAAGTCCTATGCCATCATCAATAATTTCATCAAGCAGCAGATTGAGAAAGGGTTTGCCATCTACTGCTACGACTTCAAGTATCCAGACCTCTCCACGATTGTGTACAATCATCTGCTGCATCACTCGGAAGGGTATAAGGTCAAGCCGAAGTTTTACGTGATCAACTTCGATGACCCGAGGCGGTCGCATCGCTGTAATCCGATACACCCTGACTTTATGAGTGACATATCGGATGCCTACGAGTCGGCGTACACCATCATGCTCAATCTCAACAAGACGTGGGTGCAGAAGCAGGGAGATTTCTTCGTGGAATCTCCCATCGTACTCTTTGCCGCCATCATCTGGTATCTTCGCATTTTCGAGGGAGGAAAATACTGCACTTTTCCGCACGCCATAGAGTTTCTCTGCCGCAAGTATGAAGATATTTTTCCGATACTCACCTCATATCCTGAATTGGAGAACTATCTTTCTCCCTTTATGGACGCTTGGCTCGGAGGGGCGGCTGACCAGTTGCAAGGACAGATAGCTTCCGCCAAGATTCCCTTGTCAAGGATGATAAGTCCGCAACTCTATTGGATTATGACGGGCGATGATTTTACACTCGACATCAATAACCCCAAGGAGCCGAAAATCCTTTGTGTGGGGAACAATCCCGACAGGCAGAATATCTACGGGGCAGCATTGGGGTTGTATAACAGCCGTATCGTCAAGCTCATCAATAAGAAAGGGATGCTGAAAAGTTCCGTGCTGATAGATGAGCTGCCTACCATATACTTCAAAGGGCTTGACAATCTGATAGCCACCGCACGTAGCAACAAAGTGGCGGTATGCTTGGGCTTTCAGGACTTCTCGCAATTGAAGCGGGATTATGGAGATAAGGAGGCGGCTGTGGTGATGAATACCGTCGGAAACATTTTCTCCGGTCAAGTCGTCGGCGAAACGGCAAAGACCTTGTCGGAGCGTTTCGGAAAGGTGCTTCAAAAACGGCAAAGTATGAGTATTACCCGAAGTGACAAGACGACCTCCATCTCCACGCAGATGGACAGCCTTATCCCACAGAGTAAGATTTCCACACTCACACAGGGAATGTTCGTGGGAGCGGTTGCCGACAACTTCTCCGAACGCATCGAGCAGAAGATATTCCACTGTGAGATTGTGGTGGACAATGCAAAGGTGGCAAAGGAAACAGCCGCCTACCGACCGATACCCGTTCTGACGGACTTCACGAATGAAAACGGAGAGGATATGATGGAACAGGAAATCAAGGCGAATTATGAACGGGTAAAGACGGAAGTGCGGGACATCGTGGAACGGGAGTTGCAACGAATTGCCGATGACCCGGAACTCTCCAAACTGCTCAATACCAAGAAATAATGGCGGTTTTTCTTGGCTCTAAGGCGGGATTTTTGTATTTTTGAACACGCTAATTGATGACACTATGAATTGTTTTAATCATACACAAGAACCGGCAGTTGCCCAATGCTCCGATTGCGGAAAAGGACTGTGTCCCGAATGTGCAGGAAAGTATCAGCCGATACTCTGTACACCGTGTTTTCAGAAGAGAAAACGTAGTGAGATTTGGCGAAGCATCTTCAGCCTGTTGTTTCTCATCGCCTTGTTTGTCATAGGCTTCAGATGGAATTTCTTGGCGACCAAAGGTTTTGAGGATATGAGATGGATGTCCGGATATGTGCTGATGGCTGTATGGTCGGGCTATCTCTTCGCAGAGAAGTTCATTCCCTATAAAATGGTTGCAGGAACAAATGGACAGTGGATTGTTTACTATATTGTCAAACTCCTCCTCTTTGTCGTCATCGGGGTTTTCACCGCTCCTTTTACTTGCTTGTGGGCTGTGATACGGGTTATCAAAGCTTTCCGTTGATATAAACTATATAGATAACACGGGAAACTTTCCTCACAATGGAAGAAAGTTTCCCGTGTTTGTTATCTCTTTTTGTATTTCCCTCCTTTTAGGTCGCTTTCTACCATCCGCCTATTCAGTTTCTCTTTCAATTCATCAAGAAAGTAGGTACGGCTGTCAGCCTTACGACGTTTCATATCAATATAAGCACTGAAGCAGTTCTTTATTTCCACTCCAAAAAGCTTAGACAACTCCTCTGCCAAATCCTCTACGCCAATCTCTCCATTATTAATGCAGTTACAAGTGTCAAGAGCATAAAGAAGTTCGACTAAATCCACGACCTTGCCCGTCCAACAAAGTGAAGATGTTATTGGGGTGGAGGATATGGAGAACTCTTTCTTTCTCATTCCTTTCTCCAAGATTTCCAGTTCGATGGAAAGTACTTGGTACAACTCGATGAAACAAGATTGGGCTTCAGGAATGACTGTGTGATTTTTTTTGGAGTGTTTGAACGATAAATCGAGTATAACTCATCGTGCGAAACAAGGAGGTGTTATCGGTGTTTGAATCGCTCAGCTCGATTACCTTTTCAATCAACTCATCAGTTGCCTCACGGATCTGAAACACTGTGGATTCTTTCGATGAAAGAGTCCTAAACGAATGTGTTTGGGTTAGTCTTTTCATATCATTAATGTATTTGAGATTTGCCCTGAGTTGAAGGTTATATAAGAAGTTATTCCCCCGTGAATTCAGAGAAAAAACGACTTAATAAATTGCCTGATTGAAGTGTCAATATGAAATCTACTTCACTATGCTCCATCTTTTTTACTGATTGTAATGGCATTCGACAGTGTGCTACTTGCCTACCAAGGGTATCACGTTCCATAGAAAGAGAAAGGATACGTCCTTGGGCAACTCCTATAGCCGATTGAAAATCAATGGATACTCCTTCTTTCGGAGGAATTGTCATACGTTTGTCTCCAAAATTCAAGAGTACATTTATTTCTGTCGTATCCGCCTTCGCTTCGCCGGTAATGTCTTGTATAATTGCCGTCCCGGAATAAACTTGCTTATAGGGCAAGAAGTAAGCCACGACAAAAAGACAAAGCAACACTGTTCCGATAGCGGTAATGCCATAGCGAACTAACGAGGATGGAATTTGTCCTACGATACTGCGGACTTTCTCGCTCCGAAGTTCAAAACTTCGATCTTGTTTCTTTTTCTCTTCCATATCAGTTGCCCAATTCCAATTGATTCTTCACTAAGGCAAAGTATTTGCCACGTTTGGAGGTCAATTCTTCGTGTGTCCCGACCTCTACAATTTTTCCTTCATCCAACACAACTATTTGGTCAGCATTACGGACCGTGGAAAGACGGTGTGCTACCACAACTACCGTTTTCCCTTTATAGAAATCAGACAGATTTTCAGTAATGGCTCGTTCATTGTTGGCATCAAGAGCATTGGTGGCTTCATCCAAGAAGACGAACATTGGATTCTTATAGACTACCCTCGCAATAAGGATGCGTTGTCGTTGTCCTTGACTGATGCCTTGTCCATCTTGTCCTATCATTGTATTATAGGCTAATGGCAGAGCTTCAACGTAGTCTGCTATATTTGCCACACGAGCTGCATAGCGGATACGTTCAATGTCTGGCTCATCATCCGATATAGCGATATTCCTTGCAATGGTATCTGAGAACAGATACCCCTCCTGCATCACAGCTCCGCATTGATTTCGCCACCAAGCGAGATTGTATTCATTCAGATTGGTAGTACCTATTTGAATACTCCCACTCAATGGTTCATAAAAGCCCAAAAGGAGCTTGATAAGCGTAGTTTTTCCGCTTCCGCTTGCCCCAACGATTGCCGTTACTTTGCCATTGGGAATGGGAAGGTTGATATTCGAGAGAATATCTTTCGGACTATATATGTCATATTTGAAAGAAAGGTCTTTTAGGGCAAGCGAATGTCCATCTATAGACTCTTCGGTATAGTTGTTCCTCGTTCGTTCCGCATTTTCCTCATTGGTTTCTGTATGGATTTCGTTCATACGGTCAAGGCTAATGCTCACGTCCTGCCATGAATAGATGAATTGAATAAGTTGCTCTACTGGACTATTAAGTTGTCCGATGATGTATTGCACTGCCAGCATCATACCGAGAGTCATATTACCTTGTATAACAGATGTGGCCGCCAAAACAGTGATAAGGATATTTTTCACCTCATTGATGGTGACGCTTCCTGCTTGCTGTATCTGTTGCAGGCTTAGGGATTGCAGATTAACCTTAAAAAGATCGGCTTGCACGTCTTCCCATTCCCAACGCTTGCGTTGCTCGCAGCCTTGCAGTTTAATCTCCTGCATACCACCTATAAGCTGATAAGTCACATTGCGATTTCGTCCGGCTTGCTCGAAGTATTTGTAGTCCAATTGACGACGTTTTTTGAGGAACATAACTATCCAACCGGCATAGAGAACAGTTCCCAAAAGGAATACTCCGAAGATATACAGGTTATAGACTGCTAAGACAATGCCAAATATCAAAAATGTAAAGAAGGAAAATAGTAGACTCAAACTACTTGATGTAAGGAATTGCTCTACACGGCGATGATCCTCAATGCGTTGCAAAAGATCGCCCATAAGCTTAGTGTCAAAGAACTTCATCGGTAGTTTCATCAGTTTGATGAAGAAATCCGAAATAAGCGAGATATTGATGCGTGTAGAGATATGCAGGAGAATCTTGGAACGAATGAAATTTATGACAGTCTGACTGAACAAAAGCATCATTTGAGCCAACAAGACAAGCCAAATAAAACCAATATCTTTACTACCGACCCCCGTATCTACAATAGCCTGAGTGAGAAAAGGAAAGACAAGTTGAAGAATAGAACCAAGAAGTAGCCCCAAGATTAGTTGAGAGAAGTGTTGCTTATATTTCCTGATATAATTCCAAAGGAAATTAATGCGATTTTGCGAAGGATTGATTTCTATGGATTTAAGGGTGTAAAACGATTCTGTAGGTTCAAGAAGCAAGGCAACACCTTTTTCCTTACCTTCCGTCTTGGTGCTTGCCCAATAGTCACAAAATTCGTCTTTACTATAGATAATAAGACCTTTACCTGGATCTGCTACATATACAGAGTATGTTCCTTTTCTTCTATGCTTCTTTATCTTATAAACAACGACGAAATGATTTTGATTCCAATGGACAATACAAGGCATAGGAATCTCTTGGGATAGCATATCAAAACTGAATCTTCCTCCAGCTGTCTTGAATCCGATTGATTCAGCAGTCTTGCTTATACCAAGTAGAGATACTCCATTTTTGCCCAAAACGCAAAACTCACGCAAATGATCACGATCAACTTTTCTTCCGAAATGTTCTGCTATCATTGCCAAACAAGTCGGACCGCAATCCATTGAATCTAATTGTCTATAGAATGGGAACATATACTCAATCACTCAAAATTCTATTCCGTTCTTGTTCTTTTATGATATTAGTGTCCAAACGTATACCGGATTTTTTTGAAGAGAATTTGATTCTAAATCCCAACAAAATAATATTGCCTCTGTTTGAAAACTCATTAAGATAATGATAAGAGTAGTTATCTAAAGATTCCGTCTTCTCAAATGACTTCTTTGAGAACACATAACGAACACCTAAGTTTATATCAAACATATTATTGATGGAATATGTAATATTCATTTGGGACTCTGGAGATGATTTCTGATAGGTTTCTATACTTCTTGTAATGTATGGAAGTGATAGAGATAGAGATGTGTATAGCTTCTTCCATGAATAATTGAGTTGCATCCCTCCAAAAAGATTGTATTCTTTCCTATTCGAAAAAGCTGTCATTCTATATCCTCCCTGAAGGTTTAACATTGCACCCCGATACTTGAGTCGCAGAATAGTTCCTAAATCTGTCACCCAAAACAACGATTTTGCATTCTCAAAACTTATTGTTGTACTTAGAGCCTCCGATGATTTTGTAAACATAAACATCTTATCTTGAATCAAGTCATTTTTCAGATACACTTGCCAGTAATAAGGTTTCCTACTAATTTCGTATGAAAGCTTTATTGTATGAGAGGTTTCTGGTATTAAATTCGGATTTCCCCAAAGACCTCCCGTAAAAAGATATGAACTATTTATTGGTGATAATTGAGTTACAGAGGGAATAATGTAATCCTTTTGATAAAGGAATCTCAGGCTGTTGCCACCTTGTTTGTAAGTCATATTGAGTATAGGCAAAAAAGTTTGAGTTGTAAAAGACCCATTGTTGAAATGAGAAACAAAAATGTCCCACCCAAGAGAACATAAGATGTCCCATTTCCCGATTTGTTTACTATACTCTGTATAAAAATAATTTTTCAATTGAGAGGATGATGTTCGTTTCTCATCCCTTATAATAAAACTACTTCTCCCTTGCGTACTATTTCCAATCTCTATATTGCCCCCCCATAGGCTTCTGTTATATTTGACTCCAGCATTGAACTCCCTCAATCTACTATGTAGTTCTTGTTTTTGAACAAGTATTCCATTGACAGAATTATCAGACAGAGTATTCGTCGTATTGTTTTCATTAGCACCATTATAAAAACTCCCATAGAGACTAAAATGTCCAAAATGTTTTATGAGATGGCTATGGTACACATTAATTGTATACCCATTGAGGAAATCCGAATAAGAACGAGAATAATCGTAACTATATAATTGACTCCCTGTCGAAAGAATGTCTATATGGTTTTCAGATTTATACTGCTGAGGTTTTGTGCTATATATTAGACCTATAGATGATGTTGCATCCTTATTCCATTTGATGTGCCCTCCAGTTGCAATAGACAAATTCTTGTAATCAGAATTTCTTTGCGAGTTTTGTGTAAAATTATATAACTCTCCTTGCGCATTTTCAGAGACATTGCTTTTATTGCCAAGGAATCCAAATCCCTTAACTGTTCCAAAAAGGGTATATTTATTCGTTTCTAAAGTAGCTGAGAAATCGGCAATCCCAAAAATAATTTTGGGATGTGTGTAAACTCCCAAATTAGTTGTGTAATTCTTTTCTTTAACTGTTTTAGTGTGTATATTAACTATGCAAGAATATCCTAAATGACGATATTCTTGTGGTATTGTATTTTTAATCTCAATTTTATCTATATCAGCACTTGATAATGCCATTAAATCCTGTCCCGTGTAAACACCATTTATCAGGATAAGAGGTTGTCCACCTCCTACTAAATCTATTTTTTGATCAGCAACGTTTACTATCAAATCTGGAATTTCTTGAAGACTTGAGTATATGTTTTTCATTTTTGAAGCATTGCTGCTTAATCGATAAATTTTAGCTCCGTTTTCTGTTTTAATTATGGAAGATCTATCTCCAACCACCTTAACTTCTCCGAGTTGAATTGCTCGTGGGAACAATGTGACTTCAACGCATTCCGCTTGTTGCTTTAGTTCTATTTTCTCTTGATAGGAATTGTATTCTATGTGTGACACATTAAGGTAACCAACCGAATAGTTATGCCAATCAAGAATAAAATACCCAAGAGAATCTGATATGCAAGAAGAAATAAGACCAGTCGCTGTTTTATCGGCTGATAAATAAATTGTGGCTATTTCAATGGGATTCCCCTTGTCATCAATAACCCTTCCTCTCAGAGATTGTGCATTAGCCACTTCTCCTACCACAAAGAAAATCGCTATGCATAACAATAATTTTCTTTTTATCATATCACGATGCTTTACTTCTATTTATTTGACTCATAAACCTAAAAAGAATATACTCATCAATAGGCAATTCAAGATGATTTAGCTGGCATTTTTCTTCGATTTTAAGACCATTGATTTTGCATTCCAAATGCTTTTGGCAACAAGGTCCCCAACATAATGGCAGTAATTTACACTCTTTGCATATATCTATGTCATAGGTGTTTATCAATGTTCGTTCTTCCCATTTCTCTTTCTCCCACACAATATGACCATCATCATTCAAAAAACCATCGGAAAAAGAGTCTGTAAAATTTCGCCCAGTACATTTGTACACATGCCCATCATAAGACACCACAGCTTGATTGATTTTACTTGCCTTACAAGAATATCCCTTTCTAAAGAAATTCATATACGTTACATAGAATCCAGCGTTCAAGAGTTGTAACATCACATTTCTGAGAACATCATTATAGGTCATTTCACTTGGTTTTATAGTTTGCCAAATTCTTTCCAAATGAATCCCAACTTTACTTCTATCAAGTTCTTTTAGGTCATCAATAATCGACGGGATTAGAGGTAGCGTGTTATCATCATAATTAATTCTTACATTGATGTAGACATTCGGTAACTTAGATAATTCTGCAACATTCTCCATTACTTTATCATAGACACTGATTTGAGGAGCATCTGGCATTCGCTTTACTCTATTATGAGTGTTTCTCTCTCCATCAATGGATATTTGAATATGAGGAGAAAACTCAGCCAATAAATTTATTGTTTTAGAAGTAAGATTAATACCATTAGTAATTAATAGCAAGTTAAAAGACTTGCCTGCTTTGATCACAGTTTTCTTAATTTCTTTCAACAGGTCATGTAAATCTTCTTGATAATACAAAAGAGGTTCTCCACCAAAAAGCTCAACAGCCAATTTCCTAATACCTCGTTCTCCTCTCATTACATGTTCAACATGTTTCAAGATTGCATCTTTTGTACTCGGGAGTAGACGTGATCCTTTTTTTAGTCTCTCAAAGCAATACCAACATTTAACATTGCAATCCAATGTTGGTAGCAGAGTTAAGTAGTAAACAGGGGATTTGTGAGATATATCGTATTCCTTCATAAGGAACTCTCTTTCATCAAGACCATCATCTACAATAATATTTGCTTTCCGAAAAGAAGATATTTGTTCTTCAGTAAAAAAGTTCCATTCGAGATTCTTTAATTTTTCTGTCTGTCCTAAAGGCAAAAAGACAAAACTATCTCCTATCGTATTGTAGATTAATTCGCCTTTATCCGTAAGGACATAATAGTTATATTCACTACATTTCATAATTATCTGAGTTTAGAGGGATTGGTCACCTCTTATAACGAAATAAGAAAGCAACCAATCCCATTCATTGGTTAAGTCAGGATGTTCTTAGCAACCGCAATTGCATCCCAAACCTCCTTGAGTTGGAGAAGTGTGTACTTCATCGTCTTCAATTTCTGAAGATGTTTCATTTGTACTTCTACCGCCACAGAGGACGATCATCTCTTCTTCATTGAATTGGAAATCTTGCATACTCAGCATTTCCACAGATAACTTCTTATCCATAATTTCGATAAATTAAAATATGCCTACTCTTCAGAGTTTTTCGGCTTACACTCCCCATTTGAATAGTTGGGTCTACAGTAATACTTAAGGTACTAAAGGGATTACTAACCTTATACTGTTGAGGAATTTATGTAAATTCTTCCCCTTACAGAGTTTAGAGAACACGTTCTCTACTTTCGAGCTGTACCAGCTCTAATATCATTGTGCACTTTGATATTCTATTTCAATCTCATAATAGGTTTCAGAATCTGCATGAGAGCTACTTCTATCTCTTCTTTTGGGATACTTGTAAAATCTATCCCACAAAATGTAGATACATCCTTATGTAATGCCAAGTATTGTATCCCTGCTGTAAGAATGGCCAATTGTACCCTTAGCGTATTCGGAGATTCAGATGCTTTGGCAAAGAATTCCACTAAGCCTTCTGTCTGAAGTTCCCTTGCCTTTGCTATTTCAACAGCAGCCTCTAATGGTGTATCTTGGAGTTCCAAGCGAAGCAGGGAAGCTAATAGCCCATCCTCTGCAATTTGTGTCCATAAGGAGAGCAATATCTGTGTCAAATCTTCCGGGCTTCTATTCAGTTTTTCAACTGGGTACTCTTGATAATGAGAAAACCAAAAATCATGATCTCGTATAAACTTCTCCACATAGAAGGCAAAACCTTCAGGATAACGTCTATAAAATACTTGAGGTTCTATCTCGGCTCGATCGCAAACTTCTTGAATAGAAAGTCCTCCAAATCCTTTTTCTCGTACAATATCCTCTGTCGCTTTATCTATCAATTGAGCAATTTCAGCAGAAGAACGTCTCTTTCTTGGCATGTATTTATAATCCTTTTTTGTTACTGTAAGTAATTTTGAAATTAAAAAATCTATATCTCTATATGAGTGCAAGTTGGAAAGGGCTAAGCGCAATCTAGGATAGCGCTTTGAAACGGCAGGATAGCCAATAGGAACGATATAAACATCGTGGCGAAGTAAACGTTCTGCCCACAAAATTGCTTCATCATAACTTGGGGTCAAGATTCCTATTGATAGGAGTTGTGGAATCAGTTGTAGAGAAACCAGCCTCTTGTAGCTTTTCTCTCGCGTATTGAGCTTTTGCCAACAATTCATTCCGTTTCGAGGTCGCTTTCTGAATTAATTCTAAAGATTTCAACGCAGCAGCTAAACAAGGTGGAGGAAGAGAAACAGAAAAACAACAACTTCCTGCATAGTAACGGATGTAATCAATTAAATCTTTGCGTCCGGAGACATACCCTCCAATACTTCCGAAAGCTTTACTGAGTGTACCCGTAACAAGAGGAACCTGTCCCAACAAATTCAATTCCTCCAAAAGACCGGCACCACTTTCGCCTAACACTCCGATACCATGGGCATCATCCACGATAAGCAAAGCCCCATGCTTTTGAGAAATCTCCAAATACTCCTGAACCATACCTCTGTCTCCATCTTGGGAATAAACCCCATCCATTACGACATACAAGTTACTCCCTTCAACTTTGTAGCGTTGCAGGGCAGCGTCTAATGCCTCCGGGTCATTGTGAGGAAGTACTTTACACGTACAATGCCTTACTCCTTCAAAGACACTTCGATGAACCCCTTTATCAAGGAAGACAATATCATTAGGCTTCGCCAAAGCAGAAAACACGCCGACATTCGTAGAGAATCCGGAATTAAAAACTAATGTGTCTTCTGTGTTCAAAAGAGCAGAAAGTCCATCTTCCAATCTCTTTTGGAATGAAGAATAGCCTCCAATGCTGGGAGCGGCACAGAATCCCGTCCCAAATTGATTGATGGCTCTGATGGCATCACTTTGCACAAGTGGATGCTGGGAAAGTCCCAAATAATCATTGGAAACAAAACTCACCATGCGAGAGTTGGTACGGTCTCTCAAAGACATTTTAGAAGACACCGCAGAGTCAGACTCTTTCCAATAAATCTGACCGACTTCATCTTTATAATTCTCTTTATACCGGAAGAACCCTTTTGTAAGTTCTTCGATAGACAGAGAAGACTGCGTTACGTTGTATTTATCTAACTTCATAAACAGAGAGTTATGTTACATGGCGCAAGTATAAGCAATAAAATTTGTCTTTACAAAAAAAAGAGCATTTTTTTTTGTCTACTATATAGAAAACTTGAGATAGAGTGCTGTTGCCACTTGATGCAATAGATGATTATTGACTTCAAAAACATCCTCGATAGAGTCACTTCTATCCATATCGAAGCCACAAGTACGCAGTTATTATAATACCATAACCCACACTGTTTCTTTGGTTTACTTTTGTCCGTGCACCGCTGTTGGTGTATTAAACACGTAGTAATATGGACGAAAAAATCAAAGACCAAGAAGTCCTTTTGGTCAAGGATCAGAAGGACGAGAATCTCAAAGCCGTCGCAGGAACGGACGAGAAAGGCGGACTGAAAACCGTTCCGCCCACCGCCGAGCATGAACAGAGTTTTCTGAAGTTCGACAAGCACAGCAATGCACTGGAGAACTTCCTTTCCAACTTCATGCGACAGTTCAAGAACCCTACGCCGCTGAATTTCTTCAAAGTCCCCTTTGAGAGTGCCGTTGCCAGTGCCCGCGTACTCTCGGAGATGCTCAAAGCACCGGATGTCCCCTCCAACAAGGAGATGCTGGACTCCGCCCGTGTCAATCCTGCGGACTACGCAGGAGAGCAGAAACAATCCTCTCAAGGTATTGACTCCGATAAGGTGAGATGGGAACAGTTCGAGCAGATGGGCGTAAGCCGTGAAAGTCTGGAAAAGGGGAAGCAGCTCGACGATCTGCTTCAATACCGCAAGACCCCACTTATTCCTATCAGTATCAAAATCGGAGAAGTCTCCATTCGTACCGATGCCCGTCTTTCTTTGAGAGCTTCAGGAGACGGTATGTTTATCCCCGTCGTCCACGCCATCCGCAAGGAGCCACAGTTGGAACGGGAGTTCTTCGGGCATACTTTCACTGATGAGGACAAGAAAACCCTCAAGGAAACGGGCAACCTCGGTCGCACCGTGGAGCTGACTTTTCCCGGCAGCAACGAACCGACCCGCAGTTTCGTGAGCATCGACCGCCTGACCAACGACATCATCGCCCTGAGTGCCGATAGGGTACGCATCCCCGATGAAATCAAAGGCGTGAAGCTGAGCGACGAGCAGAAAAAGGAGTTGTCGGAAGGCAGAAGTATCTACGTGGAGGGTATGACCTCCAAAACGGGAAAGCACTTCAATGCCAACCTTCAATTCAATGCCGACAAGCGGTCGATTGAATTTCGTTTCGGCTCTCCTGAGCAGGGACAACGACAAAGACAAGCCCCCGAAGGGCAGGAACAGACAGAGCAACAAGAACTGCATGTCCCTCAAAAGATGCTGGGACGAGACATCTCTCCCGAAGAGCAAGCGAAACTTAAAGCAGGTCAGACGGTCTATATGACCGGGCTTATCGACAAGAAGGGAGAGCCTTTCAAAGCCTATGTCCGCGCCAACTTCGAGAAGAACAAGTTCGATTTCCTCAAATGGAATCCCGACAAGTCCCAAACCAAAGAGGTCATTCCCGACAACGCTTCCCGCACGCAGGTCGCCGTCAATTCCGAAGGCAAGACCAACGAGGCTACCAAGCATGTAAAGGAGCCGCTCAAGCAGGGGCAGACAGAGCCTACCGCCCAGCAGGAACAGAAGGAAGAAGAGAAGAAGCGTTCCAAGGGAATGAAAATGTAATCCGCCACCACTAACATCCAAAAAGTAAGAACAAATGAAAGTCATTATAGCAGAAAAGCCGAGCGTAGCTCGTGAAATCGCCCGTGTTGTTCGGGCAACCAACAAGAAAGACGGTTATATCGAAGGAGGCGGCTATGCCGTCACGTGGGCATTGGGACACCTGATAACGGCAGCCATGCCCGAAGCCTACGGCATCAAGGGTTTCCGCAAAGAGAACCTGCCGATTCTTCCTCCCGTCTTCACACTCATTCCCCGACAGATTAAGGAAGGCAAAGGTTATAAAGCCGATGCTGCGGCAGTCGCCCAATTGAAAGTCATCGAAAAACTCTTCCGGGAATGCGAGGGCATCATCGTTGCCACCGATGCAGGACGTGAGGGTGAGTTAATCTTCAGGTTCATCTACGAGTACCTCAGCATTCCTCGTCCGTTCGACCGCTTATGGATCAGTTCCTTGACAGATAAAGCCATCAAAGAGGGGCTTGCCCGTCTGCAAAGCGGAGCAGCGTATGACAACCTCTATTATGCCGCCCGTGCCCGCAGCGAAGCCGACTGGCTGGTGGGCATCAATGCCACACAAGCCATATCCATTGCCGCAGGGCGAGGCACTTACTCCTTGGGCAGGGTACAGACCCCGACGCTTTGTATGGTCTGCTCCCGTTTCTTGGAGAACAAGAAGTTCGAACCACAGGCATTCTGGCAACTCAGCCTTGCCGTAAGGGAGGGCGATGAGAGCTTCCGCTTTTCCTCCGCCGATCGTTGGTTCGATAAGACGGAAGCCACTGCCCTGTACGAGAAACTCAAACAAGCTCCTTATGCCACTGTTGAGACGGTTGTGCGCAAGGAGACCAAACAGGAACCACCGCTTCTGTATGATTTGACCACCCTGCAGAAAGAGGCGAACAGCCGGTTCGGCTATTCGGCGGAACAGACCCTTTCCTTGGCACAGAAACTCTACGAAAAGGCATACATCACCTATCCACGCACGGGCAGCCGACATATCCCCGAAGATGTCTTTGCCGAAATTCCAGCTTTGATAGCCTTTTTGCACGACCATCCCGTCTGGGGTGTCCATGCCCGCCGACTGTTCGAACTCAATGCGCATTCGGTGGATGACAAGAAAGTGACCGACCACCACGCCCTGCTCATCACGGGCAAGAAACCGATAGACATGTTTGGAGAGGAAGCGGTCATCTATGACATGATAGCCGGACGTATGCTCGAAGCCTTCTCCGCCCGTTGCGTGAAGGATGTCAGTACGGTTACTGCCGTCTGCGAGGATGTGAAGTTTATCCTCAAAGGTGAAATCATCAAGGAAGAGGGTTGGCGTGCCATCCTCAAAAACAGCAGGAAAAAAGACAAGGAGCAGGCAGAAGCCGAAGAACGGGAAAGCCGGGAGAATGGAGAAGGCATCATCATCCCCCAATGGGAGGAAGGTAAACAACTTCCGCTCTGCGCCTGTTCCTTGGCACAGGGAACGACCAAGCCCAAGCCTCTGCACACGGAAAGCTCGCTGTTAGCTGCTATGGAGACGGCAGGCAAAGAGTTGGAGGACGAGGAACTGCGTGCACAGCTCAAGGATTGCGGCATCGGCACGCCTGCCACCCGTGCCGCCATCATCGAAACCCTCTTTGCCCGTGAATACATGGTGCGCCAAAAGAAGTCGCTCGTCCCCACGGAGAAAGGACTTGCCGTCTATTCCATCGTCAAGGAGATGAAAATCGGCAATGCCGAGATGACCGGACAGTGGGAAGCGGACTTGGCGAGAATCGAACGGGGAGAGTTGAAAGAGCAAGACTTTCGCAAGGGTATTGAAAGTTATGCCACACAGATTACCGATGAACTACTCTCCTCCAAAATCCTCTTTCCCAAGAAACAGAGCGACATCCATTGCCCCAAATGCGGCAAAGGGTTATTGGTCTTCTATCCTCGATGTGCCAAATGTTCCGATCCCGATTGCGGTCTGACGCTTTTCCGCAGCGTGGCAGGCAAGAGCCTGACGGACGAGCAACTGACGCAGTTGGCGGTGAACGGGGAGACAGGTATCATTAAGGGCTTCACCTCCAAAGCAGGTAAGAGCTTCGAAGCTTCGCTCTCTTTGGACGGAGAGTTCAAGACGGTCTTTATCTTTCCCGAACGCAAGAAAACGGGCAAATCCCGAAAGTAAATCCCCGTAAATTGCTAATTTTGCCACTGAATGATGCGGTCATAAACAATCATCTTGTTTTTACTGCGGATTTTAGTGGTGGCACTCGGCGGGGACGTCGAGTGCCTTTGCATTATACACCCATTAAAATCACAGATATGACAGCCATTCGATTTTCCTATTACGAGTTATCCCTGCTCTCTTTTCTTCGGGAAAGCCATCCCGAAAAAGCCGATGACATTTCCTTCGTCAAAGAGCGTGCGGCAGCCGCTTCCGAAGCCTATGCCGAAGCATTCGATACCGGTCTTCCCATAACTGAATGTATCGGCATTGCCAATAAGGCGCTCTATGCGGGTCTACACTTTTCTCATCACGATACCATTTCCTCTGTTCTTTGGAACGAGTTCTCCGCCGAAGTACCGCTCGAAGCGGTCAGGGAGACCGCCATCCGCCTGCGCCCTCTCTTGGAAGAGATTTTCGCCAAGTATCCGATTTCGGATGAGTTCGCCTACATGCCCGAATACAACTCCCTCTACACGGAGATTACGGGGTTTGTCCAACTAAAACTCGAAGAAGATGGCAAACTACAATAAAAAGGAACACCTAAGGGCGAATATAGAAGCTATCAAGACTATCTTTGCCCTGCATCGGGAACAACGCTCGGCGACACCCAAAGAACGCACGATATTGGCAGCCTATACGGGTTTCGGCGCACTGAAGTGTATCCTTTCTCCTGCCAACACGATGGAAGACATCGCCCGATGGAACAAGTCGGAGCTGGAGCTTTTCCCCTTGGTGATGGAACTGCATCGCATCATTCGGGACAATACCGCTTCCGAATCGCAATACAAGAACTATATGCAGAGCCTGAAAAACTCTGTGATGACCGCTTTTTATACTCCTGCGCCCGTAGTGCGGGAAATTGCCGCTTCCTTACAGGAGGCAGGCATCGTCCCCAAGCGAATCCTTGACCCCTCGGCGGGGATGGGCGAGTTTATCCGCTCTTTTGACGGCATTGCAGCCGAATGGCATACGACCTTCGGTTTTGAGAAAGACATTCTTACGGGACAGATGCTCTCCGCCCTGCATCCCGAAGACAAGATACGCATCCGAGGCTTCGAGGAAATCGAATCCAAGTTCAACGGTTCTTTCGATGTGGTCAGCAGCAACATTCCTTTCGGAGATGTGGCCGTCTTCGACCCCATTTTCAGCAAGACGGACGAACCTGCACGAAAGGTCGCCCGCATATCCCTGCACAATTACTTTTTCGTCAAGGGCGTGGATATGCTCCGTGAAGGCGGCGTGCTGGCTTTCATCACCTCGCAAGGCGTCATGAATGCCCCGTCGAACGAGCCTGTTCGGGAGTGGCTGATGAGCCATACCCGCCTTATTTCGGCAGTCCGTCTGCCCAACAATCTCTTCTCAGAGAATGCGGGAACGGAAGTGGGCAGTGACCTTATCGTCCTGCAAAAGCAGAGCGACAAGACAAGTCTGACCGAAGAGGAACAGCGTTTCATCAAGAGCGAGAAACGCCCCAGCGGAGTGCTGTTCAATACCTATCTGCGAAGCATGTCGCAAATCGTGCACACCGAGTGGAAGCAGGATACCGACCCTTACGGCAAGCCTGCCATCCTGTTCCATCACGAGGGCGGAGCGGAAGGCATCGCCACCGATATGGGTAAAATCCTGCGGGCTGATTTAGCCAAACGCTTGGATATGGCGTTGTACCAAAAGCATATCTTCATTCAGGAGCAGCCCAAAGTTGCCGTTTCCGTTCCTCCCGAAATAAAGCAGCAAGAGCCAACGCTTACGCCAACAGCTTCGAAAGAAGAACAACCGCACAAAGAGGTGGTGCAACCGAGAGGGGAACAGCCTGTGGAGCAGTCCCGAATCAGTGTCGCTCCTCAGGTACAACTGCTCGACCTTTTCGGCAATGTTATCCCGGAGGAAAAGCCCAAACGAAAAACCGCCACTGTGAAACGTGCTGTGGTTTCCACTCCTTCTCCCACTATCGAAATAAAGCCACAAGAAACTGCTATGAGGTTACGGGACACGGGAGAGTTGTGGTGGCAGGATAAGGAGAAAGGAATGCTGACACGTCCCTATGAGGGAGTATGGCACGAACACCTCAGAGAGGGTTCTCTGCTTGCCTCGGACTTTCAGGTCGGAATGCTTGTCCGCGATATGGAGGACAACCGAATATTCCAACCCATAGACCTCCCGTCCCAAGAGCGGCAGAAGATGCTGCTCTACATAGACCTGCGTGACGCCTACCACGCTCTCTATGACTATGAAGCGGAACGCAAGGTGGCGAATGAATCCTTACGACAGAACCTCAATGAACTGTACGACCGTTTCGTGCGGCTGTACGGACATTTGAACGACCGCAAGAACCACGAGCAGATCCTGATGGATGCCGGTGGCAGGGAAATCCTCTTCTTGGAACGGAAAGTGGATAAAGAAACGCTCAAAGCCGATATTTTCCATCAACCCGTTTCGTTCAGCCTGCACGAAGTGACAGAGGTGAGCAATGCCCAAGAGGCTCTCTCGGCTTCACTCAATAAATTCGGAGCGGTGGACACTGAGTATATGCTCTCTTTGCTTCCCGAAAGTTCCGAAGAGGAAATGCTTTCCGAGCTGCACGGAAAGATTTTCTATAATCCCTTGGAGGGAGAGTATGAAATTGCCGAGAAGTTCATATCGGGCAATGTGGTTGCCGCATCGGAACGTATCGGACAATATCTCTTGGAGTATCCGGAGGACACAAGGGCGCAAGCCTCCTTGCAGGCACTGAAGGATGCCATCCCCGAACCGATTCCTTTCGTGGACTTGGATTTCAACTTCGGGGAGCGATGGATTCCCGTAACTCTCTACTCAGACTATGCCTCGTACCTCTTCGACACGGAGGTGACGATACGCTACAATTCAAGTGCGGACGAATACTCCGTGGAGGCACGGATGCACAATGCCAATATCTGGGACAGGTTCTGTGTGCGGGGGCAGCATCGTCGCTACGACGGCATTGCCCTGATGAAGCACGCCCTGCTGAATACGACGCCCGACATTACCAAGAAAATCATGGTCGGCGACAAGGAGGTCAAGATACGGGATACCGAAGCCATACAGATGGCAAACGCCAAAATCGACGAGATCCGAAACGGATTCACCGATTGGCTGAACGAGCAGAGCGATGAGTTCAAGCAGCGGTTGGAGAAACTCTACAATGACACTTTCAATTGTTTTGTGCGTCCTCAGTATGATGGTTCCCATCAGACATTCCCCGACCTTAATCTGAAAGGCTTGGGCATCGAAAGCCTGTACGACAGTCAGAAAGATGCCGTGTGGATGCTCAAGCTCAATGGAGGAGGAATCTGCGACCATCAGGTGGGAGCGGGAAAAACGCTCATCATGTGCACCGCTGCGTATGAGATGAAGCGACTCGGCTTGGCGAACAAGCCGATGATACTCGCTCTCAAAGCCAACGTGCAGGAGATAGCACAGACTTTCCAAACGGCTTACCCGCATGCGAAGTTGCTCTATCCGGGTAAGAACGATTTCACGCCCGACAAGCGGCAGCGGATTTTCCACGACATCAAGAACAACAACTGGGACTGCATTGTCCTCACACACGACCAGTTCGGCATGATACCGCAGTCGGACGAGATACAACAGAAAATCCTTCAGGACGAGCTGGACAGCGTGGAAGAGAACTTGGAAGTATTGCGTCAGCAGGGACGCAGCATCTCCCGTGCGATGGAGAAAGGGCTTGTCAAGCGGCAGATGAACTTACGGGCAAAGCTGGATGAAATCAAGTTCAAGATAGAGAACCGAAAGGACGATGTGGTGGATTTCAAAACAATGGGTATCGACCATCTTTTCGTGGATGAGTCGCATACGTTCAAAAACCTGATGTTCAACACCCGTCACGACAAAGTTGCAGGGCTTGGCAACAGCGAGGGCAGCCAAAGAGCCTTGAATATGCTCTTTGCCATTCGTACCATTCAGGAGCGGACGGGGAAAGACTTGGGAGCCACTTTCCTTTCGGGTACGACCATATCGAACTCACTCACGGAATTGTATCTGCTGTTCAAGTACCTGCGTCCCCAAGCCCTCGAAGCACAGAACATCAAGACTTTTGATGCGTGGGCTGCCATCTTCGCCAAGAAGTCGGTGGACTATGAGTTCTCCGTCACCAATGAAATCGTGCAAAAGGAGCGTTTCCGCTATTTTATCAAAGTGCCTGAATTGGCGGCTTTCTATGCCCAAATCACCGATTACCGGACGGCAAAGGATATCGGCATCGACCGACCCGAAAAGAATGAGATTATGCACAACATACCGCCCACACCCGAACAGGAGGAGTTTATCGCCAAATTGGTGGAGTTTGCCAAGACGGGCAATGCAGAATTGCTGGGACGTCCCAAACTCTCAGAAAGTGAAGAGAAAGCCAAGATGCTCATAGCAACGGATATGGCGCGAAAGATGAGCTTGGATTTGAGGCTCATTGACCCGAACAGGTACGGAGATCATGTGGACAACAAGGCTTCCCACTGTGCCGCCAAGATTGCGGAGTACTACCGCAAGTTCGAGGAGCAGAAAGGAACGCAGTTTGTGTTCAGCGACCTCGGCACATACAAGCCGGGCGAATGGAATCCTTACAGCGAAATCAAGCGCAAATTGGTGGAAGACCACGGCATACCCGCTCAGGAGATACGCTTCATTCAGGAAGCCAAGACCGACAAGGCACGAAAGACGCTCATTGCAGGCATGAACGAGGGGACAATACGCGTACTGTTCGGTTCCACCTCCATGCTCGGAACGGGCGTAAACGCCCAAAAGCGTGCCGTGGCCATCCATCATTTGGACACGCCGTGGCGTCCTTCCGACTTGGAGCAGAGGGACGGACGAGCCGTGCGTAAGGGCAATGAGGTTGCCAAGTTCCATGCGGACAACAAGGTGGATGTCATCATCTATGCGGTGGAGAAGTCGCTTGACAGCTATAAATTTAACCTGTTGCACAATAAGCAGCTTTTCATTGAACAGCTCAAAAACAACCGCATGGGCAGCCGTACCATTGATGAGGGGAGTATGGACGAGAAGTCGGGGATGAACTTTTCCGAATACGTCGCCATCCTCTCCGGAAATACCGATTTATTGGAAAAGGCAAAATTGGAAAAGAAGATTGCCGGCTTGGACAGCGAACGACAAGCGTTCATTCGCAGTAAGTCATCCTCCCGAAGCCGATTGGACGAAGTCGTGCGGACAGTGGACAGAAACAAGGAGCTGATAGCCCGTTTCCAACGCGACTGGGATTTGTACCAAAGCCGTGTACAGAAGGATAAGGACGGCAATGTTCTCAATCCGATAACGCTCAAAGGGGTGGAAGGAAGCGACCCGAAACGCATCACTGCCAAACTTGCGGAAATCAACGAGAAAGCCTGCACACGGGGAGAGTATTTCAATATTGGAACGCTCTACGGATTTAATCTCGTGGTCAAGACGGAGTCCTCCTCCAAAGACCTTTTCGACCTTTCGCAGAACAAGTTCTTCGTGATGGGAGAAAGCGGAATGAAGTACAGCTACAACAACGGGAGGATCGCGACTGACCCGCAACTCGCCTGCATGAACTTCCTGAATGCCTTGGAGAAGATACCCGGCTTGATTGAGAAGTTTAAGGCGGATACGGAAAAGATAGCCAAGGATATTCCTGTTTTGCAAGAAGTCGTGAATGGCTCTTGGAAAAAGGAAGAGCAGCTCAAAGACCTCAAAACGGAACTCGCCGCCCTTGACCGCAAGATACAACTCTCCCTAAAACCCATTGAGCAGTCAGAGAGTCCGCAAGAGGAGGAAATGATGCAAGATGGTGAAAAAACGAGAGAAGAAATGAAACGGTCACGTCCGATTGAGCCGACAGCCACCGCCACTTCCGTAGGCACCTCCGTGGCTCAAACCGACAGACCGTTGGAAAGCAACGGGCAGAGTAGCTCCGATACACAACCCGCAATAGACGGACTACCGCCGTCTTTGGCTGAAAAAGTGTTTATCGTCAGACCGAAATTCTAATCCTAATCTCATTCAAGCAGCAGCCCCCGACTTGTCATTACGACAAAACGGGGGCTTTGCTGTTGTGTATAATCCGAAATTACGTGTCTTTGGGAGGTCTCTTTCTTTTTCGTTTGAGGTTCTCCGTAAAATGGGCTTTCATAAAGGCAAGGATTTCCGATTCCAAATACCACGTTTTGTGGTAAACGATGTGGAAAGGAAGTGTGCCTGATGCCCGATAACGTTGCAGGGTACGCTTGCTGATTTGAAGCATCAGACACACCTCTTGGTTATCCAGCAGCGGTTCACCATTTATCATCGGACGTTGGGGTATGTCGGGAGTCGTCCGTTTCAAGTCATCGAAACGCTTCATGAGGCGTTCCATCCATTCAAGAAAGGTCTCTCTATCCAATAGTTCCATCCTTAATCCTCCTGCTTTTGAGTTTGAAATTGTGTCGTAGTTCTTCCATATTCTTCGGGTTACAATAGAGACTTCTGTTACGTATCGCCTCTTCGATGTCATGCAGGGCGTAGTAGCAACGTCCATAGATCATCTTGTAGCTGATTCTGTCCGCACTGCGCATACGCTGAAGGGTACGCTTGCTGATACCGAGTATCTCGGCTAACTCTTCATTGGTAACAAGGCGGTTCTCATACTCCGTCTTTGCCTTTTCCTCTTTCTCCACATACCGGAGGATTTTCTCTATTTTGCCCATCAGTTCGTGGTAGGCTTTGCTTTCGATTGTTATGACATCCATGACGCTTTGAATTTGATTATGCTGCAAAGTTCGGGAGATGCTTTTGCTCTTTTTCACTGGTTGTTAATAACATATGGAAGATTTTTATGGGAAGGCAGATCCACGGACAGACAGAAGCCTCCATATCGAAGCCACAAGTACGCAGTAAAGGAAAAGCTGCTTTTGAATGCTTACTCCATAAGTACATTTGCACAAAGTGTAACATTAAAACGGACGAGAATATGGAAGTTGTAACAATCGAGAAGAAAACGTATGAAGCCATGATGGAACGTTTTCGCATTTTGACCGCCGAAGTGGATGCTTTGTGTAGGGAATGCGACGAAAGGCGTATGGGCAGGTGGCTGGACAATCAGGATGTCTGCCAGATCCTGAACATCAGTTTGCGTACTCTGCAAACCTATCGGGACAACCACACCTTACCCTATACACAAATAGGCTATAAGATGTACTACAAACCGGAAGATATAGAGCGGTTGATAGAACAATCCGCCTCTCCATAATCAAAGAATTTATCACCACTAAATCCAATGTAAGCAGATGAGCAATGATGTAAAAACAAAGAACGATGAAGAAATCAAGCTCTTTTTCAGTGCCGGTGACCGTATGATAAAAGGGATAGATGCCTTGAGGAAAAAGAACAGACCCTTATTGGGCGGACACCGTTACCTGACGGATGGAGAACTCTCCCGCCTGTTGCATATCAATCGCCGCACGTTACAAGACTATCGAAATGTAGGGAGAATCCCTTTTATTAAACTGGGAGGGAAAGTTCTCTACAGAGAAGAAGATGTGGAAAAGCTGTTGCAGGAGAATTATCGCCCTCGGTTTGAGAAGCCTTGACAGAGAAACAGGCAGTAAGAAACTCTTGTCTTACTGCCTGTTCTCATATTCAGTTGTACCATCCGCCTTTAGTATAGCACACGAGTAGCGGAGGATCTGTTCTCTTCTTCTCGGTCAGTCTTCTGATTATCCATTTACGGAAACTTTTGGCTCGTGGAGAAGCAAAACGAAATGACAGCATCGTTATCATTTCAAGGTTGTATAAATCCACCGCACCGCCCTTGAAAGATAAGGTTTGCATAACCTCGTCTTCTCTGAGCAACCTCTCTTTGAAAATAGACTTGATGTGGCTGCTTACCTTGCCGGAGAATACGCCGAACAAATCGGCTATTTCACAAGCCGACATCCAAACGAAAGTCGCAGGAACGTGTACATTCCCATTCTCCTCAATAGTTATGATTTCTCTTTTCATAGTAATTCAATATTCATTGTTCTTTCTTCTCTCGATCAGCCTGTCCATATCCTCCGCAATCTTCTTCTCGGAAATCTTCGCATAGGTCTGCGTGTTGGTGATGGAGGCGTGTCCCATCATCTTGGCAATGCTCTCCGTACAAATTCCCTCGGAAATCAAAAACGATCCGAAGCTGTGCCGGGCTTGATGGTAGGACAGATTCTCTTTGCGTCCGATAATGACGCCCAGTTCGTGTATCTCAAACCACATCATATCCCTGCTTGGCAGTGGAAAGACCGGCTGTGTGTCATCAGTCGTATTGTACAAATCAAGTATCTGCTCCGCTATCGGATGCAGAGGGATAAATGACTCCACTTTCGTCTTCTTTCTGTTGATGCGAATGTATCTTCTATCGTCGGCAGTCCGCCCGATATGGTGCGGATACAGCAGTTGGGTATCGACATAGGCAAGTCCCGTAAAACAGGAGAAGATAAAAGCCCGGCGAGCCAATTCCTTCAATGGGTCATTGGCGGGCAGTTTCAGTTCCAGCAGTTGTTTGAGTTCCGCTTTGCTGATGTGCATCCGCTTGGAGGGCGGTTTCTTCTCATACTCCAACTCTTCCAGAGGATTGGCACGGATAATCTCATGGTCCACGGCAAGATACATCAGTCTGTTCAGCCAACAAAGACAATGGTTGGTCTGCGATGCCCCGAAGTTCTTATATCGCTTCAGGTAGACCTTGTATTCCCGTCCGAATTCCTCGGTGATGTCCGAAAAGGCAATGTCTGTCTTGCCTTTTGAGTCCAAGAACTCACGGATATAGCTCTGGTAATACCGAGAACTCCTGTAGGTCGAAGTAGAGTCGATTTCCTTGGAACGGACGGCAAGGCGTTCCCGCTCTCTTTCTCCCATTTGGAGCAAATGAGTAGGAATGACCGCCTGACCTGCTATCCTGTTTTTCAGCAGTTCGGCACTGACTACACCCTGCCCTTTGAGCATTTCATCATAGAGCTGCTCCGCATGCTTGCGGAACTCCTTCAGGCGGTTGTTCGTCCGCACGTCAGTGGTCTCCGCTTTTTTTGCATTCCATTGTTTGGGATTGCAAGTAATACCCGTGGTTATCGTCGTGCTTTTCCCGTCGATGGAGATTCGGCAAAGTACGGCGGTCGTACCGTCCGCACGGACTTTGCTTCGGTTGATGTATAGCAATAAAGAGAATGTACTGCGCATGGTTGTTTCATTTTAGAATTTGTCAGTGAGCTTTTATAATACGAGTTTGAGGTCTTTCGTCGCCTCGATATACCTATCCATATCCTCGAAGAGTTTCTTGGGCGTAACCTTTGCATAGACCTGTGTGGTCTGGAGGTTGGAGTGTCCCAGCATTTTGCAGATGGTCTCGATAGGAACGCCGGCTTCCAAAGTAATCAGCGATGCAAATGAGTGTCTGCCGGCATGGTAGGTCAGGTCTTCCTTAATGCCCGCAAGAACCGCAAGGCTTTTCATCAGACGGCGTAGATTGGGATGGTACAGCATCGGAAAGAGTGTCGGACGGTCATCGTCCCTGTACTTCTCTATCAGGTCAAGGGCTTCGGGCAGCAGCTTGACACAGGCACGAAGCTCGTTTTTCTTGCGGCGGTATTTAAGCCACAGACTGCCCTCATCGTCCGTGAACAGGTTATCCCGTGTAACGGAAACGGCATCGGCATAAGCCGTTCCGGTATAGCAGGCAAATAGAAACAGATCTCTTGCCAATATATGGGAGGCACGATGTTCGGGGATTATCAAATCTCGGATTTTTTCGAAGGATTCCCGGCTTAGGGCTTTCGGTGTCTTCTCTTTTTGTTGAGGAAGACTGAAGTGGGCGAAGAAGCATCTGTCGGCATGTCCCTCCTTATAGGCTTTTCGGCATACTTTCTTGACGATAGCCAGATAGTGCCGACAGGTATCTATGGCAAGGCCTTTCTCGTCCAAGATGAAACTCTGGTAATCGTGGATAAACTGCTCCGTCATCTGACCGAAAGCAACGTCTTTGGTACGAAACTCCTTTTCGATGAACTCCGCCAAGGTTCTCCGGGTATAGAAATAGGCAGGGTAAGTTCCCTTTGCACGGTCTATCCCGATACGCTTTCTCAAATCCTCACAGACGATGTCCGTCATTCCCAACAGGGTCATCTGCGTTTCAAGGCTTCCTTGAAACAGGTTTTTGACGGCCTCCGCATCGAAGTCCATTTTCCTATCCGCAAGCGTGTCGAATGCCGTGTGGATGGAGAGCATCAGCTTGTCCAGCTTTGCATTGGTCTCTACGGCTTCATGACTCTTGCCTTTCAGACGGCTTTCACGTGGATTCCATAAGTCGGGAGTACATGAAATTTTGCAACTGAATTGCACCATTGAACGATTGACGGTGATACGTCCCATGATGGGGGCTTTGCCCGACTTGTCCAACCTGCTCTTTTTGAGGTAGAGCAAAACCTTGAATTTCTCTATTTTCATACGCTTTAATTTTATGGGCAAAATTACCCGTTGTTAAAGCGTTCTTTGATAAGCAAAACGTTGTAGAACAGAGAGATAGAACCCATATCAGAAAAATCTTTCCTTTTTCCGTTACCTCACCACACTAGGGAAACCAACGGATAACGGTTTGGTAACCGAAAGGATTCAATATTCCGTGTCGAACTGCTTTCCTATCATACTCGCAGAATATAGAAAATCGACTAATTCACAACACGTTACAGGTTTATTCTCTACATTCTTCCAATTACTCAAATGGAAGATATTTTCCACAGAACTCGGCACACCGCAAGGAGGCAATCTGTCCCCCTTGTTGAGCAATGTAATGCTCAACGAGCTAGATAAGGAATTGGTCAGACGGGGTCTGCGCTATGTTCGTTACGCAGATGACTGTGT
>JAFAFU010000023.1 GCA_023423335.1 Bacillota bacterium | reverse complement strand
CTAACAACGTACGGTCTGTGTGATGGACGCTACCCCAGCGGGCCTTCCAGTCTGCGTTATCAGCTGCTTTGGCCATTACCGCCTGTTTGAATTTAGCTACCTCGGCGGTGGTCTTTTCAAATTCCGCTTTGCTTCGCTCTAATTCAGCGGTAAGTACCTCCACATCCTCACCAGCTGCGTGCTGCGCCTTGATGTAGTTCTGAAGGTCGATAGTAGCCTGTTCTTTCTGGCGAGCGCGTTGCGCGGCTTTCGCCTTATCCATTTGAACCTGCATCATTGCCAGACGTTCGCCGTCATCCTTCGCGGTATACATCTGCATTTCGATCATATCATTGGCGTCGGCGTTCTCCATTTCTGACTTATCTGAACGGAGGATATCGGAGATCCAGCCTGCTTTACGCTTCAGCGTCTTCAATCGGTATTCATCGAAAGAACCCTTGCCGCAGTAGTAGTGAACGCGAACGCTTGCACGGTTGGAACCAACTCGGGCACCGCGACCGTTACGCTGTGCGATACTGGCTGGTGTCCATGGCAACGTCAGATGATGGATGTCAGTCGTTCCTCGATGCAGGTTGATACCCACCTCTGCCTTTTTGTTGCAGATGATGATCGGAGTCCGGCCCTCCTGGAAGTCAGCAGCAATCTTTTCCAGCCCGCCCAGCGACATTTCATTTTGCTGCGCGATATAGGCGTCATACAGAGCCATTTGCTCGTTGTATTTCGCTATCTGCGCATCTGTTGGTTCATCCGGTAGCTCTTTCGGCGGTTTAACAGCTTTCAGTTTCTGACCGGTTTTACCTGCCTCGGCAACCGTCTGAGCATTCAGGATCCCCACCTTTGAAGGTTCAAGGTTAAGAGCATTGCAGATAATGCGCTTGAGCTTCTGGTGCTGCGTTTTTTCATCGGTGAAGATGATTTGCTTACCTTCCGGGAAAAACTCCTTCAGCGTGGCGATCAGCTTCGCGTATTTGGGCGTAACGGGGTGAGTAACGGTCTGTTCGTCAATGCCAAACCTGGCCAGGCGCTTATTCACTTCCTGCTCGAACGCTTCCGGAACCTGCAACTGAATAAACTCGCCCTTATCTATCAGGGAGTATTGCGATTGCTGCGTGATAGAATCATCACTGTCGTCGTCTTCGCTGGTGGCTTGTTTAGGCAAACTGTCCGCCAGCTGCTGCACCGCATCGGCGTACTCCGGCAGGAAACGATAGGTGATCCGGCGATAGTACAGGTCCATGTCAGTACATACGCGGTCCATATCCCTGATTATTGAGAAGATCGGACGGGCTTTCTCGTGCTCAATCACGCCGTCTTCATTGACCGAGGTCGTTACGCCATTGTTGGCTTTGGCCGCCGCTTCCGCCTGCTGACGCAATTCTTCATACGCCGCCAGTTGTTCTTCAGTAAGTGGTGCATCCTGCTGGTGTTCGTCCAGCTCCGGGATCTCCACGGTATCCTTAACGTCTTCCGCCGTTTTAAGCGTTACCCAGCGATGGAATATACCGCGCAGCGCATCAAGGTTTTCAAAGCCCACCAGCGCCATTTTTTCTTCAACTTCACCGCTGATTTTCTGTACCGTTTCCAGCCTGGTCTTGCCGAAGAATTTAACGAAGTCATCAGGACCGTAGATCCCCATCTTCTGCCAGTATTCCTTCGGCAGAACATGAGAGAGCATGTTGTATGCATCGATCGGGGTGTTAACGACTGGCGTTGCAGTCAGGAGAACCGGTCCGCGCCCGCCATTCTTTTTCATCAGGTACGCGTTTTTAATTGCCATATCCCGCGCCGATTGCGCCACCGCGCTGGTGGGCAGATAGGCCAGTTGTGACGCTTCGCGACCATTTTTATAGCTATTGCGGTAGTTGTGACCTTCGTCAGCGATCACACTATCGAAGCCCATATCCTCAAAGTACGGATACTTCTCTGCTTTTTCGGTACCGGTATCTGAATACTCCGACAATACCCGGCGACGCGCCGCCTCTTTGCGATGGGAATCGGAATCCATTCCGCTGGCTACGCGCCCGGCGGCAACGAAGTCATAAAGCATATCCTGTGCATGCTCATCTACGGTGTCATCACGTAGCGGAATGCGGGCGTATTGTTCTTTGGTAAACACGACTGCACGGTAATTTGAGTGCGGGATCGCGTTCATCCGCGCCGTGATAGTGGCTTCATCTGCCAGCTTAAGAGCATCGCGCATAACTGGAGTGCCATCAGTACCAAGAACTGGTTTACCGTTCTCATCGAGCACCGGCACTTGGCGAATCTGATCGCCATCCATCAGCACATCAAGACCGACGAACAGGTAGTTACTGAATGCCTCTTCACTCAGGAATTCTTTTGCTTCGTAATACCAGTTTTCCAGCACTGATTTAGGCACTACATACGCAGTACGGGTGGAGCGACCGTTCTCATAGTTGAACGCCTCAAGCGCCAGCGCGGTCGTGGTTTTACCCAGCCCGGTGCCGAAGCCCAGGATGCCGCGCCCATCTTCGGACAGTCGGCGCACCTCGCTATTCTGGTAATCAAATGGCTGACGCTTA
>JAFAFU010000076.1 GCA_023423335.1 Bacillota bacterium | reverse complement strand
GGGGAATGTCAGAGGCCATTCCCCCGGAAAGACCGGGGAGGCTTCGCCCAAGGGGGCTTCTCCTTTGGGAAACGCAAACTCAGGAGACAGACCATGACCGAACTCACCAACTTCATCCGGTTCAACGAAGACGGCACCTTTACCGGCAACATCGCCTCCATCGCCTACGACATCGACATCACTGGCACGGCGTTCACCAGCACCAACAAGGATGCTCCGGTCTACCGGGTCTTCGGCAAGTCTCCGCTCGGCCGGAAGATCGACCTCGGCGGTATCTGGAGGAAGAAGAACCAGAGCGGCGGCGAATATCTCAGCCTGTCCGTCAACACCGGCCACACGCGGCTCAATGCCAATCTCGGCCGCTTCCCCGGCCAGGACGACGAGGACCTGATGGCCGTCATTCCGTGGGATTGATCGAACAGCCCACCGCAGGCTTGGCCGAGGGGATCGTTCCCTTCGGGCGGGCCGACACCAAGGAGAGATGATTTCAGGAAAGGACGATGACCATGGACAGCCCGAGCACCGACACCCTCGGCATGGCGCTGGTGGAAAAGGGGTTTGCGCCCAACCTTGCCGTTCTCGACATCAACAATTCGTTGTCCGTCCCGCACGACTTCGAGATGCCAGCACCGTGGAACCTGCCGTCGCGGATGTTCCAGTTTCCCATCGAGGTTTGCTGCCCCGACAACGAGCAGCCGCGCAAGCTCGGCCTGCGCCATCCGCTCTTGGCTGATCATCCCTATGTACGCCATGTCGAAGCGGCGCTCGGTTTCGAGATTGCCCGCGACGGCGCGCCGAACCGCTACCGCTATTCCAGCGCCCCGCTCGCTCGCTGGTGGCACGCAGTCGATCTGGTCAGCGCCGGAAAGTGGCGCGACCTGCTGGCAACGCAGGAATTCACTGAACCCGCCTGTATCGTGAACGCCGTCACCTATGGCTGCCGCTATTCGCGCCATGACGACAAACGAGCCGCTGGCTATATCACCATCGCCGAGGCCCGAGAGATCATGCGCGAAATTGGCGCGACCGAACCCGGCGAGCGCAGCGCGGTCATTCGTTCCTTCTCCGCCCCAAGAGTTTGCCGTCCTGAAAAAGGTGCCGAGCATTGGCCGATCAACACCGGCCTCCAAAGCACTGAGGACGCGGCTTGGGGGATGATCTTCGGCATTGAGGACGGCTGGTTTCGCTATGATCGTTCCGGTTTCTTGCAATGGTCCGAGCTGGGTCGGGAACGCTACGCGGCGGGCGAAAGCGCCACCTACACACAGGCGAGCGGCCAAACCGCGTTCGCGTTTTGAAATGACCGGGGATAACAAAGGAGACGACAATGCCAACCCTCGCAGGTGCGGACTTCCGGCTAGATCGGGTGGAGATCGCGACCATCATCGCAGCCTTGTATCACTGGAACGAGAACGGCGGCAGGCCGGAGGAGCTTGAGTATATCGCCTGCGGATTTGGTGAGTACATTCTACTCGATACGTTCGGCATCCTCCAACTGATCGAACGCTTCACGGAGGTAACATGAGCCGCTACACGATAACCCTTCACAAGGGCGAGAGAACAGATGACGAGGCCGTCATCGGCTTCGATCCACCTCTGCGCACCTATTTCTTGCAGGGTTTCGAGACCGACGATGATTGCGGGACGCCGGAAATCTGGCTAGGCCTCCTGTTGGAGGAGTTTCCAACCTTGGAAGGGATCATCGAGGAAGCCCGCGCCAACGGCTATGAGGTCAGCAATCTCGATCATGCCGATATGATCGCCATGCTGCGGGAGGCTGGCCATGAGCATGAGCCGTCCATCGTGGAAAGGCTTGGCTTCATCAAGTAGCGTCTCCTGCCCCTCCGGCTGCGGAGGGGCAACCGCGTCGTTACCGTTCGGCGCCCGCGTCGAGCGGGCGCGAAGCGGTTCGAGGGGAGCCCCGAAGCCCCTCCCCTCGTCTCCCCTGCCCGCCGGAGAAAGGTCGATGAAGGCACGCCTTCCGGCCGCAATGGTGTTCCAGCTTGAAAAATAGTCGAATAATGCGTATTATTCGACTTAATCGAAGGAACCCGCAGATGCAGAAATTCACAACCGTCGACCTGCTGCGCGACACCAAGACTGTCACCATGGCGGCCGACCGCCATCCGGTCGCGATCACCCAGCACCGCAAGCCGCGCTATGTCCTCATGACCTACGACGAGTTCGAGGCCATGAAGAGCCGGGGCGATCCAAGGCGGGTTTACACGGTCGGAGAAGCGCCGCAGGCGCTGATCGACATGATCATCCCCGAACTGGATCGCCTCATCGCGGAAGGGGAAGACGCCATTGGCTGATATTCCGGCCAGCGGCTCCGTCTTCCGCTATCCCTATCTCTGGGCATGGCAGCGCGACAGTGGCGAGACGGAGGGGCGGAAGTCCCGCCCCGTCTGCATGGTGCTCGCCATCTCCAAAGGCGCGCAGACCCATTTGGTCATTCTGGCGATTTCCGGCACGCCGCCGCGCGCCGATCAGACGGCGCTGGAAATCCCGCAACTCGAATGCCGGCGCGCTGGAATCCGTGACTGGAAGGACGCTTGGATCACCGTGTCGGAATTCAACCACGATATTGCGGAAGCGTCCTACTACTACGATCCGAACGCCGAGCTGCTCGGCAGCTTCGGCAAGGGCTTCCTCGCCAAGGTCGCCGCAGCCTTCAAGCCGTTCCTCGCCGTGCCGGCCGCTCGGGTGAGCAGGACAGAATAGGCCGGGCCTCTTCCTCCCTGCCCTGCCCTTCTCGTAACGACCGCTTCCCGGTGGTGAAGACCGTTATCCAGCCGCAGCGCCGTGAGGACGGCGCGGCCGCGGCCGCAGCGAACCGGCCCCGCCGGTGAGCGGTAGCCAAGCGGAGGAAACCCGCGCTCCCCAATTGCGC
>JAFAFU010000074.1 GCA_023423335.1 Bacillota bacterium | reverse complement strand
GGCAGGACACTGTATCCATTGGCCAGTTCCTTATTGTCATAATAATACTCGAAGGTCCCGCTGACGGGAATAAGTCCTTTGTTATAGTTTTTTACGATTTCCGTAAGACGCTCAATCCGGATGGAGGAACCGACAAAGCCAGGGTCAGGATGATATAACACAATACCATCCTTATCGAGAAGAAGGCTGCTTCCCGTATGACCGACCGAAATTGAGGAAAGAAAATTATTAAAGTAGGAAAGGTTCAGGGTGCTGATGATATAACCGATAATATTGCCGGAATCGGGTTCTACCACGGTGCAGCCGATTTCTATCGTTTTCAGGGTTTCATTATCCCTTGTCAGCTGCTGGACACCGCCGATTCCGACAGCGGTATTTTTCGTAGCAAACAAATAGGAGAGGGTCAGGCTCCCGCTGCCGCTCTGATTGATGTAGGCTGGGTCGGAACAGGCGATAACATTACGGTTGGCATCATATAAGGTAATCATTTCGCAGGAATTATAAGCATCCCTTCGAAGCTGCAGAAGCTTATTCGCTGAGTCGGAGGATATGTATTGTTCTTTCCGGTTGGATTGAATTGCCACCTTCTGAAGTTCATTCTGAAAGGACAGGAGGGACACCTCCGTTCTCTGTGTCTCAATCATGGCCTCCAGACCGCTTAAGTGTGATTCTGCAATGTTTTTCAGGTTGTTGGTCTGTATCTTAATTAAGCGGTTCGTAATAAGGCCATGTACAATTACGGACATGAATACGACCGGTATAATGGATGATATTATCAAAAGAATTCGCAAAGATTTTTTGATAGACATAGCCGTACAACCTCCATAAGAGTACATTGGTATGTAAATACCAACGGTATATAAAATACCAATGGTATATAAAATACCATTTATACACATTCTACCAATAGCGACATAATATTGCAACAAATTTTCTGTATTTGGGAATATCGGAAGGCCTGTCATTGGGTTGGGATACAGATAACCGCCGAATATCAGTTTTATAGAATTTTTAGTTGAAAATATAGGATATTAAGGTTATACTTGTAATGTTATTAATCTGGACATTCGTTAATAATATACGGCAGAGGGCATGTCTGGAGAAGGATATGCTGAACTAGGAAAGCGAGCGGAATAATGTATCAATTAATTGAGCAGGATGGGTGTGCCAAGAGCGGTGAATTTAAAACCGTGCACGGAACGATACAGACACCGGTATTTATGAATGTCGGAACCGCAGCGGTAATTAAAGGAGCAGTCTCTACAATGGATCTGGGTACGATCGGAACCCAGGTGGAGCTGTCCAATACCTACCATCTTCATGTGAGACCGGGAGACAAGGTTGTCAAGCAGCTGGGCGGACTTCATAAATTCATGGTCTGGGATAAACCGATATTGACGGATTCCGGAGGCTTCCAGGTGTTTTCGCTGTCAAGCTTACGTAAGATCAAGGAGGAGGGAGTGTATTTTAACTCCCATATCGATGGCAGGAAGATATTTATGGGACCGGAGGAGAGCATGCAGATCCAGTCCAATCTGGCATCCACGATAGCGATGGCCTTTGATGAGTGCCCCCCGCATCCGGCAACCAGAGAATATATGCAGGCTTCTGTGGACCGCACCACCAGGTGGCTGATACGCTGTCAGGCGGAGATGAAACGTCTGAACAGCCTGGAGGATACCATTAATCCGCAGCAGATGCTATTTGGCATTAACCAGGGCGGAACCTTTGAGGATATCCGAATTGAACATGCCAAGAGGATATCCGGGCTGGAGCTGGATGGGTATGCACTGGGCGGTCTGGCCGTAGGAGAAAGCCATAGTGAGATGTACCGGATTATTGAAGAGACGGTCCCATACCTGCCGCTTCATAAACCGGTTTATCTGATGGGCGTCGGAACACCCGCAAATATTCTGGAGGCAGTGGACCGCGGAGTGGATTTCTTTGACTGTGTGTATCCCTCACGGAATGGAAGACATGGACATGCTTATACGAATGAAGGTAAGATGAATCTTCTGAATGCAAGGTACGAACTGGAGGACCGGCCGATTGAAGAAGGCTGTGGGTGTCCGGCCTGCAAGGTGTACAGCAGAGCATATATCAGGCATTTACTGAAAGCCAAAGAAATGCTCGGCATGAGACTGCTGGTACTCCATAACCTCTATTTCTATAATCATATGATGGAGGAAATCAGGGAGGCCATCCGAAACAAAAATTATCAGCAGTATAAGAAGAAAAAGCTCGAGGGATTTGAACGGAGCGATAATTAATAAAATTAAACTTAGGAGGTTTATTCAATGAATTATTTAGCACTTTTAGCCGGTGATGCGGCAGCTGCAGCTGACGGCGCAGGCACTGGTTCCGGTTGGACGGTAATCATCATACAGATCGGCGTATTAGGTCTTTTGCTGTATTTCATGCTGATCCGTCCGCAGAAGAAGCAACAGAGACAGATGCAGGCAATGCTTTCCACTGTTGCAACAGGGGATTCAGTTCTGACATCCGGCGGCTTTTACGGCATCGTAATCGATGTTATGGATGAAATCGTAATTGTAGAATTCGGCAATAACAAGAACTGCCGCATCCCCATGAAGAAGAATGCCATCGCGGAGATTGAGAAACCCAATACAGAGAAGAACACATAATATTATTGAATCAGCTGCCACGGATTCCTAACCTGCGAAGGGAATTTCGGTGGCAGCTTTTTTATCATCCCAAGAATTTTGGCTTTTTCAAAACTCTTGGCGGGATAATTCATAAAAGCTCGATATGATACTTTTCCAGCCAATAATTTACCTGAAGCATATATGCAATCAGCTGAGGTGCGGCCATCAGCTGCCCATACCAGGGTTTCCCATAGTCGGAGGGAGAGGAGAGGAAGGCTTTGACCTTCCTGATATCCAGAAGAGGCCGGATCGGGGCATTGGGATTATTCAGCACCTCCAGAAGCCGGTTACCCAGCATTTTCTCATATTCGGGATGATATGTTTTGGGATAAGGGCTTTTCTTTCGGAAGAGGATTTCATCAGGGATCAAGCCTCGCCCGGCCTCCCGCAGTAAGCCTTTTACCACTCCGGCAGGGGCCTTCATCTCCCAGGGGATATTCCATAGGTATTCAACAATTCGGTGGTCTGCGAAGGGTACTCTGGCCTCCAGACCGGAATACATGCTGCAGCGGTCCATCCGGTCCAGCAGGGTGACCATAAACCATTTCAAATTCAGGAAAGAGAGCTCTCTGCGCCGGGCCTCCAGCGGGCTTTCTCCGATAAGCTTCGGGGTTTCTGCAATGGTTTTTTGATAAGCGGTATGAACATAGCTGTCCAGATCAACCTTGGATAGAAGATCCTCCGATAAGAGAAGCTTTCTGGTATCCATGTTAACCGCCCAGGGAAAGGTATCAAGGGCCATGATTTCGGGATTATGGAACCAGGGGTAGCCGCCGAAGATCTCATCGGCACATTCCCCGGTAAGAGCTACCCGGTTTGTCTGTGCCACCCTGCCGCAGAAATAAAGCAGAGAGGATTCCACATCGGCCATATTCGGCAAATCCCTGGCAATGACAGCCTCATAAAGCTTATCGGCCAGATCATCATTATTACATTCCAGATAAGTATGTTTGCTTCCCACATGCTTTGCCATGATATCTACGTAAGGACGGTCCTGATCGGGCTGGAAGGAATTTGATTTGAAATGTTTGGCATTATCTATAAAATCAAAGGAAAAGGTTTCAATCTGTTTTCCCGATTTGTTCAATTCTTTGGCACAGATAGCCGTCACCAGACTTGAGTCCACACCTCCGGATAAGAAGGTGCAGATGGGAATATCGGAAATCATCTGCCGTTTTACCGCATCATATAATAGGTAGGAAACCTTCTCAACCGTAGCTTCATAGGTGTCGGTATGAGGCTTGCTGATGAGACTCCAGTAGGCTGCTTCCCTCCTGCCCTTCGCATCCTGGATCAGGAAATGACCCGGCAGAACTTCATATATATCCTTAAATACTCCGCTGCCGTAAGATTTGGCCGGACCCAGTGCAAATACTTCGCCTAGCCCTGCGGCATCGACCCGGGGTGTAAAGCCGGGATATACGAATAGTGCTTTGATTTCCGAGGCGAATACAAGCGTATCATCGACAACCGTATAGAACAATGGTTTTACTCCAAGCCGGTCACGGAACAGGACAAGCCTTTTTTCGTTATCATCCCATATGGCGAAGGAGAAGATGCCGTTCAGTTCCCTGACGAATTCACAACCGAAGGCCATATAACCGACCAGGATTACCTCGGTATCCGTATGGGTTTTAAACAGGTAACCCATACGGATCAGATTCTCCCTCAATTCCTCCGTATTATAGAGCTCGCCGTTATAGATGATGGTATAGGAAGCGCCGAATTTATGCCTGGTCATCGGCTGGTGCCCGCGGTTTAAATCGATGATGGACAATCTGGTGTGGCCAAGGCCGGCCTGGGGAAACAGAACCTCGCCTGTATCATCCGGACCTCTGTGTGATAAAGCCTGCCGCATTCCCTCCAATATCTTATGCCATTTATTAGGTTCCTTCGTATAGTCAGCCATATGACTGCTGAAACCGGCAATACCGCACATAAAAACCACCTCATCAAATTATATTCGGGCTATGGATCAGGACAAGATAAAAGATGCCCCAATCCTCACAGACCCGGGGTCTGGACCGATGTCATCCTGGTGGAATAAAGCAGACAACCAAAAATGGCAGGGGATCATTGAACCATAAGACATCCGGGTCAGTTTTGGATTGGAAAGCACCTTTGCTTTCCAATTATAATATTATCTTGGGCACAGAATAACGGGCTGCAGCTGCCGCCCCTGCAAGGCTTCCATGATTGCGGGCAGGACGAGATCGAAATGTGCTACCATGGAATAGGGTTTTTCCTTATAATTATCCTGGCCGAAGGGAACAAAATAAACATTCTTCGTATTCATCAGCAGACCGAGGTTTTTCATGTTGGCACCCAGGGCATCGTTGGTCGAGATAGCCAGAACCACGGGCTTGTTATTTCTCAGATGCCCTTTCACTGACATCAGGACTGGTGAATCGGTAATACCATAGGTGAGTTTCGCCATAGTGTTACCGGTGCAGGGTGCTATAATAAAGGCATCGAGCAGATTGCTCGGTCCGAATTTTTCAGCTTCAATGATTGTGGTAACCGGTGGTCTCCCTGCAATTTTCTCTGCCCTGGCAAGCCAGTCTTTAGCTTTGCCAAACCGGGTATCGAAGGTGCCGGAAGGTCCGGAGAAGATGGGATATACATTGGCATCTTCCGAAACCAGCTTTTCTATCTCAAGGAATGCTCGGTCAAAAGTACAAAATGATCCGGTGAGGGCAAAGCCCACGTTTTTTCCGCTAAGGGTCATTTAATCACTTCTTTCATAAAGGCAATAATTTCAGTAACCAGGATATCGGACGAAGTCTTCGGGGCTACTTTACCTGGAATCCCCAGAAACAGCTTGGCATTCAATTTCAGGGAGGCGGCATATTCAAAATCAATTCCTCCCGGTGCTGAGGAGATGTCAAGGATAACCCCATTGGGATTTACCAGGTTTAAGTAATCCTTATCTAAAACTAAAGATGGGATCGTGTTAAATATAAATTGAACGGAGGGAAGAATACTATTCATGTCGGATAACGCAAGAGCATTATGGCCGGCGGCAGCAGCATAAGCGAGAGCTTCCCGGCTTCTGGCGACCACCGTCACATGGGCATCCAGCGCCTTAAGCTTCTGGGCCAGCACCTTGGCGCAACGGCCATAGCCGAGTACCAGGCAGCTGCTTCCATGGAGATTATGATTGCTGATCCTGATTGCCTCCATAATCGTTCCCTCCGCTGTTGCTATCGCATTCAGAATGCTTATCTTTTCATCCTCCATCAGGTCGTAGCTTCTGATCTGTTTGGATTTGCACAGCTCCAGCAAAGGGTCCGGAAGATTGCCGCCGATCAGCATATGCTTTTCCTTTAAGAGATAGGCCGCATGTGCAATTGTAAGGTCCTGGGGTGTATTTTTCGAATAAATCGTAGTCTGATCCCTGGACATGGGAATGGGACCGATTAATACGGTGCAGTTTTCAAAGAGTTCGCTTAATGTGTGTGCCTGGTAATAATTCTTATTCGTGACAAGCCGATTATATTGTACATCCACATAATCATTGATCGTCTCGGCTAAGCTGTAAGATGCAACACGGTACCCCTTAGCCAGGAAGGAAGCTGCCATGTATACCTGCCGCAGGTCGCCGCCGAAAATTCCGATATCAAAAGAAAGAGACATATTAACCCTCCATTCTGCCGCCAGGCAGATTAAAAAGCCCGGAAGAATACATGAATAATATAAATTATCAGAAGTTGTCTTTTGCTTCTTATAATTAATCTGGCTTTTCACTTCTTTATGTCTCATTATATGTTTGGGGTGATGTTTTGTGATAAGAGGAATTATTTATTGGCAAAAGGGATATTTTTATGCATAGATTGTATAATTTGTACCATAATGGTTATAGTTATTATCTTGACTATTTTTATTTTTTGTATTATGATTGAATCATCATATATACTAAGGAAGTGTATGGAAAATATACTTCCTTTTTATGTAGAAAAAGGAGGAGAATTATTTATGAAAACCAAGAAATTTCTTGCCGCTCTTTTAGTTCTTGCCATGACGGTTACAATGCTGGCAGGCTGCGGCGCAAAGTCAGGACCCAAGGATGAGCAGAGCTCTGCAGACAGAAGCGCTTATCCCGGAACTGCCGAGAAAAATGCAATCACAGTTAATATCGCAACTGAGCCCCCGCAAATGTTTTCTGTTGCTATGACAGATACCGTTTCTTTCTCTGTTCTTCGTCACGTAGTTGAGAACTTAGTAATGTTGGACGAGAATGACAAGGTTATCCCCGGAGTAGCAAAGGATTGGACGGAAAGCGAAGATAAGCTTACCTACACCTTCAATCTTCGCGATGACATGAAATGGACCAACGGAGAGCCGGTTACCGCCCATGACTTCGTATTCGCCTGGAAGGCTCTGTTATCACCTGAGTTTGCTGCCTACTATTCATCCTTTGGTTATATCTTCAAGAATGGTCAGGCCTACAACAGCGGTGAAGTTGGCGCTGAAGAGCTGGGCTTCAAGGCTCTTGATACTTATAAGCTGGAAGTAACCTTAGAATATCCTGCATCCTACTTCCTGTCTACCTTAGCCTTCGGTGTATTCGCACCGGTAAATGAGAAGGCATACGAAGACTTTGGTGCTGATTACGGTACCGAAGCCGACAAGATGGTTTACAACGGACCTTTCAAGATGACCTCCTGGGAGCATGAAAGCAAGATTGTTCTTGAGAAGAATCCTGATTTCTATAATGCTAAGAATATCAATCTCGACAAGATTAATATGGTTATGATTATCGATACAAACGCTGCATTAAACGCTTTTAAGGCTGGTGAAATTGATCTTATCGGTGTGAATGGTGACCAGGCTAAGTCCTTAAGAGACGAGAATTTCCCTGTATTTTCCTATGATGATGGTGCTACCTTCTATTTAGAGTTCAACCTGGCAGATCCGCAGTTACAGAATGCAAATCTTCGTAAGGCACTTACTTATGCAGTTGATAAGCAGGTTTTCGTAGATTCCATCGTTAAGAACAGCTCCAAGGCAGCTGTTGCCTTTACCGCTCCTGCATTAAACGGTTTAGAGAAGAAGTTTGCTGATGAAGTTGGTGAGTTAATACCTAAGCTTGATGCTGCAAAGGCAAAAGAGTTCTATGCCAAGGCTCTTGAAGAGCTCGGCACAGATAAGGTTGAGCTTTCCATGATCTGTGATGACAGTGATACCGCAATCAAATATGCATCCTTCGTTCAGGAGCAGTTAAGAGTTAATCTTGGCCTTGAAATCCAGGTTGAGTCCATGCCTTTAAAGAGCAGGATCGAGAGAATGCAGAACAAAGATTTCTCTATGGTATTTGCCGGCTGGGGTCCTGACTACAACGATCCTATGACCTTCCTTGATGTATTTGAAAGCGGCAACGGCAATAACCATACCAGCTATTCCAGTGCTGCATACGATGAATTATTAGATAAGGCTCGTAAAGAGACAGATAATAAGACCCGTTTCGGTTATTTAATGGATCTTGAGAAGCTATTAATGGAAGATCTGCCGATCGGCCCTGTTTATTGGAGAGTAAGAGATTATGTCTTCAGCGGCAAGATTGAATCCGGTGTTCTCAGAACAGCATTCCAGGACATGAATTACAGATTTGTTAAATTAGCGAAGTAATATTTGCAGTTTACAAAATTCATCAAGTTGGTGCGGGCTGTATTATAGGCAACCCGCACCAAACTTTTGTAAAATTGTAAATTCCACTAATACCCAAACGAAAACGACGAAAAGAACACGACAAATGCGTGATTATATAGTATAATAATACGGTATGTACGGATGGACAAGAGACCGGTATCCTGATAGAATTGCCATCCTATATTACTTTTTACAGAACAGAAAGATAGTAAGGATTAAAAGCAATATAGGATAACAATTCTTAGGGCACAAGGTGACAGCATGTCCGATTAGCCAGAGAATAAATAATAACAGAAAGGAGGATTGCTTGTGTTAAAATATATTGTGAAACGATTATTCTATGCACTTTTAACGCTGCTTACCCTGTGTGCCATCACATTCTTTATGATGCGTTTACTGCCCGGGGACCCCTTCATAGGAGAAAAGGCAATACCTGAGGCGACCATGAAGGCATTGAACGCAAAATATGGTCTTGATAAGCCGGTGATGACACAGTTTGCAATGTATCTGGGGAACATACTGAAAGGAGATTTAGGCCTTTCCATGTATTACAGCAACACCCCTGTAACAAATAAAATTATACAAGCATTTCCATATTCATTTGATTTAGGAATCAGGGCATTGATTTTTGCTACGATAACGGGTGTATTCTTAGGCATTGTAGCCGCCGTAAAGAGAGGTACTGTCTGGGATACGCTGACGATGCTGATTGCCATCATCGGAGTATCCGTACCAAGCTTTATTGTCGGCTCCCTGCTCCAGTATGTTCTAGGATTGCAGTTGTTTCAGCTGACCGGGGTTAAGGTATTTGCCATTTACGGATGGCAAAGCTTTAACAGCAAGCTCTTGCCTGCCTTTGCCTTAAGTTTCGGGTCTATGGCGACGGTCTCCAGATTAATGAGAACCAGTATGCTGGATGTTCTTGGACAGGATTATATTAAAACCGCGAAATCAAAAGGCCTGTCCCAGAAGAAAATCATCTGGAAGCATGCGGTCCGTAATGCGATTATGCCGGTTATTACTGTATTGGGTCCTATCGCTGCGGCAGTGCTGACCGGTGCTTTCGTTGTTGAGAGCATATTCTCCATCCCCGGTATGGGTAAGTTTTTTGTTAACAGCATTAAGGTGCAGGATTATACGATGATATCAGGCATTACCTTATTCTACGGGGCTTTCCTGGTTATTGCAAACCTGATTGTTGACCTTGCATATGGCTTTATTGACCCCCGTGTTAAGCTATCGGAAGCAAAGGAGTGATACAATGGACAATAAAGACATGAAAATAGAAAAAAATATGTTTGAATGGGTAGGCGGCGATACCGCTCTTAGTGAAACCATCACAAGGCCCAGCATCAGCTATTGGAAGGATGCAATGCACCGCCTTAGGAAGAATAAGGCAGCTATGATTTGTTTAGGAATTGTTCTGTTTATTGCGTTACTGTCCATTATTGCTCCGATTCTGTCTCCTTATACAATCAGTGAGCAGCATTATGCCCACACGGATGCGCCTGTAGGCTTTAAGGACCCGGTGGACGGTCATGTACATTTATTCGGAACGGATACCTTGGGCCGTGATATCTTTACAAGAATTTGGTCCGGCGGCAGGGTTTCCCTGTTTATTGCGATCACAGCAGTTATCGTTAACTGCATTATTGGTATCATTTACGGAGGTATCTCCGGTTATACCGGCGGTGCGGTAGATAATCTCATGATGAGAATTATTGAAGTAATAAACGGTATCCCATACCTTATTATCGTAATATTATTAATGATGGTATTGGAGCCCGGTGTTATGACTATGGTTATTGCCTATGCCGCCGTGGGCTGGACCGGTATGGCAAGACTGGTACGCGGACAGGTCATGAGCTTAAAACAGCAGGATTATATTACTGCGGCCAGAGTTATGGGGGCCAAGCCTTCCAGGATTATTTTCAAGCATCTGATCCCCAACACCTTAAGTGTGGTAATCGTAAATATTACCCTGACAATTCCCAGTGTAATCTTTACCGAGGCCTTCTTAAGCTATATCGGCCTGGGCGTTCCGATCCCGAAGTCCAGCTGGGGTATTATGGCAAGTGAAGGAAGTTGGGTATTCCAGTCCTATCCCAGCCAGCTTTTAATTCCCGCCCTCTGCATCAGCTTAACCATGTTGTCCTTTAACTTATTGGGAGATGGCTTGCGTGATGCTTTGGATCCCAGGTTAAGGAGGTAATGTCATGAATAAAGTATTGGAAGTTAAGGATTTACATGTATCCTTTGATACCTATGCCGGTGAGGTGAAGGCAGTTCGTGGTGTCACCTTTGATCTGATACAGGGAGAGGTACTGGCTATCGTTGGAGAGAGCGGCTGCGGTAAGAGCGTAACAGCACAGACCATTATGAAATTAAATCCCATGCCGCCGGCAAGAATTGTTAGCGGAGAAATTATATTAGCAGATAAAGATATCGTAAGGGCATCAGAGAAAGAGATGATGAAGATTCGCGGTAAGGATGTCAGCATGATTTTCCAGGATCCCATGACCTGCTTAAATCCTACGATGCAGGTTGGTAAGCAGCTGACAGAAGCAATCCGCCACCATCAGAAATTATCCCAGGAGCAGGCAACTGCAGAAGCAATCCGTTTGCTGGAAATTGTTAAGATACCAAATGCAAAACAGCGTGTAAAGCAGTACCCTCATGAATTCTCCGGCGGTATGAGACAGAGAGTCATGATTGCTATGGCCTTATCCTGTGCACCGAAGCTTTTGATTGCGGATGAACCGACAACCGCTCTGGATGTTACGATCCAGGCCCAGATCATGGATCTTCTGAAGGAAATACAGGAACAGACCAACACAGCCATTATCCTGATTACCCATGACCTTGGTGTTGTTGCGAGCATGGCTGACCGTGTAGCGGTTATGTATGCAGGTAAAATCGTTGAAACAGGTACCGCGGAGGATATCTTTTACCGTCCTTCCCATCCCTATACGAAGGCGTTATTGAGGAGCCTTCCTAAGACGGATATGGACCGCAGTGTCCGGCTGGTATCCATCGGCGGAACACCTCCGGATCTTTTAAATCCTCCGGTTGGCTGCCCGTTTGCCAGCAGATGTCTGCATACGATGAAAATCTGTCTGACAGAGATGCCGCCGCATTTTGAGCCTGACAAAAACCATCGTTCCGCATGCTGGCTGCTGCATAAGGATTGTCCGGGTCCCCAGGGCGGAGGTGAATAGTGTGAATTATAAAAAACACAATTCACATGGTAAATTTGTGCTGAAGCCCAAATTCGGGGGCATTGGCAGCATGGAGGTTTATTATGGAAAATAAGAATAATACGATAAACAGTACTCAGCAGAAGTTGGTTGAAATTCAAAATGTGTCCAAGCACTTTAAGGTGGCGGATGGGATTTTGAAGGCTGTCAATCATGTCAATATTGATATCATGAAGGGTGAGACCTTAGGTCTGGTTGGTGAATCCGGCTGCGGCAAATCCACCTTCGGCAAGGTCCTGATGGGTATTTATCCTCCGACGCACGGTAAGATATTATATCATGGCAAGAAGGATATTGAGATCATCCAGAAGAATTTATTTGCCTATGCCAAAATGGCACAGATTATCTTCCAGGATCCCTATTCTTCCCTGGATCCCCGTATGACAGTCGGATCTATCGTCGAAGAGGGTATGATCATCCATAATATGTATGATAAGAAAAAGCGTCAGGAAAGGGTATACGAACTGCTTGAGCTGGTAGGCCTTAACAGAGAGCATGCAAACCGCTTCCCTCACGAGTTCTCAGGCGGACAGCGGCAGCGTATCGGTATCGCGAGAGCCCTTGCAATTGAACCTGAGTTTATCGTGTGTGACGAACCGATCTCCGCACTGGATGTTTCGATTCAGTCCCAGATCATTAACCTTCTGCATGATTTACAGAAGAAGCTGAATCTGACCTATCTCTTTATTGCCCATGACTTAAATATCGTAAAATACATCAGTGACCGTATTGCGGTTATGTATCTGGGCAATATCGTAGAGCTGGCAACCAGTGACGAGCTGTATACCAGGACTCTGCATCCTTATTCCCAGGCGCTTCTGTCCGCAGTTCCGATTCCGGATCCGGACCAGGAAGCTCAGAAGCAGCGTCAGATTCTATCCGGTGATGTACCGAGTCCGATCAATACACCGAAGGGCTGCCCGTTTGCCGGCCGCTGTCCTCGTGCCACGGATATATGCAGGGAAGAGAAGCCGGAGCTGGAGCTGAAGCAGGGCCATCTGGTGGCCTGCCATCACGTGGAGAAATAGAAATTTTTATATTTGAAAAGATGAAATTATAACGACAAAATACAAGGCTGTTTCCCAGGAAACAGCCTCGTTTATCTAACCCTGCGTAAAAAGTGTTTTCGGAGCTTGACATAGATAAAAACAACGCCAAAGATTAATATGCATAATATCACGGACAGGATAATAAATATCGAGCTTAGTTTTGGATATGGGAATAAAAGTCCCAAGGTATAGCTTGAATATATACGGACATAGATCTTCCAACTTAATGCGGAAAGAATAATATAGATCAAATAAAGACTAAAGGCACCCAGCAGCAGATAGATTGCAGCCGACATAAATTTTTGCAACATAGATTAACCTTTTTGTTTTAAGTATATGATGTTAGAGAGGCTATCATGTGCTATAATAATCTAAACTACAATAATAAAAACGAAAGAGGCAGCATGGAGGATTAAGATGAATAACCCCACAGTCAGGATGGCAACTCTGGAAGATGCCCCTGCAATCTATACGATTTATGAGCCGTATATATTAAACACGGCGATTACCTTTGAATATGATATTGTTCCATTGGAGGAATTTAGAAAGCGGATGGAGACAGTGCTTTGTCAGTATCCGTGGCTGGTCTATGAGAAGGACGGCAGGATTCTTGGCTATGCATACGGTTCGAGGTTTAAAGAGAGGGCTGCATTTCAGTGGGACTGTGAATGCTCCGTCTATATTGATCAGGATGTTCATAGGCAGGGTATTGCTACAGCCCTGTACAATTGTTTATTTGAGCTGCTGGAGAAGCAGGGCTATTATACGGTATATGCTTTGATCACATATCATCATGAAAGCAGTACTAAGCTGCATCAGAAATTTGGGTTTACAAAAGTGGGAGTATATCCTAAGACGGGCTATAAGCTGGGTAAATGGTGGGATTTGCTGGTCATGGAGAAGAGGCTCCGTTCTGTTGATGAGGCACCGTTAAAGCCGGAACCCATTTGTAAGATAGCTGTCAATTTTAGTATATAATTGATTTATATTGCGGTAAAACATACGAAATCAGACTAAAATAAACATGAGGGGACCTACTTTAGACTTTTTCAATGAATAAAGTCACATGCGATAAAATGTACAAGAAAATTTAAAAACACTGTATAAAAATAGGAAAATCTGTAAATCGGATTTTCCTATTTTTGCTATTATTAGGTTGTAAATGTAAATTATGTATTATATAATCCACTTATTGAATTGGACAAGATAAAGTTATGGAGGAATTGGCATGGATGAAAAGAAAAATGATGAATTTGAGATTAATATAGGGGAGATAGTATATGTGCTGATCTATAAGCTATGGATCATAATTATAGTTGGTATGCTAACCGCCAGTATGGCCGGGATTTATACGCAATATAAAATTGTACCGGTTTATGCCTCTACTGCTAAATTATATGTAATAAACAGAGCATATTCAGATACCGACTTTATCACCTGGAGCGACCTGGAATCCAGCGGTTATCTGACTAAGGATTATATCATACTTGTAAAGAGCCGCCCGGTTACGGAAGAGGTAATTCGTAATTTAGGGTTTGATATGTACCCGGAAGAATTGGCAGGCATGTTAGAAGTTAATGTGCCGGAGGAAACCCGCGTTTTAGAGATTACAGCATATCATCCGAATCCGGAGATGGCCCAGCTGATTGTAAATGAAGTGGCAAAAGTGTCGTCAGTACGCCTGGTAGATATAATGCAGATGGAAATGATCAATATTGTGGAATTAGGGGATCTGCCATACTATCCTTCAAGTCCGAATATCAGACGTAATGTATTATTGGGAGGTGCTGCAGGAATCTTTTTGTCCGCTGCACTGATCGTATTCTTATATCTTAAGAATGATTCCATCAAGACTTCCGAGGATATCGAAAAATATTTGGGGTTAACAACACTCAGTTCAATACCGCTGGATAATGGTAAGAATAAAATAAAAAATAAAGTAAGACAGAATAGTAAAAAGATTGCTTAAGCTGTAAAGGAGAAGAAAATGCAGGAAATTACTTTGGAAAAACTTGAAAAGCCAAGTTTTTTTACGAATGAAGCTTACAAACTATTGCGGACGAATATACAGCTATGCGGAAATAACATTAAAGTCATATGTATTACAAGTTGCTTACCGAATGAAGGAAAATCCTATGTATCCTTTCATCTGGCAGAATCTTTTGCTGAGGCGGGCAAGATGGTACTTTACATAGATACCGATTTGAGGCGGTCTGTCACCGTAGGTCGCCTGATGCCTGATAAACCGGTTTTGGGACTGACACATTATTTATCCGGGCAGAACGATCTGAGTGAATTACTTTATGAGACCAATATTAAGAATTTGGATATGATTTTTACCGGACCGGTACCGCCTAATCCGGCAGAGCTTTTAGCCAGCGATAGCTTTGCAGAGCTGATTAAGATGCTGAAGGGTGAATATGATTATATTATTATAGATACACCGCCGTTGGGAAGTGTAGTGGACAGTGTTATCGTAGCGGAACAATGTGATGGAGTTATCATGGTCATTGAGTCCTGTGCTATCAGCTATAAGATTGCCCAAAGGGTGAAGAAACAATTAGAAAAAAGTAAGTGCAGATTATTAGGGGCGGTGCTGAACAAAGTAGATTTAAGAAGTAAAAAGTATAAGTATTATGGAAGGAAGTATAAGAAATATAAACATTATTATACCAGAAATTATTATAAGCGGGCATATGAGAAGATAATAGAAGATAAAGATGAAGTGGATCAGGAAGAGAAAATTATCTGATCACATTGTTTCTGCAGCCCAAAGATTGTATGTTATGAGGAGGCATTGTTTTTAGTATGAAAATCAAGGAAGGTTTTATTTTACGGGAAATAGCGGGATCGTTTATTGTAATACCGATTGGAGAGCGGGTAGTGGAGTTCAATTGTCTGATCAGTCTTAGCGAAAGCGGAGCATTCCTCTGGAGAAAAATAATTAATCAGTCGGTGGACGAGAAAAAATTAGCTGAGTGTATGGCCAATGAATATGAAGTAGATGAAGCCACAGCACAAGCCGATGTCTATGAATTTACATCAGAACTGATTAGAGCGGGCTTGGCAGAAGCATGAATAAGAAGTCAGGCCTGAAAATAAAGCTCGTGAAAGCGAAGGAGATGTTTCCGCTAATTGAAAAGCTGTTACATAAAGGCATAAGAGTACGGATTACGGTAACAGGAACGAGTATGTATCCCTTTTTACGTGAGGGCATGGACTCAGTCCTGCTGGCGAATACAGATTTTGATAAGCTTAGGGCGGGTGACATTGTTCTTATACAAAGAGACAGCGGTGAGTATATTCTGCATCGTATTGTTCATAAATGGAGTCATCACATTGATATTATGGGAGATGCACAACAACAAGAGAAAGAACGGATCTATCGCCACCAGGTAATCGCGAAGGCCCTCCGGATCTATCGAAAGAATAGGAGGATCTCCTGTGAAGCATATTATTGGAGATTTCTGTCTTTGGTTTGGATTCGAATGATTCCCTATCGACATAGGATATTTCGTTTATACAGATCTATTCGTGAGCTGGCGACAGACTGCCTTAGGAGGGTAGCGTCTTGGAAAGTATAAGGAAAACAGTCAGATGGATGTTTGAACAGGCAAAATCCTTTTTTGCACCTATCACTGTCATTATTGTATCCGGAGCATTATTGTCTCTGCTGGAGGTCAGTCTTGCATGGATATCCAAATTTCTCGTGGATGCGGCAGCAGACCGATTGTGGATGAAGGGAGTCTGGGCAGGAATTGCATTTATTTTCGTTATATTAATACAGATCGGTCTGACGGCCTACATCTCAACTATGTCATATCGAACCTCAGAGCTTATGATAAATCAGATGCAGAAAAAGCTGTTATCACATTTAAGTAACATAGAGTGGCTTGAGTTCACTAAGTATCACAGTGGGGATATACTCACCCGTATTACCAGTGATATGAGCATCGTAGTGGAGGTATGGGTAAATATCATCCCGGAAGTAGTCTCCCTGGGTGTCAGTATTACGGCAGCCTTTATAACACTGATGATATTCGATCCGACGCTGGCCATCCTGGCGTTTCTGCTGGGGCCGACAGCAGTGGTCACCAGTCGTATTCTTGGGCGTAAGTGGAAGCCGATCCATAAGAAAGCTCAGGAGGCGGAGAGTAGTTTTAGATCCTATATTCAAGAATATATTCAGAATATGCTTATTATCAAAACGTTCTGTTATGAAGAGGAAAGTAAACGAAGAATTGAGAAGTTGCAGAAAAATAAACTGACCTGGGGGCTTCGCCGGAATCACATGGGAGTGGTAACAAGCTCCGTATTGTCAGCCGGGTATTGGTTAGGATATTTTCTATCCTTTTGTTGGGGATCCTTGCGGCTGGTCCAGGGAAAAGCCACTTTCGGAACACTGACGGCATTTCTACAACTGGTAGAGAGAGTACAAGCGCCGTTTGTCGGTCTTGCATACACGATGCCCCGTTTTATTGCACTTACAGCATCGGCAGAGAGACTGATGGAGTTGGAGGTATTACATACGGAAGCCAGGCAGGGCGAGCTGTCAGGATTAACTGCGGCAGGAATCACCTTTGACCAGGTCAGTTATGGATATGAACCGGGTTTTCAAATCTTAAAAAATATATCTATTGAGATATTACCCGGTGAAATTATAGGAATTATTGGACCCTCCGGGGAAGGAAAGACGACGATAATAAAGCTGATACTCTCACTTCTTCAACCGGACACCGGTAAAATCACATTTAATAATACAACTGGAAGAGCAGTAGAACTAAATGCCGCCAGTAGAGCACTCATATCCTATGTGCCTCAGGGAAATACACTATTTTCGGGAACAATATTAGAGAATTTGCAGATGGGAGTTAACAGGGAATCAGAAAAAGAATTCACGGAAGCTCTGAAGGGTGCGGACATATGGGACTATATTGAATCTTTGCCGGAAGGTCTTAGGACAGTCATCGGGGAGCATGGCTTAGGACTTTCGGAGGGACAGGCCCAGCGCATCGCCATAGCAAGGGCATTGATACGGAAGGCCCCGATTTTAATTCTGGATGAAGCTACATCGGCACTTGACCAGGAGACAGAAAAGAAGATCATCCATACAATAGCTGAGCTGTCTCCCAGGCGAACCTGCATCATCATATCTCATAGGACCTCTCTCCTTAGAATTTGTGATCGTGTCCTGCAGCTTAACGATGGATACTTGCAGGACATCCATGAGACTAATGGCGCAGTCCCAGCCAATGCAGCAGTTTAGCGCGGCTATGGATGAAAGATCGATTCCTTTTTGAGAAGAATAATTTCTCCCGGGCACTCATATCCTTACGAAGAATGCTATTGATCAAACGATGAATCCATCCAAGGGGGAGGAGGAAAGGATATTTCTTCACATAGAAATGCCGGTTTTCCAACTTTCTTCTCGATGGAAACGTATATTGCAGGAGGAATTTGATATGGGAAGAGGGGTGCTTTAGGCTGATATCATTTACGTAATGAAGGAAGGAACTGCTTATTTTTCTTGAAGTATCATTTTTACCGTATACTCCACCGGTGATGATGTCATCAAGGAAAGCTTCAAGATGTAATGCATCAATATCTTTGGAATTCAAACTGCAATGAGGAATATCCAGGCCGAATAATTGATTGCATAGAGCTGTTATGATCTGCGCAAAACGGACGGTTTTACAGTTTTCAAGCATAAGCTCAAGCAGGCCCCAATCAATTCTATCCTTATAGGCTTCTGCGGTTAAGGTATAATCACACAACTGTCTTAAGCCAAAGCCGTAGTTTTGCATATGGCTGGCCATATGCAAAATAAGATGGAGAAGCTGATATTCGGGTGATAAGGCCAGGACAGCCGCACCATAGAAATCAACCTTAACAGCAGTCATCCAGAGCTGGTCTGAGATGATTTTTGCAGCAGGGAATAAATCTGTATCGACAAGCATGCTATGTAATTCAACGGTCTGAAAATATCTGTGATAAAAGCTGATATGCTTGATACTTACTTCACCTTTCGTATAACCCAAGCTTTGTAATAGGGCAGACGCCTTCTCCAGATCATATTCGTGAACCAGAATATCGGCATCCGACATGGTGCGCAGCTCCGGCTGCGGATATAGCCGCCTTAGGATTAATCCTTTCAAAATAATCACAGGCAAACCAGCCTGCTGAAATGTCCGGAGCAGATCAGAAAGCCGATGCATCTCTGTCAGCTGAATACCGGCGGATTGGAGAGCAGCTTCCTCCCATTGTGTTACCAGTTCGGCCGAAGGGCGATATTCAGCTGAAAGGCGGATTATTATAGGGAATAACAAAGTATGTACCTGATGTAAGTATGCTATTTCATAAATTGAATTCCAATCATATTCTCCGGGCATCATCTGGATGGGTTCTATATTATGGATAGCATTTGACAGAAGTTTGATCAGTACATTTTGGGTTTGATTCATAGTAATCCTCCGAAATGTAAAAAAATGTAATATTGATAAGTATACTCTATTAAACTGATTATTACAATCAAAATATTATATTTATTCATTATATATGGAAGTCAATCAGTAGTGGTTAAAAGTGTAATATGTTGAAAAAGAAAGATCAATCAACCTATAAATTACAAAAATTGGGTTGCAATTAGTAGTTCCATGTTATATAATGCATTTGCTGGGGAAATTTGGATATTTAATTTGGGAGGAAATCCTTTGCTGAGAATGATTGATATACATAGTCATATTCTCCCTGGTGTCGATGATGGTGCCAGGAATATGGAGCATGCAAGGAAGATACTCGACATTGCATACGAAGAAGGCATAAGAGGGATGATTGCAACTCCCCATTATGAGCTGGGGCGTAACAATACTGATGTATCGGATTTGTACAAGCTGTTAGAAGAGGTGAAGAAGATACTCCCAGAGGATTTCTTAATATATCTTGGACATGAATTATTATATTATCCGGGAATTATTGATGCCTTGAAGCTGGGAACCGCATTAACTCTGAATAATACCAGATATATTCTGGTGGAATATTTTCCTGATACTGACTTTACCGAGATTTATGGCAGTATCAGAATCTTCCTGATGGAAGGGTATATTCCTATTATTGCCCATTCAGAGAGGTATTTGTGTCTTCTTAAGAAGCCGGATCAGGTGGGGGAGCTGGTAGAAGCCGGCGCTTATATCCAGATCAATATCTCATCCATCAGCAGCATCCTTCATACGCTTGGAAGACATTGCAGAAAGCTGCTTGACCGGAACTGGATACATTTCCTGGGGACAGATACCCATGGAACGAAATACAGGCCGCCCTATGTAAGCAAGACCTTAAGAAGCTTGGAAAAAGATTACGGGGAAGCCATGATAAATAAACTGGTATGGGATAATCCAGCCAGGATGTTGGAGGATAAACTTATTCATGAATAATGAGTGAAACATATGAATTCATTAAGCACAATATGATCCCTTAGTTTTACTGAGAACGTAACTGATGGTAAGGATAAACTCGAAGCAATCTTATATGATTGCGGCAGAGGAAGCTGCAGCGAGAAAAAGGCAGGACCCTGCGGATTAAATAATTAGTAATCCGGAGCGGATTTCTGCAGACTTAGGAATAATGGCTGTAGTATCATCAGGGGGGAATTATATTGAACACAGGAAGTCTAGGAAAAAGGATGTTTCTTCCGTTAATTACATTGGTTGTTTTATGCTCCATATCATGTATTATAGTCGTTGCACGAACGGATATCAGGACAGCGGCAGCGACGAACCGGGCAGCGGCCATTTATAGTAACCTGATATTTAGTAGGGAATTTAATAATAATGAACGGAACATTCTCTGTGAATTATATAGCATGGTATCGATCCAGCCCGATTTAAGCAGGCCGCAGACTTCTGTACATAGTAAACTGATTTATTATCTTAAGGAATATCTGGGCAGCACCGGGATTGATTTGGGCTCTCCGGAAGCGCAGAAGATAAGTAATAGGATACATATCTTGAATAGAATATTCCTGCTGGAGGATAACAGGGATATAGTAAGGATGACTCTGGATGCCAAAGGGATAGCAATCAATACCATGCAGGAGATCTATCAGCTATGCGGACTTAACTTAACCTTCGATCTTAAAGGAGATATTGAAAAGATCACGGGGCCTGATGGGACTGTAATATATCAGAGTGGTAATCAAATACAAAAGGCAGGTTTTCACATCGGCGCTCTCCTTATTACAGTAAGTCTGATTATATTATTGCTTACCATGATTACAGTAATAGTAAAGAGAAGGCAGTTAGCCATTATTAGTTATGGGGCTTATGATACATCGGATGAGGAGAAATTTATGCAGGAAGCGTAGGAAAGAAGGAACTTATGAATGGATCAGTGGAATAAAGATATGCCAAACAGATACCTCCTGTTAGTTGATTTATTTAGTATTATTATATCCTTCCTGCTGACAGCTTGGATCCGATATGGAGAGTTTTCCGGGAGGCTATTCCTGAATAATGTATATGGGGTTGCATTTACCATCATACTTGCTGTATATGTCATCGTTTATTATTTGTACAATACTTACAGCAGACTGTTTAAAAGAGGATTCTATGAGGAACTGGTGGTAGTTGTAAAGCTGAACTTATTTATGGCAGCTTTATTGACGGCCGTCATGTTCCTCTTCCAAGAGGGTGCCACCTACTCCCGTGCCTTCTTCCTATGCTTCATAGCACTGAATATTATGGTGACCTATATTGCAAGGCAGTATTACAAGGTGCTATTCCTATCCATCTATCGGAAAAGTAAATCCTGCTCAAGGCTGATGATTATCACTACAACAAATCAGGTGAAAAAGGTGTTGTCCCGAATCCGGAAGGAAAACGATTGGAATTATCATATTACATATATTACCATAATAGACATTGATATGATTGGCAAGAAGATCGACGGGGTTATGATCAAGGCAAATCGAAATAACATGTTTGATGTCGCAAAGCAGGAAGCCATCGATGCTGTTCTTATCCACTTCACGGAGGAGGATGCCCAGGTCATCAGCCTGGAGAAGGTTATTATGGAATTCGAAAGTATGGGAATGACGGTAAATCTCAGTATCAACACCTTCGGACTGAAGCTGCGTGAGAAGATAGTAAGGGATATGAATGGTTACCATGTGCTTACCTTCAGTTCCAGGTTATATAATGAGGATCAGCTGCAGCTGAAACGGATGCTGGATATCCTCGGTGGACTGATTGGAAGCATCCTTACCGTATTTATGACGATATTAATCGCACCGGCAATCTTCATTGAATCACCCGGCCCTATCTTCTTCTCCCAGACCAGAATCGGAAGAAATGGAAGACGCTTCAAAATATATAAGTTCCGATCCATGTATCCGGATGCAGAGAAGAGGCTGGCAGAACTGATGGATAAGAATGAGATGAACGGATTGATGTTCAAGATTAAGGATGACCCGAGAATTACCAGGGTGGGCAGGTTTCTTCGTAAAACCAGTCTGGATGAATTCCCGCAGTTTATCAATATCTTAAGAGGTGATATGAGCCTGGTCGGGACAAGACCTCCGACGGAGAAGGAATTTCTGCAATATGAGGGAAGGCATAAGAGAAGGCTGGCATTAAAGTCCGGGCTGACGGGGCTATGGCAGGTCAGCGGCCGGAGTGATATTTCAGACTTTGAAGATGTAGTAAAGCTGGACCTGGAGTATATCGATAATTGGTCATTGAAGCTGGATATGAAGATTATTCTGAAGACTGTATGGGTAGTAGTGTTTGGAAGAGGAGCGAAGTAATTGAGATAGATGATATATATGTATTAATTTTAAGGTGGATAGGATGAAGATTCAAAATAAAAAATTGAAAATAGCTATGCTGGGTCATAAACGTATCCCTTCCAGAGAAGGCGGGATTGAAATTGTTGTTAAAGAGCTTTCGACCAGGTTGGTACGGCTGGGCCATTCCGTTACTTGCTATAATCGGAGAGGACATCATGTATCCGGTAAGGATTATGATACCCGGGCGGCAAAAGAATTTAAAGGAGTCAGGCTGAAATCGGTGTTCACCATTGACTGTAAAGGTCTTGCAGCATTTACTTCCTCGGTGTTTGCATCTTTGAAAGCTGCCTTTGGTAATTACAATGTAATTCATTATCATGCTGAAGGCTCCTGTGTCATGCTATGGCTGCCGCATTTGTTCGGCAAAAAAACAGTGATAACCATACATGGTCTGGATTGGAAAAGGGAAAAGTGGCGAAGCGGTTTTGGATCGAAATACATCAAGCTGGGAGAAAAGGTTGCTGTAAAATACGCGGATGAGATCATAGTTCTTAGTAAAAATCTTCAGAAATATTTCAAGGATAACTATAACCGTGAAACAGTATTTATCCCCAATGGTGTTAATCGGCCAGTTAAAAAAGAAGCCAGGTTAATCATAAAAAAATTTGGGCTACATAAAGATGATTACATTCTTTTCCTTGGACGTATTGTTCCGGAGAAGGGGCTGCGTTATCTAATTGATGCATATAAGATGGTCAAAACCGATAAGAAATTGGTTATTGCCGGCGGAGCAAGTGATACGGACACCTTTATGAATGAGCTGTTGGAGATGGCTAGTGGAGACGGAAGGATTATCTTTACCGGTTTTGTTCAGGGTGAGTTGCTTGAGGAGCTGTATAGTAACGCTTATGTATATACGCTTCCGAGTGATCTTGAGGGAATGCCGCTTAGCTTACTGGAAGCCATGAGTTATGATAATTGCTGCCTGACATCTGATATTGCAGAGTGCAAAGAGGTTATCGAGGACCATGCTGTGGTATTTAAGAAAAGCGACGTAGAGGACTTGACAGAGAAGCTACAGATGTTGTGTTCAGATGTGAATAAGGTTTCCGCTTATAAAAACATGGCAGCTGATTTTATTTGTAAAAAGTATAACTGGAATGATGTGGTGGAAAAGACTCTAAAGTTATACCAAAGTATAGGTGTAAGCCTGCAGCGAAATAAATGACATTATAGGCGTTGTGTGAATTTATTGATTAACAGTATTAAGCTGCATTTTGCTATGATGAAAAGGCAAGAGCGGGGGAAAATATAAGCCGAGTTAAGCGGGCTAAATCATTATGTGTTTTAGAAAGTTTATAAGGCAAAATAATGTGGAGGAGTGATATGAATATCTTGCTGGTCAACAAGTTTCTCTTTCCAAATGGGGGGGCAGAAACGTATATATTTAAACTGGGAAATTATATGAAAGCCAAAGGCCATAAAGTTGAATACTTTGGTATGGAACATGAGAGGCGTTGTGTGGGAAATAGAGTTAATGCATATACAAATCCCATGGACTTTCATAAAGGTTCAAGAATCGCAAAGTTAATGTATCCATTTAAAACAATTTATTCTTCCAATGCGAGAAGAAAAATACGTTTAGTATTGGATGATTTTAATCCGGATGTAGTTCATTTAAATAATTTTAATTTTCAATTAACACCTTCTATTCTCTATGAAATTCGAAAATATAAAAAACATACAGGAAATAAAACTAAAATAGTAATGACAGCTCATGATAGCCAATTAGTATGCCCTAACCATATGATGCAAAATCCCATTACGAAACAACTCTGTACAAAATGTTTGGACGGTAAAATGATTAATTGTGTTATAGGAAAATGTATTCATGGATCAATAATAAAAAGTGTTATTGGCATGATGGAAGGATACATATATAAATATTTGAGAACCTATGAAATGATTGATACAATAATTAGCCCGAGTAATTTTTTGGCTGAAAAGTTAGGTACCAACTTAATCTTAAAAAACAAGATTGTTATGCTTCGAAACTTCGTGGACGGTTCGGTAGAATTGAGTGGAGAAAAAGAAGATTATGTTTTATATTTTGGACGTTACTCTTTTGAGAAAGGTATAGGTACTTTATTGACCGCATGTAAATCGCTTTCGGAAATTCCGTTTGTTTTTGCTGGCAATGGTCCCTTAGAACAAGAGGTAAATATGATTGATAATATTAAGAATGTAGGATTTATTTCTGGAGAACAATTACAGGACACGATTCAAAAAGCACGATTTACAATTTTGAGCTCAGAGTGGTATGAGAATTGTCCTTTTACAGTTATGGAAAGTCAAATGTATGGGACTCCTGTGTTAGGATCAGATTTGGGCGGAATTCCCGAACTTATTGCAGTTGGTAAGACCGGTGAACTTTTCAAAAGTGGTGATGTAGAAGACTTAAGGAGTAAGATAGTTAAACTTTGGAGTGATAAAGAAAGAACAAAAGCATACAGTAAGAATTGTGAGAATATAGTATTTGATACAATTGATATTTACTATGAAAAAATTATGAAGATGTATAAATATGATTGAAAACGTAGGAGATTTTAATCATGGCTCAGATAAATAAAAAGGTATATGGTATTTGAGCTTTTCTTATATCAGGAAAAATTTATTAAGACTAAATTATATTGGAGATCGATGACATTGGGAAAAAAGTTGAATGGCACAGTTATTGTTACATATCGTTGCAATGCACGTTGTACAATGTGCAATAGATATAAATGTCCTTCTAAACCGGAAGAGGAGTTAAGTGTTGAAGTTATAAAAAAATTGCCGGAGATGTATTTTACCAATATTACTGGCGGAGAACCATTTATTAGAACAGATTTAAGCGATATTGTAAGAGAATTACAAAAAAAATCAGATCGTATTGTTATTTCTACAAATGGGTTTTTCACAGATAGAATCGTAGATATATGCAAAGAATTCCCTGATATAGGTATTCGTATTTCTATCGAGGGCTTAGAAGAAACAAATAATAGGATTCGCGGATTAGATGATGGATTCAATCGTGGCTATTCTATTTTAAAAAGATTAATTGATATGGGAATAAAGGATGTTGGATTTGGTATGACCATACAGGATACAAATGCAAAAGATCTTATTGAATTGTACAAGTTATCAGTCAAAATGAAGATGGAATTCGCGACAGCATCTCTTCACAATAGTTTTTATTTTGTGGAAGCCAAAAACATCATTCATGATCGTCCATTAGTCGGAGAACAGATTGAATGTTTGGTAAATGAAATGCTACAAGGTAATAATCCCAAAAAATGGTTTAGGGCTTATTTTAATCATGGACTCATTAATTATATATATGGACAGAAACGTTTATTACCATGTGACATGGCCTTTGATACATTCTTTATCGATCCATATGGTGATGTGATGCCATGTAATGGAACAAAGAATAAAGAAGTTATGGGAAATTTGAACGAACAGTCTTGGAACGAATTATGGACTAGTGAACAAGCTGAGAATGTCCGGAAAGTCGTTCGTCATTGCGATAGAAATTGTTGGATGATTGGTTCGGTATCTCCAGCCATGCATAAATATATATGGAAACCGGCATGGTGGGTTGTGCGTCATAAATTTTTACGTTTCTATAAGAGCAAGAAGTACAGTATGTATGAAAATAAAATTGTTAGACATTATCGTGATGGTAAGGTTACTAAGGAAGAATTGGATGCATGTTCTACATGTGATATGAATTGTATGGTTAGTGATGGACTTAGCAAGAACTCTAAAGCGGCATTGATTAATAAGTCAGGTGAAGAAATTGTAAATGCTGATCTCGCGGCACAGAAATAACTTTTATATTTGCTCTGATGCTGAATTATGGGTTTGTGCGACATTAATAATTGATGGTGATTAAAAATATATTTGAGAAAGAGTTTATGACATAATGAAAATTCTAATGCTTGTCAATTGGAAAATTGAATATTGTAGTGAAATACCGAAGGACAGACAACCTCCAGATTACTATCTTACAGGAGAACCATATTGGTTTTACCGTTATTTTATAGAATCGGTAGATATAGATGTTATTGACATTCACTCTTTTAAATGGTTAGAGAACTTTGAAAAAAATATATTACGTTTTTATGTTATCCAGGCCTTAAAAGCGATTCCGAAATTTAAACAATATGACTTGATAGTCTCCCACGGTATGCAGTCCGGAGTTCTGGTAAGCTTATCCAGAAGAATTTTCAAGACAAAAGCTAAGCATATTGTGTTTGATATAGGTTCATTTGCAAGTGCATCTGAATCCGGTTTTGCTTTAAAGCTCATGCAATTTGCAAGTAAGTCAATAGATGGAGTGATTTATCACACAAGTAGTCAAATTGATTATTACAAAAAGAAATTCCCGTGGATTGTGGATAAATCTAAATTCATTCGCTTTGGGACAGATCTGGATTTTTTTGATGCAGAGACGTTAAAAAGAGGTAAAGATGCGGATTCCTACATGATTTGTGTAGGTTACTCCAAGCGTGATTGGGATACAGTTGTAAAAGCCTATCAACAAATGAAAACCAATGTGAAATTACGTTTAGTAGGTTATGTTGATAAAAAATATGAGGGTATAAAGGGAATAGAACAAGTACCATTTGTAAATATCAAGCAATTAATTAATCAAATACATAATGCGAAATTCTGTATTCTTCCATTAAAATCTTATAATTATTCCTTTGGTCAAATGACATTGATGCAGCAGATGGCATTAGGAAAATGTGTTATAGCCGCACGTGTACCCAGCCTTATGGATTATATTGAAGATCGGAAAACCGCAATAACATACGAAAGTCTAAATGTTAAAGAGCTGCAAAATGTTTTAAATGATATTTTAAATAATGAAAACTATATGAGGAATATTGAAGAAAATGCAAAGCAGTTCTTGCTTCTTGAATGTAATGAAAAAATAATGGCTAAAGAAGTTGAAGGGTTTTTTAGATTATTTATAGAGTAAATTATTTACTTGTGGGAGAGAGTGGAGATGATATGAGCGCATTTAATGATGAAAAAGTATTTATAAGTGTAATCATCCCTGTATATAATGGAGAGAAATTTATTAGACAATGCTTGGATAGTATCATAACGTCAAGCAAACAATGTTGCAATTTGAAGATTGAAATTATAGTTATAAATGACGGTTCAACAGATTGTTCGAAAGAGATTACTGAGATATACGAAAAACAAAATGATAATATTATACTTGTAAACAAGAAGAATGGAGGGGTGAGTTCTGCGAGAAATATGGGGGTTGAAAGATCGCAAGGAAGATTTTTAGTCTTTGTTGATATAGATGATTTCGTAGGTGTTGAGTTTTTTCAAGAAATTAAAAATACATTAAGAAACAAAGCGGATTTTTACTTGTTTGATGAAGTTTATTATGGAGATAAGAATGAAAACTATACAAAGATAAGCAGAGACATCCGGGGTGGAATGAATAAAGACTTTACATATTATGATAGGTGTTTAATCTTTCAAAAGTTAAATGTTGTATGGGATAAGATTTTTATACGGGATTTAATAATTGAAAACGGAATTAGATTTGATGAAGAGAGAAATATTGGAGAAGATTTAAAGTTTGTACTTGATTATTCAAAGCACATTCAGAATTATTACATTAGTAAAACCTTACCTTATTATTATAGAAAAAATATAAATGGAACAGGAAAATCAAAAATTTCTCATATATCTGATTGTGAAAAGAATTACTACATGCTTATGCAATATGCAAAAGAAAGAAAAGTTGAACAAAAATATATAAATAATATTAATTGCAGATTTATAGGATTGTTATTTAATATTGCCGGAAATCTCTATGGACAAAAGGTATCAAAAAACATTATTTATAATAATTTAGTGCATTCAAAAGCGTATAAATATTTAATATCCATAGACTATAAAGACCCTAGCACACAAATAAAAAGATGGTTATTAAAGAATAAGCTATATTCCGTTATTAACTTCTTAGCCAGGATGGATAAGTAATACATATAGTTTTTGTTGAGAGCTTAGGTGATGTCAGACCTGGCGCTACAAGAATTAAAGGAGAAAATATATGAAAAGATTAAAAATAGGGATTATGACTTTTCATGCGTCACATAACTGTGGATCGGTTTTACAGGCATATGCGTTACAAAATGTGCTTAGCAAGAATTATGGGCATGAAGTTGAAATAATCGATTTTTCAAATCCAAATCAAAGAGACTTGTATGCCCGGTTTAGTAAAAAATTTAAATTTAAAAAAATTGCAAGAAATATATTCTTTTTACCAATATATAAAGAAGTATCTAAACAATACGATACATACAACCGATTTATTCACCATAGTCTAAATCTAACGCCAAACAATTATCATACGTCAGAAGAAATGGCCCAAGATCCATATCTACTAAAGTATGATGTAATCATTTCTGGTGGAGATCAAATATGGAATGTTAATATAGAAGATGGAGATATTGCTTATTTTTTAGATTTTACTAAAGGTATTAAAAAGATTTCTTACGCGGTTAGCATGGGTGGTTCTAATATAAATAAATATGTTAAAAACAAACCAGAATATATCACTTGTTTGCACGATTTCTCAAACATATCAATTAGAGAAGGAAATGGACAAAAATGGCTATATGAATTTGATAAATTGCCATCAGAAATTGTTGCTGATCCTACGTTATTATTAAGCGGTAAAGAATGGATTAATCATTTTCCGACTGTAAAAACACCAATGATAAAAGAACCTTATATTTTTTATTATGGAAGTAATATGAATCCGGAAATAAATAAATTTTTAGAAAAAATATCAAAAAAGTTTAACAAAAAAGTATATGTATTTGAGCCGAAAAATTGGTGGCGATATGCTTCTCGCTCAAAAAAAATTAATTTGAGCAAAACTTATGGGCCTGAAGCTTTTCTGAATTTAATTTATAATGCTTCGATGGTTTTTACAGTATCATTTCATGGAACAATATTCTCAGTATTATTAAATAAAAATTTTTGGTATTTAGATAGTTATATAATTAATGATGATGACGACAGAGCTAGTTTTTTACTTGAACAACTGGGATTAATGTGTAGATTTATCAATACAAATAGGGTATCCCTTGACGATTTGCAGGAAAAACCGGCCTATGAGGAAGTTTTAAAAAAAATTAAACAACTAAAATCAAAGTCGTTTGAATACATCGAGAAATCTTTAAAAGAATAGGGGAAATCAATTCAACGAATATTTTGGAGAACTATCTATGGAGAATAATCAAAAACATGCATACTTAATAATGGCACATAATCAATTTGATTTATTGAAGATATTGATTTCAGATATCGATGATGAAAGAAACGATATATTTCTACATATTGATTCTAAATCTGTTTGTGATCGGAAGACATTTAGCAAATGGGTAAAAAGGTCAAAATTATTTTTAATTAACCCGATATCGATTGATTGGGGGGGATTTTCCCAAATTGAGTGTATTATAAAATTATTAGAGCAAGCGACATTCCTTAATTACTATAGTTACTATCATTTTTGTGTAGGTGTTGAATTCCCATTGAAAAGTCAGGACTATATACATAAGTTTTTTCATAATCATAATGGTTATGAATTTATTGGCTTTGACAATGACATAAATCATCCATATGAACATAGAGTACGTTATTATCATGTTTTTAACGGTGCCGATAGACAAAAAGGGTATATTGGTAGATTAAAACATATTTGTCGTATTGCGTTTGTGAAAATACAAACTGCTGTAAAATATGATCGTTTAAGAAACGATCCTAATATATTGAAAAAAGGAAATGCTTGCTGGAGTATAACAGATAGCTTGGCGCGTTATATCGTTAGTAAAAAAGAATACATTTTTAATACATATAGGCATTCGTTTTGTGGTGATGAGGTGTTCATTCATACATTGGTCTATAACTCTGAATTTTGGGAAAAAGTGTATAATCAAGAAGATGAGTATGCTTCATGTATGAGATTGACTCAATGGAATAGAGATAATAATATTTATACCTTTGAAGATTGTGATATTTTACTTTATACCGACCGGCTTTTTGCAAGAAAGTTCGAAGGTGATGAGGGAATTAGTATAGTAAAATATATACAAGAGCATAGAAAATAAAATGGATCCTGTGTCTTTATTTTGGAGGAAATGGTTTGATGGAAAGCAGGAGAACAGAAAATACAACCAGAAATATTATTTGGGGTATTCTTAATCAAGGTGTAATGACATTCATGCCATTTATCGTAAGAACAGTATTGTTATATACATTAGGGACAGAATATTTGGGACTGAATAGTTTATTTTCTTCAATTATACAAGTATTAAATTTAACAGAGCTAGGTTTTAGCAGTGCGGTTAATTTTAACCTGTATAAAGCAATAGCTGATGAAAATACTGAACTTATTTGTGCTTTAATGGAATTTTATAAAAGAGTGTACCGTATAATGGGGCTAATCATTTTATGTATTGGATTAATCATAATTCCGTTTTTAAAAAGTTTTATTAATGGTTCGTATCCGGCAGAAATTAATATATATACATTATATCTTATATATTTGTTTAACACGGTAATAACATATTTTTTGTTTGCTTATAAAAACGCGCTCATTAATGCGCATCAACGTGTTGATCTTGATAATAAAGTTATGATGACAACTTATTTACTACAATATTCAACACAGATTATTTCCCTATTTATTTTTTTGGATTATTATTTATATTTGATATTTATGCCAATATGTACAGTTCTGGCTAATGTAATTCGAGCTATAATAGCTAATAAAATGTTTCCAAATTACTCGCCAAGAGGTAAGCTAGATAGTGAGACCACGATTAATATAAGGCGACGGGTTTGTGGCGTAATGATTAGTAAGTTTTGTGTGATTAGCAGAAATTCATTCAGTAACATATTTATATCGAGTTTTTTAGGGCTTACATCTGTTGCAATCTATGGAAATTATTACTATGTTTTGAGTACAGTGTATTCCATTCTTAATGTGTTGATTCTCTCAATGCAAGCGAGTGTTGGAAATAGCATTATACAAAAATCGATAAAAAACAATTATCACGATATGCAAAAGATATCTTTCATTTTTTCATGGCTTTCGACATGGTTTATGGTCTGTATGCTTTGCTTATATCAACCATTCATAAGGTTGTGGGTTGGAAATGATTTAGTATATCCTCTTCATATAGTGGTGATGTTCTGTGTATATTTTTATTCGCTTTCAATGATTGCAATTGTATCAATGTATGCTGTTGCGGCTGGGATTTGGTGGGAGCACAGGTATGCAGCTGTTGCTGAAGCGATAACCAATATTCTGCTTAATTATCTGTTTTGCCGAATTTGGGGTGTGTCAGGTGTTATTATGGCGACTTTTATTTCAATCCTGTTATTTAACTTCGTAACAAGAACGTATATTACTTTTAAGATGTATTTCAAGAAGATTAGTCCAAAAATATTTTATGCAAATCATTTGTTTTATGCAATCATTGCAGCTCTAACGGCAAGTATTACATACTATGTTTGTTCATTTATTCCGTCTAGTGGATTCTATGAACTATTAATAAAAGGTTGTATATGTATTGTTTTGCCTAATGTAATTTTATTGGTTGGATATAATAGGCATGCTTTGTTTAAGGAAAGCATGGGATATATGAAAATTATAATGATTAGAAAGAATAATTGAAAGTAGTATAAAGCATATATTTATACGAACTTAATATTTTGGTGTGATATGAGATTAATTCAGTTAAAATCTTTGAGACGAGTTAAAGTTAATAGTGTTATATTAATTATTAAATTATTTCCGTACCTTTTAGGATGGACTATAATTCCAGATAAGATTGTGGTACTTAATTACATTAATTTAACTGTAAAAATATTATTATTTTGTTATGTGGCCGTAGAATATTTTAAAATAAAAAGATTTAATAATTTTGATTTATTTTTATGGATATTTTGTACGCTATGGATGGTTTCTGCTGTAATAAACTACACAACGATTTTTCAAATAGTAAAAGATATTATGGGATTATTATATGGTTTTATGCTTGTTAAAGTCGGCATGACAAAGGATAAAAAGGGTTTTATTCATGTTATTTCAAGATGCTTTATTTTATTGCTGCTAATCAATTTAATTTGTTTTATAAGATATCCCAATGGCATCTATTACGTTGTGTCTTATTTTGAAAATATTCGATACAATTTTTTGGGAATAGACAATCAAATTACTCCTATCGCGATTATTGCATTGTCCACTTATATTGCTGAGCGTCATAGTCATTATTATAATAATAAGTTCACAACAATTGTAGTTGTTCTTATTGTTGCAGCGAATGCTATTATGCTTCAAGTTGGAACCTGCATTTTTGGTCTGGGTATTTTTTCTTTATTAGTTATAGCGGATAAAATATTGAATAAGAAAATGCCGGGATATACGTTACTACTTATAATATTTTTTACTGGTTTTATTCTTGTTGTATTTTTTAATATGCAGAGTATTTTTTCGTTTATAATTATTGAAGTATTGAAAAAAGATTTAACGATATCTTCCAGGACGAATATTTGGAAAATTGCAATAGAATATATAAGTGAAAAACCAATTTTAGGTTACGGTATAGGAACAACTACCTTCATGCCGCACTATGACAGGAATGCTCATAATACAGTGTTACAGCTTTGTTTGCAATGCGGTATATCTGGATTGGTTGTATTAACTAACCTTCTGATATGCCCATGTAAAATCTTAAAAAATAAGCAGAATAGTATTTTGGTGTACGCAGTTTTTGCATTTTTAATTATGTCAATATCTGAAGTATATAATTTAATGTTTCTGATCTTATTGCTGTCTATGTTATATTATTTTAGATGCGGTAGCACCCCAAAGTTAGACACTCAATAAATTGGATGAAAATAAATTTGATAGGTTAGGGGAGGTATCTCTATTTTTTATCATTTAATTTAGGATACAAAGAAATTGACATTAATTACCATATGGTATAATATGTAAGATATAGATAATTCTATTTTTGTATTGGTACCAAAGTACGCAGTATAAGGCTCTTGATAATGCTGGCAAGCCTACAAAAGACTGGAGACTGTGATGGATTTCACATTGGGACATTTTAAAGATGAGCTGATCGATATAGCCAATAGTAAAAGAATACCTGTTACAGGTCAATTTGAATTAACACCGCGTTGTAACCTTAGATGCAAGATGTGCTATATCTGCCAACCTGCGAATAACACGGAGGTGATAAAACGGGAGAGATCGGCAAAGGAATGGATACACCTGGCTGAGCAGGCGAGGGAAGAGGGGTTGCTTTATATTTTACTGACCGGCGGAGAGGTTTTTCTCAGGAAGGACTTCCGGACCATTTACGAAGAACTTAATAAGATGGGTTTTCTTATTAAGATATATACGAATGCAACACTGATTACCCATGAGATAGCCCATTGGCTGGGACGGATACCACCTTCAAGGATGGAAGTGACTGTGTACGGCGCTTCACCCCGCACCTATGCTGCCGTATGTGGATTTACCGAAGGCTATGAGCATACTCTGCGAGGAATTGATTTATTACTTGCCGAAGGAATCCGTCTAAAGCTTCGGACAACAGTAATACATGATAATTTGAACGATGTGGCTAAGATCATGGACTATGCCGGCAAGAAGGAGTTGGAAACAGGTATCGTCAGCTATATTTCCCCAAGAAGAGAGGGACGGACTACAGATCCGAAAGAGGTACGGCTAACGCCGGAAGAGCTTGCCGCATTAGAAATTGAGTTAAGGAGTATATCTAATGATAATACATATAGGAAGGAATACTTTTCAGAGATCATTACAAATACCTTAAATAATAGTGTGAATTTTTCATCGGATACAAAGGATAGTTTCTCGTGTGAAGCAGGTAAAAGTTCGTTTTGGGTAACCTGGGACGGGAGAATGGTCCCTTGCTATGGCATGAACGAACCGAGTACTATGCCCTTTGCGACTAATTTTCATGAGGCCTGGATAGAGTTACAAAGCTTTTGCCAATCTGTGCCTGTCTGTAAAGAATGTATGGAATGTCCGGGGAGAGATACTTGCCTGTCCTGTCCGGCCAGACGAAAGAGTGAAACGGGTTATTACGACAGGCCATCCCCTTACTTATGTGACTTGGTGAAACGAAGGAAAGAGATAATCAATAATATATTGATGGAATTATAGTGTGAATATTGTGCTGACGCCAGGATTTACGGGCATCGGCAGCATGGAGGATTAATTATTCAAGGAGGTTATCTATGAAGAAAAGGTACATCAAACCGACCTTAAAGCTTATTGAGCTTCGGGTAGAAGAAAGAATCTCTTGCTGCTGCGGCAGGAACAATATGTTCTATGCTGCGAGCAGAGGAGGCGGCGGAAAAGGAAACGGCGGAAACGGCGGTGGCGGAAAAGGAGGCGGCGGAAAAGGCGGCGGTCACGACTGTTGCCCTTCCTGATAAGCCTTGCTGCATAGGAGACATATGATATGACCAAATTTTACATTGCCGGATTAGTAATCGGAGTGAATGCCGAGGGTCCGATCCGGAAAGGCAAATTCATACCCTTTCATACAAACTCAAATGAGGAGCCGGATATCGTTATAAACATTATTGGCGAAATTAATATCAATGAGCCTGAGGGAAATATATTATTTGAAGAAAACTGCGGCAGAATTGGACGTTTTGATAATTCAGGCAATTTTTTTGAGTGCTTAATGGAATATGACCCGGACGATATAAGCTTCCTATACGAAGCAAGTGCGAATTGGAAGGAGATAACGGTAAGATATAAAACAGATGAGGTCAATGAAGCATATGATGCCATAGACTATTTTGGAGGTACCTATATTCGTAATTCCATTCTCGCTTTCCAAGGCATCGTTATTCATTCTTCTTCTATCTTACATAATGGCAAGGGTATATTGTTTTCTGCTCCTTCTGAAACGGGTAAAACGACACAGGCCAATCTCTGGTGTAAGCATAAGGGAGCACAGATAATGAATGGAGATCGCTCCATTATCAGAATGATAAATCAGCAGCCATATGTATTTGGTACTCCCTGGTGCGGATCCAATGCCGACTGTATCAACAAAAGTGTGCCCCTTGCTGCCATTGTAATGTTGGAGCAGGCCTCAGAAAATAGTATTCGTCAATTATCATTTCAGGAAGCGGTTCATTATTTGACTCCCAGATGCCTGTTGCCTTATTTTGATGAGAGTTTAATGAGTAAAGCCCTGGCTAACCTGGAGAATATCATTCTGACAACACCGGTATATATATTACGGTGTCTTCCGAACCTGGAAGCGGTTGATTTGGTATATGAATATGTGAACGCATAATAAGTGGGTGGGATGAATAATATCTCACCCTTTTATGTGCAGTGTGCCCAGCTAAGCCGGACCACACTTGCAAATGAAGTACCGGACATCATTATGGAAAGGTAAATACAAGAGAGGCTACATGAAAAATTTGATGATGATTGCAGAAATTATATTTAGAGATATCGCAGATATGCTGCTTCAATACGCTCCCTATGCTTTCCTATCCGGAATGCTCTTATTTGCAGCGCTCTACTTTATATTCAGCCTTTATCATTATATTATTTCTTCTGATTATAAAATCACCTGTCGGAATATAAGCAAATGGATTTGCTCGTTTCTTCTTTTTGTATACTTACAGATGGTGGTTTGTGTTACCCTGCTGTCCAGATTGCCGGGCTCCAGAGACGCCTTGAATTTTACATTATTCGGAACATTTTCAGGGACACCCCGGGGGCAGGCGTATGTGATAGAGAATATTATGCTTTTTGTGCCCTTTGGAGTATTGTTTCCGTTGACATGGCCCAGGATGCGGACTCCGGTTTGGTGTATGGGCGCAGGGTTTTGCTGCAGCCTGCTTATCGAACTGATTCAAAGGATATACAGAAGAGGATATTTTCAATTGGATGATATTATAATGAATAGTTTAGGGTCTATCCTCGGATATATTATATTGCTTGTGGGTAAAAAACTGATAAAATATTGGAGGAAACAGGAGTTTAATTAGCTTGCTTTATAGTTTATAATACATTTTATAAATGGAATATAAGAACTGGTGAAAGTGGCGTATCGGAATATGCGCTATTGAAGGTACGGTATTAGATTAATAGGAACTCCCGGCATGAATGAGAAAGGACATGCATATACTGAAATAAGCTTTTTGTTAACCGTGAACTGGGAGGAAGCATTCATGAAGAAGTTGATCTTAGTGACATCACCGCCGGCCTGCGGAAAAACCTATGTGTCGAAGCAATTGGCAAAGGCCCTGAAGCATGTAGTGTACCTGGATAAGGATACGCTGATTTGTTTGTCGAAGCAGATTTTTAAGGTAGCCGGTGAATCGTATAACAGGAGCTCCGACTTCTTTGTGGAAAACATCAGAGATTATGAATATGAAGCAATCGTTGCTCTGGCATTGGAAGCGCTGGATTATGCGGATATCGTACTTATTAATGCCCCCTTTACCCGGGAAATCAGGAATATCGGCTATATCAGGGAATTAAAGCACAGACTGTACTCGAAGAATGCAAGCCTTGCAGTGATCTGGGTGGAGACCTCAGTTGAGGTCTGCAGGCAAAGGATGCTATCCCGTAATTCGGACCGGGATATCTGGAAGCTGGCGAATTGGGAGGAATACATAGCAGGCTGTAATTTTGATATTCCGATTGCCCTGGATGATCCGGACATCAATGATGATTTGATTATATTTAAAAACTCCGACGATGAGGAATTTCATGAGTCCTTAAAAAGAACCGTGGAAGCTTTGGAGGCTGAGATCAGCCTGAAGGCATGACTTTTCCTGCCGACGGCAAGAAAGGAGAACCGAATGAGTAACTTATTATCAGAATATCATTTAAAGGATATGAAATTAAGAAACAGGATTGTAATGCCGCCGATGTGTATGTACAGTGCCGCCGACGGTCTGGTAAATGATTGGCATCTTACCCACTATATGTCGAGGGCGGTCGGAGGAACAGGATTAATTCTTCTGGAGGCTACCGGAGTGGAGAGCAGAGGCAGGATTACGGATGATGATCTTGGCCTTTGGAGGGACGATCAGGTGGAGGGAATGGCAAGACTGGTAGCTGCCTGCAGGGAACAGGGAGCTAAGATGGGGGTTCAGTTAGCCCATGCAGGGAGAAAGTCGGAGGTGACGAAGGAGTACCCGGTCGCACCCAGTCCCATTGCCTTCAGCGACAGGTATCGTGTTCCAAAAGAACTGAAGAAGGAAGAGCTTCCGGGGATTGCAGCCGCTTTCCGGGATGCTGCCAGGAGGGCAGATCAGGCAGGCTTTGATACGATCGAGCTGCATGCGGCCCATGGGTATCTGATCAGCGAATTCCTGTCCCCCCTGACAAACCGCAGGACGGATGAGTACGGAGGAAGCCCGGAGAACCGATCAAGATTATTGAGAGAAATCCTAAAGGAGGTCAGGTCCGTCTGGCCGGAGAGGAAACCGCTTATTGTAAGGGTATCTGCGGAGGATTATGAAGAGGGCGGCAACCATGTGGAGATTATGGCTGACATGCTCCGTGATTTAAAGAGTGAGGGGATTGATCTGGTTAATGTAAGCTCCGGCGGAGTGGTAGATGTCAATATGAAAGCCTACCCGGGATATCAGGTGGAATATGCGGAAATTATCCGTAAGAATACAGCTCTGCCCGTAATCGCAGGAGGACTGATTACCTCGCCGCTGATGGCGGAGGAAATTCTCCGTAAGAAGCAGGCGGACCTGATTTATTTTGGAAGGGAGCTGCTCCGTAATCCTTATCTGCCGCTAATGGCAGCCAAGGAGCTGGGCGAAGAGACAGAGTGGCCGAAGCAGTATCTCAGGGCAAAATAGCACAGGAATAAGAGTGAAAGAAAAATCACTTTCATTCGGAAAGAACCGGCAAAGCGGCTCCTTTCATCAGATTTTGTGATGGCGCAAAGCGCCATAATGAAGGTAAATATGAAAACTTTTATTCTTATTCGTTCGATATAGTTGACAAATAGAGAACATTCATTTATATTAATGAAATACGAATAAGCGTGAACAAAAAAGCAACAGGGCAATCCTGTTGCTTTTTTGTTTTTAAGCACCGCAAGCGGATGAATGGAGGCATATTGAATGAAACGAATGATGAATCAAAGTAAAAAAAGTCAGAGTGAGAAGGAGGGATTTATCCGGGAGGCAACAGAAATTAAGCGCAGTACCAGTCGAATGGTAATGGGAGACCTGGATAACCAGGTGGACATAGAAGGATTTTCCGTGCTGGGGGAACTGGCAGAGGATATTAATCGGATCAACTCGATCCTGAATGATTATGTAAATGAGATTTCCCATGTTTTATCCCATCTCTCCGCAGGAAATATGGCGGTGGCCTTTTCCCGGGAGGTCAGGTATCAGGGGGATTTTCTGCCGGTAAAAAACGCCCTGCAAAAAATTAAAAACTCTCTGAATAAATCCTTTCATGAAATACACCAGCTGTCGGGAGAGATTGATAAAATGTCCGGCGGGGTAGAAAAGGACTCCACTATGCTTGCAAAGGACGCAGCCAGGCAGGCAGAATTAATCCGTAAGCTTACCGACACGATCTATGAAATTGCCGGACAGACGAATGCCAATGCGGCAGACGCGGTGGAGGCCGCCAGAAATATTGAGGATATCCGGAAAGAAACAGAGACAGGCAGACACGATATGGACCGGATGCTGATGTCCATTCAGGGAGTTACCGAATCCTCAAAAGATATTTCCCTGATTATCGAGGTATTAAGCGGCCTGGCCAGACAGACGAAGCTTCTGGCCTTGAACGCCGCCATCGAAGCGGCCAGAGCCGGTGAGGAGGGAAAGGGATTTTCCGTTGTAGCGGAGGAAGTAGGGGTATTGGCTGCCAAAAGCGAAGCAGCAGTCCGCCAGACTACGGAATTGATTAACAAAAGTACAAGCAGTGCGCAGGACAGTGCCTTGATAGCAGGTAAGACCTCGGAAAGCTTTGCCATGATCCAGGCCTCCATAGAAGCCTTTGCCGGCTTGTGTGGAAGTATTGCGGAGAGCTCCGCGGATCAGGCACAAAAACTGGAGACGACCAGCAGTATCATAACGAATATTTCGGAGGTAGCACAAAGCAATGCGGCCTATGCACAGGATAACTGTAAAAATGCCCTGGATCTGACCGAAACGTCTGCCAGACTGAAAGCCGTTATAAAAAGGTATCATCTGGCCGGACAGGAGGGAGAGCCCCGGGGCTTTGAAATCCGGGAGGATATCTCGGGACCCTTAATGGATCTGCTTACCGGCCGGCTGAAGGAAGTAAGCTCTTCGGAGGCAATGAATACCATTTTGGAGGAGGTCATTGCCTCCCGAACGGATGTGGAATGCCTGTATATTATCGATGAAGAGGGCAGACAGATCACAAGAACCATCATGAATCCGGAGATACGGTCAGAGCAGGATGATAATTTTATGCCTGCCATGCCCGGGGATTATCACGGGGATAAGAAGTATTTCAGACAGGCCATGAAGTATCCGGACAAAATATACTCCTCCTACGAATATATCTCAACGGCGACGGGCGGTTTATGTAAAACCTTATCCTTTTTATGCCGGGGCCTGGATCAGAGGAATTTTGTAATCTGTATCGACCTTATTGCAGACTGGGCAAATAACCCCTTTAAAATAAACTTATAATTTGCTACAATATATGAATAAATGTAAGTTACACAGGGATGAAACTATGGATAAAACGAATACAATGAAGGACATGGCGATGCGGCATAAACGATAAGGAAATGCTGGCTTCAAAACATTAGGGGTGTGATAAATGAGAGAGATACTATTCCTGGAACCGGTTTTTAAGTCCATGCTCTGGGGCGGCGAACGGCTGCATACGGAATATGGCTATGACCTGCCGGATGCCCATACGGGGGAATGCTGGGCGATCAGTGCCCATAAGAGCGGAGACTGCCGGATAAAGAGCGGAAGCCTTAAAGGAAAATCTTTAAGCAGCCTTTGGGAAAACCACCGGGAGCTGTTCGGCGGTATGCCGGGAGATACATTTCCCTTACTGGTAAAGATAATCGATGCGAAGGAGGACTTAAGTATTCAGGTCCATCCGGATGATACCTATGCCGGAGAGCAGGAACAGGGCGCTCTGGGGAAGACGGAATGCTGGTATATCCTTGACTGCCCTGAGGACGGAACCCTTGTCATCGGGCATAATGCCAGGAACAGGGAAGAATTAGAGAGAATGATTACGGAGAACCGATGGGAGGAGCTGATCCGGCGAAGACCCATACAAAGAGGGGACTTTTTTCAGATCGAGCCCGGAACAGTTCATGCGATAAAGGCCGGAACGATGCTGCTTGAGACCCAGCAAAGCAGTGATATAACCTACCGGCTGTATGACTATGGAAGACTGGAGCATGGTAAACCAAGGCAGCTGCATATCGCCCGGAGTATCGAGGTAATCCGGTGTCCTCATGAGGATACTCCGATCAGCGGTAAGGTCACGGATTATGGGGACTGCAGAGTGGAAGAGCTGATCCGGAGCAGATATTATACGATAAATAAGCTTTCTCTGAAAGGCAGGCACGAATTTCTCCAGGACCAGAGGTTCCGAAATGTCAGTGTGGTTGACGGCAAGGGGTTGATTGACGGTATCCCGGTTAAGAAGGGGGATCATTTTATTCTTCCTGCGGATTATGGGACTTATCTGCTGGAGGGAGAACTGGAATTGATCGAATCTTACGTCCCGCAGGAGAGCAATGAAACAGCGCTGCGGGAAGCTTTTGCTTAAGACAGGGAGGGAATATAAGTTGCGGGAAGCAGAGATTAAACGACATCTGGTACAGGATATTATCCCTTTTTGGAAGGGTATGAAGGATTTGGATTATGGCGGTTTCTACGGGGAAATGGATTATAATCTGAAGCTGAATAAGAATGCAGTCAAGGGAGGAATTCTAAACAGCCGTATCCTGTGGTTTTTTGCCAATGCCTATGCGGTTACCTCGGATGCGGAATGTCTTAACAATGCGGATCATGCTTATGAATTTCTGAAAAATGTATTTTATGATAAGGAGCACGGAGGTATTTACTGGTCCGTCACCTATGATGGTCTGCCCCTGGATAATACGAAGCATACATATAATCAGGCATTTGCGGTCTACGGACTGGCTTCCTATTACGGAATAACCCAGAAGGAGGAGGCGCTGGAGCTGGCCTATGAGCTGGTGCGGCTGATAGAGGATAAGTGCCGGGATACCGGCGGCTATCTGGAGGCCTTCGATCGGGAATTTAAACCGGTATCCAATGAGAAATTATCGGAGAATGGAATTATGGCCGATAGGACCATGAACACGCTGCTTCATGTATTCGAGGCATATACCGAGCTTTACCGCGTCGATGGAAATGAGATCATGGCGGATAGGATGAGGCAGATATTGGATCTGTTTGCATGCAAGGTATATAACCAGAAAAAGAGAAGACTGGAGGTCTTCTTCGATGAAGAAATGAATTCCATTCTGGACCTGAATTCCTATGGACATGATATAGAAGCGGCATGGCTGCTGGACCGCGGCTGTGAGATTTTGGGCAATGAGGTCTATACGGCAAAAATCTCAACCATCACCAGGAAGCTGACCGCCCGGATATTGGAGATCGCATATGATGGAACCTCTCTGTACAATGAGTGCTGTAAAGGCGAGCTCGATACGAAGAAGGTCTGGTGGGTCCAGTCGGAAGCGATTGTAGGATTTTTGAACGGCTTCCAGAAATCCGGCTATAACAAATATAAATACGCCGCCTGCAACACCTGGGATTTCGTCAAAAATAACCTGATCGATAAAAGGGCCGGCTCCGAATGGCTGAGTGAGGTGGACCGTTATGGCAAGCCCTATCCGAAGGAAATCGTGGGGCCCTGGAAATGTCCCTACCATAATGGCCGGATGTGCTTTGAAGTAATCAAGAGGAATGAATATTTTTAGGATTTGTCTGCAGCAGCAGAGGCCGGTATTGTAAACAGATATCAATGATGCACAATTTCGCATTTGCGGCGTTTTGCGCAAAATAATGCTTGAAAAAATAGATATTATGTAGTACACTTCGATTATGCAATAAATTGTGCATAATATGGACGTGTGAAACATAAATGTATAAATCTGCATAAATTTTGTGCATGGTTCATGGGAATTAAAGGACAGAATATTCCGGTAACCGCAGGAGGAGAGAACGCAAAATGAAGAAGGTGACGATACAGGATGTTGCCAAGGAACTGAATTTGTCCAGGAATACTGTGGCTAAGGCACTGAACAACAGTGATACGGTTTCCTATGAGACAAGATATGTTGTAATAGAAAAGGCATATGAGATGGGATATTCCAAATTATCCCCGGTTGTTTTAAATGAGTTTAAATTAAGGAATAAGATTGATGAGACAAAGACCATTGTTGTTCTGACAAGAAGGGAAATATCGGTTTTCTGGAATTCCATTATCATGGGAATTTCCGATGAGCTGAATAAATATGGCTGCAAGCTTCAGTTTAACTTTATCAGCGAGCAGGATGAGAAGAATCTGGTATTGCCTCTGGATCTGCAGGCGGAAGTCAGCGGAATTATCATTTTAAGCGTCTTTGCCAAGGAATATATCGACCAGATTATGAAGCAGAACATACCGGTTGTTTTTCTGGATGCACCCAGCGATCTGAACAGTATCTCCCATTATGGGGATGTCATTATCTGTGAGGGGAAGGACAGCACCAGAAAGATTACGGCTGATCTCATTTCAAGGGGACTGAAGAAGATTGGTTTTATCGGGGATATTACTTACTGCAAGACCATCAATGACCGTTATCAGGGTTACCTGAGCGCCCTTATGAGTGCGGGAATTGAACCGGACGAGTCCATTGTTGCGGCATACCATGCGGCGCGTAAATTTTATAAAACAGAAGAGGTGGAGGCAGCCCTGGCGGACTTCCCCTATCTGCCGGAGGCAATTGTCTGTGCCAACGATGATATTGCCCTGTATGTGATCCGCTGCTTAAGCAGCAGGGGACTAACCATTCCCGGTGATGTTGCGGTTACAGGTTATGACAATGTGGAGGGAATGTCCCAGGTAGAGCCCTTTCTCACCACGGTCCGGGTCGGCAATCAGAGACTGGGGAGGAGACTGGTGCAGCAGCTGATGTGGAGAATCCAGAACCCTACCTTTCCGAAAGAGGTTATCTTTATCGGTGTGGAAGTAATTTTCCGTCAATCCTCCAATAAGACACCGTCAATGTAATTTAACAATCGTATCTGTGCCAAATTGCACTCCGGCCGGATGAATATAGGATAAGAAACGAAGCAGGGATAGTATTTGCTTCGTTTCTTTTTTTGTGCAGATGCAAAAATTATGCATTCATTGATTGTATTTGACCTATGGGCATATTCTATAGAAAAGGGCGAATGGGACATAAATTATTATCATATTTCACAGAAAGAAGTATTGTCTTTTTAATCTGGTTATGCTACAATGCACACATAGGACGAAAAATGCAATAATATATGCACTACAATGCACTATATAAAGAGGGGAGATAACAGCATGGGAATGCCAAAGCGGGGGAGGCAGTTATTGGCAGTTTGGATCATTACCGCCTTATGCTGCAGCGATATTACGGCGGGCAGGTACACGGCCGGCGCTATGACCGATACCTCTCCTGATCAATATAAGGAATTGTTAAACAGAACATCTGCGGAAGGCACAGATTATAGGGATTATCTGGCCGGATATGATACAGCAGGGAGGCCGGATACGGAATATGTAATTGAAGCCGGAGACTATGTCCGTGCGGTTGGCATGGAAGCCGTTCCCTATAATAATTATGAAGGAATGGAAGGGGTATCGGTTTATACGGAGGAGCAGGGGCTCATCGAATACGAGGTTACCATTGAGGAAGAAGGCTTTTATGATATCTCACTGTTATACTATCCGGTGGAGGGAAAGAGCGCTTCCATCCAGAGAGGTATATTTATCGACGGAGAATTACCCTTTGCACAGCTTGGCCTGGTAGAGTTCTCACGCATCTGGGTGAATGAGACGGATACCTGGCAGCGGGATAACCGCGGAAATGACCTGAAGCCGAAGCAGGTGGAAGCGCCGGAATGGATCACCGGATATCTGTTTGACAGCGAGGGCTATGAAACAAGAAGACTGTCCGTGTTTTTTACGAAGGGGACCCATACCATAACGCTTTATTCCCGCAGGGAACCGATGCTGCTCAGGAAAATAACCATAGGAAATCCGGAGGCTACCAGGGAATATGCCGCGGTAAGGGAGGAACAGGATGCCCTGGGAATAACGGATACGACGGATCAGTTGGTAATCATCCAGGCAGAGGCGGCAGACCGGAAGTCCTCCCAGATGCTTTATCCCTCCCAGGATAAATCCTCGCCGGCAGTATATCCCTACAGCGCGAAGGAATTAAGAAACAATACGATCGGCAGTAATTCCAGCTGGAGAATTATCGGACAATGGCTGGAATGGGATTTTACCGTCCCGCAGACCGGATATTATTACATAACGCTGCATGCCAGGCAGAATTTCGTAAGGGGTATCTATACCTCAAGAAAGGTAACGATTGACGGAGAGGTTCCTTTTGAAGAGCTGAGTGATTACGGCTTCAAATATAAGAATACCTGGAATATGACCACCTTTAAGGACGATAAGGGTGAAAAATACAGATTCTATCTTACCGAAGGGCAGCACACCCTCCGGATGGAGGTCGTACTTGGGGAGTTTTCCAATATCATCGATGACGTCCATGAGTCGGTTCTGGCTCTGAACGCCATCTACCGTAAGGTAATCCGTATCACCGGCGTGGAGCCGGATCAGTACCGTGATTATAATCTGCAGAAAAGCATTCCCGGTCTGAGAGAGGAGCTGATTGCTGTCAGGGACAGCCTGAAGGTCTCTATTAAGGAGCTTCATACGGTAGCCGGTACCCGGAGTAACCGTGAAGCTGCCCTGGCCACAATGGTGGAGGAGCTGAATTTTCTGATCGGGGATGTGGAGAGATTCACAAAATCCCTGGAAGCCTACAAGCTGGATATGAGTGCCCTCGGCAATTGGATTACGCAGGTTCTCGATCAGCCCCTGGCGCTGGATACCATTTACATCCATTCACCGAATGTGGAGGTGCCGAAGGTAAATAACTCTCTTTGGGACCGTTTTATTCATATGCTTAAGACTTTGTTCTACTCCTTTATTATTGACTATAATACGATCGGTAACGTGGCTTTGAAGAAGGAAGAGAGCAAACAGATTACCGTGTGGATCGGATCGGGCAGGGACCAGGCAAATGTACTGAAGTCCCTGATTGATGAAAGCTTTACTCCGGATACGAATATCAATGTCAATGTTCAGTTGGTGGATATGGGAACCCTCCTGCAGGCTACCCTCGCCGGGCAGGGTCCGGATGTGGCGGTTCAGGTCGGCAATGATCTTCCGATGAATTATGGCTTACGTAATGCGGTTGTCAATCTGACACGGTTTTCCGATCTCAAGGAGGTGAAAGACCTCTTTAGGGACAGCGCCATGGTTCCCTACGAATTTGACGGCTGTACCTATGGGCTGCCGGAGACTGAAACCTGTCTGATGATGTTCTACCGGAAGGATATTATGGAGGAACTGGGGCTGCCGGTTCCGGCTACCTGGGATGAGATGAAAACAGCGCTTTCCGTTTTATATAAGAATCAGATGGATCTGGGGATGCTGCCCTCAGAGCAGATCTATGCCATGCTGCTGTATCAGAACGGCGGCAGCTATTATAATGCCGATGCGACAAAATCCGCCCTTGACAGTGATATTGCGATCCGGGCCTTTAAGGATTACTGCGAATTCTATACGGATTATAAGCTGGAGCGGGAAATACCGGCGGACCAGAGATTTAGGACCGGTGAAGCGCCGATTATCATAGCGGATTATACCCTTTATAACCAGCTTCAGGTTTCTGCGCCGGATATCAAGGGGTTATGGGGGTTCTCCATGGTGCCCGGTACCCTGCGGCAGGATGGAACGGTGGATTATTCGGTTTCAAGTACCGGCACGGCAACGGTAATGATGGAGCAATCCGGGGATAAGGAAGCCGCCTGGGAGTTTATGAAATGGTGGGTATCCACGGAGATTCAGACCCAGTATGGCCGGGAAATGGAGGCATTACTGGGTTCGGCAGCCCGTTATCCTACCGCCAATATAGAGGCATTTGACAATCTTCCCTGGCCGTCGGAGGATTACCAGGCCTTAAAAAGCCAGTTTGAATGGATGAAGGGCATTCCGCAGGTTCCGGGAGGATATTATACCTGGCGTAATATTAACAATGCTTTCTATAAGGTAGTAATCACCGAGGATAAGGATAAGATGCAGCCCAGAGAGGCACTGACCGACTTTATCCGGTATATCGACGAAGAGATCACCTTCAAGCGGAAGGAATTCGGCTTGATGACGGCATCGGGCAAAGAACTTCAACGGAATTCATCAACAGATTATCGGCAGCATAGATGATTAGAATGATTAGGGAGATGTCATATGAAAAAGCTGCAGGAGAATTCGAACTTAAGAAATGAATGGTCCCTCCGGAACAGGATCAGAAGAAGCAGGGCATCGTATGTCATGCTGGCACCTTACTTTATTCTTTTCTTCCTGTTTACGGTATTGCCTGTGATTACCTCCATATTCTTCAGCTTTACCAGCTTTAACGTACTGGAGCTGCCGGAGTTCATCGGCTGGGATAATTATGTGAGACTGTTCCTGGATGATGTGGTTTTTAAGAAAGCCATAACGAACACCTTAATATTTGCTGTAATTACAGGGCCCATCAGCTATATTATGTGTCTTCTCTTTGCCTGGATTATCAATGAATTCAGGGGTAAGCTCCGGGCTTTTCTGACATTGCTGTTCTATGCCCCGTCCATATCCGGCAACGCATATCTGGTCTGGAACCTGTTCTTCAAGGGTGATCGGTATGGTTACCTGAACGGCTTTCTGCTTAAGTATGACTGGATCAATACGGCCATTGTATGGATGAAGACAGAGAAATATGTATTGCCCTTCCTGATTGTGGTACAGCTATGGCTCAGTCTGGGGACCGGATTTCTTACCTTTATCGCCGGTCTTCAAACCATAGACCGGACCTTGTATGAAGCTGCGGCTGTGGATGGAATTAAAAACCGCTGGCAGGAATTGTGGTACGTGACGCTGCCCTCCATGAAGCCCCAGCTGATGTTCGGTGCGGTGATGCAGATTACCCAGTCCTTTGCCGTGGCAGATATCTCTATCAATCTGGCCGGGAATCCCAGTGTGAACAATGCAGGAACCACCATAGTCACCCACCTGCTCGATTATGGCTCCATCCGGTTTGAGATGGGTTATGCCTCTGCAATTGCGGCTCTGCTGTTCCTTTTGATGATCGGCACGAACAAGCTGATCCAGAGGATTATCAGAAAGGTAGGTAATTAGTGTGAATTCGCGGTATTTTGTCAGAATGGAGGATTTGTATGGCAAGAGACGATAGGAAGCCCGGAAGGAAGCTGTTCAGAAGAAGGCATAAGAACCTGAACCGGTCTATGGCGGGCAATATCACCCTATTCATCTTTATGGGAGTATGTGCCGTATTTATGGCTTTGCCGCTGGTCATGATTGCAAATAACGCGTTTAAGCCTTTGGATGAAGCCTTCCGGTATCCGCCGACGATTTTTGTAAGGAACCCCAGTATGGATAACTTCTACGATTTGCTCATCCTGATGTCAAACTCCTGGGTGCCTTTGGCAAGATACATATTCAATACCATCATCATTACCGGCGGCGGAACCTTAGGCCATGTGCTGCTGGCATCCCTGGCGGCATACCCCCTGGCAAAGCATGATTTCCCGGGTAAGAGGCTGTTATTTAGCATGGTAATTCTGTCCCTGATGTTCTCCTGGCAGGTTACGCAGATACCAAATTACCTTATTATCTCGAAGCTGGGGATCAACAACACTTATTTTGCAGTTATGCTTCCAGCCTTTGCTTACGGCCTTGGCCTATACCTGATGAAGCAGTTCATGGAACAGATTCCGGACTCGCTGATTGAATCGGCAAGGCTCGACGGAGCCGGTGAATATAAAATCTTTTGGATCATCATTATGCCGAATGTGAAGCCCGCCTGGCTGACGCTGGCAGTGCTGCAGTTCCAAAGCATGTGGGGGAACACGGGCAGTACCTTCCTCCGGGATGAAGAGCTTAAGCCTCTGCAATATGCCCTGAACCAGATCGTAAATGGAGGGCCGGCAAGACAGGGTGCGGCGAATGTGGTTACTTTGATCATAGCGGCGGTACCGATCACTTTCTTTATTATCTGCCAGAGCAGTATTATTGAAACCATGACGACGTCTGGACTTAAAGAATAGTAAAGGGCACTATTCTTATAGAATAACAAAGGACGTTATTCATCCGGTTACTAAGATGTGTATGATGGGGGGATGGGAATGAGACGCAGAAAACGAATATGGATACCGATGCTCCTGCTTCTGTTAACGATAAACAGCCTCAGTGCCTCAGCGAATTCCAATGTTCCGTATCAGACCTATAATTATGATTATTGGAGGGATATCTATTATACTCCTGCTGCCTATATTCCGGACGGCAACCTGTCCGGAACGGATATGGGGATCGGAGCGTTGGTCGAACCCCTGGATGTATTTGTGGCAGAGGACGGGCAGGTCTATATTGCAGATACGGGAAATAACCGCATCGTAATTCTGGATGATGATATGAAGAACCCCAGGATACTGGAAGGCTTTGATAATAACGGAACAGCGGATGCCTTTAACAAGCCCAGCGGGGTCTTTGTCACTCCGGAGAATGATCTGTATATCGCAGATACGGCAAACAAACGCGTTGTTGCATTGAAGCAGGACGGAGCCTTACTAAAGATTATCAGTAATCCGACCTCCGAGGTTCTGGAGACGGATTTTGACTTCTCCCCTCTGAAAGTAACGGTGGATTACGCGGGAAGGATATATGTGATCGCCAAGGGCAAGATACAAGGCATTCTGGCCTTTGATCCCGATGGGAATTTTACCGGCTTTGTGGGAACCATCAAGGTTACGATCAGTGCTTACGAGAAGTTTTGGAGAAGACTTTCCACAAAAGCCCAGAGAGAACGGCAGGCACAGTTCATTCCCACAGAATTTACCGGCGTGGATATTGCCCCGGATGGATTTATCTATGCAACCAATGTTGATCCTAATGCGAAGCAGTCGATCCGCAGATTAAATCCCAAGGGACAGGATGTTATTAAGAAGAATAATAACAACAGCGCAGGAGAAGGGATACTCAGCGGCGATTTATACTACCGGAGAGGAACGGAATATGCCGGACCCTCCCGGATCGTTGACGTGATCTACCGGGGAAACGGAATCTATTCCATCCTGGATATGATCCGGGGCCGTATCTTTACTTATGACCATGAAGGAAATCTCCTCTATATTTTTGGCGGAATGGGGACCCAGGAAGGAACCTTCAGACTGCCTGCCGCGATTGAAGTAAAGGAGGATAAGATCCTGGTGTTAGATTCCGTCCGCGGTGAGCTTATGAGCTTTGTGGCCACAAAATACGGTAATCTGATCAATCAGGCGGTAGCCCTCAGATATGACGGAGACGAGGCGGCAGCGGTGGGACTTTGGGAACAGGTGCTTGCCCTGGATTCCAACTTTGAGCAGGCCTATGTCGGTATCGGAAAAGCCTATCTGGCGGCCGGAGACAATAAGGCGGCGATGAAATACCTGAAGCTTGGAATGGACAGAAACTATTATTCCATCGCCTTCAAGCGCTACCGGGATGAACTGCTTAAAAGCAATCTGGGCTATGTGCTGACCGGCATCACTTTGCTGACCATTGCTCTTATCATCAGAAAGGTAATCCGAATTCGTAAAGGGAAGGGAGCATACGATAATGAGTAGGAAGGAAAAACTGCTGTATCCGTTTTATGTTATCACCCATCCCTTTGACGGATTTTATGAAGTCAGGCACAGAGGAAGGGGCAGCGTGCCGGTTGCCCTGCTGCTGGTCTTTCTGTTCGCCCTGTCCTTCTCTCTGAACAGAAAATATGCGGGGTTTGTGGTGAATATGATTAATACCCGGTATGTGGACAGCCGGTCGGAAATCATCGGTATCTTTTTGGCAGTCCTTCTGTTTTCCGCAGCAAACTGGTCCATTACCTGTCTGCTGGAGGGGGAGGGGAGATTTAAGGATATTCTTACGGTCATAGGCTATTCCATGCTGCCCATGGTACTGACCTTTCTTCCTGCGACAATCATATCCTGGTTTATCGCCGCAGACGAGGAAGGGATATACCGCCTGTTGATCGGGATTTCCATTTTGTTTTTTGCGGTGCTGCTGCTGGTCGGCATTATGATCATACATAATTTCGGATTTGGTAAGACCCTGTTTACCTTATTTCTTACCTTTGTTGCGTTACTGATCATCCTGTTTATCATTATGCTGCTGTTTTCCCTGATCAATCAGGTTTATCTATTCCTGCGGAGCGCATATACAGAGCTGGTGTTAAGGGCATAAGAGGAGGAGACCGGATATGAAGAAAAAATTAAAGCTGCGATATATCCTATTCCCGGCAGCAATCCTGCTCTTAATCTTGTATGTGGCTTATCTATTCCTTCACTACTTCAATTACATGGAATACAAGAAATACCTGGCAGTCTACCGCTATGAAGAGGGAAGGGAATTTACCTCCCTTAAGGACAGTGATCCCAGGATAGAGCATATGGTACTGGCAGCGGAGAATGATACCTTAAAGCTGTATACCAATTTGAAGACCACAGAGATTGCCGTATATGATAAGCGTTCCGGGGAGAGTACCTATTCCAATCCGGTGGACCGGAGCCTGGATACCATTGCGGCCGGAAGAAACAAGGTAGCTTTGAATTCCCAGTTCATGCTGACCTATTATGATCTGTCCATGACCATGATCAATATGTACAATTATGATTATAGTATTGAACGGGAACAATTCACCGTGGAAGCGATTGAGAACGGAATTCGTTACATCTATCTGCTGGGCAACCTGGAGAGCCCTACCGGACTTGTGCCGCCCATAATCACGGAGGAACGGCTGCAGGAGAAAATCTTAAGCAGGCTGACGGAGAAGGAAGCAAAGACCATACGCAGCAATTATATCGAATCCAAGACCGTTGAAGGCTTTCTGGAGCTGACGTCCGGTGCCAAAGCCTACGATATCGGGCTTCAAAAATGGAATAAGCTCATTGAAAAGGCCGGTTATACCCAGGCGGATTTTGATGAGGATGCAGCGGCGGCAGCCGGTGGTGACGCACCGGAGCGTACCACCTTCACGGTACCGCTGGAATACCGGCTGGCGGGAGATACCCTGGAGGTAACAATACCGACGGAGAAGATAGAGGAGACAGGAAGCGGCAGGCTGGCGAATATTGATTTCCTCTGCTATTTCGGAGCGGGCGGAGCGGCGGAAGAGGGCTATATACTGGTTCCGAACGGGACCGGCTCTCTGATCAATTTTAACAACGGAAAGAAAACAGATAAATATAATCAATATGTCTATGGAATGGATGAAACCACACAGTCTGCGACCGTAGTGGAGGATATCGAGAAGATCAGAATTCCGGTATTCGGAATAAAGCATGAGAAGAGTGCGGTATTTGCCGAGATCACCGGCGGCGATACCCTGGCTAACATCATGGCTTCCGTATCCGGAGGAGTGAACAGCTATAATTATGTATACCCCTCCTTCGTTCTAAGAGGGACGGAGAAGGTATCCATGTTCGGCACGGAGGGGATGGCTGCGGATCTTCCGGTACTGGAAAAGGATATTTATAAGCTGCATCTGACCGTAGCCTATTCTTTCCTGAATCATGAGGAGGCCAGCTATTCCGGCATGGCGAATTACTACCGGAACAAATTAATCGAACGGGGAGTTCTGAAGATCAACGAAAAACAGACCTCCATTCCGTTCTATCTGGATATCGTCGGCGGAGTAAAGCTCCAGGAGAGTGTGCTGGGAGTATCCTATTTAGGCGTTTATGCCATGACCACCTTTGATGAGGCACAGACAATCATTAATACCTTCAGGGAACGGCAGATATCCAATCTTCGGGTTAATTATCTTGGCTGGTTCAACGGCGGTTATTATCACGGGGTCTTTAACCGGATGAAGGTGGACCGTGAGCTGGGCGGTAAAAAAGGACTGGAGAAGCTGAATAAGGCCCTGGCAGGGGAAGACGTCCGGTTATATGGTGACGTGGCAATCCAGAGGATTTCCTTTGATGCGGAAGATAACTATAACTGGAAAATGGAAAACTCCAGATACTATAACGGCTATGCCGTAGCCTTCGGGCGGGTAAATCCGGCATTTTTAAGAGTCGGATCCCTGGGTTATATGGAATCAATGTATAATGTCCTGTCACCAAAATTCCTGGTGCGTCATGTGGGCGATTTCCTGGAGGAGGTCAAGGATATCGATATCTCCGGTATATCCTTGAGAGATATGGGGGATATGGTGGCTTCCGACAAGAGAAGAACCAATGTCATCAACAGGGAACAGTCCAAGCAGGTCATCCTGAGCCAGTTAAAACGGATTGAAGAAGCGACAGACCATCTGATGATCAACGGAGGCAATGCCTATTCCTGGGCTTATGCCAAGGATCTTGAGAATGTTCCGGCCAGCCATAATCCCTTTTATATCGTGGATGAAGAAGTACCGTTCTACCAGATGGTGATCCATGGCTGTATTGATTATAGCACGGTGGCAGTGAATTTAAGCGACAGCTATGATAAACAGAGCATCATCCTGAGAGGAATTGAATTCGGAATGTCCCCGCATTTTACATTATCCTATGAGAACTCCAGTAAAATCAAGTACTCCGGGCTGAACAACCTTTATTCTACCCAGTATGAAATCTGGCTGGAGGATGCGGCGGAAATCTATCATAAGACCAATGATGTATTAAAGCATGTAACCGGCAGTACGATAACCGGGCATACCAGTCTGCAGACCGGGGTAAAACGGATTACTTATGATAACGGAAGTGTCATCTATATCAACTATACGCAGACGGATGTAACCGCTGACGGGGTGAGAATTCCTGCAAGAGGCTATGCGTTGGAGGGGGTTGGGCAATGAGGAAGAACACAATGACACTGAGACGCAAGAGGGCAATCGTCGGTTTGTTATTTATCACACCCTGGTTTATCGGCTTTCTGGTATATTACCTGAGAAGCCTGATTCTTACCGCCAGATTTTCCTTCAGTAAGATCACCATTGCGGAAACCGGCGGCTATGTCGCTAAATTTATCGGCTTGGATAATTATCGTAACGCTTTGTTTGAGCATGCGCAGTTTAATCAGGTGCTGGTATCCTCGATCCGGAATATGTTGATTGATGTGCCCTTTATCATATTCTTCAGTCTGTTTATCGCAATACTTCTGAATACGAAGTTCAAGGGGAGGGCGCTTATCCGGGCAATTTTCTTTCTTCCGATTTTGCTTGGTTCCGGAGCGGTTTTGGAGACACTGCAGCTGGCAACGGAAAATATTCAGGGCGGCGGCGGAGCAATGATAGCGGATCTGGCGCCGCCCTCGGGGCTGAACGTAGATTACTTCATGGGGCTGTTCTTAGAGCTTGGGCTGCCGGTTAAGACGGCGGGCTATATCGTCGGGCTGGTTGGCAGAATGTTTGAGATTGTCAGGGCTTCCAGCGTACAAATCATTATTTTTATTGCGGCCCTTCAGTCTGTGTCCCCGTCTCTGTATGAGGTGTCAAAGATCGAGGGGGCAACGGGCTATGAGACCTTCTGGAAAATTACCTTCCCGATGGTATCCCCGTTGATTCTCACCAATGTGGTTTATACCATTGTCGATTCCTTTGTCAACAGTGAGGTGGTTGACATGGCATATTCAGCGGCCTTCACCACCTATGATTATGGTCTTAGTACTGCGATGAGTATGTTAAGCACGGTAATTGTGTGCGTGATACTCCTGGTGGTGGGAGCCTTGATTACGAGGAAAACCTTTTATTATAACTAGAAAGGAGGAAGAAGCTTGAAGATAGCTGCTATCGGGCTGCTGCTCAAGAAATTTAACACGGATACCGTATTCATCAATAAGAGATCCAGAGTGATACATAAGTCAAAAGCCTTCCTCTTATCAGTTTTTAAATTCATCATACTGACGGGTATCTCCTATATCATTCTGGGACCGGTGGTCAACATCATCAGCAACTCGTTTTATTCCCCGGCGGATGTATATAATCCCTCCGTATTCTTATTTCCTTTAAATTCGAATACGGAAAATTACAGGCTTTCCTTCCTCCGTCTGGATTATTGGAGGACCCTGAGCTTTACCCTGCTTTATGTATCCACGATTACCCTGATCCAGATATTCATAGCCTCCATGGCCGGTTACGGCTTCGCGAGATTTGATTTTCCCTTTAAGAAGCTTTTGTTTGCTTTTGTTATCGTCACCATCGTATTGCCTGCCCATACCATCATGCTACCGGTTTACCAGCACTTTAGAAATTGGGATTTTCTCGGCATCATCAGATTGATTACCGGGAAGCCTGCAAATCTGCTGTCCAAGGAGACGCCGATGTATCTGATGACGGTCTTTGGTTCGGGACTCAGATCCGGATTATTCATCTATATTTTCCGGCAGTTCTTCCGGGGATTGCCCAAGGAGATTGAGGAAGCCGCCTTTATTGATGGGGCAGGAATGTTTTATACCTATTTTCGGATCATGCTGGTCAATTCCCTGCCCGCGGTCCTTACAGTAGCCGTATTTTCCCTGGTCTGGCAGTATAATGACATGTTTTATGTAAGCCTGTTCTCCATGCCCTCGGGACATAATATATCCTTCCGGCTGTCCACGATACAGGCGACAATATCCTTCGTCGATAAGGTGAGGGATCCGATGATTTCACAGCTGTATGTTTATGCCGGAGTAGTACTGGTAATATTGCCGATTTTATTTATCTATCTGTTTTTGCAGAAGTATTTTATGGAGGGTGTGGAACGCAGCGGTATTGTGGGTTAGTACCGGTGACACCGTCTTAAAATAAAGGATCAGTAAAAAATTTATAAATTAGGAGGGGACTCGATGAAAAAGACGAGCAAAAAAATTATCGCGCTGTTATTATGCGTATCCATGTTACTGTTCACGTTAACGGCATGCGGCGGAAATGATGCCAAAGATACCGGCGGTGATGGAAAGATAACACCTACAAAAGCCGCGCAAAAGGAGGATACGGAAGCCACATCAGCTCCTGCACCGGAGCCGGCAGATCTCTATGAAGCCTTTGATTTCGGCGGAAGAACAATTAAGGTCGGTCTCTGGTGGGATTATTTCTATACCAGCGATCATACGGACATTTCTGCGGACCCGAATGTATCCAATACGGAGACGGCACAGATGAAGCTCGATAATGTAAGAAGAATTGAAGAGAAATACAACTGTAAAATCCAGTTTATTAACTTCGGCTGGGATGGTATCAGGAGCAGCATTACCACCTCCATTACAGCCGGAACACCGGAATGCGATATCTATCTGACGGACCTTCAGTTTGGTATTCCCGCGGTACAGAACGGCCTGGCCCAGGATCTGACTAAAATTGCTCCGGCATATTCCGATCTGTTTGGGGAGCAGAAGATCGTAAAGCCTTTGGAGGGCCTTGGAGGGACCTATTTCTTCACGGAGCAGGGCGTGACCCAGCACGGTATCTTCCTGGGTTATAATGGGACGATGATCAATGATCTGGGTTTAGAAGATCCCCAGACTTTGTATAAAGAAGGCAAATGGACATGGGATAAATTTGCAGAGCTGGCTAAGGCGGGCACCAGGGACACCGATGCGGATGGAACTACCGATATCTATGGCTTCGGCGGTATCTTCAGCGATTTGATCAACGGTTTGGTAATGAATAATGGCGGTGATATTGCGGCAACCCGGACGGAAGGCTTAAGCTCTCCTGCGGTTAGAGAATCCTTTGAATTCATTGACCGCTTATACAATAAGGATTTTTCGGCAAGACCCTGGAACGGGGATGACTGGAATGATAACCTGCTGGCCTGGTCCGACGGCAAGGTAATGTTCTGGACCGCACAGGCCTGGTCCCTGGACCAGGAAAAGAAGGCTGCAATCGCAGAAGGTGCGGAATTGCCGTTTGAATATCATGTCGTTCCGTATCCCACCGGTCCCAGCGGTGACGGCGCCATCTACAGTCCGGTTGCAGGCAACTGGTATATCATTCCGGTAGGCGTAGAGGAGCCCGGCAAGGTATTGCAGGTATTCGAAGAGTTCCTGAACTGGCATAAGGGCGACCCTGAGCTTAGGGATGATATTTCTGCCTTTGAAGCCAGCTTCCTGACCCTGGAGGATGTGGATATCGCTTTGGCCTCCGGTATAAATCTGAAGCTGGATATCTGGTTCCACTTAGGGGATTATTTCAGCATGAGCAATATGATTTGGTGGCCGGTCATTGTTGTCAAGGATACGACCGTAGCGCAGGCAATTGAATCTGCAAAGCCTGTGCTGCAGGATGCACTGGATTATTTCTACAATAAGTAACCGATTGGAAAGCAACCCTTGGAAAGCAATAGCTTGCGAAGCCATACATCGGGGGCGTAGAGCTTTCATTCGAAAAAAGCTATGGAATAGCCTATCTTGCGAAGGAGGACTTGTAAGTGATGCGTAAAATATGTTTGCGGTTAGCATTCCTGATGCTCTTTGCCGCAGTGTTTCTCCCGGGCTGCAGCAGGGAAAAGGCTGCAGATGATATGGTTGTGGAGGATAAGGCTTTGCAGGCAGAGGACCCGGTAAAAGCAGAAGCTTCAGAGGACTCCGAAGCAGAAGAGGAAGAGCCTGACGGAGGCTCCTATGATCCGGCATTTGAACTGCTGATCGAAGCGGAAGAAGCGGAAATAACCGGCAGGGTTAAGGCGGAGTCCGAGAAGCAGGGCTATACCGGAACAGGATATCTGATCGGAATCGAAGGAAATGAGGATACCGTAACCTTTACGGTTGAAGTTCCCGGCAGCGGAGCCTATGATCTTAATTTCATCAGTGCCAGTTTTTCCGGATACAAGGAAAATAATGTTCTGGTGGATGGAGAGAATGTCGGAGTGGCCAAGGTGGAAGAGGTCACATTCACCGATTCCGTTCTGGAACGGGTGTACTTAACTGCCGGAGTGCATAGGATCACCATGACAAAGAGCTGGGGATGGATCTATCTGGATGCCTTGAAGGTGACTGCCTCCCCGCCGCCGGATGAAACCATCTATGAAATCTCTGCGGAGCCTGTGGATCCGAAGGCAAGTGCCCGGGTAAAGAGTCTGATGCGGTACCTTCAGGATACCTATGGTGAATATGTGATATCCGGACAGTACGGCGACAGAGGAATTGATGGAGCCGAGTTTAAGGCTATCTATAAATTAACGGGCAAATATCCGGCGATGCTGGGTCTGGATTTTATTGAATACACACCTTCCCGCGTTGCCCATGGCTCCGCGGGAGGGGATGTGGAATATGCCGTTAAATTTGATGAAGCCGGTGGAATTATTACCTTCTGCTGGCACTGGAATGCCCCGGAGCCATACCTTCCCGATACCTCCGGTCAGCCCTGGTGGAGCGGCTTTTATACGAAGGCAACCACAATTGACCTGAAGAAGATTATGGACGGGGAGGATCAGGAAGGGTATGCCCTGCTGCTTCGGGATATTGATGCAATCGCAGTGCAATTAAAAAGATTACAGGAGGCAGATATTCCGATTCTGTGGCGTCCTCTCCATGAGGCCAGCGGCGGCTGGTTCTGGTGGGGGGCCTCGGGTCCGGAGGCGTATATCGAATTATACCGGCTTTTATATGACCGTTTGACGAACTACCATGACATCCATAATCTGATTTGGGTTTGGAATGGTCAGAAGGAGGAGTGGTATCCGGGAGATGAGTATGTGGACATCGTCGGCACGGATATTTATCCCGGAGAAAGGGTGTATTCCGCTCAGGCTTCCAGATTTCATGAGCTGGTGGAATGGACGAAAGGGACGAAGAAGCTGGTTGCCTTGACCGAGAACGGCTGCCTGTTTGATCCGGACCTGGCCTTTCGTGATAATGCAAAATGGGCATATTTCGGGACCTGGGAAGGAGAGTTCGTTACTTTGAACAATACCTACACTCTATCGGAGAAATACACGGAAGAGGATATGGTATACAAGGTTTATCATCACGAAAAGGTAATTACTCTGGATGAATTGCCCGATTTAAAAACCTATGGTCAATGACAGGACAGTGCCTATGGGAACAAATTACATTCAAATCAACATAAAGGAGAATCCATATGAGCAGAATTACAATGTTTACGGATAATTTGCCCAACATACCCTGGCAGGAGAGGCCTGCAAATGCAGTCGGACCTGTCTGGAGGTATTCCGGAAATCCCATTATTGACCGGAATCCATTACCGGGGGTAGCAAGAATTTTCAACAGTGCAGTGGTTCCCTATCAGGGCGAATTTATCGGTGTGTTTCGTGCCGAGCAGATTGACGGGGTTCCCCATCTGTATTTAGGCCATAGCAGGGATGGTATCCATTGGACCTATGAGAAGGAGAGAATTGCCTTCGTGAATGAAAAGGGAGAGCCCTTCCTCCCCCGGTATGAATATGATCCCCGGTTGGTTAAGGTAGAGGATACCTATTATATAATCTGGTGCACCGATTTTTATGGAGCCGCATTGGGCCTGGCAAAAACTAAGGATTTCAAAAAATTTGTCCGCATAGAAAATCCCTTCCTTCCTTTCAACAGGAACGGCGTACTGTTTCCGAAAAAAATCAATCATAATTTTCTGCTTCTTTCGAGGCCCAGTGACAGCGGGCATACACCCTTTGGGGATGTGTTCTTAAGTGAAAGCCCGGACCTGATCTATTGGGGAAAACACAGGCATGTCATGTCCAGAGGCTTTAAGCAATGGTGGCAGTCCTTAAAAATCGGCGGAGGCGCGGCACCGATTGAAACCAGTGAGGGATGGCTGCTGTTTTACCATGGGGTCATCGGAACCTGTAACGGATTTGTATACAGTATGGGGGCCTGTATTCTGGACATTGACAATCCATCCATCGTTAAATACAGATCAGACAGCTTTATCCTTACTCCGGAGCAGTGGTATGAAGAGAGAGGCTTTGTCGGCAATGTGGTATTCCCCTGCGCCACCTTGAATGATGCGGCCACGGGAAGAATTTCCATCTATTATGGCGCGGCAGACAGCTACGTGGGATTGGCATTCACAACACTTGACGATATCGTTACGTTTATCAAGGAGCATGATGGAGCAAATAGTGATGATAAGGAGTATGGTATCATGTAGTACCTTAGCCTTTGATTTTGTTTATGAAAGATACGGAGTCAGGATTGCTATGGAGAGAAAGCTGGATCATGGAGAGCTGAAAAAAGCATATGACCGGGGGATCATCCATCACGGAAATACGGCTCGTTTTCTGGGAGTGATGGATAAGGCGATTGCCGGGAAGGATGTCACGATAGGCTTTATCGGCGGTTCCATTACGGCAGGCTCCTTATCCGGCACACCGCAGACCTGCTATGCTTATCTGGTTTATTCCTGGTGGAAGGAGAAATTCCCCAAGAGCCGGATTCATTATCAGAATGCCGGAGTCGGGGCTACTACCTCGCAATTTGGTGTGGCCAGGCTGGAGGAGGATCTGTTATGCCAGAATCCGGACGTAGTATTTGCGGAATTTTCCGTAAATGATTTGGATAATGATTTCTTTCAGGAGACCTTTGAGGGATTGGTCAGAAGAATTCTGCTGTACCGTAATACTCCCGCATTGTTTCTGATTAATAATGTATTTTATGGTGACGGGCATAACGCCCAAAGAGTCCATAACCAGATTGGTATCTACTATGATCTTCCGATCGTAAGCTTAAAGGAAAGTATTTATGAAGAGATCGGAGGCGGCAGAATAAATAAGGAACGGATCACTCCGGATGATCTTCATCCCAATGACCTGGGGCATGAGCTGGTGGCAGGCGTCATCATAAATCATCTGGAGAACATCTACCTGGAATTCCTTGAACAGAATCAATCAGCCTGTGTTTATTCCATACCGGGTAAACCTCTGACCCTTAACCGGTTTTTCAAAGCTGTCCGCAATCACAATGCAAATATTACCCCCAGTATGTTTGGCTTTGCTGCGGATCGGGCTTTGAAAACCGGAAGCCTTGATGTCTTCCGGGGCGGATGGTATGCTGCTTCCCTTGGAGATACCATCCGCTTTAAGCTCAGCGGTTCCTTTCTAGCGGTCCAGTATAGGAAATATGCCGTTCATCCTGCTCCTATAGCGGTAGCCGTGGTAGATGGGGACGAAGAGCATGGGGTAATTCTGGATGCCAATTTTAATGAGACTTGGGGCGATTGTCCCTATCTGCAGGATGTCATGACCTCCGGCCAAAAAGGAGAGCATATCCTGGAGGTAAGGATTATAAAAGAAGCCGGAGAAAAGGTATTTTATCTGGCTTGTGTCATAACTGCATAGATAGGATTTGTTTCTGGAAGGAGGCAGATATGTTAGCACAGACACCGCCGATGGGCTGGAATTCCTGGAATACCTTCGGGTGGCAGATATCAGAGGAGCTGATCAGGGAAACGGCAGATCATTGGTCCGATTTAGGGCTGCTGGAGGCCGGTTACGAATATCTGGTCATTGATGACTGCTGGTCGGAAAAGAAGAGAGATAAATCCGGTCATCTTGTTCCGGATCACAACAAATTTCCCGGGGGTATGAAGGCAATAGCGGATTATGTCCATTCCAAGGGGCTGAAATTCGGAATGTATTCCTGTGCGGGAACGATGACCTGCGGAGGACATCCCTCCAGCCTGGAGCATGAATTTACCGATGCAAGTACCTTTGCGGAATGGGGCGTGGACTTCCTAAAATACGATTATTGCTATAAACCCCATAATATACCCGGACATATTCTGTATAAAAGGATGGGAATGGCATTAAAAAATTGCGGCCGGGAGATTTTGTTCTCTGCCTGTAATTGGGGGAATGATAATTCCTATGAATGGATCCGCGCAACGGGGGCCCATATGTTCCGTTCCACCGGGGACATCCAGGATAATTGGGAATCCATTAAACGCCTGGCCTTAAGCCAATGGAATAAGGAGTGCTACAGCGCTCCGTACTGCTACAATGATATCGACATGTTGGTTGTGGGCATGTATGGCAGGGGGAATGTTGCCCTGGGAGGCTGTACCGATGAGGAATATAAGACCCATTTCTCCCTGTGGTGTATGATGAATTCACCTCTGATGATCGGCTGCGATATCCGGAATATGAATGAGAAAACGAAGGAAATACTCACGAACAAAGAAGTAATTGCTTTGAACCAGGATCCGGAGGGACGTCAGGCCTACAGCATGGAGCAGTGGAACAACAGCGAGGTTAAGATATATATCAAGCCGATGTCGGATGGGAGCTATGGGATCGGATTTTTTAACATGGGAGATACAAACGGGGAAGGTTCCCTGCAGCTTTGGGATATGGGGCTTCCGTCTTCCTCCGGCTTTGGTTTTAAGCTTCGGGATCTTTGGGCCCATGAGGATGCCGGAGTATTCAAAGAACATATAACCCTGCGGCTGGAGCCCCATCATTGTAAAATCTTCAGGGCGGAACTGGTTCCCTGAAGCAGGAAAGCGGGAAGCATGACAGGAACGAATTGGATAAGGCGGAAGGGAGATTAAAGATGTGGATAAAAGGCTTCACCTATGGTTGGAGATCGAAAAGAGGCGCTTATCGTACGGAGAAGGCAATCCGGTCCCAGGATAAGCTTTTTGATCTGGGAATTAATTGGATGTGCCTGGCCTTTGCTGTCTGTCAGAAGGGCTTCTCCTCAACGGAGATTTATTATGATTACCGGTCCACAATTGCAGATAAGGATATCCTGTTTGCAATACGGCGTGCCCGTGACAGAGGGATCAAGGTGTGCTTAAAGCCGGTTATCAACTGCGCTGACGGCATGTGGCGGGCCTTAATTGATTTTCCCGACCAGGATATGCTGGGTAAGGATAAGTACTGGGGACAATGGTTTGAGTTTTATACCGCTTTTCTGTGTCATTATGCCGAAATAGCCCAGGATAGCGGCTGTGAGATGTTCTGCATCGGCTGTGAAATGAGCGGAACGGAGCGTAAGGAAAGCCATTGGAGGGAATTGATCCAAAGAATCAGAACGGTTTATACCGGCCCCATTGTTTATAACACAAACCATGGCAGGGAAGATAAGGTGCATTGGTTTGATGCGGTAGATTATATCGGTACCAGTGCGTATTACCCTGTCGGGAAAGCGCCGGGGTATACCGGGGAGGATATGGCCGCCATGTGGAATACTGTCGGGGAGGAATTGGAATACTTAAGTAAAAAGTTCGGAAAGCAGATTATCTTTATGGAGATCGGTTGCAGGAGCGCAAAGGGGTGTTCTGCCATGCCCTGGGATTTTGCCCATGGGGATTTGCCCTGGAGCGAGGAGGAACAGGCTGCTTTCTATGATTCCTGCATGACAGCCTTTTTCCGGAAGGAATGGTTTGCAGGGGCCTTCTGGTGGGACTGGGGTACGGAACTGTATGATACCCGTGAGGAAGCATTGGTTAATACCGGTTTTGACATCCATCTTAAGAAGGCGGAAGCGGTTCTTAAGAGTTGGTATGGCGAAAAATAAATAAAACACTTGATTCCTTGAAACTTTTCTGGTAGAGTTATCGTCTGTGTATATAGGACTAAGGATTGTGAAAGGAAGATAAGAATGTTTAACAGAAAATTGCGGCTGATATCCGGTGGTTTTTTATTGGGCTGCCTGTTGCTGACAGCCATAAATGGTAAGGCGGCAGCGGCGCAGATGCCGGTGAAAGAGAATATAGATGAGTATATCGCGGAGCAGGCCGGAGATGATCCGGCGGAGGATACGGACGAGGGCGGCGATACCGTGGTCAGCCAGGAGCTTCCGGATAAGGAAGCGGCAGTGCCTGGGACAGGAGAAAAGAAAGAAGCCGGGCTTTATTATGGGCTTGCGGCTGCCTGTCTGTTAATTCTGCTGGTCCTCCGAATCAAGGATGCCGGTAAGGCAGATGATTACCGATAATCCCGAAGAAAACCGATAAGAAAACCCCGGACCACATTCTCACGAGGACCGGGGTTATTATTATGCTTCGCTATTAATCGTTTACGCTTCTGATATCGATAACTTCCGTTCTGGTATAGGATATGGATTCCGGAACTTCGCCGGCAACCAGGTAATTGTAGAGGGAAATGATCGGGTCATGACCCTGGCCGAAGGGATCCTGTCCCATCGCTGCGTATACAAGACCTTCCTTGATCTGTTCAATAACCGTATTATCATAATCGAAGCAGACAATCTGGGTTCTGCCTACCAGGTTAAGCTCCGTGATAGCCCTTGCGGCACCGGAGATACCGCCGGTCATTACCACCAGGGTTTTTAAATTCGGGAAATTCATTAAAGCTTCCTTTGTATTCTTATATACGATTTCATCATTTACTTCGGCTTCAATCTCTGCCACTAATCTGACTTTCTTCTTCTTGCTGGTTACCTCCAATACGGCATCCCTTCGGATTTTATTGATGGAGGTACTGAGTGTACCGCGGATAATGGCATAATCACCGTCATTGTCCATTGCCTTACATACCAGCTCGCCTGCCACAAGACCGGAAGCTTTGATATCGGGACCAAAGTAGGAGAGTCTCTTAATTCCCTCGGAGAAATCACAGTTGAAAGCCATAACCGGTATATTTCTGCGGTTAGCCGCCGCAACCATTTCCTCAATACCTCCGATAAATCCCGGCAATACCAGGCCGTCATATCCGGCATCAATTTTCGCACGGACAGTCTGGTTAAATCTGTCGTCTACCGTTTCAAAGCCGATGTATTCGATATCAACATTTTTTGCTTTTAATTCATTCTGCGCATATAATGCACCTTGTCTTACTCCATGCCAGAACGGGTGGTCCAAGGGACTCAGCATAGCGATCTTTAACCGCTTCTGACTGGTCTGGCTGACCGGCACAACGGAGGTCTTATACCGCTTTAACAGACGCTCGATTCCGGAAAGCATATTCTGCAGGGATAAAGCCTGGTTATTAATTTCTTCATTCTCGGCAAGCTCTTCTTCCGTAACTGCCGCCACATCCTGAGTGATGGAGGAGATTTCGTTGGAGGCATCGTGAAGTATCAAACCTCTTTCATTAATGCTCTTCGTATTCTCATTGATTAATCTGGATTCCTCATATACCTTTTTCATATCATTATTTAAGATGTTGGCATTTTCATTGATTGTATAAAATGATTCTTTTACAGAGCCGAAAATCTCTTTACTGATATTAAAGCTGGACATACAATTCTCAATACTGTCACTAACCTTGGCATTACTGCTGAGAATATTGGTCAGCAGCTTATTGATTTGTCCGATACTGTCTCTGGTGGCTGCGGAGAGCTTGTTCATCTCCTGGGCAACCACTACGAAGCCTCTTCCGGCTTCCCCGGCCCTGGCGGCCTCAACGGCAGAGTTTAAGGAGAGAAGCTTCAGCTGCTCGGTAATATTGATGATCAAACCATTTACCTGGTCAATTTCCTTCAGATGGGAATTAAGATTATCAATAAAGGATGCGGTATCTGTCAAATTCGTAGAGATTACGCCCATCTGCTCATTATACTTGTCCAGGTGTTCGGAACCTTCTTCGGAGATTTTAACGGTATTTTCAACAAAGTCCTCAATATTGGCAAGGCTTGTGGTAATGCTGTTGGTTCTCTGGCTTACCTCTTCAATTCGGTCCAGGGTATCCCGGACAATTTTCAACTGTTCCTGGGCTTTCTCAGCCACGGTATTCATGTTGGAAGCGATGTGCTCATTACCTTTATAGCTCATGTCCAGGCTTTTGGTTACCTTATCAACCGCGTCCGAAAGAACGATAACATTGCTCTTGGTAGATTCAATAAAGCTTAAGAGGTTTCTCTTCATGTCATTAAAGGCCAGGGTCAGGGTCTCAAGTCCTCTCGTTTTATTCGATATGATATCACTGATATTCAACTTACCCTGGGATAACAGGTTAGCATTCTGGTCTACCAGATTGATTGCTTTGAAGAACCTCATAAGCAGAAGCAGGAGAACGCCAAGAGCGATAATCACAAGTAATACACCAACTGAAATGATACCTCTAGAAGCATTCGCACCTGATAAATATACGACATATAGAATAACTAATAATGCAAGTATTACCGTTGTCATAGTAAGTATGAAAAACCTTGTATTATTATGATTCTTCTGTTTATTACCCTGATTTTCTGACATGAAAAACCCTCCCCGTTCCATCATTAATGTTTGTCACAAGAGCGCCGCCGACATAATTATCTAATATTATACTGGCTGCAACCATATATGACCTATTATTACTAATTTTATCATTAATATGACGGAAATACAATAGAGAAATCAATATAAAATGGTGATATTAACTTCCTTCTGTACGGAAAAAATGGAATATTACTCCGTATTTTCTGATATAAATTATTGATATCCGTTAAAGAGAGAACGTCAGGATACGGTTTGGTATCCCGGTACGTTATGGAAGGTGAAGTTATGGATAGGACGGAGCACAGGAAGATTGCGGGAAATAACGTCAGAGAAATCTGTCATTTAAGTCAGATGCAGGTTTTTGCCACATCTTATTATCAGAAGAACTACTTTCAAAGGCAGATTGACCATAGGATAGAGGAGCTGCTGCAGATGGTCGGACGGGAGGAACCAGACAGCCCGGAGGCTTTCAGCCTTGAGGCAGCGGTTCAGGAGGAACCGGCCATAAGGGAATTTACCAGGGAGGAATTGGCTGCTTATAACGGAGAAGACGGAAGACCGGTTTATGTTGCGGTGAACAATAACGTATATGATCTCAGCGCCGCACGGCCCTGGGAGGGAGGCCGGCACAACGGACTTGAGGCCGGTCAGGATCTCAGTGACTGGTTTATAAGCTGCCATATGGGAATTACAAGTGTTCTTGAGAAATATCCTCTCGTAGGCGTTTTGAAGGAGGGACCGGATACCGGGGCAGAAGAATAGAGTAAAGATAAGAATTTAAATCAGGGGCTGCACAATAGCAGCCCCTGGCTTGCTCCGTTTTATACGCCGGTGTCACCGGAACTCCTGCTAATTTTACTGAAAAATTTTCATTATACTGCGTTATGGCAGAAGGCCGCAATCTTATCAATCGGGATGTCACATACGGAACCTGCGTTAAAAGACGGGCTGGGTCTGCGCCCACCGCCGCCACCGATGCCGCCGCCGACACCGCCTCCAACGCCGCCGCCGAGGCAGCCCATTTTACCGCCGATACCACCACCGATACCGCCTCCCATGCCTCCGCCGATACCACCATTGCCGGCATCATCGAAATCACCGCAGATGCTTTCGCTCAACGGATTCGCAGGAGCAGTACCCGGCATGGTTACTAATCTGACAAAATTACAGTTGACCGATAAAATAACACCGGTAAAGCCGCATCCGCTGACTCCGCCGCTGGTAGTGAAGATAGTTACGGTCTGTCCTATGAAATCATACAGATGCCTGGGTAAGCTTTGGTTGCCTAAATATCCATTATTGCAATTATTATTGGAACACGACATAATATTTCCTCCAATCTATATTATTAATCCGGGGAACTGTTATTTTTAGTTCCCATGCTTTATAATATGATTGATCCTATGCCGTTGTGACATTATCAGACATCAAATATTTTTAAATATCTTATTTCGTCGGCATCTGTCATACTCCGTTATTTTGGATTATCTCCCTGTACCAGTAAGCGGAGTCCTTGAAGCATCGGACCTGGGTCTCGTAGTCCACATGGATCAGGCCGAAGCGCTCATTGTAGCCCTCGGACCATTCAAAATTATCCAGTAAGGACCAGTAGAAGTAACCCCGGATATCGACACCCTCAGCAAGAGCTTTTTCTAATTCCTGCAGATAACGCTGCAGGAAGTCAATACGGCCGGGATCATGGACCTTGCCGTCCAGGCCGACCCAGTCCGGCATGGAGAGTCCGTTTTCTGTAATGATGATCGGCAGATGATATCTTTCATAAAGGAATTTCGGCGTGTAATGCATGATTTGCGGAAGGACCAGCCATTTTAAGGCGGTCTTGTCAAATCCCGGCTTTCTGGGAACCTCCGCAAAGCCCCGGATTTCGTCATGACGGATTACGGAACCCTGATAAAGATTAATGCCTAAGAAATCCAGGGGCTGGTGCATGATTTCCATATCTCCGCCCTTTATCACCTCCCAAGGGAAGTCGTTATGGTAATATTCCAGCCCATCTGCCGGATATTTCCCTGTCAATACGGGGTCCAGCCACCAGGTGTTCGACCAGATTCCCCTGGCGCTGCCGCTGAAGGTATAAGCCCTTGCAGCCTGAAGATCGGCCTCCGATTCGGTTTTGGGTACTCCGGGTGTCGGGTTTGGCACAAAACCTATGACCGGAGATTTTTTAGCGCAGCTACGGATTATCTTCACGGCTTTTCCGTGGGCAAGATGGATATGATGCATCATAGTAAAGCCGTCCCGTAAAGAGACCTGATCTCCGGGCGCGTGGGAACCGTCGATATGACCCAGAATGATATGGCACTGGGGTTCATTTGTTGTCATCCAACAGGTAACCCGGTCGGACAAGGTTTCCACAACAAGCTTCACATATTCTGCGAACCAGTCCGTGATCTCCCGGTTAAGCCAGCCTCCGCGGTCATGGAGGGACTGGGGCAGATCCCAGTGGAACAACGTGATATAGGGTTCTATCCCTGCGGCCAGCAGTTCATCAACCAGGTCGGAATAAAACCGAAGTCCGGCGGGATTTACCTTACCGGTCCCTTCCGGAAGAATCCGGGGCCAGCTGACGGAGAGACGGTAAGCATTCAGACCCAGTTCCTTCATCAATGCGACATCCTCTTTATACCGGTGGTAATGATCGCAGGCGGTATCGCCGTGATCGCTGTTTTTTACCTTTCCTTCCGTATGGGAAAAGGTATCCCACACGGATAATCCCTTTCCATCCTCCCCGGCTGCTCCTTCGATCTGATATGAGGCGGCAGCAGCGCCCCAGATAAAATTCTTTGGAAAACTCAATCTGGCAACTTCCTTTCTGACGGATACTTTTGTAATATTCTGATTATACCAGACATTTGTTTGGAAATAAAGGGAATAGTAGCCATCCGTACTAATTCCAGAGCTTATTGATCTTTTCCACCGAGTTAATTTCCGATTTCCTGCTTCTTTCGTACATTGCCGGCATATATTGAAGGGAGGGTTCTCCGATACCAAACCCTCCGTTTCCGATACAATAAAAATTCCCTGGAAAGAGAGGTCCATGAATGAAACTAAAGGATGCAATCCGTACGATGCTGTTTAAAAATAAGATGAATTCCTTCCATCAACTCTATACGGAATGGGGGGAAGCCCTGGACCCGGAGCATGTGCTGGAGGAGTATCCCAGACCCCAGCTGAGACGGGAAAGCTACACCATATTGAATGGATACTGGAATTATGGAATCGCAAAGGGAAATTACCAGCCCGGACAGTATGATGGCCGTATCCTGGTACCTTTCTCGCCGGAAAGTGTACTTTCCGGTGTGAACAGACAGCTGAAGCCGGATGAAATCCTGTGCTATGAGAGACCGTTGATTATTCCGGAGAAGCCGGAGGGAAAACGCTGTATCCTGCATTTCGGGGCGGTGGATCAGTCCTGTGAGGTTTTGATCAATGCCAGGCGGGTGGCCGAGCATGTCGGAGGCTATCTTCCTTTTTCTGTGGATATCACGGATTTTGCGGAGGAGGGCGGTAATTTACTGGCCGTCCGGGTTGCGGATGTCAGTGATACCTCCCATCATAGCCGAGGTAAACAAAAGCTGAAACGCGGCGGTATGTTTTATACGGCACAGAGCGGTATCTGGCAGACAGTATGGATGGAATGGGTACCGGACAGATACATAGAAGCCCTCCGGATTACTCCGGAATATGATGATGCCAGTGTGCGGATTGAGCTGTTTATGAATAAGGAGCCGGAAACACAGCCGGAATTCACAGGGCCTGCTGCCGGACCGCGCAGTACGATGAGAAGCCCTGGGGCCAGAAAAAGTCCGGAGAGTACCTACAGGCTTGAGATTTATGAGAGTAGGAAACGGATCATTTTGGTAACCTCTGAACAGCCTGAATTTACTGTGCAAATTAACAGCTTTATCAGCTGGAGTCCCGAGAAGCCTTTCCTTTATGATGTGATTGTGACTGCCGGTGACGATCAGGTGAAGAGCTATTTCGGCATGCGTAAATTTAATATCCAACAGGATCAGGAAGGCATCCTGCGGCTTTGTCTGAACAATAAGCCGTATTTTCAAAATGGACTTTTGGACCAGGGATATTGGCCGGACGGATTATATACGGCACCCAGTGATCAGGCATTGATTTATGATATAGAGCAGGCGAAGGCCCTGGGCTTTAACATGCTCAGAAAGCATTGCAAGCTGGAGTCCCTGCGATGGTATTACCATTGTGACCGTCTGGGTATGATTGTATGGCAGGATATGGTTAACGGCGGAGAGAAATATAATATGCTGCTCGTCGGATACCTGCCCACGCTGTTCCCCGGAATAGCAAGCCGGATCAAGGATAGCCATTACCGGTGGTTCGGAAGGAAGAACCCGGAGGGGAGGAGGGAATGGAGCGCTGAGTGTGAGGCCACGGTAAGGCTCCTGTATAATCACCCCTCAATTGCCGTCTGGGTACCCTTTAATGAGGGCTGGGGACAGTTCGATGCCAAAAAAGCGGTTGAGCTGATCCGCGGCATGGACAGAACCAGATTGATTGACCATGCCAGCGGCTGGTTTGATCAGCAGGCAGGTGATTTTGACAGTATTCATAATTACTTTCATCCGTTATGTCTTTCTCTGAAACAAAAAACAGCCGTATTATCCGAATTTGGCGGCTATGCATATTATATTAAAGATCATTCCTATTCCTGGCAAATCTTTGGCTATCGTATCTATCTGAATACGAAGGATTTTAATCAGGCTTACCAAAAGCTGCTTGGAGAGGATATCCCCACACTGCAGAAGAAAGGGCTGTCCGCTGCGGTATATACCCAGCTTTCGGATGTGGAGGATGAGGTGAACGGCCTGCTGACCTATGACAGAAGGCTCTGCAAGGTCACCGGGCCTGAGCCGGCAGAGGAAGAAAACAGTATTTCCGGAAACGGGGAGTGAGAGAAGCCTGTCAGGCACAAATAAGGCGGATGTCTTCTCCGTTCAGGGATTCCTTTTCCAGAAGCTCTGCGGTTATCTTCTCCAGAAGCCCCAGATGATCCTTCAGAAGCTCCCTGGTTTCTTCATACAGACTGTTCATCAGTGACCGGTATTTGTCTATGGGCTGGCTGTCATGCCCTCTCTCGAGAACCTCCGTGCTGAACAGTCCCATCTCAGGGTCCATACCGTATTTATTCACGTAATCCACGAGCATGGCGGAGGCTTTCTGAATATCATTGCTGGCGCCGGTTGTTATCTCCGAGGGGCCGAAGAACAGCTCCTCCGCAGCTCTGCCGGCCAGAAGCATTTTAATATTGGCAAGAATCTGGCTCCCGGTCTGGTACAGGGTATCCTTCGGTATGCTTAAATTAAAGCCGCCGGCTCCGCGTACACTGGGGATGATGGTAACCTTCGAAATATAATTATCCGGAAGAAGCAGACGGGTGATCAAAGCATGACCGGATTCGTGGCAGGCAGTAATTTTCCGGTCCCGTTCCGTGATATAGCTCCGGTCTGTCTTGGGAGAGCCTGCAATTACGGTATAGAAGGCTTTTTCAATATGGCCCTGGTTTATCACCGGCTGCTTTTCATTGGCCGCCTGGATTGCGGCCTCGTTCATGAGATTTTCCAGCATAGCACCGCTGAAATACACCGTTGATTTCGCAAGCTCATCAAAGTTCACATCGTCTGCAATCGGTTTATTTTTGGCATGAAGAGTAATTATTTTTTTCCTTGAATTCACATCCGGCAACCCAATCTCAATCTGTCTGTCAAACCGGCCGGGACGCAGCAGGGCTTCGTCCAGTGTGTCCAGACGGTTCGTCGCACCTATCACGACAATGCCCTGATTATCATGGAAACCGGACATCTCAGTCAGAAGAGCATTCAGGGTCTGGTCCCGTTCATCATTGCTGGCATTGGAATTCCGGGCCCGTTTCTTGCCGATTGCATCAATTTCATCAATGAAGATCACGGCCTTTTCATTTTTTTTAGCCTTGTTAAAGAGATTACGGATTCTGCTGGCTCCTACGCCGACATACATCTGGACGAAATCGGAACCGCTCATCGTATAGAAGGGGACATTGGCCTCCCCTGCGATGGCCTTTGCCATCAGAGTCTTGCCGGTTCCCGGAGGTCCGTAAAAGAGAAGCCCCTTCGGCATCCGGGCTCCGACCGCTGCGTATTGGTCGGGATTTTTGATAAAGCCGATGATATCCTCCACCATGGTTTTGGCTTCCGCATTTCCGGCCACCTGGTCCAGGGTTATCGTTTTCGTGTTCTTCTTTTTATTGGCATCCGTTATTAATTTGCTGCTGCCGCTTTTGCGGGTATAGAAGATGATACCTCCCGCAATTACCGCAACTAAAAGTACCTGAAGGATATTGGCTCCGGCTTCGCTGTTATATTTTATATTGATATCATTTACAAGCAGAAATTCCGTAAAATTCTCTGTTTTAGGATTGGGGACAAGATAGACGTTCTCCGGCTCGTTCGTCAGCCGCACTTTGAAGGTATTACCACCCTCTGCCAGAGTTACTTCCTCTACAAGACGATCGCTTACCGCCTCCAGAAAAGTGGGGTAGGACATGCTGCGGTCAGTCTTATTAAAATAATAAAATCCTGCCAGTGCCGCCGCTGAAATTGATAATACGGACAGAATGATTAAAATAATTTTTTTCATATAACCCCCAATGCTGCCGCTTCAGCGGCATACAATGCCTATGCCATGACATAAGGTTCCGTTATCATTGTAGCATTTTTATTATTTTTTGCTAGGAAGGATTGCTGGTAACTGCGTATGAAAGTGCCAACAGTGTTAGACAAATCCAGTATATCCATACCCCCGGCCCGCATATATTACAGTAGCGGTGAGGAAATGACTTCAGAACTAATTTTGCATCTGCATCAAGGCCTTGGGAATCGGAAGGAGTGGTGATTATTATGGATAGCGGAATCCTTGAGAATCAATTAAATTTGGCGCTGGATGTGCCGGAATCAACCAGAGAAAAGACCCTGAATCTGGATGTGGGTTTTTCGCCGGAGACAAATACCTGGGAGCTGATCGTAAAATATAGCGGAGATTTGCAGCCGATTGCTGAGGAACTGGGAATATCGGCGGTAGAACTATCGAATGGATACGCCATCATAACAACACCGGAGGAAATGATTGACCGGCTGATCCAATTTGAAGAGATTGAGTTTGTGGAAAAGCCGAAGCGTTTATTTTATGAAGTGAATGAAGGCAGGGCAGCTTCCTGCATCAATCCGCTGCAGGGTCCCAATATCAATCTGTTCGGAGAAGGGGTCCTGATTGCTGTCATCGATTCGGGCATTGATTACTCCCATCCCGATTTCAGAAACGAGGATGGCACCACCAGAATCGTAGCCTTATGGGACCAGTCTATCCCGGGAAATCCCCCGGCAGGCTTTCGGATTGGGACCCTGTATACCAGGGAACAGATTAATGAAGCCCTGGCAGTTCCGATGCCGGAGAGGATGGATATTGTACCGTCTGCGGATCTGTCCGGGCACGGAACCCATGTAGCGGGAATCGCGGCGGGCAACGGCCGGGCAAGCAATGGGCTGTACCGGGGAGTGGCTTCCCGCAGTGAGCTGCTGATTATTAAGCTGGGAACATCAATCGGCGATTCCTTTCCCAGGACGACGCAGTTGATGGAAGCGCTGGAGTTCTCCATTCGGCAGGCGATTGCTTTAGGACGGCCCCTGGTGATAAATGTAAGCTTTGGTAACAATTACGGCTCCCATACGGGAAGATCCCTGCTGGAAAGCTATATCAATGATGTGGCTAACATGGGACGTACGAACATCGTCATCGGTACGGGAAATGAGGGGGCCACGGGGAACCACGCCCAGGGAATTCTTCGGATGGGGACCACAGCCGTTATTGACCTTGCCATCAGTGACTTTGAATTCTCAATGAATCTTCAGATATGGAAAAACTATTATGATCATTTCGATGTATCAGTTATTGCCCCCAATGGGACCAGGGTCGGGCCTATCCCGTCAATTCTGGGCACCCAGCAATTCAGGATAGCGCAGACGGAGCTTCTGCTTTATTATGGCGAACCTACGCCGTACAATCCCCAGCAGGAGATTTATTTTGAATTTATTCCGGTCGGAACCTATATTAACGCGGGAATCTGGAGGTTTGAACTGGTACCGAGAAGGATTGTGGTCGGTAATTACGATATGTGGCTGCCTTCGGGGGGAGTTAAGAATGAGAATACCCGGTTTTTGCTGTCCTCCGAATTTACAACCCTGACCGTCCCCTCCATGGCTTACCGTGCAATAACTGTCGGAGCTTACAATGCTTATACAAACAGCTATGCGCCCTTCTCCGGCAGAGGCTTCACCAGGGATAATGAAATTAAACCGGATCTGGTGGCACCGGGCGTCGATATCAATTCCTGTGCACCCGGAGGCGGCTATTCTGTCCGCTCCGGCACCTCGATGGCGACTCCTTTTGTGACCGGCAGCGCGGCTCTTTTGATGGAGTGGGGGATTGTCCAGGGCAACGACTCTTATCTCTACGGAGAAAAGTTAAAGGCAGCTTTAATTAATGGTTGCAGGCAGCTCCGGATTGAGAATATTTATCCGAACCGTACTCTGGGCTACGGTGCCCTCTGCCTGGAGCAAAGCTATAATTTTTTATTATAATTTTCTGCAGACTGCCGGATTATCAGAAAGAAAACCGGATATATCCGCTGATGCAACTGTCGGTTGACAAATTGCAAGGAGCCGGTTTATTGCTATATACAGCTGTCTTTGATATGATTAGATTGGAGGTGGCAGTATGAAATTTTCTGATAAACTTATTCAATTACGCAGGGAGAGAGGATATTCCCAGGAACAGCTGGCAGATCTCCTGAATGTATCCCGGCAGTCGGTCAGCAAATGGGAGGCCGGACAGTCGATGCCTGAGCTGAATAAACTGATTATACTGGCTGATTTGTTTCATACCACAGTGGATCATCTGGTCCGGGAGAATACGGAGCCCGGTCAGGCGGCAGCCGCAGCGGAGTCCGGCATCGTCAGATATCAGCCGGTATGCCCGTCAAGATTTTACGGGGAATATGAATACAAGAGCAAAAGAACCGTCTGCGGGATTCCCCTGATCCATATCCGATATGGTTTTGGCCCTAAAGTGGCCAGAGGAATTATTGCAATCGGCAATATATCAATCGGTGTTATCAGTATTGGGGGAATAGCCCTTGGAGGCATCTGCCTCGGAGGCCTGAGCCTCGGACTTCTGGCACTTGCCGGCTGCGCTGTCGGAATATTTGCCTTCGGCGGCCTGGCCGTTGGAGTATTAGCGGTGGGAGGTTTTGCCTTCGGTGTATACACGATTGGCGGGATGTCCGTGGCATCGCAGATTGCTGTGGGGGGATCGGCATCTGCCAGGACTGCCATCGGTTCCAGCCCGAGCGGTGATAATGTGATGAAAATAACCGAAGCGGTATCCGACGGACAGATACGGGACTTTATTCTGAGGCATCACCCTCATATATGGAGACCGCTATTGAAAATTATGACCATGGCAGGGAAGTTATTATAAATTCCACTGGTTAAAAAGCGATAATGTTACCCATGGTCAGCCTGTCTCCGCTCTTTCGCCGTGTAGCTTAAGGCGGGAGGAGAGACAGGCATAAGAACAAGGGGCATGCTGCCGGCAGCATGCCCCTTGTTCTTATGGAATTTATCATACATATGAATACCAGTTATATCTATGCCTCTTCGGAATCGGTCTTTTTCTTCTTTCCGCCGGAGATCCTGCCTAATATCAGTACAATAATGGTAAGCAATATAATAACGACGAAGATACTCAGCATTCCTTTACCCATAATTTCAAGGGAAGTAATAAAATCCTGACCTGCGATAGCTTTCATAATGACTCCTTTCTTATATTCCGGACGATTGATCAACTTATCTGCCGAATACTGCTGATTCCCTAATGGAACGACCTGTTGTATTTTGAATTAACCAATAATATCAAGCAATAACTTGATTACAACACCGCCTGCGACAACGGATCCGATCTGACCGGATACGTTAGCGCTGATAGCATGCATCAGCAGGTGGTTGGAGGGATCCTCCTTCAGACCCATTTTCTGAACGACACGGGCTGACATAGGGAATGCTGAGATACCCGCAGCGCCGACCATGGGATTGATCTTTTTCCCCTTCTTTAAGAACAGGTTCAGGAATTTGGCAAACAGCACGCCGCCCACGGTGTCGAACACGAAGGCAACCAAGCCGAGAGCCATAATTTTCAGGGTGTCCATGTTAATGAATGCATCTGCTGTCATTTTGAAGGAGATTGTGATACCAAGCAACAGGGTAATCAGGTTAGGGAGAACATTCTGTGCGGTATCGGAAAGGGAATTCAGAACACCGCATTCACGGATTAGATTACCGAACATCAGGAAGCCGACCAGGGCAACGGATTTCGGAGCAATGATACCGGCGATAAAGGTAACGATGATCGGGAACATAATCCTGGTCATCTTAGTCACCGATTTCGGATTGTACTCCATACGGATCAGACGTTCCTTCTTCGTGGTAACAGCCTTAATCGCCAAGGGCTGTACAATCGGAACCAGAGCCATATAGGAATAGGCGGCCACCGCAATCGGACCCAGATAATCGGATTTTAGAATATTAGCAACTAAAATGGAGGTCGGTCCATCCGCAGCACCGATGATACCGATGGAAGCTGCGTCATTCAACTGAAAGCCAAGTAATACGGCAATTGTGATTGCGGCGAAAATACCGAATTGGGCTGCCGCGCCGAATAGGAACATTAACGGGTTTGACAGCAGGGGACCAAAGTCAATCATGGCGCCGATACCGATAAAGAGCAGAATGGGCAGAGCCTCGGAAGCCTCAATGCCGGTTTCGAATAACCATTGGATAATACCGTCATGGCCTAAAACACCGGTATCAGGGATATTAACTAAGATTGCACCCAGACCCATGGGCAGCAGCAGGGAAGGTTCCAGCCCCTTACCGATAGCAAGCCAGATTAAAACAGCGCCTACAAGATACATGACACAGTGTTGCCAAGTAATATCCATAATACCTGACAGTAAAAAATCCATAATAATGTCCTCCTTAGCATGTATTCACATAACATCGTAAATGACCGGAAGCAACGCACACCGGCTGTCTCCGGTTAAATCAAATTGGTTTTATTGTAGCTCAATATGGACAGGTATGTCAATGATGTTTCGCAAGTTTTTGATGAAGATATTCACATTATTTTGGCATCCTGTTTTTCCAGGGATTGCATAAAGTAAATATCACGGAATAAAAAATCTATCATTGGACAAATTATATAAAATAAAACACTGATATTTAGGCAGAATATATAGTTTATTTGGTAAATTATTGATAAATATTTACTTCTAATGTACAAAATGACATATATGGAAGAACGTTTAGTTTCCTATTGCACAAATTTTGTAAACATGGTAACATCAATGATGTGGCTAAAATTAGCTAAAAATTTTAAATAGGGAGATGAGCATTTTGAGTTTGACTTTCTTTCAAGTAGCATCAATTGTCGTTTCTGTATTGGCTTTTGCTACAGCGTTCTGGCTTTACAAATGGGTAGCAAAGCAACAGTCCTCCAATGCAAGAGTAGCTGAGATCGGGAAACTGATCAGAAACGGCGCGAATACTTTTCTTGCCAAGGAGTACAAAACCCTGTTACGTTTTGCCTCTGTAGCAGCAATCTTCATTTTATTATTCCTGCCTTCTCCGATCTGGAAGGGTGATATTGTGGATAATATCACTATGGCCGTGTCTTACATCTTCGGTACGGTATTCTCCGGAATTGCAGGAAAAGTTGGTATCAGCATTGCAACAATCGCAAATGTAAAAGCTGCCGAGGCAGCAACCAGAGGAATTAAACCTTCCTTTATGTCCGGTTACCGCGGCGGTGCGGTTATGGGTATGGCGGTAGTAGGCTCCAGCTTACTGGGTGTGACTGTGGTTTATATGATCACCGGTGACACAACTGCATTATTGGGATTTTCCTTCGGCGCCAGTTCATTAGCTCTGTTTGCTAAGGCAGGCGGCGGTATCTTCACCAAGACCGCAGACGTAAGCGCGGACCTGGTAGGCAAGGTTGAGCTTGGCATTCCTGAGGATGACCCGAGAAACCCGGCGGTTATCGCTGATAACGTAGGTGATAACGTAGGTGACGTAGCAGGTATGGGTGCTGACTTATTTGACTCTAACGTTGCTTCTATGGCGGCTGCACTGGTTATGGCAGCAGCTCTCGGAGAACCTGAGAAAAAGATCGGCATGGTTATCTGTTATGCGGCAATCGGTTTACTTGCTTCCATCATCGGTGTATTCACTGCGAACATGAAGGAAGGCGGCAGCCCGACCAGGGCATTAAATACAAATACTTATGTTACCACCGCAATTTATGGTGTGTTAACAGCAGTAGCAACTTATTTCTTTGATTTTGAATGGCGTATCTGGGCAGCCAGTGCAATCGGCCTATTAGTGGGTGTTGTTATCGGTATTGCCAGTGACTATTTCACAGATGATACAAAACCTCCGGTTCATAAGGTTGCAAAGGCTTGCGAATCCGGTCCTGCCTTTACGATTATCTCTGGTGTTTCTTATGGCTTACTTAGTGCCCTGCCGGCTATGATCGGTATCGGTCTCTCTGCCCTTGCAGCATATAATGTAGTAGCCCCTCTAGGTGAAGCAACCGGTAATGAGGTAGGGTTTGGTATGTTCGGTATCTCCATGGCGGCAGTCGGTATGCTCTCCATCGTCGGTATGATTATCTCCAATGATGCCTATGGCCCGATCGTTGATAATGCCCGCGGTCTGGTTGAGATGGGCGATTTAGGAGAGAAGGCTCTCGAGATCACAGACACATTGGATAGTGCAGGTAATACGGTCAAGGCTGTAACGAAGGGCTTTTCCATCGGCGCAGCAGGTCTTACGGTTATTGCATTGCTGGGTGCATTCATCAGTGAGGTTAATGCTGCAGCAGTAGAGCACGGTGTAGAGGGTATTACGAATGGCTTTGATTTAACTAATCCTACCGTATTCTTTGGTCTGTTAGTTGGTGCTGCGATTCCTCCGGTATTCTGCGCAATGCTGATGCTGGGTGTAGATCGTAACGCACAGCGTATGGTAGCGGAAATCCATCGTCAGTTTAAAGATATCATCGGATTAAAGGAAGGCAAGAAGGGTGTTGTTCCCGAATATGACAAATGTATCGAGATTGCTACTAATGGCGCACTCAAGGAGCTGATTCCCGCAGGTATGCTGGCAATCCTGTCAACCCTTATTGTCGGTTTTGTCGGCGGTGTAAACGCAGTCGGCGGTTTTATTGCCGGTAATATTGTAAGCGGTTTGATCTTCGCGTTATTCATGTCCAATTCAGGCGGTCTGTGGGATAATACCAAGAAATACATTGAATCCGGACACAATGGCGGCAAGAACTCCGAAGCTCACAAGGCCGGTGTGGTAGGTGATACGGTCGGCGATCCCTTCAAGGATACGGCTGGTCCTTCCATCAATACACAGATTACGGTTGTTACCCTGGTAGCTTCCCTGGCGGCTTCCCTGTTCTTACAGTTCAACTTAATGGGATTATTCTAAAAAGTACAGAATAGAATTCTTACGGGGCTGTCCCATAAATAAACAGCTCTTGTGATATAAGGGCGTGTTGCACGATAACAATAACAGAGGCACCTTATACTTTTCTCGCAGAAGTATAAGGTGCCTTTTGTATCTTTATTTCTTCTAAAATTATGTATGGATCGGAAGGTAGATATCCATTTCACAGAAAGTGTCATCGCATACGGACAAATCCATCCGTTCAAAGTGGTAGGGCTGAAGCTGCCTATGCTTCGTATTCATAACCCAATAATCCGTATAATCATATAATTCCTTTAAGGTGCGGTAATTCAGCTGAGTGGGCGCATGGAAGCCGACATACCGGAAAACGGCATATTCCTGCAAGGGTATCGTCATTGCTGTAAAGGGAGGTTTTGCCTGATTGGGGACGGACGTTTCCACACAGGGAATATAGTCATTACTGATATGGGAGTCAGGCCTGTACCGGATGACAGCCAGATAGATATGCTCATTTCTGCGGTTGGGTACCATCGACAGATATTGCTCCCGGAAAAGCTCCGCCACTTTATTCGCTGTGGAGCTGGTCAGATTTTCGGCATGGAAGATTTCTTCTTTTATTCCCTGAATATAAAACTGGGGCTTGATTACCATTCTGGGCTGAATGACAAAACCCTGGCAGGTTCCGGTCAAGGTGCTGATATCGATCTTTTGCTCGAACGGCAGTTCATAACGCAGTTTCCGGTATTTTGCAGGTGTAATCCTGAATTGATTCTGAAATGCCCGGATATAGGACTGCTCATATTCAAATTGGTATTTCAGAGCGATATCAATAATGTTTAACCGGGAATGGATTAAGTCGTGGAGGCTTAAGCTCAGCCTGCGCCCCCGGATATAGGACATCAGGGATTTATTGGACAGAGACTTAAAAAGCCGCTCCAGATGATACTTAGATAAACCGACCCTTCTGGACAGTTCATTCAGGTTTAAGGGATGCAGCAGATTATCTTCAATGGTATCAATCGTATTTTCGATCACAGCAATCTGATCATTATTCATTGCTTAACCCTTTCTCAGACTATGGCTACTCGGTAAGACTACCGGTGAAATATAGCACGAATTGTTAATTTTAGCCGTTTTACTTATTATATAATAAGAAATGTAATAAGTAAAATATAAAAGGAGGGATAAAATGAAAAGAAGTATGTTGTTTCTATTGGGTTGCATAGCGGTGCTGATCCTGGCCGCATGCGGGAAGGAGGAGATTATGGCGGAGAAAGAACTTATGGAAGATATCAGCATGGAAAATGACCGGAATGAAGATGAAGAGGGAGCTCCCGGAAAGGCAGAGGATGACCAGGCGGAGGCTGCAGAGACCCCGGAGGCTCCATCAGAAAGTGCGGCTGACCCTGGGGCGGAGTCTGAAACAGAACCTGCCACAGAGAAAGATTATTTTATAGAAGAGACCTTTACCTCCACGGTTCTGGCATCGGTTAAGGACGGAAGCAGCCCGGCGAAGGAGATCAAAATCTATCTTCCGCCGACCTATTATACCTCAGGGAAAAGCTATCCGGCGGTTTATTTCTTCCATGGGTTCGGAGATTCCATGCATTTTATCTTACTAAACCGGTTTTATTTCAATGAGTTGATGGTTCAGCAGGGAAACAAGGAATTTATTGTGGTAGAGGTGAGCGGTCAAAGGGCCTCCGCATCCCAGGGCTCCTTCTGGGTGAACTCACCGGTTGCCGGCCTATGGGAAGACTATGTAATCGATGAGATCGTACCATATATCGATAACAGCTATCGAACAATTCCCGAGGCGGCATCCAGAGGAATTGCCGGATTTTCCATGGGAGGTTTTGCAAGCCTTAATCTGGCCTTTGGGCATCCGGATGTGTTCTCCTCCGTCCAGTCCCTCTGCCCTGGTGTATTAAAGGAAGGCTCCCTGGGCTCCGCCATGAATTCCTGGAGAGGAGACAATACCTTCTTAACCTGCTATGGACAGTCCTTTGCTCCGAATGAGGATAAGGAGCGGCTGTGTGATATTCCGCTAATGGACGGCACGCCGGAGGATGATGAAATCATAGAAAAATGGGAAGCGGGCTTTGGGGATTGGGACGAAAAGCTGGATGCCTATTTGCAGAAGAACCGGCCGTTAAAGTCCATCCAGGTTATTTATGGGGCGATGGATTATTATAAGTGGATACCGGAGGGGTGTATTGATTTATCCGAACTGATGACAGAAAAGGAAATTGACCATACCTTGAAGGAATTAAGTACCGGACATAATATCCCAACCCGGTATGCCGAGGAATATTTTATTCCCTTCTTCTCGGAAAATCTGGTTTCCGAGTAAGCACCGGACAGCGGTCAATCAGGAGGCTGTTTCAAAACACGGATAATTATTACGGATGAACAGTAACAATTTAAGGCTTATTTTCAACGAGTTTAGTTGCCATTTCATGGATGATGATGTATAATTGTCAGTAGACAACAAGATATAGTGCTGTATAATAATACATAGGATTTCCAGTGTCCGGGAATGCGTTTCATAAGATAAACCACGGAGGGTGGCAATGAAGAAAAAGCTTCTTATTTATGGGTTATTTATTATGATATTCTGCCTGTTCACCGGCTGCAGTACTGCCGGAGGATATTATCGCAGCGGGAAGAAATGTTTCCTGAGCGGCAACTATGAGGAGGCGGCAGCTAATTTTGCGGCAGCCATTCAATCGAATCCAAACCGGGCGGAATATTATATCGATTACGGTATGACTCTGATTGCCATGGACCGGTATGACGAAGCGATCGCACAATTTGACCGGGTGTATATGAACAAGGATATTCTTATGGTAAAGCGGAACAACAAGCGGGCTCTTCGCGGGGAAGGAATTGCTTATTATAATATGCAGCAGTATGAAGAAGCCATCCGCCAATTTGAAGAAGCCTTAGCCATCCGTGTATTATCGGAACTGGATCTGGATATATTGTATTATAAAGGAAATGCGCTTCTGATTATGGGAGCCTATGAGGAAGCCAGAGATACCTACACCCGTATTATAGAAACCTTCGGCAACAAAGCGGAGGCCCTCGGCAAGCGTGCGTACACCTGCCGGAAGACCGGTGAATATGATAAGAGTCTGGCAGATTATGATATGGCAATCAGTATCGAGAAGGACTGCTATGATTATTATTTCGGCAAATATGATCTTCTGACAGCAATGCAGGATGAAACCGGGGCAGCCGCCGTATTGGAGCAGGCAGCCGCCATTGAGGCGGTATCGAAGGAAGACCGTTATAATCAGGCGAAGATCCATTATTACCAGGGCATCTTTGATCTGGCTCTGTCAGAGCTGTCGGAAGGCTTTGCCCAGGGGTTCCCGGGAGCATATTTCTATATCGGTGAAATCTATGCGAAGCAGAAGGATTATTCTACGGCCATATATTATTATGAGAAATATATTGATAAGGGTGATATTACGGAGACAGCGGTATATAACCAGATCGCCTATTGCTATATGAAGCAGGAGGACTATGATAAGGCGCTGGACTATCTGGAGACGGGCATTCATTCCGGAGATGCCGCTGCGATGAAAGTGCTGAAGAAAAACAGTATCATAGCTCTGGAGCACCTGGGACAGTATGACGCTGCGCAGGAGAAGCTTTTGGAATACCTAGAGAGCTATCCGGAGGACCGGCAGGCAGCCAGAGAAAAGGAGTTTATAAAAACCCGCAATATAGATTTTCTTACGGAGGCCGTCCAATAACGGCTGGCATGGAAGCAATTCTTTTGAAGTGACTTAGAACAGAGAGGTAACAGATGGCAGAATTATTTGAAATTAAGGAGCAGCAGGAACGCTTTGTACTGGTAGGCGTTGCTGTTGCTGATAATGACGATACAATCCAGTCCCTGGAGGAGCTGGAGGAATTATGTGAGACGGCCGGAGCTTTAACTGTGGGGAAGGTCATCCAGAACAGGGAGAATATCCATCCGGGCACCTATATCGGTAAGGGTAAGATGGAGGAAGTCAGAGAACTGGCCTTTGAAAATGATGCAACCGGTGTGGTGTGTGATGATGAATTAACACCGGTCCAGTTAAAAAATCTGGAGGAGGTTCTCCAGATGAAGGTGCTGGACCGGACAGTGATGATTCTGGATATTTTCGCCAAGAGGGCATCGACCAGGGAAGGTAAGATTCAGGTAGAAATGGCCCAGTTGAAATACCGGTCCACCAGGCTGGTGGGATTGCGGAATTCTTTATCAAGACTCGGCGGCGGTATCGGTACCAGAGGCCCCGGGGAGAAAAAGCTGGAGGTAGACCGCCGTCTGATCAGGGACCGGATTAACGTCCTGAGACATGAGCTGGAGGAGGTTAAAAAGAACAGAGAAACAGCCAGGAGCCTGCGTAGCAAAAGCATGATACCGGTTGTGGCCATCGTCGGCTATACCAATGCGGGGAAGTCAACCTTGCTCAATCATCTGACCAGCGCCGGAGTACTGGAAGAAGACAAATTATTTGCCACCCTGGACCCTACCACCAGAAATTATACGCTGGAAAGCGGACAGCAGATATTATTTACGGATACGGTAGGTTTTATAAGAAAGCTTCCCCATCATCTGGTGGACTCCTTCCGCAGTACACTGGAGGAAGCAAAATATGCGGACATCATACTCCATGTGGTCGACAGCTCGAACCCGGATGCGTATAAGCAGATGCATATTGTATATGATACCTTAGGCAAATTGGGAATACAGGATAAAGTTGTTATCACCGCCTTCAATAAACAGGATAAGATAGCTGCGGAACAGATCATGAAGGACTTCAAGGCGGATTATACCGTGAAGATTTCGGCAAAGACGGGACAGGATATTGATCAGTTGCTGCATCTTATTGAGAAGGTCTTAAAGGAACAGAAGATTCTGGTTGAGAAGGTATTTTCCTACCAGGAAGCAGGTAAGATCCAGGCGGTCCGAAAGTATGGACAATTACTGGAGGAAGAATACCGGCAGGAGGGTATTTATGTAAAAGCATATGTGCCGAAGGATATCTTCCAGGGACTTTAACAACTTCAGAAGGGCCCTGTTTTGGGCAGTTTGGTCGGCAATTAACCGGGGAAAATGAATAGGTATTAATGACTAATTGTAATACTAGATATTGTGTTGGGTTGAAAAAATCTGCATATATCTAGTATTTTTGTATTGACTATCCAATTCGTTTCTGATACTATTAGAACATAAGGATATGCGAGCATAATCTCTACTTGAGAGAGCGGGAAGGGAGACAGTTACATATGATTAACGTTGTTAAAAGAGACGGGCAGGTTGCGGAATTTACCCTGCCAAAAATCAGTGAAGCGGTTACAAAGGCCTTCAAGGCCACAGAGAAATTTTATACGGAAGAGATCATCAGTTTGATTTCGCTGAGGGTCACCTCGGACTTCCAGAAGAAGATTAAGGATAATTTAATTCACGTAGAGGATATCCAGGACAGCGTTGAGAATGTATTGGAACAGACCGGATACACCGATGTTGCAAAGGCTTACATCCTGTACCGTAAAAATAGAGAAAAGATTCGTAATATGAAGTCTACAATACTTGATTATAAAGAGATTGTAAACAGCTATGTTAAGGAAGAGGACTGGAGAGTGAAAGAGAACTCCACGGTGACTTATTCCGTGGGCGGACTTATTCTGCATAATTCAGGCTCCATTACTGCCAACTACTGGCTTTCGGAAATATACGATGAAGAGATCGCAAATGCACACCGTAATGCGGATATCCATCTGCACGATCTGTCCATGCTGACCGGTTATTGTGCGGGCTGGTCCTTAAAGCAGCTGATCAAGGAAGGGCTCGGAGGAATCCCCGGGAAGATCACCTCTTCTCCGGCCGGTCATCTCTCCACCCTCTGTAACCAGATGGTGAATTTTCTGGGAATCATGCAGAATGAATGGGCAGGGGCACAGGCTTTCTCCTCCTTTGATACCTATCTGGCCCCCTTCGTAAAGATTGATAATCTGAATTATAAGGAAGTGAAGCAGTGCATCCAGTCCTTTGTTTATGGTGTCAATACTCCGAGCCGTTGGGGAACCCAGGCACCGTTCTCCAATATCACCCTTGACTGGACCGTGCCGAGCGACCTTGCGGAACTGCCCTGCATCATCGGCGGCAAGGAGGCGGATTTTAAATATAAGGATTGTAAGAGAGAGATGGACATGGTGAACAAAGCTTTCATCGAGATCATGATTGAAGGCGATGCCAACGGCAGAGGATTTCAGTATCCGATTCCCACCTATTCCATCACCAGGGATTTTGATTGGTCCGATACGGAAAACAACCGTCTGCTGTTTGAGATGACAGCGAAATACGGCACCCCTTATTTCTCTAACTACATCAACAGCGATATGGAACCCAGTGATGTCCGTTCCATGTGCTGCAGACTCCGGCTGGATCTTCGTGAACTCCGGAAGAAGACCGGCGGCTTCTTCGGTTCCGGTGAGAGTACCGGTTCGGTTGGTGTTGTTACGATTAATATGCCCAGAATTGCATACCAGTCCGCGGATGAGAATGAATTTTTCGCCCGTCTGGGCCGGATGATGGATATTGCTGCCCGATCCTTAAAGGTAAAGAGGGGAGTTATTACGAAGCTGCTGCAGGAAGGCCTCTATCCCTATACCAGACGTTATCTTGGAACCTTTGAAAATCATTTTTCTACGATCGGTCTGGTAGGTATGAATGAGGTAGGCCTGAATGCGAAGTGGCTGGGCGAGGATATGTCCCATAAGGAAACCAAGGAATTTACAAGGAAAACCTTAAATCATATGAGAGAGCGTCTGTCTGATTATCAGGAGAAATACGGTGATCTCTATAACCTGGAAGCCACACCGGCCGAGTCCACCAGCTTCCGTCTGGCAAAGCATGACAGAAAGAAATTTCCGGACATTAGAACGGCAGGTAAACCGGGAGATACCCCCTATTATACGAACAGCTCTCATCTGCCGGTAGGCTATACGGAGGATATCTTCGAAGCACTGGATATCCAGGATGAGCTTCAGACGCTGTACACCTCCGGAACGGTATTCCATGCATTTCTCGGAGAGAAGCTTCCGGATTGGCAGGCAGCCGCGAAGCTGGTAAGAACCATTGCTGAGAACTATAAGCTTCCTTATTATACGATGTCACCGACCTATTCCGTATGTAAGACCCACGGCTATCTGGCGGGAGAGCAGTTCACCTGTCCTCATTGCGGGGAGAAGGCGGAAGTGTACAGCCGTATCACCGGTTATTACCGTCCGGTACAGAACTGGAACGAGGGTAAGGCGCAGGAATATAAGAACAGAAGGCTTTATGAAGTGGAAAACTCCAGAGAGATGCCGGTGGGTGAGTTTCATCGCAATACAGTAGTCCTGGAGGAAGAGGATAATCTTCTGGCGGACGGTTTATATCTCTTCACTACGAAGACATGTCCGAATTGCCGTCTGGCTAAAGAATATTTAAAGAACCTGTCCTATACGATTGTCGATGCGGAAGAAAATGCGGCTCTTGCAAGGGAATACGGTATTCTTCAGGCTCCGACCCTGATCGAAGTGAAGAACGGAGTAGCAAAGAAGTATGTGAATGCTTCCAATATCAAGAGATTTTCAGAAGAACAGCTGGTTTTACTGTAAGCAGCACTTAAGATAAAGTGTGATTGTTTCCAATTACATAGGCTTCCCCAAAGTATATAGTTGCATGCGGGTACCGGTATTATGGTATCAGCATGCAACATTTTTGTCATAATATCCATTTTTATGAAAAAGATTGTGAAATTATAAATAAATATGGAAAAGTTTATGTTATTAAGGTATAATACAGTAACAAATACAATCATAATTGATCCGGTAGTGAATAGCAAAGAAGTTCATAAGAAAATTATGATCTTCTTTGTTTGGTTATACGAAGGAAGAAATGAGAGGTTGTCATGACAAGAATAAAAGCAGGAATGATTCAAACCGTAATAGCTATTGTTGTCTTTCTCTTCAGTATTCAAATACCCAGAACAGCAGAGGCGGAGGAATCCATACGGGTATACAATGTATTGATTCTTAATTCCTATCACCAGGGCTTAACCTGGACGAAGGAAGAAAGCGAAGGAATTACGGATATTCTGTCAAATAGCGGACTTAATATCTCTGCAATGGTGGAATACATGGATTGGAAAAATTATCCCACCCAGGACAATCTCGATTATCTGCAGGAATATTTTCAATACAAATACAGCGATAAAGAAATAGATATCATCATCACCACGGACGATATGGCATTGGAATTCGCTCTCATGAACCGGGACGCCTTATTTGCGGACGTACCCGTGGTATTTTGCGGAGTGAATCAGAATGGGGTGAAGGATATTGTAAAGGATCAAAAGGATGTTACGGGAGTGATTGAGGTCATTGATCCCACGGATACCGTCGAAATCGCCTTAACGATAAACCCTTCTCTGAAAAACATATATCTGGTATACGATAATTCGCAGAGTGGCCTGTCTACGGGAAAGCTGGTCATGGACCAGATGAAGGAAGTAAGCCCGCAGCTGACGATCATTCCCTGCAATAACATGGAATATTCGGATCTGATCAGGCAGGTACAGGAGCTTACGGATGACAGTATTGTATTCCTTACCACATATTACAGCGACGTAAATAACCAGATCGTTGAGATGGATTTTGTAACCAGGGAGGTCAGCTTAAACTGCAGCGTTCCGGTATATCATTTATATGATTTCGGAATGGGGAAAGGGGCCCTGGGCGGAGTTATGCTGAGCGGCAGGCGTCAGGGTGAACAGGCGGCGGCCATAGCTTTGCGGATTCTGGATGGAGAAGATACCGATACAATTCCCATTTTGATGCCGGATACAACGCGTACGGCCTTCGATTATCAACAGATGGAACGCTTTGGTATTCCCTCCGGAGATATTCCGAAGAACAGTGAGATAATCAATAAGCCGTTTTCTTTTTACGATACCTATAAAACATTGGTCCTAAGCGTTATAACCGTTTTTCTTGTGCTGTTAGCCTTTGTAGGTATCCTGCTGTTTTATATCCGCAAGATCAGGCGTATGAAGAAGAATTTGTCGGACAGTCATGAGGAGCTGACACAGATATACGAGGAATTAACAGCCTCTGAGGAGGAGATGAGGCAGCAATATGATGAAATACTGGTAATCAATGAAAAAATCAGGCAGGGTGAGGATAAGCTTACCTATCTGGCTTATTATGATTCATTGACCGGTCTTCCCAATAAGCTTTCCCTGTATGAAAATACAAAAGCCCTGTTTAATGGGAAGGAGAAAGCGGCGCTGCTCTATCTGGACATTGATAATTTCAAATATATCAATGATACTCTGGGACATGCGGTCGGAGATTATCTGATTATGAAGGTCAGCGAAAAGCTGGTCTCACTTAAATGTGACGTTTATCGTCTCAGTGGGGATGAGTTTATCGTGGTTCTAAGAGATATCGAAGGAAGAGCTGAGGTGGAAGAATTTGCAGCAAACATAATTTCCAGGTTTTCGGAGGAATTTGATATCCTTAATATTGAACTTCATATCAGCGTGAGCTTAGGAATTGTGATATATCCGGAGCATGGCACCAATCTGGATCAATTACTGCAGTATTCTGACATAGCGATGTACCGGGCGAAGGAATTAGGAAGGAAGGGATACGTTGTATATGACCAGCAAATGAACAAGGTGTTTACGGAAAGGGTGGATATCGAAAAGCATTTACACAATGCTTTGGAGAACAATGAATTCGAGCTGCATTACCAACCGCAATTTGACCTGAAAAACAGGCAGATTACCGGGCTGGAAGCCTTGCTCCGATGGAATAACCCGGTGCTTGGCAATGTATCGCCGTTAAAGTTTATCCAGATAGCCGAAGACACACATATTATTATACCTTTAGGGACCTGGGTACTGAAGCAGGCCTGCACCTTTTTAAAAGAGCTGAATGACAGGGGTTTTGAAGATCTGACAATATCGGTTAATATCTCAATATTGCAGCTGTTACAGACGGATTTCTGCGATATTGTGAACGAGACGATCGAACAGATGCAGATCAAGCCTCAAAATCTCGAACTGGAAATCACAGAAACCATGCTGATGGAATCCTTTGACAGCATCAGACCGAAATTGGAGCAGCTGAGGCATATGAAGGTCAGAATCGCTTTGGACGACTTCGGGAAGGGCTATTCCTCCCTGAATTATCTGAAGCAATTGCCGATCAATACGCTTAAGGTGGATAAAACCTTCATTGACAGCATTTCAAAGGATATGGAGGATTCTTTGACAGGACACATTGTTAACCTCGGGAAAAGCATGGGATTATGTGTTGTGGCTGAGGGAGTGGAACGGCAGGAACAGCTGGATTATCTGGTCCGCCATGAATGCGATAAGATACAAGGATACTTGTATTGCAAGCCGACGACGAGAACAGAGATCATCAGCCTGCTTGAAAAATGAGGGACAGAGTACTTGCTTACCCCGCCCATATGAGGTAAAATGTACACGATAAGCAGATTAGTCCATGGAGTTTCCGAATTCCTGACCTGTAGACAGCTGCGATAAAAATACCCGGGAGGAATGGATATGAGCTTAGCGGATAATATTTTCATTACAATGTGCAAGGATATTCTGGAGCATGGCACCAGTACCGAAGGGGAGAAGGTCCGTCCGAAATGGGAGGATGGCTCCTTTGCTTATACCATCAAGAAATTCGGTGTCGTAAACCGGTATGATCTGTCCAGGGAATTCCCGGCGTTAACGCTCAGAAAGCTGGCCTTTAAGAGCTGCATTGATGAACTCCTGTGGATATGGCAGAAGAAATCGAATAATATAAATGACCTGAACAGCCATATCTGGGACAGCTGGGCGGATGAAGACGGCTCCATCGGCAAGGCTTACGGCTATCAGCTTGGGGTGAAGCATTCTTATAAGGAAGGGATGATGGACCAGGTAGACCGGGTCATCTATGACCTTAAGAACAATCCCTACAGCAGGCGGATTATGACGAATCTATACGTGCATCAGGACCTCCATGAGATGAGACTGTATCCCTGTGCGTACAGCGTGACTTTTAACGTAACGAAGAAGAAGGATAGCGATAAATTGGTATTGAATGCTGTCCTGAATCAGAGATCCAATGATATTCTGGCTGCGAATAACTGGAATGTGAGCCAGTATGCCGTGTTGGTGCATATGCTCGCACAGGTCTGCGGCTATGAGGCAGGGGAACTGGTTCATGTTATTGCGGACGCCCATATATACGACCGGCATATCCCTGTAATTAAGGAGCTGATTGAGAGACCTGCCTATGATGCCCCGGCCTTCTGGATTAATCCGGAGATAAAGGACTTCTACGAGTTTGGAGCAGGGGATTTTGAACTTAGGAATTATAAGTGCGGACCTAAGATAGAGAATATCCCGGTGGCGGTATAATAGAGAATATGAGCTGACAGGCTTACTTGGAAAGGTGGAATGAACCGATGAATGCTATCGTTGCTGTGGATAATAATTGGGCAATCGGATATCAGAATAAGCTGCTGGTGCGGATTCCTGCCGACCAGCGATTCTTCAGGGATGAAACAATTCATAAGGCGGTTATCATGGGCAGGAAGACACTGGAGAGCTTTCCGGGGGGACAGCCCTTAAAGGAGCGTCTGAATGTGGTGATTACTTCGGCTCCCGGTTATAAGGCGAAGGATGTCATTGCTGTGAAAAGTGTGGAGGAAGCACTGGAGGCGGTCAGGGATTACAAGCCGGAGGACATCTATGTGATAGGCGGAGGGAGTATCTATCACCAGATGCTACCCTATTGTGATATCGCCCATGTGACAAAGATTGACTATGCCTATGAGGCGGATACCTATTTCCCGAATCTGGATAAGCTGGAGGATTGGGTGGTGACGGAGGAATCTGAGGAACAGACCTATTATGATCTGGCATACACCTTCTATAAATATGAGAGAAGAAAGTAAAAATGAAAGTGATTTTGTGATGGCGCAAAGCGTCATAATGGAAGAAAGCATGAAAAGTTAATCGAAATAATGCTTGAAAAATTCGAAAGTTAAGAATACTATAGAGGATATAAAAATGAAGCCCTATATAACCGGCAAATTAAATGACCCTTACATAGCAAGCTTAAGCAGGTGCCGGTAATCTAAGATGGAAGGATGAAGTGTATGCTGAATATCAGTATCGAAATGACAAAAGCCCCGAAGGAATTACCCGGTGCAGACAATCCCTTGAAATTTGGGACTATTTTTACGGACCATATGTTCATTATGAACTATACTGGAGGTAAGGGCTGGCACGATGCACGAGTGGTGCCTTATGAACCGCTTTGCCTTGATCCGTCGGCAATGGTGTTTCATTATGGACAGGAGATGTTTGAGGGCTTAAAGGCATACAAGGCAGACAACGGAAGAGTTCTTTTGTTCCGCCCGGATAAGAATGCGGAGCGTACCAATAATACGAACCGCAGACTCTGTATTCCGGAGATTCCGATTGAGGACTTTGTCGAGGCGGTTAAGTCGGTGGTTAATGTGGATAAAGCCTGGATTCCGACGAAACCGGGTACATCCCTCTATATCCGGCCTTTTATCATCGCAACGGACCCCTATCTCGGTGTCAGACCCTCCGATACTTATCTGTTCATAATCATCCTGTCGCCGGTTGGACCTTATTATCCGGAAGGCCTGAATCCGGTAAAGATTTGGATTGAGGACGAATATGTCAGGGCAGTGAAGGGCGGAATCGGCGAAGCTAAGACCGGCGGCAATTATGCGGCTTCCATGAGAAGCCAGGTAAAAGCCCATGAAGAGGGCTATTCCCAGGTTTTATGGCTGGATGGAGTGGAACGGAAATATATAGAGGAAGTCGGAGCTATGAATATCTTCTTTAAGATCGATGGGACGGTAATCACTCCCCAGTTAAACGGCAGTATTCTTCCCGGAGTAACCAGGGATTCCGTTATTAAGCTCTGTAAAGAATGGGGTTTACCTGTAGAAGAACGCAGGATTTCCATAGATGAGATCGCAGAGGCCTATAAGAACGGCAGCCTGGAAGAGGTATTCGGAACCGGTACGGCAGCCGTTATCTCCCCGGTCGGACATCTCCGCTGGGAAGAGAAGATTATGCCGGTCCGGGATGGCAGCATAGGACCGGTAAGTCAGAAGCTCTACGATACGATTACCGGTATCCAGCTGGGCAGGTTGGCTGACAGCCATGACTGGACAGTAGAAGTTAAGTAATACGTAATTCTTCTATTGAAATGACGGAGAGTTATCATTATAATAAGATTATACGTAAATGACATGCCCCGGTGGGGAAGATGGAGGTCGAAATGAATCAACTTTATGCAGAAGCAGGTGTAAAAAGAAGAGATACCGGAGCTACCATCGCACTCAGACTGCTCCTGATCCTTGGGATCGCAGTCGGCTTCTTTTGCCTGTTTTTAGGTCAGATACTCAGTATGGTAGGAATTGCTTTGATTATTGTTTTGTTTTATCTGTTTCCAAAGCTGAACGTGGATTACGAGTATGTCTTTGTGGACGGACAGCTGGATTTTGACAGGATTACCGGTAAAGCAAGGCGCAAGACCCTGCTGCGGATTGACTTTGATCAGGTTGAGATCATGGCGCCTTCCGATTCCCATTCCCTGGATGCCTATACCTATGTAAAACTGGAGGTCAGGAACTATACCTCAGGGAATAAGGACAGTAAACCCTATGCAATCATAGCCAATGCGGAGGATAAGAAGCTTAAGATTTTATTCGAGCCCAGCGAGAAGATGCTTTCCATGATCAAACAGAAAAGTCCCAGAAAGCTTTCCGCTTATTAAATCATAACTGCATAAAAGTAAAAGCAGAGCAAGAGGCACAGATACTTCCCATAATACACTGTTTGCGGAACAGATCGAAATTTGTTCCGCAACCTGTGTGAGGGAAGTATCCGGTGCCTCTTGTATCCATATAACTATTATGCAACGTTACTGTCAAGACCTTAATCAATAATACAATATGATGATTTCGGCAAATGATTTTCGAAAAGGAGTATTTGCATTCGTCGGTATTTAGGCTCTGTTTTTGGAGCCTTATGTACCGTTACGTAATGCAACTAAGCGAAAGCGGCTCCGACTTTGGAAACATTTATCGAAATCATATTATCATCTTTGGCTGGGTCTGAACAGTAACGTTGCAACAGCGCCTTTACATTTTTGATGTTGACAAGACAGGGTTTATTCGTTATACTTTTAAAAATATTTATCCGGAAGAGATTCATCCGGATGCATAATCCACTATTAACCACCATATTTTCAAAGAAAGCGAGGAATTAATCGAATGGGTCATATCATTGGTGAAGGAATCACATTTGATGACGTATTACTGGTGCCGGCTTTTTCAGAGGTATTACCAAATCAAGTTGAACTGTCAACAAATCTGACCAGGAAAATCAGACTGAATATTCCGTTAATGAGTGCAGGAATGGATACCGTTACTGAGAATCGTATGGCGATCGCAATGGCCAGACAGGGCGGAATCGGTGTTATCCATAAGAACATGTCAATTGAGGAGCAGGCAGAAGAAGTTGATAAAGTAAAACGTTCCGAATACGGAGTTATAACAGATCCCTTCTATTTATCCCCTGAACACACTCTGCAGGACGCCAATGAGCTGATGGCAAAATACAGAATTTCCGGTGTTCCTATCACTGTAAACGGCAAGAAATTAGTTGGTATCATCACAAATCGTGATTTGAAATTTGAGACAGATTTTACTAAGAAAATAAAGGAGTCCATGACCTCGGAAGGCTTAATAACCGCGAAGGAAGGCATTACCTTAGACGAGGCAAAGAAGATTCTCGGAGCAGCCAGGAAGGAGAAGCTTCCTCTGGTTGATGATGAGGGTAACTTAAAGGGACTTATTACGATAAAGGATATAGAGAAGCAGATTAAATACCCCTTGTCGGCCAAGGATGATCAGGGCCGTTTATTATGTGCGGCAGCAGTCGGTATCACCAGCAATATCATGGAACGGGTGGATGCATTAATCCGGGCAAAGGTGGATGCTATCGTTATCGATACCGCCCATGGCCATTCCGCCAACGTACTGCGTATCGTCAGAGAAGTTCGGCATGCATATCCGGCGGCACAGATTATTGCAGGCAATGTGGCTACGGGGGAAGCCACCCTGGATCTGATTAAGGCCGGAGTAGATGCGGTCAAGGTTGGTATCGGTCCCGGATCCATCTGTACTACCAGAGTTGTGGCAGGTATCGGCGTTCCGCAGGTTACCGCCATCATGAATGCCTATGAAGCTGCGAAGTCTCACGGTATCCCTGTCATTGGGGATGGAGGCATCAAGTATTCCGGAGATATCACCAAAGCATTGGCCGCAGGAGCCAATGTATGCATGATGGGCAGCATCTTTGCCGGTTGTGATGAGAGTCCCGGTACCTTTGAATTGTATCAGGGCAGAAAATATAAGGTTTACCGCGGTATGGGCTCCATTGCCGCCATGGAGAAGGGCAGCAAGGACCGTTATTTCCAGACCGATGCCAAGAAGCTGGTACCGGAAGGCGTGGAAGGACGCGTAGCTTATAAGGGAACCGTAGAGGATACCGTATTCCAGCTGATCGGCGGTTTACGGTCCGGAATGGGCTATTGCGGAGCGAAGGATATTAAGACTCTGCAGGATTCCGGTAAATTCATTAAGATATCAGCAGCCTCCCTGAAGGAAAGCCATCCTCATGATATCCATATCACGAAGGAAGCTCCAAATTACAGTGTGGAGGAATAACATCATCATAGGAGATGTTTCCCGCGATACAGTACGCAGGGCGGACTTGAATAAAATACGATAGGATGGCGGCAGGGAATTCAAGGAGAGTTCCCTGCCGTCAGCTGATTGTAATGCTTAAATTTTCCTTAAGTTTTCTGCATAGGTTGACAGATGATACAGGAATAAATACAATTATGTTATTCATAATCGAGTGTCAGAAATGGGGGAAGAGCTGTGGGGAAGATATTATCGAAGCAAGAATGGCAGCGAAGGAGAAGAAGGAAGAGGACGGTCATGGCTATCACGGCGGCTACTCTGATGCTTGCAATCTTTCTGGTTTCTGCGTTGTTAATCGGTAAGCTGCTGGTTCGGCTTATATCACCCGAAAACAAGACCGATACCATCCAGGTTACCCTACCGAACGGAACGGTTGTAAAACAGCAGTATCTGACCCCGAACGAATACTCCAGGCCGCAGACGAAGCTTCGGAGGGTGAAGGGAATTGTCATTCATTATACGGCTAACCCGGGAACCACTGCGGAGGGAAACCGCGGCTATTTTGAAAGCCTGTCCTGGAAGAAGACAACGAAGGCCAGCAGTCATTATATTGTCGGTTTGGAGGGTGAGATTCTCCAATGCATCCCCCTTACGGAGATAGCCTATGCCTCCAATGACCGGAATGATGACACGATCTCCATCGAATGCTGCCATCCCGATGAAACAGGGGAATTCGGAGAAAAGACCTATGCTTCCCTGGTTGCTCTGGCCGCAGCCCTCTGTACGGAGTACAATCTGCAGGAGGAGGACATCCTGCGGCATTATGATGTTACCGGAAAGCTCTGTCCGCTTTATTATGTAGAGCATGAGGACGCCTGGGAGACACTTAAGGAGGATATTATGGCGGCTGTCGAAGGGAATGCGAAAAATTAAGCTGCCAAGTCTTGATGAATAACCGGATCGGCAGGAATAAAAATAAGAGGCACCTTATACTTCTCTCACACAGGCTGCAGGACAGATTTCAATCGATCTGTTCAGCGAACGCTGTACTGCTAAGAAGTATAAGGTGCCTTTTGTTTCGTTGTTTTTATTATGCCGCAGTTTTTTTCTCCATACTTTTATGCCGCGTTTACAGGGAGAGGGTAATATCCCTTCCGATCGGCAGGTACTGACGGTAATTGACACCGGAAGAATTCATCATACGCTTTGCGGCAATGACCGCATCGGTCTCGGCATACTTATCACACATGTAGATGACTTCTTTGATGCCCTTCTGAATGATAGCCTTTGTACACTCATTGCAGGGGAACAGGGTAGTATATAATTTCGCACCCTTCATGTGGGTTCCGGTATAGTTTAAGATGGCATTCAGCTCTGCGTGGCATACATAGAGGTACTTTGTATCCAGGTTGCCGCCGTCCCTTTCCCAGGGGAAATCATCATCCGGGCAGCCGATGGGCATTCCGTTATAGCCAACGGACAGGATCTTATTATCCTCACTGACGATACAGGCACCGACACTGGTGCTTGGATCCTTGCTGCGTTCGGTTGAGAGCAGGGCAATACCCATGAAGTACTCATCCCATTTAATGTAATCCTTCTTTTTCATCTGTAACGTTCCCCTTCCGCTGTACAATATTTTCATAATGACAGATATGTCACTTCCATCGTATCATGAAATATTCATCCTAGCAATCCTTTTGTTTGAGCCGGCAGATAAGGGGGTAAGAGGTCTTTTCAGGGTCAGCCGGCATTAGTTTTTACTGCCTGCAACCTGTACCTTGATGATGTTTGTGGTACCTGAGGTTCCCAGCGGAACACCGGCGGTAAGAACAGCCAGTTCCCCGTTCTTTAAATAGCCGGCCTTTGTAACGGCTTCGATTGCATGATCAAACAGCTCAAAGGTATCGTGCTCCACGGCAATCAGAAGAGGAGTGATGCCCCAGGCCATATTCAGCTGCCTGCATACCACAGGATCGGTGGTGCAGCCCATGATGATGCATTCCGGACGGTAACGGGAAATCATCCGGGCAGTCTTGCCGGAGGTAGTTACCGTAATAATCATCTTTGCATTAAGGTCATGGGCGGTTGTTACCGTGGCTCTTGAGATCGCATCCGTAATATCGGGATTTCCTACGTGGTCCAGGAACCGGAAGCGTTTTACATAATCAATATCGGCTTCCGTCCGTAAGGTTATTCTGACCATAGCCTTCAGCGCTTCCACCGGGTATGCGCCTGCGGCTGTCTCGCCGGACAGCATGATGGCGCTGGTTCCGTCATAAATTGCATTGGCCACATCCGTGGTTTCGGCTCTGGTCGGTCTGGGATTCTTTATCATGGAGTCAAGCATCTGGGTGGCGGTGATTACCTGCTTGCCGGCATTATAGACCTTCTTGATAATCCGTTTCTGGATGGCGGGCAAATCCTCATAGGGCATCTCCACACCCATATCACCACGGGCAATCATGATACCGTCCGCCGCATCGATGATATCATCAATGTTATCAACACCCTGCAGATTCTCAATCTTTGCAATAATTTTCGTCTGAGAGTTATGTTTATTTAACATCTTGCGGATTTCACGGATGTCGTCCGCAGTTCTTACGAAGGAGGCTGCGATGAAGTCATAATTATGTTTGATTCCAAACAGGATATCCTCCCGGTCCTTATCGCTGATGAAGGGCATGGACAGATGGATGCCCGGTACATTCACTCCCTTTTTATTTGATACAATTCCAGGGTTTTTTACCTTACAGACGATATCCGTAGGGGTCATCTCTATAACGGTCATCTCAACAAGACCGTCATCAATCAAAATGGTAGTACCCGGATCGATATCATAAATCAGGTTGGGATAAGTGATGGATACCTGTTTCTCATCCCCCTCAATGTCACGGGTCGTCAAGGTAAAGATCTGGCCTTCCTTCAGGTGTATTTTCTTATTATCCTTAAAGCTGCCGATTCGGATCTCAGGACCCTTTGTATCCAGAAGTGTTGCAACCGGAACATTCAATTCCTCCCGGAACTTCTCAATCTTTTTCAATCTCGCCAAATGCTCTTCGTGATCTGCATGGGAGAAATTAAAACGGGCAACGTCCATTCCGGAACGGATCAGTTCTTTCAAAATGTTATCATTATCGGTGGATGGGCCAAGGGTACAGATAATTTTTGTCTTTCTCATTCTTTAACTCCTTTTAATATATTTCGTCTTGTCACTTTATTACAGCGCCATATTCGTATGAAGCTTTCCATCATACTTTTATGTTAGGCATTTTACGGTATTTAATACCGATATGTCTCTTTCGGAAGTGGTATATTACGAATAAGACTATACTTCCCAGAATCACCAGAAAGATAATCATCATTGCACAGTGCAGGAAAAAGGTGTCCGGCAGGATTGTGATGACCGGGTCCGTAGTGGGGTCGAACAGCCATAGGTCGTTTTTAAAAAACAGCTTATGGAATAGAAGGAAAGCCCTGTCAAAGTTAATCATAATCAAGGCGCTAAGGATGGATGGCAGCAGGACGGCTGTCACCGCGGATACCGGAAGATAACTGATATCCCGTCTCTTTGCCTTATATAGGATAATGCACACCACAGCAGCCAGGCTGGTTGCAGCCAGAATATAGAAGGCAGTGAAGATATCCTTAACCTCCTCAAAGTGCTGAAGCCCGGACTTAGAGGCTGTCAGAGTAGGAAATTGTAAGCTGCCCTTAAAAAATGGGGAAGAATAATCAATTAATGCATTATAATTCTCAAGGATTTCTTCCTTAGGCAATCCCGAACGCTGCTCGATATCCAGCAAATTTACATCAAGGTAATACAGAGGTCTGAAATTAATCGTTATAATAACAGCGATCGAAATAAATAAAACAGTAAATGCAATTCCGATTAAAATGTCTGTGTATTTAAAATGCCGCACTTTATTCATTATAACCTCCATCTGCCTTAAAGCGGTTTATCAAGTACCATTCGCATTATAGTATACTTTGTTTTGGAATGCAACCGTAATTGTAGCATAAAAATGCAGATATAACGGAGATACGCAGATTAGGAACTCACGGACTTGCGCCCGTTCGTTCGCGTTACACTTATCCATGAAATATAACACGTCATCTCGTGCGAGCACGGATGCCGTATTTTATTTCATGGACTAATCTGCTTATCGCGGACATTAATAAGTATTTGCTATGCTAATTATTAGTAATTATAATTGTATTCATGATAGGGTTAGTGTTATATTTTTATATGGTAAGAAAGATAACGGAAGTAAAATATGAGTGCGTTATATTATAGTATAGTGCAGCGCATCAAAAGGATAGGAAAAGGAGCATGGGATATGGGCATGAGAGCATTGATCAGTGTATCGGATAAGACGGGAATTGTTGAACTGGCGAAAGAGCTGGTCTCCCTTGGGGTTGAGCTTATATCGACCGGAGGTACCTATGGAAAGCTTAAGGAAGCAGGGGTCCCGGCAATCGAGATTTCGGAATTAACCGGTTTTCCGGAGTGTCTGGACGGACGGGTGAAGACACTGCATCCTGCGGTGCATGCGGGCTTACTTGCCATGAGAAGCAATCCTTCCCATATGAAACAGCTGGCTGACTTAAAGCTTGACACAATCGACCTGGTATTTGTAAATCTCTATCCTTTTAAGGCTACCATCCTGAAAGAGGGGGTTACCCGTGCGGAAGCAGTGGAGAATATTGACATCGGCGGACCGACGATGCTGCGCTCCGCAGCTAAGAATTATCAGGACGTGGCGGTAGTTGTTGATCCGAGGGATTATGAGAAGGTACTGGCAGAGCTGAAGAAGGATGGCTCCATATCCTTTGATACAAAGTTCTATCTGATGCAGAAGGTATTCATGCACACCTCCTCTTATGATACGCTGATTGCAGACTATCTGAGGAAACAGAGAAATGACAGGGAATTTCCGGAGACCCTGACGATGACCTTCGAGAAGGTCCAGGATATGAGATATGGTGAGAATCCGCACCAGGCAGCAGCCTTCTACCGGGAGGTTGGCAGGAAAAGGGGCTCCATCACCGATGCCCTGCAGCTGAATGGTAAGGAACTATCCTTTAATAATATCAATGATACCAATGGCGCATTGGAGCTTCTGAAGGAATTCGCAGAACCCGCGGCTGTTGCCTGCAAGCACGGTAATCCCTGCGGTGTGGGCAGTGCGGATAATATCTATGATGCCTGGAAGAAGGCATTTGCGGCGGATAAGGTATCTATCTTCGGAGGAATTGTCGTGGTAAACCGGGAGGTCACCCTGGCAATGGCAGAAGAGATGACAAATATCTTTCTGGAGGTAGTGGTAGCGCCCTCCTATGATAGGGAAGCCCTGGAGCTGCTTCAGACGAAAAAGAATGTCCGTGTCCTTGAGCTTAAGGATATCGAAGTTCCCCAGGATGAGAATGCTTATGACCTGAAAAAGGTAAATGGCGGGCTGATTGTACAGACCGTCGATAGTAAGCTTTTCGTGGAAGAGGATCTTAAGGTGGTTACGGACCGGGCACCTTCGGCGGAGGAAATGGAAGACTTAAAATTCGCATGGCGCGTAGTGAAATTTGTGAAATCTAATGGCATCGCAATTGCGAAGGACAGGCAAACGGTCGGGATCGGACCGGGGCAGGTGAACCGGATCTGGGCCACAAAGCAGTCAATTGAGCATGCGAAAGAATTGATTGATGAGAATGCGACCAGGGGTGCGGCACTGGCCTCCGATGCGTTCTTCCCCTTTGATGATTGCGTAGAAGCAGCTCATCAGGCCGGGATTACCGCAATTATTCAGCCGGGCGGTGCGATCCGTGATGAGGATTCCATCAAAAAATGCAATGAGTACGGAATTACTATGGTATTTACCGGAATGAGACATTTCAAGCACTAAAGCAATACCTGGCGGTACTTGGTTTTTCCGCAGCCGGAAAAATATACAGAGAAGGACAGGAACGCAGAGTAATCCGCGGCTTCCTGTCCGTTTTGTTCTCACGGTTACAACCATCCTACCTATAATAACTTTTAAAATATGTACCCATATATATAAAAATTAAGTTAAGTCGTTGTGATTATAACTTAGATACGTTCGCTGCCTGGGGGCCCTTTTCTCCCTTTACTACCTCAAACTCTACCTTATCGCCTTCCTCAAGAACCTTGAAACCATCCATCTGGAGTGCGGAGAAATGTACGAATACATCGTTACCTTCCTCGTCAGAAATAAATCCGAAACCCTTCTTAGCATTAAACCACTTTACTGTTCCCTTTTTCATACCAAAAATGCCTCCTAAAACATGATTGAATTACATTACCACTATTAGTAATGATAGACTAAATTTATCATAAATACATAAAATTGTCAAACTATCTTTGTTATATTTTGTAATATTTTCTTAATTGTTTTTCTCTACGTAAGAAATGACAAACGAAAGAAATTGTGTTATTATGAATAAGCACTTACTATATATTGCCATACTTATCTTAATATAAAATCAACCGGCTGCAGAACATACTTTATATCGGTGGGAACCGGGAATCCGGGCTGCTGACTGCGGCCTGTACCTGCAAAGCAGGCAGATGGAAATTAGGAAAAGAAGTACATTTTCGCAAAGTATTTGTATGCCGCCTTTCGGTGGTAGATGGAGGTTAATATGAATAGAAAGATTCCTTTCTCATATGAAGTGGTACTGGAGGAGCAATTGAAGGATTTAAACGGTCTGGGCATGCTTCTAAGGCATAAAAAGACCGGGGCAAGGGTTGCCATCGTAGCGAATGAGGATAAGAACAAAGTGTTTTCCATTGGGTTTAAGACACCTCCGAAGAACAGCACCGGGGTCGCACATATCATAGAGCATTCGGTATTATGCGGATCAAAGAATTTTCCTGCGAAGGATCCCTTCATTGAGCTGGCGAAGGGTTCCTTAAACACGTTCCTGAATGCGATGACCTATGCGGACCGTACGGTTTATCCGGTAGCCAGCCAGAATGATCAGGATTTTAAGAACCTGATGCATGTCTATATGGATGCCGTCCTTTATCCGAACATCTACATGAGAAAAGAGATATTTGATCAGGAGGGCTGGCATTATGAACTGGAGGATGAGGCGGCCGAATTAAAATATAACGGTGTGGTTTACAATGAGATGAAGGGAGCCTTCTCGTCACCGGAATCCCAGCTATACCGGATGAATATGAATTCCCTGTTCCCGGATACGGCCTATGGTGTAGAATCAGGAGGAGATCCGGAGTTCATCCCCGAGCTTTCCTATGAGGAATTCCTCCAGTTCCACAGTACCTTCTATCATCCCTCCAACAGCTATATCTACCTGTACGGCGATATGGATTTTGAAGAGAGGCTGCATTGGATGGACAGCGAATATCTCTCGGAATTTGATTATCTTGAAGTGAATTCCGGGATATCCCTGCAAAAAGGCTTTGATCAGGTTAGGGAAATTACAGCCTTTTATTCCCTTGGGGAAGGGGAGAAGTTAACGGAAAATACCTATTTAAGCTACAATATCGCCATCGGAAAGACAAAATCCAAGGAGCTTGATCTGGCCCTGATCATACTCGATTATGTACTGTTAGATGCTCCGGGAGCTCCGATGAAGCAGGCACTGCTGGATGCCGGTATCGGCAGGGATATCCTGAGTACCTATACCAGTGAATATCTGCAGTCCATCTTTTATATCATAGCAAAGAATTCGGACCCGGAGAAGAAGGAGCAGTTTATGGCCATCATCCGGGATACCCTGACAAGGATATCAAAAGAGGGACTGGATGAGAAGTCATTACGAGCAGCGATTAATTACTATGAGTTTAAATACCGGGAGGCAGACTTTGGCAATTTCCCTAAGGGTCTGATGTACGGACTCAAGGTTATGAGCAGCTGGCTATATAACGAAAAGGAATTGTTTATTAATCTGAAGGATAATGTTTTGTTTGAATTCCTGAGGGATCAGATCGGAACCGGTTATTATGAGCAGCTGATCAAGGACTATTTACTCGGGAATACCCATGCATCCCTGATTATTCTGCAGCCCAGGATCGGCCTTAATGCAGAACGGGAGGAAAAGATCAAAAAGCAGCTGTCAGATTACCGGGCAGGGCTTTCCGGGGACCAGATCCGGCAGATCGTCACGGATACCAGGAATCTGAAAATATATCAGGAGACCCCTTCCACGAGGGAGGAACTGGAGTCCATCCCGTTATTGTCCCGTGAGGATATCGGAAGAGAGCCCCAGCCTCTTTATAATAAAGAGCGTTTTGTCAGAGATGTTAAGGTGATCCATCATGAGGTATTTACCAACGAGATAACCTATCTTAAAATGCTGTTTGATGTGAGCGGCATACCGGCGGAGCTGATTCCCTATATGTCTCTGCTATCCATGGTATTGGGCTATGTGGATACGGAGAACTACCGTTATCTGGAGCTGTCCAATGAAATAAATATTCATACCGGAGGTATTTTCACCGACGTGAAGAGCTTCTCCTATAAGAATGATACAGTGGGCTATTATCCTGTATTTGAAATCGGGACCAAGGTGATGTGTGAAGAGCTTCCGGAAGCCTTCCGATTAATCGAAGAGATGCTATGCCGGACCGTGTTTGAGGATACAAAACGGCTGAGAGAGATCATCGACGAGATGAAATCCAAAATGCAGATGAGATTTAATTCCTCCGGCCATTCCGTGGCGGTGGATCGTGCAATATCTTATTATTCCGCCCATGGATTATTTAAGGAGACGGTATCCGGTATTGCCTTCTATAAATTCCTGGAGGAGATTTCCGGGGATTATGACCGAAGGAAGGAAACGGTTGCAGCTAAGCTGAAGGAACTGATGCAGATGATCTTCACCAGGGATAAATTGCTGGCCAGTATCACTGTGGATGAGGACGGCTATGACTGCTTCAGGGAACGCTTTACTTCCTTCATCGATACACTGAAGGCTAAGGCAGAGGAAAGCCTGTTCGCTTCCTATAGCAGGGAACCTCTGGCACCACAGTGCCTGAACGAGGGCTTCAAGGCTGCAATGCAGGTGCAATATGTGGCCAGGGCGGGGAATTTTATGAAAGCCGGCTTTCGTTATACGGGAGCACTAAAAGTTCTGAAAGTAATTTTAAGCTATGATTATCTATGGAATAATATCCGGGTTAAGGGCGGGGCCTATGGCTGCATGTGCGGTTTTTCAGGAATTGACGGGGATGCCTATTTTACCTCTTACCGGGACCCGAACTTAAAGGAAACGAACCAGATATATGAGAAGATCCCGGAGTATGTCAGGAATTATTCTGCAGACGAGAGGGATATGACGAAGAATATCATCGGCACCATCAGCACCTTAGATACCCCGCTGACACCTCAGAACCAGGGGAACCGCTCCATGAGCTTCTATCTGTCCGGTATCACCGAGGAGGATTTGCGGAGGGAAAGAGATGAGATAAGGAATGTAACAAATGATGATATCAGGAATCTGGCGGACTTGATCGCGTCCATCCTTGAGGCAGGGAATATCTGCGTCATCGGGAATGAGACCAGGGTGGAGGAAAATAAAGCCTTGTTTCAGTCTGTGAAGAGCCTGATGTGCTGACGCCGGGATTTACGGGCATCGGCAGTATGGCGGATTTTTATGAGTGCCTTAATACAGGCACGCAAGCGAGCCATTATAGCATGCGAAGGAATGGAGATATACAATGAAAGATCATAATTATAAGTCGGGTTTTGTCACTTTAATCGGAAGACCGAATGTGGGTAAATCCACCTTGATGAACCATCTGATCGGACAGAAGATTGCCATCACATCCAATAAACCGCAGACCACCCGCAACAAAATACAGACCGTATATACGGATGACCGGGGGCAGATTATATTTCTGGACACCCCGGGGATACATCAGGCGAAGAATAAGCTGGGCAGATATATGGTCAATGTTGCGGAACGGACACTGAAGGAAGTGGATCTGGTACTCTGGCTGGTGGAGCCCTCCACCTTCATCGGTGCAGGAGAGCGTCATATCGCTGAACAGCTCCGGAAGGTTAAAACCCCTGTCATATTAATTATCAATAAGATTGATACTGTAAAAAAGGATGAAATTCTGACCTTTATTGCTGCCTATAAGGATATCCATACATTTGCGGAAATTATTCCGGTTTCTGCATTAAAGGGTGAGAACACCAAGGTCCTGATTGAAACGATATTGAAATATCTTCCTGCGGGTCCGCAGTATTATGATGAAGATACGATTACGGACCAGCCGGAGAAGCAGATTGTGGCGGAGCTGATCAGGGAGAAAGCATTAAGGCTCCTGGAGGATGAGATTCCTCACGGAATTGCAGTTTCCATCGAGCAGATGAAGGAAAGAGAGCCGGAAGGATTTCTCCCTGATGAGAGTCCGAAAGGGGAGCGAAGCGGCGGATTAATGGATATCCATGCCACCATCGTCTGTGAACGGGAAACCCATAAGGGCATCATTATCGGCAAAAATGGCGGAATGCTGAAGCAGATTGGAACCCGGGCCAGGAGAGAAATAGAGAATCTGCTGGACTGCAAGGTTAATTTGAAGCTATGGGTTAAGGTGAAGAAGGATTGGAGAGACAGTGACTTCTTATTGAAAAACTATGGCTTTAACAAGAATGACATATATTAAACCCAGGATAATTTCGACGAGATATGAGTATTAAATAATACCATTTCTATTTGTCAAGTACGAACTAAAAAATACAGATGGGATATTCTAACCAGTTTAGAAAGATACGAGAAGGGAAAGATAATATTATAAACATCATGGTTAGGGGGCTCATTCTATGAAAAATTATGATTATTGGAAGAATTTTGTATCAACAGGTAAGATTGATGACTACCTGAACTACATCGCATGTACAAGGGAAGAGAGTATAGACGACCACATCAAGGCTGTGGACAGGGACAAAGAAGGTGGATTTCATGCCGGCATCAACTACCGTGACGGGGATGGTTCTATCAGCCATGCCGGTTGGTGATTATGATAAACGGTTGGTTATATTAACAAAGGAAATTGGGAAAATAACAGCATTTGCCAAAGGCGCCCGCAGACCAAACAGCGCCTTATTGGCATGCAGCCAGCCATTTGCCTTCGGCAGTTTTTCGCTTTATGCGGGCAGAAACTCCTATAATATCATGTCCTGTGAAATATCGAATTATTTTCCCGAACTGAGGGAAGATATTGACAGTGTATATTATGGACTATATTTCTGTGAATTTGCAGATTATATAACGAAGGAAAATAACGATGAAAAGGATATTTTAAAGCTGCTGTATCAGACACTGCGGGCGGTTGCCAAGAGGACCATCCGTCTGCGGCTGGTACGCAGTATCTTTGAATTAAAGATAATGGTATTGAGCGGGGAGGCGCCCCAGGTATTCCAATGCGTGAAATGCGGGAGGGACCCGAGCCCTCCGGAGCATAGGGAAGAAGGAGAAAATATCCGATTACCGGAGGATGAGGCAGGCAGTCATGCACCCTTTACAAAATATTGTTTTTCAGCCGAATGCGGAGGAATTCTGTGTGAGGTGTGCCGGCTTCATGACCGGGATGCAAGCCGGATCAGTACCTCGACCCTGTATGCGATGCAGTACATAGTGTCCAGTACAATCGAAAAGCTGTATACCTTCACGGTATCCGATGAAGTATTGGAGGAATTAATCCATTGCACAGGGAAGCACCTGGAGCACTATATGGACCACGAATTTAAGTCCCTGGAGCTGATCCGAACACTGTAGACAGACGGACCGTTCCCGCAGCTTGGAAATGCAGGGCAAATTGCCCATGGGATATAAGAATTTCTAAAAATCTGTTGAAATTATATAGCTTTAAGGTTAAAATGATATGAACCCAAAACTAACCGATGGAGGGAATGTTTTATGAAAAAGTATATTTTTGCTGCAATCTTGCTGTTTGCGATCCTTACAACGGCTGGTTGTTCCAAAAAAGATATAAATATTACTGCCGAAGATATTACCGCAAATACGATGCTGGTAAAACGAAACGGAAAGCTTCAGGTGGCAATCCTAGAGGAATTTGACAAAGAATATTATAAGCTGAGTGAGCTGGAAGAGTTCGTCAAGAAGGAAATCACTGCTTATAACCAGGTGGCAGGCAGCGAAGAAGTGACCATTGAAGAACTCAGCTTAAAGAATGGGAAAGCGGTTATGATGCTGGGTTATACCGGAATGGCACATTATTCTGCGTTCAACAAAGTGGCGGCAGCTTATTTTTCCGCAGATACAAAGAATGTGGCATTGGAGCTTCCGGATCAATATGTGAGTGCTAAGAACGAGAAAAAGGTTGACCGGGCATCTGCATTCAAAGACGGTAAAAGCCGTGTACTGGTAGTATATGAGCCATATGATATCATTGTTGACGGAAAGGTCAGGTATTACAGTGAGAATGCGACGATAGATACGGATGATGTGATCCATAGCAGTGAGGATGGAATTACGGTAGTTATTTATGAGCCGTCAAAATAAGGGTACAGGTTGATGTAGCCTGTTATATTAACAGAAAAATAAATGTAGCGTTCAGGAGGTACGGCTGAAGCGTTACGAATAAATCAAAAGAATCGATATGTGAGGATGAAGACATGGAAAAGACAATGGAGAAAATCGTGGCATTAGCAAAAGCAAGAGGCTTTGTATATCCGGGCTCCGAGATCTACGGCGGGCTTGCCAATACCTGGGATTACGGTAATCTTGGGGTTGAGTTGAAGAATAACGTTAAGAAGGCGTGGTGGTCAAAGTTTATCCAGGAAAATCCCTATAATGTGGGTGTGGATTGTGCAATCCTTATGAATCCCCAGACATGGGTAGCTTCCGGACATCTCGGCGGGTTCTCCGATCCTCTGATGGATTGTAAGGAATGCCATGAGCGTTTCCGTGCCGATAAAATCATTGAAGATTACAATACGGAACACGGCATCCAGGTCGAAGGCTCGGTAGATGCCTGGGCCCAGGAAGATATGAAGAAATATATCGACGAACATAGTATTGTATGCCCCACTTGCGGCAAACATAATTTTACGGATATCCGTCAGTTCAACCTGATGTTCAAGACCTTCCAGGGTGTAACGGAGGATGCGAAGAATGTGGTATACTTAAGACCTGAGACAGCGCAGGGAATCTTCGTAAATTTCAAGAATGTGCAGAGAACCTCCCGTAAGAAGATACCGTTCGGTATCGGACAGATCGGTAAGTCCTTCCGTAATGAGATAACACCGGGTAACTTTACCTTCCGTACCAGGGAATTTGAGCAGATGGAGCTGGAGTTCTTCTGTGAGCCGGATACTGACCTGGAATGGTTTACCTACTGGAGACAATTCTGCATTGACTGGTTGAAGAACCTTGGAATGAAGGAAGAAGAGATGAGAGTCCGGGACCATGATGCGGCGGAGCTTTCCTTCTATAGTAAGGCAACTACGGATATTGAATTCTTATTCCCCTTCGGCTGGGGCGAGCTTTGGGGTATTGCTGACCGTACCGATTATGATTTAACCCAGCACCAGAATGTATCCAAGGAAGATATGAGTTATTTTGATGATGATAAGAAGGAAAGATATATCCCCTATGTAATCGAGCCGTCCCTGGGCGCGGACCGTGTTGCCCTGGCTTTCCTCTGTTCGGCCTACGACGAGGAAGAGATAGCAGAGGGAGATGTCCGTACGGTTCTTCATTTCCATCCGGCTATCGCTCCGGTAAAGATCGGTGTACTTCCGTTATCCAAGAAATTATCGGAGTCCGCAGAGAAGATTTATACCGACCTTTGCAAATATTATAATTGTGAATTTGACGACAGGGGTAACATCGGTAAGCGTTACCGTAGACAGGATGAAATCGGCACCCCCTTCTGTATCACCTATGATTTTGATTCCGAGACCGATGGTGCGGTTACTGTCCGTGACAGGGATACAATGGAGCAGGAAAGAATTAAAATCGAAGAGCTCAAGTCATATTTTGAGAATAAGTTCAGATTTTAGAAAAAAAGTATTTCCTTAACATTGAATTCTATGCTATAATGCTTTTTGGTGACTTAAAATACCTGCTGAGAGTTATAATCTGATATATATGGTTACGTTTGAGTGTGAAAAGTATTACGCGAACAGAATGAATTTGTGTTAAATTCTCATTCTGTTCGCGGAGTACTTTTCACTCAAACTGTCCATAGGATATCAGTTATATATAATTATTATTTAGGAGGGCACTTACAAATGGCAAAATGGGTTTATTTGTTTAAAGAAGGCAAAGCTGATATGAAGAACCTTCTTGGTGGTAAGGGAGCTAACTTAGCCGAGATGACTAATTTAGGACTGCCGATTCCCCAAGGCTTCACTGTGACAACAGAAGCTTGTACCGATTACTACAATAGCGGTAAAAATATCCGAGAGGAAGTTAAAACTCAGATTTTTGACGCATTAAAAGTTCTTGAGGATCAGCAGGGTAAGAAGTTCGGAGACACCCAGAATCCTTTATTGGTTTCTGTTCGTTCCGGTGCCAGAGCATCCATGCCCGGTATGATGGATACCATTCTTAACCTTGGTTTAACGGATGCCGCTGTGGAAGGCTTTGCAGCTAAGACCGGCAACCCCAGATTCGCATATGACTCTTACAGAAGATTCATCCAGATGTTCTCAGACGTTGTTATGGAAGTTCCTAAATCCAAGTTCGAGAGAGTATTGGATGAGGTTAAGGAGAAGAAGGGTGTTCACTTTGATACGGAATTAAGTGCGGATGATCTGAAAGAGGTTATCAGTCAGTTTAAGGCATTATATAAATCAGAGAAGGGAACCGATTTCCCTCAGGATCCCAGCGTACAGTTAATTGAGGCTGTTACCGCCGTATTCCGTTCCTGGGACAATCCCCGTGCTATTTACTACAGAAGAATGAATGACATCCCCGGTGACTGGGGTACCGCTGTTAACGTACAGGCAATGGTATTCGGTAACATGGGTGATACCTCCGGTACCGGTGTTGCATTTACCCGTAACCCTTCCACCGGTGAAGCTAAGATCTATGGTGAGTATCTGATCAATGCACAGGGTGAAGACGTTGTTGCCGGTATCAGAACTCCTCTGCCGATTACAAAGCTTGAGCAGGACATGCCTGAAGTTTTCGCTGAATTCATGAGAATTGCTACTTTACTTGAGAATCACTACAGAGATATGCAGGACATGGAATTCACGATTGAAGATAAGAAGCTTTACTTCTTACAGACCCGTAACGGTAAGAGAACTGCTCCGGCAGCTCTGCAGATCGCTTGCGATTTAGTGGACGAAGGCAAAATCACCAAGGAAGATGCAATCAAGAGAATTGAAGCAAAATCCTTAGACCAGTTACTGCATCCTACCTTTGATACAAAGGCACTGAAGGCTGCGAAACCGGTTGGCAGTGCATTACCGGCTTCTCCGGGTGCAGCGGCAGGTAAGGTTTACTTTACCGCAGAAGATGCTAAGAATCATCATGAAAAGGGCGAAAGAGTTATCCTTGTTCGTCTTGAGACATCACCGGAGGATATCGAAGGTATGCATGCAGCGGAAGGTATCTTAACCGTTCGCGGCGGTATGACCTCCCATGCGGCAGTTGTTGCCCGCGGTATGGGTACTGCCTGCGTTTCCGGTTGCGGTGAAATCAAAATCAATGAAGAAGAGAAATTCTTTACCTTAGGCGGTAATACCGTAAAAGAAGGAGATTATATCTCCCTTGACGGTTCCGCAGGTAATATCTATATCGGCGACATCCCTACGGTGGAGGCTTCCATCAGCGGTAACTTCGAGAGAATTATGAAGTGGGCGGATGAAATCAGAACCTTAAAGGTAAGAACCAATGCGGATACTCCGGCGGATGCGGCGAACGCTGTTAAGTTTGGTGCGGAAGGTATCGGTCTTACCCGTACGGAGCATATGTTCTTCGAGCCGGACAGAATTCCTAAGATCAGAAAGATGATATTATCTAAGACGGTGGAAGCAAGAGAAGCAGCTCTGAATGAGTTAATTCCTTTCCAGAAGGGTGACTTCAAGGGAATCTACGAAGTAATGGAAGGCAGACCGGTTACGATCCGTTTCCTGGATCCGCCGTTGCATGAGTTTGTTCCTACCAATGATGAGGATATTGCAGCGCTGGCGAAGGATATGGGTCTTTCTGTTGCGGAAGTAAAAGCTACCTGTGATTCCCTTCACGAGTTCAATCCGATGATGGGCCACAGAGGCTGCCGTCTTGCCGTTACCTATCCTGAGATCGCAAGAATGCAGACCAGAGCGGTTATGGAAGCTGCGATTGAAGTGAAGAAGGAAAAGGGCTTTGACATCGTTCCTGAGATCATGATCCCGCTGGTTGGCGAGAAGAGAGAGTTAAAATATGTTAAGGATGTTGTTGTGGAGACAGCGGAAGCAGTGAAAAAGGAAATGAATTCCGACATCCAGTACCATGTTGGTACCATGATCGAAATTCCCCGTGCGGCATTGCTTGCAGATGAGATTGCCGAAGAAGCTGAGTTCTTCTCCTTCGGTACCAATGACTTAACCCAGATGACCTTCGGCTTCTCCCGTGATGATGCCGGTAAGTTCCTGGATGCATACTACAAGACCAAGATTTATGAGTCCGATCCCTTTGCAAGACTTGACCAGGAGGGTGTTGGCCAGTTAGTGAAGATGGCTTGTGAAAAGGGTCGTGCTACCAGACCTGACATCAAGCTTGGTATCTGCGGCGAGCATGGCGGAGATCCTTCCACCGTTGAGTTCTGTCATAAGACAGGCTTAAATTATGTATCCTGTTCACCGTTCCGTGTGCCGATCGCAAGACTGGCAGCAGCACAGGCCGTTCTTAACAATAAAAAATAATTAAGAGTGAATTCCGGCTTGGGCTTGCATAGAGCGGGGCTCAACAATCTCAGGGCTTAAAACCAAAAAAGCTGAAAAGCCTTGTAAACCAACCTCAAGCAAGTTTGAGCCAGGCACTTTCATAATTCGGAAAGACTGCTTATCAGAGTATAAGAAGTACCATCCGGACATCAAAAAAGTGAACGGGAAGCGAAGCTATTCGCTTCCCGGTTTTTTTAGCGGTTGGCTGCCACAGGCAGACAGCCCGGTTACCTTCAATAACGCAATTTTAGAAGATCATTCAGTAAAACTTTTGGTCAGAAATTTTAAAGCTAAAGAATTACTGGTTGGTCTTTTTTTGTTGGCAAAAAATAAGAAAATCATGATTACAAAAATTGAGTTGCCTTAAGTGGCGGAATGGAGACTTTGTATGGAAGGCTTTGTCCCTGTAATGACAGGAATTCATATGATTCCTCCTGATAGTCGGTATTATGTCGAATTCAGTATAAAACAGATACTTGACATAGTACCAAAATACGTTATAATAAGAGATAATTTGGAATAACTGAAAATTATGTATGACAAAATTAAACCTAAGAGCAATAATGAAAAAATACATATAATGCCATGGCACAGGTTATCACACAGAATTTGAACAACCGCAAGAAACGTTTATGTTAAAGATTTTTTAACAGTATAATCAGGAACAGATGTTAATTTAAAGCGAGGGTGAATATGGATACTGATTTTGTGAACCTAACAACAGAAAACCTTGGCAATGAGCATTTATGTTGCATTATCCGCAATAAAAAGCCCCATCAAGGTATTGAAGCAAAGCGTCAATGGCTTTCCAACCGACTGAAGGAAGGTCATGTCTTTAGAAAGTTAAATGTAAAGGCTCCGGTTTTTATTGAATATGCTCCTCTTGAAACAGCTTGGGTTCCCATAACTGGTGACAACTATTATTATTTGTATTGCTTATGGAGTAGTCAAAAAGGAAAAGGGTATGGGAATTCGCTGATGGAGTATTGTTTGGCTGATGCCAAAGAAAGGGGTAAATCCGGCATTTGTATGCTCGGAGCAAAAAAACAAAAGGCCTGGCTTTCTAATCAAACATTTGCGAAGAAGTTCGGCTTTGAGATTGTTGATTCTACCGATAATGGATATGAATTGCTTGCACTTTCTTTTGACGGAACAAGGCCAAAGTTTGCAGAAAATGCTAAAAAGCAAGAAATTGAAAGCAAAGAGCTAACAATTTATTATGATATGCAATGCCCCTTTATCTATGAAAGGATTGAGTTGATAAAACAGTATTGTGAAATAGATAATGTTCCTGTATCTTTAATTCAAGTGGATACGCTGCAAAAAGCAAAGGAATTGCCTTGTGTTTTCAATAACTGGGGTGTGTTTTATAAAGGAAAATTTGAGACAGTGAATTTGTTAGATGTCGCCTCCTTAAAGAGAATACTTAAAAAATGAGGGTCTGGACAAAGTTCGGTTCATTGTCAGGTTAGTTGATTTCATCCAATATTTTGAGGCGGAGTAGGTCGAATTTACACCGACCATACATCTGCCTTTTTATTGTTTTAATCTTATTATACGTCTTTGTTTGTCTACTACTGTATTTATGTCGAATGGCATTTTCTACAGCATCGCTGTCTCCCAATATCAATTTAACGAAACGATTCAGCTCTAATATATTTTTCCCTTTGGCTAATTGAAGCCAATCTGCCACCAGCTCCAGAATAGTTTTACTTCTTCGTGCATTTCAAGACAGTTTTTAAAAATTAATCATCAATGACAATTGCCCGAAGTATTTTTTCAATTAATATTAAATCTGTTTTCTCACTAATCTGTAAAAAATTTAATATTGTTTCAAAATTTTTTGTTATAAAGATATTGTTATTTTGTTCACCGGACACAAGATAATCCATAGTAACGCCAAGAGAAACAGAAATATTATATAGAAAAAAAGAGGATATTCCTTTTGTTCCCCTTTCAATTTCACCGAGGTAGCCGTCGCTCATACCTGCAAGTTCAGCAAGCTTTTCTCTTGAATAACCAAGTTTTTCCCTCTGGTTACGTATACGAATTCCAACATTAACATTAAAATTATTTAACTTCATTAATTTTTCGCTGATTAGACTCAGCACTCCTTTCTGATTATTTACATGCTAATGTTTTTGAAATGCGGGAACCCGCAAAACTGTAAATTTTTTCTGTGAAAATAAAATAACTCGTCACCGGTATTAATTAAGTTTTAGCATAGCAACTTTATCAAAAGCTGGAAATGGGCTATAGCCTCTTTTATCCATAGCTATAACACCTATCTATAGCTATAACAAACATAATTTTCATACTTTAGCTTATTCAAATAGAAGGACAAGTATTGTAACATGAGAATTGCAGTAGCGAATAAATGTGAAAGTACTATCTCAACTTAATCGGTGCCTGGCGCGTTGAGCAAAGGATAGGATCATAGGGTAAATTAATGGTAGCGTGATTTCAGTAAAAATGAAAAAATGTGAAAGGGCGAAGCTATATAATTGAATATGACTGAAGAAAAAAAAGAAAATGTTGAAAAGTATTGGTATGTTCTTTTTGTAAAGGTAGGATATGAAAATAGAGTATTAAATCAACTTAAAACGTATTTTAACACAGAACAGATCGTGCCATTCATACCAAAGATAGAGATATTTCATAAATATACAAACAGATACATTCAAAGGGAAAATAAGATTATGTTCCCAGGATATGTTTTTATTGAGAGCGATCTTGATAGTGTAGTATTCGTTGGAATGATAAATAAATTTATTAATTATCATGAAGCTCCATTAAAGCTATTAAAATACGGAAACTCCTGTGAATTCGCTATGAGGAAATATGAAAAATTTTTATTACTGAGTTTTTGTAATAAAGATAGTTGTATTGAAGCTTCAACAGGTTTGATACAGGGGGATAAGATCACGGTAATACATGGTCCCTTAAAAGGAAGAGAAAATATAATTAAGAAAATTGACCGCTCTCGGCGAAAAGCTATAATTGAGGTGGATTTTATGGGAAGGTGTGTTCCGATTACTGTTGGGCTTGATATTCTTAGAAAACTGCCGTAAGTAAAAATATTTGTACCGAATGAATGTAATAGGAGCCTCGATTACTGACCTTGCCGGTTAGTAAAAAAACTTATGGAACAGGGAGGTATCCGAAGCGAATTGTAACATAAAACGCAGGAAAAACACTTGGCTATATGAGGAGGTAATAATTATAAAAGAAAACAAGATGCTTTACGAAAAAATATTGACTATTATAAGTAATTATATTGATTTGGATAGTGATCAAGACTTCAATTTAACCGAGTCAATTGTTTTTGTTAAAATGATTCTTGAATTAGAAGGAACATTTGATTTTCAATTTGACGATCATAAGCTATCTGCTTATAAATTTTCGACAATAACTTCATTTGTTGAATATATAGTAGATAAAATTAGTAATAAATAAAATTATATACCGTTAAAGCAACTTAAATAATAATTGAGCAGGTGATTGATTTGATTGATATTAAACCCAGGTTTTATGGAAAATTTGACTGTTATCAGAACAATATAGTAGGGCCGGTAAGTGAATATTGGAATGTAGATTACCTGCCTATATTTTGGACAGAATTCAATTTTATTAGTGAAAGTAATCATCCGGACACTTTTGAAGAAATAGCCTTTAGTGTAGGTAACAGATTTGACAGAGGTAAAATATGGCATGATTTTTGTGGTGTATCATTAAATCTATGCAAATTTAATGATATAAGGATATTCAAAAAAACCATAATTGAAGAATTGGAGAAGAAAAATCCAATAGTAGTGACAATGGATTCAAATTATGTTCCATGGAATAAATATTCTCAAATACGGCCTCATTGCTTTTTAATTTGTGATATAGATGAAGATAATAACGAATTATTATGTTGTGATGGTACCTTTCATGTGGAGGATATTTGTAGAATTGATATACAGTATTTATTTGATAAATACTATAAGCTTATATTGCTCAGTCAGGATGAAGTGGTGGAGAGAGATTTAGAAAATTCTCTTATCTACTTTTTGGATGTTTTTCAGGATAATAATCCGCATAAATCAGATGATTTAAACCAGATTGCCGATTATATTCTACACTGCTGGAGTACGGATAATATCAGTACTATATCAATGAATATATCAAAATCATACTTTTTATTGTATGTTACAGAAGTGTGTAATAGCAGACATAATTTTATAAGAGGCTTAGGATATTTTAATCAGAAATATAAAACAGATTTATTTTCTTCCATTATATTGGAGTTGATTGATGTAAGAAGTAGTTGGGATGCTTTTAAGGGATTATATGTTAAAAGTATTCTTTCCAGAAAAAAAGAGTATATAAAAAATACTGTAAATTTATTGCGCGGTATAAATATAAAAGAAGAAATAATAAGTCAAAAAATATTATCTTGCTGTAAAGATAAAATAGAAGCTTTGAAATCTGTTTGAAAGAGAGAAAAAATGTATATTATTGTATGTGTGAAACAAGTAAAGAATTACAATTTGGAAAGAAGAATGACCTCGGCCTTCAGTGGAATAAATGATATGTTTCATAATCCTTCAGATCTGGCGGCGCTGTCATGGGCCATTAAGTTAAAGCAATCATATGGGTTTAAAGTTATCACAATATCTATGGGGCCCTCCCGTGTTACATCATTGGTTAGACAACTATATTCTTATGGGGTGGATAGGGCCTTTTTATTGACAAGTCCAAACCTATCGGGATCTGATACTTATGCCACATCATATGCACTGGGAAATATGATAAAAACTCTTTTCCCGGCGTATAGTCTGATTATCTGCGGAGATAAATCCTTAGACAGCGAAACCGGTCAGGTTCCTCATTCCTTAGCTATGGCATTGGGGATTAATTCATATGCAAATACAGTAAACATTTTGCATAATGATAAATATTTTGAGATAACTTGTGAAATGGATTCTACATGGATTAGAAAAATAACAGAGGAAAGATTACTGATCACTGTAACGCAAGGACCCGAAAGTTATGTTAATTTACCTGGGATAAAGAATATTATAGATTCTAAGTCAAAGGATGTTGAGATAATAACCTGCGAAGATCTGGCAATATCGGATGAAAATGTCGGACACAAAGGATCATTCACAAAAGTGGTTTCTCTTTATCATAAGAATTCAGTTACCAAAAGAAATTTATATAGTATAGTTTTTGAAGAAAAAAAGATGAAGGTGCTTATGAAAACTCTGTTTGGTGATAGATTATGAAAAAAGTATGCATATTTATTGAACATAAAGATGGGATACCCACATCAAACTCCCGAAAAATAATATTTATGGCACAAACATTAAAAAAGCGATACGGATATATGATTATTGCCATTATACTTGACCAGAATGCTGAAAAATTTCTTGCTTATTTGGAAACTACCGAAGTAGATGTTATTTATTATGTAACACTTAATGCAAGAAACGATTTTTTATTTAGTAAGGATGAAATAAATAACATAGTTCACTTTCTTAAAAAAATCAATCCTGATATCGCCTGGGCAACTAACAGTTCCGGCTATAAAATACTATTTCCTCAAGTTGCTTATATTCTGAATACCGGGCTATGTGCTGCTTGTACGAACTTTAAATTTGATAAAGCTTCCGGGTGTATCAATATGGTCAGAATGGTTTATTCAAATAATATTTATGCGCAAATTGCTGTTCACAGATCCAAACCATTAATGGCAACTATATTAGATGATGAAAAAACATACGGCTTAGAAGGTAATCTGACTTGTCCTGAAATTTATAATATAACAACCCAAATAATCTCATCCGGGAACAATAACATTAAAACAGAGATAATGAAAAAAGTAGAAGCCATCGGCTTAAATAAGTCGAAGATTGTTATTGGACTAGGTAATGGTATTAATGATAAAACAGATTTAGCCTTATTTAAAAAATTAGCAACATTGTTAGATAATGCTGCAATTGGTGGAACTCGGGAACTTGTAAACAGGCAAATAATTCCTCAGAATTATCAAATCGGATCAACAGGTATGCAAATTTACGCGGATATGTATATTGCTTTTGGAATTTCGGGTTCCCCTCAGCATATTCAGGGGATTGAACATGTGAAACAGATAATTGCTGTCAACAATGATCCATATGCAGCTATATTTCAATATTCAGATTATGGTATTATTGGTGATTTGTTTGAGGCAGCTAATTATATGATTAATTATTTAGGAGGTAAATGTACCTGATGATAGATGAAAAAAAAGGAATTAACTTAGTTATGCAGTTAATAAAAGATGGAATTATTGTAAAAAGTGATTTGTTACATACTTTACAAAACAACGAAACATTAACTACGCCGGAAAAAGTAAGGGATGAAATGGAAACCTGGTATAAAAACATGGGAATTGAAACGTTAACAGGTGTACCTTTTCGTCTGAATCTTCCTTATTTCACCGAAGATGAGATAAAGGAAGTGGAAAATAATGGAGAGGTGTTGTTGTGTTTACCCGGTGGTATTGATGCAGCTACACTCGGAAAGTTGTTCCATATGGATTGCTGGGCATTTCACGATCCTTTGGTGACCTTAAAAACAGAACATGACGATTTTTGGTTTTCCACAAAGAAAAGCCTTGAACCAGAATTTACGGATCAAACATCACGTGAAATAGCAAAACAGTTTAAAGACGGCGACAAGCTAAATATGAGCATAGAAAGATATATGGTTTTCCTGGCAAGAATGAAATATCTGACTGGAGAGTATCCTGAAAATTCATATAAGACATGGTTACCGAATACCAGATATGATGGAAAGGGTGTATTAATTGCAGGAATAGATTCTAATTCTCAATTTTGTGCCCACGCCTGGATGCCGAACTTTCATTCACCGAAAGTTGGTGGAAGATACATATATATTGTAGATCATCATTAGAGTGAATTAAGATGAGTATGAAAAAAATAGTTGATAGTAAGCAATTGCACAATCTCATGACATTAGCAACCGATCTAAATTATTGCTTTTTTAACAATACAATTCTTTATAAAGGATTGTATTGTTTGTTTTCTGCAGCTGTGATTAAGGAAGAAATTCCATGGTTGAATTTAAGGAAAGAACAAATGGTGGTTACCTCGCCAATAATAGGTAATCAGAAAAATAATTACAGTTGCACAATATACAGAACAATTGACATTGATGTTGAGAGCGGATTATTCATACCTATCATCAGTTGGGCTCTCGAATTCACAAAACAAATCTTGATTTTGGATATGCCTGTCTATATGAAAAAGGTTCATGGAATAATGGAAATGATATTGCTGCAGGTGTGGGAATATGAAGATGTAAATCAATCGGAGAAGGGGTTAAATATTGATCTGCCAAACCCTGTGTCATGGGAAACAGTAATTGAAGGAAGAATACGTTGGGATAATTATGACTCTCTTGTCCAGGCTGAAACTCTGCTTAAAAAAGGTGTGATAGGAATAGAAAAGATTTTATTACCTCATGTCCATAAAGAAAATATTGATTACTTTCGTAGAGCGGGTGTAAGCGGAGAAGTAATATTCGATTGGTAGTATAAAGGAATATTGTTGTGTGTACATAAGTGTATTCCGTATTTAAGGAGAATGAAATATGAGATTACTACAAGCTTTATACAGATTTATAAATGAAAAACCATATCATGAAATCCTTACAGTAAATGGGAGAACATATACGTATGTTGATATAAAAAAAAATATTGACAGATGGAAATTAGTCTTGCAGCGTTGCGGGATTTCTCCAAGATACAAGATTATTGTTTGTTTGAAAAAAACAATAGATTTCGTGGGGCTTTATTTTGCCTTATGTGAATTAGATTGTATTATGATACCCATAGATGTTTCTACGAATAGGGATATCCTTCCCAAAGTAATTCATAGCAGTAAAGCCCATGCAGTTATTTCCTCACAAGAATTGGATTCAGATGAATTTCAAAGGACAATACCCCTGTCCTTAGGATATACACTTTATCGGACAACTTATGAAGAAAAAGACCTTCAGGATAGTATTATGCAAATGCTCTATACCTCAGGCACAACGGGGCTGCCCAAATGTGTTATGTTCAGTAAAGAAAATATGGCAAACAATATTATTACCCTTGCTGATGCTTTGAAATTATCTGAAAATGATGTTATTTATACTCCTATTTCATTAATGCTGCCAGCGGCACTTAATACAGTGCTATTGCCAGCATTATTATCTGGAACCAGAATTTTTGTTTCAGATTCCACAGTACCGGGCAGCGTGCTGCGTAATGTTATTGAGCAAAGGGTTACCGTCTTTTTTGCCGTACCATTTTACTATAAGCTCATAACTGCCAGCAGACTGTGTACAGAAGCTACTTGGAACAATGTAAGACTTTGTCTTACCAGCTCAGCTTATTTAAGTGAAGAAGATTTTCTGAATTTTTATAAGAAATCAAAGAAAGGTTTGCACTCAATATACTGTTCATCTGAAGCCGGAACGATAGCATATAATGACGCTAAGGACATAGCCAGCTTAAGAAAATTTGTGGGCAGACCACTTAACGGCTGCGAGGTATCACTGATTGATGTTAATGCGGAAGGCTTGGGAGAAATCATTGTAAAAGGGGATATGGTGTCTTCAAAATATTATTTAAATGAAGAATTAAATAACGAAGTTTTTTGTGATGGATGGATTAAAACAGGAGATATTGGAATTATTCATAGAAATGGATATTTGGAAATAAAAGGACGTATCTCGGAAACAATAAACATTGCCGGACATCTGGTCAACCCTTTGGAGGTAGAACAGGTAATCATGAGAAATGAAGCAGTTAAGGATGTTGTGGCATATAAGTACCGCAATATCGCAGACAATGATATGTTGGGTGTCAAAGTTGTAACGAAGGAAAAGGGTTCCTTAAGCGAAAGGGATATTATCAATTGCTGCGAGGTGGCGCTGCCAAGCTATAAAGTACCCAAAAAAGTTCTGTTTGTAGATCATATTGATACAGGAAGGTACGGAAAGAAAAGAAGGAATGTTTAGAAGAGAGGCATAGAAATGATTCTTATAACAGGTTGTACAGGATATATTGGAAGCAGATTGTGCAGACATTTGTTGATGAATGGATATAAAGTCCGTGGACTTATCAGACCATCAGAAAGAGAAAGAGCAAATCCTTTAATTGATTTAGGTCTTATCCCTTATTATGGCGATTTGGCTGATCCATTCAGTTTACATGAAATAGCAGATAATATAGATTTAGTTTATCATCTGGCAGGAATTCATTCCACCTATAGCAATACATATAACCTTTATGTGCAGGGAACGGTTAATCTGCTTCAATCCTTTTCCAATAACCCAAGGGCTGCTATAGTTTTGGCAAGCAACAGTGCAGTTTATGCAGATACATTTAAAGCCCATTTAGAGGATACTAAATTGATTACGAATAATCCTTTTGGGAAAATCACCATTGAAATGGAAAAAGCAGTCATGAAATCATGTAAAAAACATGCAATATTTCGCATAGGAGAAGTATATGGAGACAATGAAGCTAATCCGTTTAATTCTTGTTCAAAGGGTATTACCTTAATAGGAGATGGCATGAATTATACATCGAAATTACATATTAAAGATTTAATCAATATATTGGCTGACTGTAACCACAGCTTCCCTCAAGGAATTTTTAATATATGTGATAATTTGCCGATACGCCAAATTGAATTCTATCATCATGTTGAAGAATTAAGCAACACAAAGTGTATTTATTTGAAACCGGATATGGAGCTTAACGAACGGATCATACTAAGCATTCATGGACTTAGAACCATGAATATCTCCATGGATAATAGTTTAATAAAAAATATTTTAAAGTACGAGTTCGTTTTTCCTACCTATAAAGATGGATTAAAATATTTATACGGAAATCAATGTTAGGAGGCAAGGAATATGTTTAAAAGTGCTGCTATTAAGTTATTGAATATTTATAAGAATGTTTTGGATATTCAAATCAATGAAAAGGATTTTTTCAAAGGAAGCTTAATAAAGAGTTTTAATATTGATTCTTTGATCGCATTGCAGCTAATTGCTGAAATTGAAAAAAATTTTAATTTTATTATTGAAGATGACGAGTTAGCTATAAAAATAATAGATTCACCTTTCTATTTCTTTAATTATTATCAATGCTATAAATTAAAAAATATTTATGAAAGTGTACTGAATATGCAAATTGATGAAAGTGAAATTGTTAAAGAGAATTTAATTGAAAAAATGAATATTGATAATCAAAAGGTATCAATAATTATTGCTGAAATTGAAAAGTGTTTTCAGATCAATATTAACGATGCTGTCAATGCGGCTGATATAGTTAATTTCCCTTTATCCTTTCTAAATACCTTCCAAGAGGTTAGTATAATATGATGAATTGTGATTTTCATGAAGTGAAAGCCAGGCTAAAAAACTGCATCCTATCCGCAGATAAACATGCATGGCAGCAATTAATAATGATAGAAGACGATGTTGCACTGCAATCGATGAATAAATGGTTTGAGGATTATTTCATTATACATGAAGTGAAAAATTGTGAAATCATTCTTGATGATACATATGATTGTATAAGTTATTCTGAATTCAAGTGCTCGATAAAAGCTCAATATCAGGGATATGAGGATTACTCAGCTGATTTATTAATAAAAGTAAAAGCAGACAATGAAAATAAAGTATTCAAAATTGTAAGCATTGAACAATATCACTTGTCAACTGAAAGAAATGATTTGTGTTGGCATGCGGCTTTGAAAAAAGATGAGGCATGGTGGGAAAATTCATTATTAGGAGAGGAGATAAATAATAATGTTGACCTGCCGTATCATCAATTGGCACGTGTCATAACCCGCAACATTCGCTTCAGGGAAGCCCATATACAGTTAGAATGTGCAAGTATAATGACGTGTATGATGTCTCGTGTAATACCTGGCATATGTCGACAGTTAAATCTTCCCCATGAAAATTCGGAGCAGAAATTAAAACTCATTTATGATATTCTCAGGGATAAATTCCGTTTACAAATAGCACGACCTGACCGTGACAATACATGGGCGAGTAAATATTTAGCACCTTGGTATGGATTGGAGGAAATTATTACAGGTAAAGATGAGGGAAAGAGAATTTCAGTGAGCTGTAACTTTTTTATGTCTGCACTATATTCACTGTTACGCTGGTGTGGGTTTAAAGTGTTTCAATTGGTTCAATTCCGCATTATCAATCAGGATTATCTAATTGTCCGAAGTGATGAACAAAAACTATTTTTTATCAGTCATGATAGTTTAACACTTTGCAGGAGGAGAACAATCTATCCCTCCGGAAAAATAAACAGGGTTTTCGGAGCGGAATGGTTTATTGATTTTAAAAGTAATTATGCTGAGATAAGCCCTGAACTAATTCAGGAATACAATTATATTGCAAAAAACACTTTCTTACCTGTATACAGTCCGACCGGCAGGGAAAGCGAGATGATGCCGGTGGCCCCGGATCTTTTTACGGATGACTTTAGGCGTAGTGTTTTTCGGGTTGGCAGTAAGATCAATAGCAGTATATATCCGTGGGTAAAATATGCGAATCAAACACTGTATGTTTCAAAGCCAGAAACATATATCTACTGGAGCGTACAAAGCAATTGGGGTAATATCATTTTCAAAAATGAGGAGGAGGTTTACGGCTACATAAATCAAATGGGAAATAAGTCTATTTTCCCTGAGGCGGATAGAATTATGACCTCAGATCAATGTATCCGTCACCAGACAGGCGGGAAAAAAGATCTTGCGGTATTTTTATTTGCAGCATTCAAGAAATTTTTAAATGGACAGGGATGTGTTGTCTTTACTAAGAAATATGAATATGTTGTTTACCGTTTCAATAAAAGCCATGAATGGGTGATATATAATGTCTGCCTTCAAAAGAAAACCAAATTAATAGAAGGAGAAATTATTCTCGCTTTTAATAATACGAATAGTTATTATCCAATCAGAAATAAAAAACGTGCTATCAAGCAGGGTTCAGGAAAATCATTGGGGGAATAACGGAATAGGAAATAAATATAGTATTAGTCACTCGTAATAAATAAAAGGAGGAAGTATATGGATAATAATTATTTGACAAAATACATAAATATTTTCAAAGGCTGCACAACACAGGAATTTACTGAGGAACAATTGGATGTTTCCATGTTGGAGCTAGGTATCAATTCATTTATGGTTATTGAAATAATGATAGTGATAGAAAAGGAATTTAATATTGCCTTTCCGGATAGCCTTATCAATCCTGATTTATTTTCTTCTCCTAAGACACTTTTTGAAGGATTAATGATGGTGATAAACACGAGTAATGATAGATGAAAGCAGAAAAAAGAAATATTGAACCATTCAATGATATTTATACTCACGACTGTTTTATGAATTCACTTTTATGCGCGGCAAGATATTATCAGCTTGATTATCCTGTGTTGACATTGCATAGGATTTTTTTCTACTCATTAGAGGGAGAACAGCTTGAGGGGCAAAGTATAATAATGTTTCCTATAGAAGAATTGGCTCTGGCGCTTGGTATGGAAATATATAAGGAAAAAGACGATATACGAAACTGGAAAGAACAGCATAATATAGCGTTTAAACGTGGTGATATCATTGTTGCACCACTTGACGATTATTATAATCCACTTCGAGTAGATATTTACAATAAAGAACATTTACCGCATTATACACTAATTTATGACATGGATAACAGGAATGAAACACTTTCGGTGGTTGAATCAAGATACCGTACAACTGTATCCTATAAAAACATGAAAATGCGATATGCAGATTATGAAAAATCGCATTTTCAAACGGAAACATTATATAAATATGTACTGAAAAAAAGTAAATGTAACTTAAAAATTCCTTACAAAGATAAATATTTGCATATGAATGTGCAATTGGCAGAGCAATCTATAGCAAATCTACAAAAATATATCTGCTATCTATCCAAAAATGAGGTTACAGAGAAAAAGGAATGGTTAAAAAATCTAAATGACATATGTAACCAGGTTAAGGTTGAACGATACATATATGAAAAGGCTTTTTGCAATAAGGATTTATCCTCCATTTCAACAGATATTTTTAAGACCTGGTATTTAGTAAGGACCTATGTTCTAAAACTATCAATGATAAACCAATCGGATACCATAGGATCAAAAATAATAGCCGGCCTTAAAGAAATAGCAAAGTTGGAGAAAAATAAATTAAGTATGCTTTATTCATATGCGGTTGAAACATAAGTTCCATAGAAGAGAAAAAGGAGTTTGTCAATGGGAAACACGATAATTGATGATGCTGATGCCGTCATCATCGGCGCAGGAATCATGGGGTTAAGTACAGCTTACTATCTGTCAAAGCTAGGTTTAAAAATCTGCATAATCGAGCGGGAAAGCTATATTGGCGGCTATACGACAATGAGGTGTGCTGGCGGAATAAGGCACCAATTTTCATCCGATGTTAATATTTTACTCTCCATGCTTAATAGAAAAATGCTTCATGAATTAGAAAAGGAAAGCCGGTGCAGCATTTCGTTTAATCCGTGCGGATATGCATTTGCCTTTACAAAGGAAGATTCTGTAACGCAAGCAGAAGAAGCAGTAAAGATGCAACGGGAAATGTCAGTCAATGCAGAGCTTCTTTCTTCCAAAGACACGGCATCTATGTTTGGCAATATATGTGTTGATGATGTTTTGCTGACCACTTATTGCCGTGATGATGGTTTGTTAAATGTAGCAATGCTGTTGGGATTATTAAAAAGAGAGCTTCATAAACGGGATGTAAAGATTTTGTGCAATAAAACGGTCTGTAACATAGAAACAAAAAACGGGGAAATTAGTAAGATTATATTGGACGAAGGAGAAATAAATACCTCAATTGCCGTAAATGCCGCAGGTCCATGGGCTAAGCAAATTGGGGACATGATGGGCATAACAATTCCAATAGAACCGTCACTTCAGCAAATATGGGTCACTGAGCCGGTATCATGGGTAAAGCAGGATATGCCAGTTATTATTTTTGGGGATGAGGGCATAGGGTTTCATTGGGAATCGGGTGGACTACTGTCAGGATATAATAGACCTTACCAAAAAACAAAGGTATTATTTCCCGAAATTGATCTGGACTGGGAATTCCTACATTGTAAAAAGGCCGTAGAGAGAGTACCGGACCTTTATGATAAACGGCTTATCTCCAGGTGGGCCGGTTTCTATGAAACAACAATTGATGATCTCCCGATAGTTGGTCCGTATGGTCCTCCGGGAATGTATTGTATAGCCGGCTTTAACGGACACGGTGTTATGCAGGGATTAGCATGTGGTTATTTACTCAGTGGTATGATAACAGGAAAATCCATAGATGTTGATTTTTCAAGCCTGTCATTTTATAGATTTAATAATGCCGTAACTGTTAAGACAAGATATAAAGTATAAAAATTATGGAGGGAGAAGAAATGAATGAAATTTATACGCAATTAATTAAACAGCTTATTGACGAAAATAAAGTTGACAGAAAGCAAATATGGTCCTTTGTTAATGGACATCAGGTGGATGCCAATGATCCTGTCCTACTGAGAAAGGAAATGGAAAATTGGTATATTGGGATGGGAATTAATGATATTACGGGGAAAGTACTTTCTCTGGATGACTGTCCGTTTACAAGGGAAGAGATTGACACAGCGAACAGGAACGGTGAAATGATTCTCTGTGTTCCTCAAAATGTAACAAAAAAGCAGTTGGGAAAACTATTCAGAATAGAAAGTTGGGCTTTTGATGATGTTTTGGCTGAGGAAAGCATCGAAAAGAACGATTTATGGTTTAAAACCAAGGCAAGTGCTTCTCCTGATTTTATTCGTGAATGCGGCATTGATATCACAAGGCGCTTCCATGAGGAAAAAAAGGTATTGTTTAGTCTGGAAATATACTTGGCATTCATTGCCCGGTATAGGTACATTTTCAATAAAACTCCTGATTCCGAGTATTGGATATGGATAAGCAAGGGGAGATATGATCGATCCGGAATGCTGATTGCCGGATTTGATAGAAATAAAAAGTTTAATGTACATGGCTGGATGCCTCATTTTTCTGCTGGTTTTCTTGGGGCAAGGTACGGCGAATTGCCGGAAAATCGTAAGAAATAGGGAGGATATTATGTTAAACAATAATTTGATCAGAGAAAAAATATATACCATAATGAAAGACAATGTTGATAAACGTGAGAATATAAATTTAGAAGGGACTTTTGAAGATATCGGAGTTGGTTCACTGCGCTTTGTTAAAATTATGGTTGAGCTCGAAATTCAGTTTGAAGTTGAAATAGATGATAAGTACTATACAGGTGAGTATAAGAATATAGGGGAGTTTATTGATAAAATAACAGATTATTTATCAGGTGGGGATTCTTATGGCAATTGATATACAACCATACCATAAAAAAGGGTATTTATGCATTGATGATATCATTGTAAGTGTAGCTGATTACTTTCAAAAGACACATATTTTTATGCATACTAAGGGCTTAAATTTTACTTATTCTCCGCAGATTGTGAAGGAAGAAGGGGTATTAAAATGGATACGAACCAGCTGCAATTATCCCACATGTATCAAGAATTTTTCGGTTGAATTAAATTACTTAAAAGATTTTGTTGGACTGGATATAGAATTTATATCGAGCTTACCAAAATCCGAATTAATAAATTATATAAAAGACAGTATAGAAAAAAACAACCCTGTCGCTATAATTTCAAATACTTATTATGTACCCTGGCATGAGCAATACTATAAAAAAGTTAATAAGCTGCATGCATTTTTAGTTATTGATATTAATCAAAAATATCTATTGTGCATAGATGGATATCTATCTGATAAGCCTGTTAAATTGCCATTTGAAGATTTACTATTATATACGGATATATTGATATTTAAATCAATGAATTCCCAAAAAGAAATAAATTTATATAATATCATATCGCAGATTACGAATGGGTTAGCAGATAATCATAAACTGGATAACTGTGATTGTATACGGTTGTTTGCAGATGATGTGAAAAATATAACCTTTTCAGAAACAGAGAAAAAACTTTATTATGATCTGGATAATTCAGATTTTATGGTTGGGTTAAAATCTATTGAATTTGGTAGAAAGAACTTTGGGGATCTGTTTTATTATCTATCTGATATATTTACTGAGTACAGGGATATTCTGTTATTCATACGATCAAAAATAGAGTCAATTACGGAACAATGGAGACTGGTCATTGTTTTTTTTGTTAAGGGATTTTATTCTGATCAAACCACTTATTATATGAAAAAGGCGGCCGAACAATTATTAGATATTGCAAATAATGAAGAGGAGGTTAGCAGCTTCATACTATCTTTAGTACAGTAAACAGTACTTTAAAAGATAAAGTTAAGAAAGTAGAGGGATCTTATATGAGCAAAGAATATGATAATTCCACCCCAACTGCTATTTTGCGGGGGTTACAAAAGAATAGGGAAAGCGAACAAACGGTAATTGATTTGTTTGAAAATCAGGTTCTGGAAAAACCGGAGTGTATTGCAATTAAACAGAATGAGAGAGAGTTGTCATATAAACAACTCTCTTTATTTATTAATAAAATTTCAAACTTTATTGAAGGAGTACCCAAAATTGAAAATCGTGTTGGAATTCTTATTGAAAATTCTATTGAAGCAGCAGCCTCCGTAATGGCGGTATTAAAAGCAAAATCAGCATATGTGCCATTAGATATAAGGGGTGGTGCTTTTAGGAATATGAACATTTTATTAGATAGCAACCCAGATTTAATTTTAATTAGTCAAAGATACTTAGATAAAATAAATCTTGATCCTGAGTGGAAAGAGGTAGCGGATTTGCTTATACATAAATATAGCTTTGTCGTGATAGAGGAACTTCTCAGGGCCGAACAGGACTATATTAATACTTCTGTACGAAGCGTCAGTATGTCAGACTTAGCCTATATTATGTATACCTCAGGATCAACGGGTAAACCTAAAGGGGTTGGAGTATCCCATTATAATTTGATAAATTTCTTACTGTGGGCAAAAGATCAGTACATATCTGATATAGAATGCAATGAGCCTTTAATGTTTGCGCTATATGCTTCTTTAGCCTTCGATATGACTGCTATATCATTATTTGTACCATTAATATCGGGTAATGGGATTATCATATACGATTCATCAAACAGTGGATATGCACTTGGTAAAATTATTAATGAAAACCTTGTTAATATTCTCATACTTACGCCATCCCATTTGCGAATTATGGAGGAATATAATTTGAAGGGGAGTAAATTAAAGGTATTGGTCGCAGGAGGAGAAATATTAAAGACTGGTTTGGCAAGAAAAATTAGTAATTTATTTTCAGGTAGGATAACAATTTATAATTTATACGGTCCCACTGAGACAACGATTGGCTGTATGTCGTATAAATATAATCCCGCCAGGGATTTAAAAAATGCTGTTCCCATTGGAGGTCCTATTGACAATACAGATATTTATATACTGAAAGAAGATATGACTCCCGCCACAATAAATGAAATAGGCGAGATTTACATATCAGGTACTAATGTTACTGATGGGTACATCAATCAAAGTGAACTAACGAATAAAAGTTTTTTGACGGATTTATATAGTAATAGTTCTCGTATGATGTATAAAACAAATGATCTGGCAATCTTGCAAGACGATGGAACGGTAATGTTTGCCGGCAGAAATGATCATCAAATTAAGCTGCATGGATACAGAATAGAGCTTGAGGAGATTGAATCCTTTATTGTCAATTATGAAGGGATAAAAGATGCCGCAGTTGTTTTAATCAATGAGTCTGAATTAGATTATATATGCGCTTATGTCGTATGTGAAAAAGATTGCAGTTCCGATACAATCAAAAAATATCTGAGCACAAAGCTGCCATTATATATGTTACCAAAAAAGTATGTCTTTTTGTCCGCTCTTCCGTATACGGTAAACGGCAAGATAGACAGAAAAAAGCTAAGCAGTACGAATCCAGATATTAGCTAACAAACAAAAAATCAAGGAAAAGGGAGGTGATTATATCTAAAAATAAATTTGTATACGGAACAAACTATATTTTAATGAAAAAATGTGCCGCAAGTAAAGAGAAAGGATAAGAATGTATGAAAATAAATAATGTAGTTCAAAGTATAAGCGATAATGTAAAAGTGTATAAAGATAAGATAGCAATAGTAGATGATAGAATGCAATTGACATATCACGATATTGATGTTATGAGTAATAAAGTTTGTAAATATTTAACGGATAAGTTAATTGGAGAAGAAAATGTGGTTGCTGTTTATATGGATAGATCATATTTTGCTGTGATTACAGTACTAGGCATATTAAAAGCAGGAGCTGCATTTTTGCCTATTGACATTAAGACACCGGTTAAAAGAGCAAATTTTATGGCAGAAATTTCAGAAGCAAAATGTGTGATTAAAGATAATAGCTCAGGAATGGATGAACTTTCAATTTTAAGTATTGATATTCATGATTTATTAAACGTCAATAATGTAGCTGATGATTATCCTGTACAAAATGTAATAGACGATAATTTATTAGCATACGTCCTTTTTACATCAGGAACAACTGGTTTACCAAAAGGAGCGATGGTAGAACATGGTGGCATGAACAATCATTTATCAGAAAAAATACGTATACTTAATTTGTCAGATAAGAGTATAGTTGCAAATAATGCATCAATTAGTTTTGACGTTTCGGTATGGCAAATGTTGGCACCGCTATGTGTAGGTGCAACCAGTATTATATTTCCTGAAAGTGCGCTCATAAATCTAAAAAGTTTCAGAAATATTTTATATGATTATCATGTACAAGTATTAGAAGTTGTTCCGACTTATTTGAGTCTGCTCATTCATGAAATTAAGAATTGTTCCAAAGAGTTCACCAACTTAAAGTACCTGATTTCAACTGGTGAGGTATTGACAAAAAATCTTGTGGATCAATGCTTTGATGCCTTGCCGGATGTTGTGCTTGTTAATGCATATGGTCCGACGGAAGCTTCGGATGATATTATACACTTCGTAATGGATAAAAATAATACCTATGATCCGATACCAATAGGTAAGCCGATTAACAATGCTGAAATGACTATTGTTAATCCAGATGGAAGTTTGTGTGCGATTAATGAACCTGGGGAGCTTTTGGTTAGTGGTATTTGCGTAGGAAGAGGATATGTTGGTAATGAAAAAGAGACAGAATTGTGCTTCCATATTAATCCGGATACTCATGAAAGAGTGTATAGAACAGGGGATTTGGTTTCGCTTAATGAAGATGGAAATTATTATTTTCATGGAAGACTGGATACACAGATTGCTTTTTATGGAAAAAGAGTTGAAGTGAAAGAGATTGAAAATACAATGCTGAAATATACAGGCATTGATGGAAGTGCTGTTGTATTTGATTCTGAAAATAAACGGATAAATGCATATTATAAAAGTAAAAGCGATATCGATGTCTCTGATTTAAAGGAATTCTTGAAAAAAACAATGCCATCACATATGATTCCAGTACATATTATCAGGATAGATGAATTTCCAACAACAATTAGCGGGAAAACAGATTATAATACTTTGAATGATATGTTTAAACCATCAGAGGAAGAAGGTGTCTTTGAAGGTTATAATCCAGATGAAATAAAATTCCTAAAGAAAATACTGGAAATAATTGGGCTTAGTCAATTGCCGGCTGATGATAGTTGGAAAAATGATTTGAGAGTAATTGGCTATGATTCAATTAATGTAATCAAACTTATTATAGAAATTGAGGATGTCTATGATGTAGAAATAGACGATGAAAAATTAATACCGGAAATAATATATAACTACAATGAATTGAAAGAATTTGTACTAAAATAAGTTCTGAACAAATTAGAACTGTGGGGGGTATTCATTTGATTGAACAGATTGTGAAGGAAAATGATGTAATTGTTTTGGGTAATTTTAATGATTATTCTCACGAAATTATTCAAAAAAAAATTGCTAATTTAAATTGTAAAATTATAGGAGGATGGAACTTTCAGAAACAGGATAAAAATAACATAAGAGCAGATGATTTTCTATTAGCAGAAGCTGTTAACGATATGAAAAAAAACCTGACATATGAAAAACCAAATACTGCATTAATATTTATTGAATCAGAAATATTAGATGATATTAGTGACTTAAAGAAGCTTGAGACTACGGAACAAATTATTAAAGATATCAGTGACTTGGAGAAGCTTGAGACGATTGAAAAGATTGTCTTTATTTCCTTCACTATAGATATTTTAACTGTAAGAAGGATATATAAGACACTTCATCAGTCTGCGATAACACCATATTTTATTACTGGTTTTCATGCTGCTTATCTAGGCGCTAATCCTGAAATAATTATGTGGAATCAATTGGAAATTGATCCGGACTTAGATGAAGAATTGAGAAATGAACACATTAACACCGGAAAATTTCTTGATGTGGGGACTGGTTCAGGCAGACAGGCAATTTGGTTACATAAAAAAGGTTTTGATGTAACTGGAATAGATCTGGTACCCTATGCCTTTTCAAAAGCTCAATTGACCGAGCCGGGAATACGTTTTATGGAAGATAATATTCTGCATACTCAATTAGAGGATACATTTGATTATATATTTGATAGAGGATGTTATCACAGTATTGATCCATCAGAAAGAATGAACTACTTTGAACAAATTAACAAACTGCTTAAAAAAAATGGCTTATTGTTTATGAAATGCCGCAGTAATGATATTTCTACAGATCCGTCAGGTTATCATAATGCAATGCCTTATTGTATATCAGACGATATGTATATACCTGAAAAATATTTTAGAGTAAAGAAAGTAAAGCCTGCAGAGTACCTAAGTTCAACTAATGAGTCACTATTTAATGCATTATTCTTTGTCATTGAAAAAATATAAGGAGCAAGGGATAGGAGGAATTAAAATTTATGAATAATGAAAAAGTGGAAAACCCCAAAATTTATTATGAATATAATCTGGCTAATTTATATGATTATCTCCCGACTTTTGGTGTGTGGAAACGTAAAAATTTAGAACTTATCAATAAACCATTTATGGATGGAGCGAAATTAACAGATGGACGTGTCTTGGAATTTGCAACGGCAACAGGTATGTTAACAATACCTTTGGCCCGTAAAGGTTATAAAGTCACCAGCTTAGATATTTCACCATATATGCATGATATTGTGCATGACAAATTAAAAAGTGAAGAGAAATATGTTTCAGATAATATTAACCTCATCCTGCAGGATTGCATTAAATATGTTTCAGATGAACCCTTTGATATGATTGCTATTCCTGATGGTATGTTTATCGCATTGGAAAATCAAAAAATGCAAATGGAATGTTTAAAGAGCTGTAATAGAAATCTTAGGAAGGGAGGAAGACTATATTTCGATATTGCGAAACCTGTAAGTATAGCTATGTCTCATCCGGAGTGTTTGTACAAACCAGACAGTTACGTCACCTATAAAAGATTTAGAGATAAAAATGAAATTCCATTTGTTATTACTTTAAGCACAACAATCGAGCCCTGGGAACAACGTTGTCATCTGAACTATGAATTTAACGAGTATCAAGGAAGCAAAGTTTATCCTGACATAAATATATCTTATCGATATGTACATTATGGAGAACTTGTTTTAATGCTGGAGCAATCTGGATTTCATGTTATCAGTATTGATACAGATTTCTTTTACGGAAGATACTTCTTTGTTACCGCAGAGAAAAAATAGCTACTCTGATATACCCACAGCAAATGAAAGGATAAAACATTAAATAATATTGAGGTGAGTACAATGGAGATAGAAAGAAAAGGTATTAAGGAGGTTCTTGCGGAAATCTTTCCGGACAAATTAGTAAATATTAATGATGAGGATAGCTTTATGGAAAAACTTGGAATGGATTCGATTACATTTGTCAGTTATGTTATCGGCATAGAAAGTAAATTTAATATCGATGTGCCTGACGATTATAGTTTACCTTCAAAACTTGATACCATAAAAAAAACTTATGATTTACTACAAAAAGAAAGAAGGTAATGATATGCACAAGGATAGACCAATGCAGATCAGGTTGTCTATTATGCCCTTTTGGAGTCCGCTCACGCCTCCATTAGGCATAGCATGTCTGAAGTCCTATCTTGAACAATATGGATATAAGGTTCATACAAAGGATTACAATGCACTATCGCCGTTATTTGATTGTGGCAGCCGGTATATTTCATTAATGAAATCATTTACTCCTTCAGATAAAATGGGTAATATTGCAATGGTTGGATATGATGTATTGACCTCACACCTGATTGCTTATAATAATCGAGATAATATGGATGATTATTATGAACTTATTCGGCAGTTGATTCTTAATAACTTTTTTTATGAAGCGAGTGATGCTGCAGTTAAGAGCTTATGTGAATTGGTTGATCAATTTTACACCTTATTTGCCCAATATCTTATGAAAGATCTGGAGGAAAAAGATTTTGATGTTTACGGAATATCCTGTTATAGCCTAACGCTTGGACCCAGTATTTTTGCTTTCAAATTGGTTAAGAAATATTTTCCCAACATTAAAACAGTAATGGGTGGTGGAATTTTTGCGGATCAGTTCAGTCCGGGTTCTGAAGAATTTAAAAATTTTGCTAATAAAGCACCATATATTGATTATTTTTTAATCGGCGAGGGAGAAATTATTTTCTTAAACTTACTTCGTTCTAATTTTCAAAATATACCTAGATTAATCGTGAATGATGGGTCTGTTGAGAAGGTATGTTTAGATAATGCACCTTTACCGGATTTTTCGGATTTTGATATGAATGCGTATCCTCAATTGGTTGCATACTCTTCAAGAAGCTGTCCATTTCAATGTGCATTTTGCAGCGAAACAGTTCAATGGGGTAAGTATCGTCACAAAAAAGAGGAGAAGGTTGTTTCCGAGCTGCGTAGCCTTGCCAGGAAATACGGGAAAAATATTATTGTGCTTGCCGATTCCTTGTTAAACCCCAATATTGACTTGCTTGCGGATACTTTGCTTCAGATACCGCCGGAGGAACGTTTTTATTGGGATACATATCTTCGGGTATGTGATATGACCGATAATATGGATAAGGTCAATAAATGGCGGAAAGCAGGCCTTTACCGGGTAAGGCTGGGGATAGAAAGCGGCTCACAGAATGTACTAAATCTGATGGATAAGAGGATAACTGTAGAAAAAATCAAATCAAATATAAGAAATTTAGCGGCAGCGGGCGTTAAAATTTCTACATTTTGGGTAGTTGGATTTCCAGGAGAAACGGATGATGATTTTAAGCAAACTTTGGAGCTTATCAGAGAGATAAAGGACGATCTTTATGAGGTAGATCCTCATCCTTTTTATTTTTACCCCAGAGGACAAGTTGATTCGGAAAGCTGGGAGGAAAAATATGGTTATCAAAGTATTTATCCAGAAAAATACAATGATATATTGATGTGCTCATATTATAAATTAAACAGGGAGCCATATCGTGAAGATATATACAAACGCTTACAATTATTCAAAGAATGCTGTGAAGAATGTAATATACCGAACCCGTATTCTTTAATTGATATATATCATGCAGACAAAAGGTGGAAAAAGCTCCATCCTGCAGCTGTACCAATAATGCATGAGCTTATCCATAAGGGTATGGATGTTGCGGATGCGTATAGGAACTATATTATTGTAAATGAAAATAAGAACAAGAGTGCCTTCAAAGAAACGAAAGGGAATGATAATTTATGAAATCAGGTAGTTTAGTATGAAAGAAAAAGTTAATGATAATACAGTTTATTTTCAACCCAAAATTGATCTGGATGTTTCTGACAGTTCTCAAATGGTATCATTTGAATCTAACATTTCGATTTACATACATATACCTTTTTGCGAAAAAAAATGTTATTTCTGTTCAATAAAAACCTGTCAATCCTACACGCTGGAAACAATTGACGGGTATGTAGACTCACTGGTAATTGAAATAGAAAACCGTATGGATTTACTGCGGAAAATGAATATCAAATGTATTCATTTTGGTGGTGGTACTCCCTCCGTAATCAGTAAACATCAATTAAAAAAGATATTGTGTATATTAGAAAAATGTGTACCTGATTTAAAGGAAAAGGAGATTGTATTTGAAGCTAGTCCCATGTCGATAAATATGGAATTGGTGGAGTTAATTACCGAATATGCAAAACTATCTTTGAATATAGGGATACAGACATTCGATAATAGAATACTTCAAGATATAAACCGAAACACAAATATTGATCAAATAAAATTATTTTTTAAAGAAATCAAAAAGTTAAATCTACATACAGTAGGCATTGATCTCATCTGTAATTTGCCATTATCAGATCAAAAGACAACAATAAATGATATTAATCTGGCGCTGGAATTGGGCGTCAATTATTTTGCCTTATATCCGCTTCGTATGGAAGCAAAAACAATGTTATACAATAATTATAATACTATTCACAGTAAAATGCCGTCTTTAGAAGAACAGTTGAAAGCCTTTGAAGATTCTGCAAATCTATTGATATCTAAAGGATATGAACGGTATTCTATCTACCATTTTAATGGGACAGGTCATATCAACCATCTTTATAGCAGGCTGCAAATAAACGGTGGCGAATGGATTGGTTTTGGTGCGGGAGCCAATAGTTATTATCAGCAACAGATTTTTGCCAATACATCCAATATAAATAAATATATTCAAAATCAAAAAGCAGGTATAAGCTCTATAGAAGCAAATAGAACGCTAAATATGACGGATATGATTGCACGTGAAATAGTCTATTCTTTAAGAAGTGGTAAAATAAGTAAAAGCTATTATATTGATCGCTATGGCAAACACATATACAATTCTTTCTGCGAAATATTTCTGATGCTTAAGAAAAATGAGTATATTCAGGAAAATGAGCAGGAAATTTTGCTGACGACACAAGGAAATTTTAATTTGTCAGCAATTGAAAAAATGGTTTTTGACCGGATGAAGATTAATTGAGTATGTGAATAAATGAAATGCAATTAATTGTTTAAGAAAGGCTGTGATACAATGGACCGAAACAGTGGAATTTATTCACATATGGACTGTTTTCTAATGACGATGGAATTAGTATACACTTCAATGCATTTGGACTTTCCAACTATGTTTGTAAACGCCTGGCGTTTTGATTATAATCCTGTCAATAAAGATCTGGCAGTTTACTCTTTCGACGAATATATGAGGAAAATAAATTCTGAGTATTTAGAGGTAAGCCGCAAGAAAATAGCGAAAGAAGATGTAAATTTACAAACATTAAAGGAGCATATTGATACATACCAGACTGTGGTTATGACCATAGATTGTATTGATTGTCCTTGGCATAGAGGATACTTAAAGGCTTCAATATGGCATGCCTGTGCACTTACAGGTTATAGTGACGAGGGAATTTGGTGTACGGATCCTTTTATAAAAGGGTATGAACCGTTTTTAATACCTGAGTCTGTATTTGAGTATGGAGAGTTTTATTGTTACACAGAAACCAGGAATGTGAAGAACATGGATATAGATACTCTGCTCACGAATATAGCATCGAATGAGGCTGTTATCCATGAAGGAATAAAAACGATTGAGGTTTTTAAAAATGATATCTGTAAGGCTGAAACAGCCATGGAATTATTCGACATTCCTCAAGATATATATTTGTGTACGATAACCAATGGTTTAAAAGCTGTTTCTGATTACAGATTCCAACTAGCTTATTTATTGGAGTGCTTATATAAAAAACAGGCCTGTGAAGATGAAAAAATTCAACAAATATACATGATGTTATATAATGTTAGCGGTGTATGGCTGAAAGTTCAGCATATGGTCGTAAGACTTTTTTATGAACCAAAGCGTCTGGAAAAAACAAAAGTAAAATTTGAATCACATATTTCTGGTATTATTGAGGATGAAAAAAAGATACTTTCAGAAATTAAAGATTATGTGAAATAACAGATTCCTATCTACCGGAGGGAGATTTGTAAATCGCCCAAAGATCGGAATATGGGGTCCTTATGAATTGCCTATATCTGGGGTGAAGAAAACATTGGGCGCGTGGAAGCTGTCCGTGTCATAGGAATAACTTGCAAATATGGGAAAAATCTGGAATAATAATATGAAACCGAAGAAAAAAATAAAAGTGGTTGTAGATCAAAAGACTAATAAGAAAGGATATCAATATGGATAATGTAACAAATGTAAATTGTCATAATCATTCAGTGAAGCCCAAGTACAATGTATTCCAAAACATTGCTTACATGGTCAGATTGGCATGGAAAGAACGTAAATGGGTGTTCATACTCTGTCTGCTGACAGCCTCCCTATCGGTGGTGCTAAGCCTGCTTCAGCTTCTGGTTACACCAGTCATTCTATCCGAGGTGGAAGCAGTTGTTCCTCTTGGACAACTCATTATAACCATTTTGTTATTTGCCGGAGCGCTGTTGTTCGTAGATACAGCTTATTCCCTTTTTGCTACGATAATTCCTTTTGAGCATAATTCGTTTAGAATAATAATAGCTTCGCATATAACGCAAAAAATAGTCAGGATCTCCTATCCTCTTACAGAAAATCAGGATGTGCTTAGGAAACTGGATAGAGCAAATATGTACAATATTGGGAATGACTCGACAACACTGGCCTTTTGGCTTAAACTATCTAATTTAATAAAAAATATTGCGGGTTTTGTCATTTACTTGATTATGTTTTCTTATCTTGACCCATGGATTATTGTTGTCATACTGGTTACCACCATCACAGTTTTTTTTGCGAACAAACGTATAAGCAAATGGAGCTATGAACACCGGGACGAGGGAGCAGAGTTTTCACAGCGAATGAGTTACATATCTAATAAAGCCGGAAAAGGCAGTATTGCCAAAGATATCCGTTTGTTTAATATGGGTAGTTGGTTGGAGGATATATATAGTAGCACGCTTAAGTTATATCAATCTTTCATCGCTCGGGAGCAAAGAGTTTATATTTGGGGTAATGTGGTCGATGTTATACTGTCCTTTGCACGCAATGGCGTGGCGTATATCTATCTAATTGGATTAGTATTGCAGGATGGATTATCTGCTTCTAAATTTTTGCTCCTATTTACTGCCGTGGGGGGAATTACCATATGGGTGAGTGGAATCCTCTCATGTGTAACAGATCTACATAAGGATAGTCTTGAGATCTCTACGTTGCGGGAATTTCTTGAATACCCTGAACCGTTTACCTTTGAGGATGGTGAGTCGTTGGAGCCAGACCCACATAAAACTTATCAAATTGAGTTAAAGAATGTATCGTTTAGATATCCGGGAGCAAAACACGACACCTTAAAGAACCTTAATCTCACTATAAAACCCGAAGAAAAATTGGCCGTTGTGGGACTAAACGGTGCAGGCAAGACAACGCTTGTCAAGCTGATTTGTGGTTTTTATGATCCTACAGAAGGTGAGGTATTATTAAATGGAGTAAACATAAAAAAGTACAACCGACGGGATTATTACCGACATTTTTCCGCAGTTTTTCAAGAAACGTCTATTCTTCCAATATCAATAGCTGAAAATATATCCCAAGCCGTTAATTCTTCTGATATGGAAAAGGTTCGTGACTGTGCAGAAAAAGCAGGATTGACCCAAAAGATTGAAAGACTGCCAAAAAAATACGAAACAAATTTGGGTAAAGAGATCTTTGATGACGGTATTGAATTGTCAGGAGGAGAAAACCAACGTTTGATTTTAGCCCGTGCGTTGTATAAGAATGCACCGATAATCATCCTTGATGAACCTACCGCTGCTCTTGATCCTATTGCTGAAAGTGAGATATACAATAAGTATCATGAAATTACCGGCAACCGGACCTCTGTGTACATATCTCACCGTCTTGCTTCAACACGCTTTTGCGACCGAATCATTTTAATTGGTGACAAAACTATCCTGGAGGAAGGTACCCACGACGAACTAATCCGAAAGGGTGGAAAATATTTCGAGCTATTCGAGGTTCAAAGTCATTATTATCGGGAAAATGAGGAACCAGTCATGGAAACTATAGACAAGGAGGGTCTTTAATTGTGTCTAAGAAAAAAAAGATAGATAAAATACCTTTTCAAAAAGTCATGGACCTGAGTTTTCGAGGATACCGCTTGTGGTGGAAAAAATACCCTATGATGTTATGTTCCTCTGCGCTTTGCTCAATATCAGCAGCCTTGACACCTTATGTAGCAATTTTCCTTACAGCAAAAATTATTAATGAAATCGCCGGTGAACGAGATGCTTTCACGTTGAAATGGCTGGCATTGATATCGTTAATCTCGGCATCTGCATTAGCGCTTTTAAATGCGGGGTTATCCCGATGGAAAAACTATGAACGTAAAGTACTGTGGTATAAGCGAGATAAATTCTATACGGATAAATTATTGTCTATGAACTTTAGTGATGTGGATACTTCGAGAACCCACAATCTGATGGATAAAATCCAACAAAATGACAGTTGGCCCGCTTGGGGTCTGGGTGGATTGATAGGCGACTTCGATTTATTGGTAGAATCGTTGCTCACGATCATTGGAGCGGTTGCGTTGAGTTCTTCGCTTTTTATGTTCAAAGTCCCAGAGAGTGCAGGAACATTAACTGTTTTAAATAATCCGATTTTTATCATTGTTATCATTGCGGTCATGTTGGCAGTCACGTTCGCCGTACCTATGTTGATTAATAAAGGTAATGCATATTGGGCTAATTATTCCGGTGATATAACAATGTTTGAAAAATATAGAATATTTATAGTAAAATCATCACAAGAACGTCAACGCACACTAGATACAAGAATATATCGTCAGGATATTATGGGGCAAAAATATTTAGACGAGGCAATGGTTTATGGAGGCCGGGCAACAACGGTTCTTCGCCCGATGAGACTGTTTCACACCTCATCTACAGCGGTGAGTCATATTTTTACCCTTATCATCTACATTTTTGTGTGCCTCAAAGCATGGGGTGGGGCATATGGAGTGGGTTCGATCACTCAGTATATCGGAGCCACCACCGCACTATCTGGTGGAGTGTCAGGGCTACTTCGTTTTTTCGGTAATTTGCGTAATAATGCACCGTTTTTGCAAACAGTTTTTGATTTCCTTGACACACCGAATGAGATGCAGCAGGGGAGTCGAAGCACGGGAAAAAGCTCCCGTAGTATGTATGAGATTGAATTTCGCAATGTCAGTTTCAAGTATCCGTCTTCAGAAGAGTATGTTTTAAAAAACCTGTCACTAAAATTTAATATAGGGCAACGCCTTGCTGTCGTAGGACAAAATGGTTCCGGCAAAACGACATTTATCAAACTCCTCTGTCGTTTGTACGACCCTTCGGAGGGAGAAATTTATTTAAACGGAGTAGACATTCGCGAATACGATTACCGGCAGTACATGGATATGTTCAGTGTGGTGTTCCAGGATTTTCAACTTTTATCCTTTAGTCTGGGACAAAATGTGGCAGCCGCTGCTGATTATGATGCTGTTCGGGCTAGCGAGTGTCTCAATAAAGCTGGTTTCGGTGAACGCTTACAGACTTTACCAAAGAATTTGGATACCTGTCTGTACAAAGATTTCGAGAAGGAAGGTGTGGACATATCCGAGGGAGAGGCACAAAAAATTGCTTTAGCCCGAGCGTTGTATAAAGATACGCCATTTGTTATCCTGGATGAACCAACCGCTTCTTTGGACCCTATCGCCGAGTTTGAGATCTATGAGAAGATGAATGAGATTGTAGGAGATAAGACGGCTGTATTCATCTCCCATCGCCTCTCATCTTGTCGTTTTTGCAATGACATAGTGGTATTTCACGAGGGGCGGCTTATCCAGTACGGCAGGCATGATAATCTGATCGCGGAAAAAGAAGGGAAATATTATGAACTTTGGAATGCACAAGCACAATATTACACGACATGAGTTGATTTTATATTTAAAGAGTTTACCGTCCGAATGGACGGTAAACTCTTTTTAAAGTGCGCCTGGCGGCGCATGTTTCTAACGGGTGCAAGTCCTAAATCCGCCCAGTGGCAGGCAGGATAGAGCCGAAGGCAGGGGTATCCATCGTGAGGTGGAATCTGAAGAAAGCGGGATATGAGGAACATACATTAAAATTAGCATAGCTTTTTGCTATGACTTTATTATACCAGGAGGTATTATGAATAATGAATTGAAAATCAAAATGTACTCAATAACATTGGATTGTAAAGATCCCCTTGAATTAGCAAAATTCTATAAGTTATTACTCAATTGGACAATAGGGAGTATTGAAGAAGAATGGGTATGGGTATACAATCCGGAAACTAGACATGGAGCATATCCTGGCATATTGTTTCAGAAAAATACTGAGTATGTACCGCCTGTGTGGCCACAAAAACCAGAATTCCAGCAGCAAATGGCTCATATCGACTTCACGGTGAATGATTTGGAAAAAGCGGTGCAGCATGCTGTAAACTGCGGTGCGGCAATTGCAAAAGAGCAGTATTCTGATGAATGGAAAGTGATGCTTGACCCAGCCGGACACCCTTTTTGCTTATGTCTGTAAAGAAGTAAAAATAAAGAAACCTGAAATTTTAAAATGAAATAACAACAAATATAGTAAAGGATAAAAAATATGAAACCTGTTTTTAACGTAGGATTTAGTGGAAATAAACAAGATTTGGAACGGTTGTTAGGAGCCAGTAATCGAATTGATTCCGTTTACACAGGTGGTTTGGAAAAGATGATAGCTGGCGGCCGCCCCCAATATTGCAGCAGTCTTAATGAAATTGAAGCCCTGGTGGATGCAGCGTCTAAGAAAAAAGTAACCCTTGAGGTTGCGCTTAACTCACCGTGTGGAATTGAGAATACCACAAATTATATATATTGGAAAAAGATCAGAGATTATCTTAAGGATCTTGAAGGAATTGGGGTCGGCGGTATTATTGCAAGTCATCCGTTTATCATGAGTGAGGTAAAAGATAGTACTAATATGCAGCTTACTGCATCTGCCATTTGTGAAATCCAATCATGCCGCTCTGCTGTTTATTATGAGAATATCGGAGCAGATGTGCTGGTTCCATCAATGAATTGTAACTATAATATTGATTTATTGTTAGATATGAAAAAGGTATTGAAAAGAGCGAAGATACGATTGATGGTTAATGAACATTGTTTGGGAGATTGTCCATGGAGAAGATTTCATCATAATCATTATGCGCATTCATCAAATGCGTTTGATTACCATCTTAAATGTAAAAAAGTATATTGGAATAACCCACACTTGTTGCTTACCAATTCCGTTATACGTCCTGAAGATTTGCATCATTATGAGCAGATTACAAATGAATTTAAAATAGTTGGACGTCAAGTACCTACTGATGCATTAGCTAATGTGATCCGTGCTTATGATGCGGAACAGTATGATGGAAACTATATTGAGCTTTTTGATATTACTATGGCTAAGAAATATTTTATCGATAATCCATCTCTGGATCAATTATTTTACAATAAATCTAAGTGTAAAAGTTATTGTCATAACTGTATAAAATGTAAGGAAATGTATAGTATGGCGCGATTAAAAAAATCTAAATAATGATACAAAAACAAATGGAAATTCCACCACTATTGTCTGCTTGGGCCGATCCAGTAAACTCAATAATTATACTAATATATCTATACTACATTTAGGGTAGCAAAAGGTTCTGAGCGAATAATTGTTCAAAACTTTTGTTCGCTTTTTATAACTGGTTGATGCCATTAGGAACCATATGGGGTTCTTTTATTTTATCTTCGGGAGGATTGAGAAATGAAGAAATATTTAGAACAAGTAGGAAATACCCCTGTAATTAATTTGTCAGATAAAATGTTTCAAGACTTAAATATATATATCAAATTGGAGTTTTTTAATCCTACAGGTTCAGTAAAGGATCGGGCTGCAAATTTTATTTTAAATAAGATAATCTCAAATGGAGAAATAGATAAGGATACAATAATTATAGAGTCTTCTTCTGGAAACTTTGGAATTGCTCTGGCTTCTTATTGCAAGATGCTGGGGCTAAAATTTTATTGTGTTATAGATCCAAATATAACATATACAAATGAAATATTAATTAGAAAACTAAGTACAGAAACGTTTATGGTAAAAGAGCATGATGAGAATGGTGGTTACTTAATTGAAAGGATAAAAAAAGTAAAACAGCTGCAGGAAAAGTATGAGAAAACATATTGGATCAATCAATATGGTAATCCCTATAATGCTGAAGCTTATTATATGACACTTGGTAATGAACTGTACAATGAAATTAATCCGATAGATTATATTTTTATGGGAGTAAGTTCTTGTGGCACAATAACTGGTGTTTCACAAAGGATTAAGGAGAAATATCCAAAGGCAAAAATAATCGCTGTTGATATTGTTGGTTCTGTAATATTTGGAGGCAAATCAAAAAAAAGGTATATCCCCGGAATCGGTTCAAGTATGCAACCGAAAAACTTAAAAAACGCAAAAATTGATGATATTATACAAGTAACAGAGGAAGAGACTATAAACATGTGTAATTATTTATTGGAAAATCATCAAATATTTGCAGGAGGTTCATCCGGATCTGTTATGGTCGCTATACATAATTATTTCAGAGATAGAAAAATAACAAACGTAAATGTTGTTGCTATTTTTGCTGACAGAGGAGACAGATATAGTACCACTATCTATAATAAAGAATGGTGTATGGAGAAGTTCCCTAAGATGGATAAAGGAGAAAGAGTATGAAGCTGTTTTATTTACCGCATGCTGGAGGCGCTGCAACCTCAATGTATAAATGGTCAGGTAGATTAAAAAGTTTTATAGAACCAATACCGATCGAATTATCTGGACGAGGTGCACGTTATAATGAAGCACCATACTCTGATTTTATAGATGCAGTTAAAGATATTTTTGAAATTTTCAAAGAAAATGTTGGCGGTGATGATTATGTTTTAGTAGGTCACAGTATGGGAGCAACCTTAATTTATGAGCTTTACTATAAAATATTAGGTAGTGGTTTAAAACTTCCAATTCATATGTTTTTTTCAGGCAGCAAACCACCACATACGAGGCAGGAAAATGAGAAAATACACATGCTTGAAGATGATTTATTTTTGAACGAGATAAAAAAATTTGGTGGACTTTCAGATGAAATGCTTAATATTGATAAGTTTAAGAGGATATTTACGCCATTATTAAAAGAAGATTATCGAATATTCGAAGATTATAAGTTTTCAGATAAGATTTCTAAGATCAAATGTAATATATCTGTTATGTATGGTAATGAAGATTTATCTTATGAAGAGCTGCGAGGATGGGAAAGACTGGCAAATGTGTGTTTTTATGAAAAATTTAATGGTGGACATTTTTATTTTGATTCTAATGCGATAAAATTTGCTTCCTATATCAACAGACGGATTATGGAGGAATATGAAATAAGAGGTGAATAAATAATGTTATACTTGGACGAAAAAAATATTAAAGAAATGGGGATAGACTGGGATAGAACTATTTCAGTAATTGAAGAAGCTGTAAAATGTCTGTATTGGAATGAAACAGCACAACCAATAAAGCCGTATTTAAGATATAAGGAACCTCAAAATAGAATTATTGCCATGCCGGCATACGTCGGAGGTAAAGTTGATAGAGCAGGTATAAAATGGATTGCAAGCTTTCCGGATAATATCAATAAGGGTATCCCAAGAGCTCATAGTATCACAATACTTAATGAGGCAGATTCAGGAGTTCCTATCAGTATCACTAATACCGCAATGCTTAGCATTATAAGGACTGCAAGCGTAAGTGGATTAATAATCAAATATTATAAGAAATATAGAGAACTGAAAAATACTACAATAGGAATCATTGGCTGGGGACCAATTGGACAATATCATCTGGATATGTGCATGAATTTGTTGGGAGATTCCATATCAAAAATATATATAAATGATTTAAAAGGAATAGATAACATAAATCTATCGGCCAAAGATATGAAAAAAGTTGCGGTCACAGATAACTGGCAGGAAGTTTACTTAAATTCAGACATATTCATTACCTGTACGGCCTCCAAGGATAGGTATATTGATATTGAACCAGGCGAAGGTAGTTTACTTCTGAATGTATCCTTAAGAGATTATAAAAAAGAAATATTCCCATTTATCAAAGAATCTATTATAGTTGATGACTGGGAAGAAGTTTGTCGAGAAAATACAGATATTGAAATGTTTCATAAAGAGTGTGGCCTAAATCAAGACTCGTCTATATCCATTAAGGAAATTGTATGTGAAGAGGGAATGAAAAACTTTTCACGTGATATTCCAATTATGTTTAATCCAATGGGAATGGCTGTCTTTGATATTGCTATCGCATCATATTATTATGACCTTGCAGTAGAAAATAATATAGGAACGATTTTATGATGGCGCAAAGCGCCATAATGGAGGTAAATATGATACAAAGAACATTATTTACATCAGAATCTGTCACAGAGGGACATCCAGATAAAGTATGTGATCAAATTTCAGATGCAATTCTTGATGAATGTTTACGTCAAGATATGTTTAGTCGTGTGGCTTGTGAAACAGCTATAAATACTGGTTTTGTTTTAGTGATGGGAGAAATTACGACGAATGCAAAAGTAGATTTTGAATCAATAGTTCGAAAGACGCTAAGAGAAATTGGATATACGGATGAGTCTAAAGGAATTGATGCAGAGAACTGTGAGATAAAAATCATACTGGACAAGCAATCCGGTGATATTGCTATGGGAGTAGATCAAAAAGAGAATCAAGATGAATATAGTTTAGGAGCAGGCGACCAGGGGATGATGTTTGGTTATGCTTGTAACGAAACTGAGAATTTAATGCCTTTTGCTATTGAAATGTCTCACAGATTATCCAAGAAACTGGCAGAACTGAGAAAAAATGATATCTTAGATTATCTAAGACCCGATGGTAAGACACAGGTAACGGTTGAGTATGATAGGAATGGGTTAGTTAAACGAATCGACGCAATTGTTGTATCTGCTCAACATGATGAGTTCATTGATGTCACCAGGGTTAGAGAAGATATAAAGAAATATTTGGTTTTACCAAATGTTGATCAAGACTTAATAGATTCAGATACCACCTTTTATATTAATCCCACCGGTCGCTTTGTCATTGGAGGACCAAAAGCTGATAGTGGTCTGACTGGAAGGAAAATAATTGTAGATACATATGGTGGATATGGAAGACATGGAGGCGGAGCTTTTTCAGGGAAAGACTATACAAAGGTCGATAGATCAGCAGCATATGCAGCGAGATATGTTGCGAAAAATATTGTCGCGGCAGGATTAGCTGATAAATGTGAGATCCAATTATCTTATGCTATTGGAATTGCGGAGCCTGTATCAATGGGAGTAGAGACTTTTGGAACTGGAAAAGTGTTGAATGAAAGATTAATTGATGCAATTTACAATAATTTTGATTTGCGTCCTTATGCTATCATTAAATCATTGGGGTTAAGAAATGCAGTATATTTACAAACTGCGTGTTATGGACATTTTGGTGAAAATACCAAAGAACTTAGTTGGGAACAAACGGATAAAGCACAAATTCTGAAAGAGTATTTCAGATAAATGGATCATACATATTTGTACTATGAAAGAAATTGGATTGTAAATCCTAACATAATAATACATGATATTTTTGTATTCAATAATTAAGGGGGTAATGAATTGATTTCAACCGAAACAAATAAATCTAAACTAAAACTTCCTGTGAAGTATCCAGTTATAACCTCTTATACAAATCATGCACATATAGTATCAATACTAGAGGCATATGATTATACTCAGGACTGGCTGATGAGTAATTACATACTTATATATTGCAGGAAAAATTTATTTAACCATTGTTGGGGAGATTTCTATTTCCCAATGACTTACAATATAAGATCCCCAGAGTGCTGCAGATATTTATTAAAACAAAAGCTTCATCCTGAAACAATAACTTCTATGAATATTAAAATTATTGATTTTTTATGCCGCTCTATTGAAAACCATAATTATGTTCATATCATGCTAGATAGTTTCTATATTAAAGGAACATTCTATTACAATTCCGTACATGGTTATCATGATATGCTGCTCTATGGATTTGATAAAAATAGCGAAATTTTTTATTGTGCAGATTTTCTTTTCTCTCCATCAGGCAGTTATACTTTTGCTGAAATCTCATTTGAGGATTTAATGCATAGCTATGACAATTGTGATCCGGATTCCCCTAATAATTATCTGTATGGCTTAATTTATTTATACAAACTTACTGACAAAGACCGGGCAAGCTATGTTTTTGATTTTCAAAACATCATTCATTCTCTGAGAGCTTATTACGACTGTAAGCAGCTGGAGAATTGGGAATTCTATCATTCAGATGATGCCAGTTGTGTTGTTTTTGGGTTAGATGTTTATGATGAATTGGAACAGTATGTTAGAGATACGATTAAACAGCAGCAGGCGGGTTTTGGTATGCGGATATTTTATGTTATTTATGATCATAAACGTATTATGGTTAAGAGACTTCAATACCTAAAAGAATGTTATCCTCAACTCAATGACTTAATTAATCCGCTGCTACATACTTATAAAAAACTAGAAAGTCTTGGTCATGCCATCACAATGATACTTTTAAAATCCCACATTAGAAAATCTATAAACATAGTAGAAGGTATTATTGAATACCTTCATGAAATTAAACACTTAGAAGGAACTGCTCTTAAAGAATTTTTGACTCAGTATGACGAACAATATTCCAGTCAGGAGATACATTAATTCTTTTTGATTTTCAATAGTTTTCACAACTATTCAGAACCCTTTAAAAATTCTCAAAAGCCGGTCGAATGCATTTGCAATCGACCGGCTTTTTGCGTGTACCCGGTGGGCACACACGTTCTAAGGGGTGAATTAATTTAGTCCTATACAGTAAAATATAGAACCAAATTTGATTAAATCAGTTGATAAATAGTAGAAAATGGTTGAAATATGCAAGAAAAATATGTAAACTAAGGATAAAAAGACCCTCTGGTATAAACATTTGACACAAACATTTAATAAACAGCAGCATTACAAACGTAAGTCTCTATGTATAATCAAAATTACAGATGTATTTTTGATTGGGATGATAATTCCCGGAGAACTCGCAGGAGGAATTGAGGAGTAAAAAAGATGATCCGCATTGCAATTTGTGAAGATGAGAAGCCGCAATCAGAATATGTACAGTCTTTGCTGATGAAATGGGAAAAAGCAAGTGGCCGCAAAGTATCCATTGATTCCTATAATGATGCGGAACAGTTTATTTTTGGATCTGAAGACAAGCAAGAATATGATTTGCTGATCCTGGATATTGAAATGGGGAAGATGAATGGAGTGGAACTTGCCAGGAAAATACGCAGGGAGAGGCGGGATACCCGTATTGTGTTTCTGACCGGTTATAAAGACTTTGTCTTTGAAGGCTATGAGGTCGGTGCGATTCGTTACCTGCTAAAGCCGATGAAGGAAAATCAATTGTTTGAGCTGATGGAAGCCATAACGAAAGAGATGGAACAAAAGCAAAAGGAATACTTTATATTTCACTGCGATGGGAAACTGCAAAAGGTGGAGTTTCGGGATATACTGTATATTGAATCAAACGGTCATTATTTAACAATGAAAACAGGGACGGAGTTTTTTGAGTGGAAGGCAAGCCTGATTTCTGTGGAAGAGGATTTTCTAAAGGCGGGATATGGAATGATACGGCGGGGCTTATATGTAAATCCGAAACATATTAAGAAAATAGGGAAAACAGAGTGTATATTGGATAATAATGAAATACTTCCTGTCAGTAAGAGCAGATATAAAGAAATCAACCAGTCATTTATTACATATTATAAGGGGAAAGCAGAATGAGTACTGCTATATGGATTTGCCTCTTGGGTGCCGGCAGCATCATAACAGCGTGTTCTACGATGGTTATTATAAGATACCTGGATGAGAAAAGAATCGGAGAGTATCAGGACAAAATATTGAACGCACAGCGTGACGAGGTGCAGAATATTTATCGTACAATGCGTGGCTGGCGACATGATTATCATAATCATATGCAAACGATCAAGGCATTTTTGGCATTAAATCAAATCGATGAAATACCTCGTTATCTTGATCAGCTGGAAGCCGATTTAGACAGTATTGATATTGCTGTACAAACCGGCAATGTAAGTATAGATGCCATTTTGAGCAGTAAAGTTGCCATGGCAAGAAAAAAGAAGATAGATGTGAATGTGAAAGCGAAAGTACCTGACAGGCTGACGGTAAATGAAGTTGATTTGTGCGTTATTATCGGAAATCTTCTGGATAATGCAATGGAATCCTGCGAGAGGGTGAAGGAGAAAAATAAATTTATTCGGATTTACATTGGAGTATGGAAGGAACAGCTCTATATTTCGATCACAAATGCGACCTGTGAGGTGAGGCGTAAGAAAATATACGAATTCATCAGCCTGAAAGGCGAAAATCATGGGCATGGTCTTCGGCGTATCGACTCCATCACAGAGAAATATAATGGATTTATTAATCGAAGAAATGAGCCGGGAGTATTTGCAACGGAAGTAATGCTGCCCTTATAATTTTTTTCGTGTACTGATTTTGACCATTCGTGCACGCTTTTTTTATGAAGATTATGATTATGCTATACTTAGCCCCAAATATGAGTACTTGCTGATGCCGGGATTTGTGGGCATCGGCAGCATGGAGGATTGCTATGAAAAAAACCGCGGATGAACCGGGAAATAGGATTGCGATACAAAATGTGATGAGGGTTCTTAAAGCTCTGTTTAGGAGATACGCTTCTGCTAAATGGCAGGTTCCCGTTTATATGATTTGTAAGCTGTCGGGGCCATTTCTGGCCACTTTGATACCTACAATTGCAATTGCGTACATAATAAAGGGCCGTATGGTATCCTTCCTCTTTGCAATGGCAGGAGTTTTATTACTTACCGCAGGAGTGAGAGCCTGTACCAGCGTATTGGATGCAAGAATTTCTTTCAAATGCAATTTTACCAGAAGGGGGTATTTTTGCTACCAATATGTTGACAAAAATCTGTCAACCGATTATGTAAATGTGGAGCCGCAGGGAAGACAGAAGGAGATCCAAAAGGGAGCCTATGCAATTAACAGCGGTTGGATCGGAATGGAACAGCTTATGAAAAGATCAATTGAAATTTTGATCTGTATATTTGGATTGGTTTTTTATGGGGCAACGGTGATATTTCTGGATATTAGGATTTTGCTGATCATGATTGTTATGTTTGCACTGGATTTTATTTTTCGGTCCCACGCAATCAAGTTTCAGGATAGCCTGATTGAAGAAAATGTAAGGATACACCGCACGAAATCGTATTTGGAAAGAAGCGGCCTGGAGTTGAAAGCGGGAAAGGATATCCGCGTTTATCAGATGGAGAGATGGTTTCGTGCCGTTTATATGAAAGTAATCCGGGCAGCCGCCAGATATGCGGTTCGGACTGAAATAAGATGGTACCTGCCTTCGTTAACAGGTCATATCTGTTTATCTGCAAGAGATCTGCTGGCTTATTTCATTCTGGTTGGTATGACGGTTTCCGGAAGAATTACGCCGGCGACATTCACATTGTATCTCGGTCTGATTGCCGGATTTTCTGAATGGATGTATAGCATTGCCCATTCATTAAATGTCATACGAAGAGCAAGTCATGAGTTCAATTATTATCTTTCGGTAATGAATACCAAGGATGAGTTCCTTCATGAAGGAGGAGAGAAAATGCCGCATCCGAATCAGCCCTTTAAAATTGAATTTGAAGATGTTTCGTTTCGCTATACCGGGGCAGAGAAGGACACCTTGTCACATTTAAGCTTTGTAATACAGCCAGGCGAGAAAATAGCACTCGTCGGTAATAATGGGGCGGGAAAGACAACGATTGTAAAGCTGCTGTGCGGGTTATATCAGCCGACCGGGGGCAGAATACTGGTAAATGACAAAGAGCTTGGGAAAATGAATATTATTGAGTATCAAAAGCGGGTCAGTGTATTATTTCAGGATGTAAATCCGTTATCCTTTTCCATAGAAACCAATATTGCAGGATGTAAAGCTGATGAAATAGATCATGATAAAGTAATAACAAGTTTAAAAAGGTCAGGATTATGGGAAAAGGTAGAGACGCTTGAAAAGAAAGAGAAAACATACGTTACGCAGGAGTTGGACAATAGCGGAATCCAATTGTCCGGCGGAGAAACACAGAAGCTTTTACTTGCCAGGGCAATTTATAAGGACGGACCTTTATTAATCCTGGATGAACCGACATCTGCATTGGATCCGATTGCGGAAAGCAGGATGTATGAGGAATATAACAGAATGACGGAAGAGAAAACCTCTGTCTTTATTTCACATCGTTTAGCCAGCACGAAATTCTGTGATCGTATCTTTTTCCTGGACAATGGTTCTATTATCGAAGAGGGATCACATGAACAATTGATCCGAAGGAACGGACAATATAAGGGAATTTTTGACATACAAAGTCATTATTATCAGGAAAAGGTGGTGGAGGCATATGGAGCATAAAAAGACAACCGTTCTGAAAGTAATTCGAATAGTAATGAAATTAATGCCGGTATATCTTCCCACCTTAAGCATAGCGAAACTGTTTGCCGCCGGTCAGCCGTTTGTAAATATTATATTCGGCAGCATGATTTTAGATATGATCGTGCAAAAGGACCCGGTGTCCGATGTTATGCGGTATATCATCATGATGGTGACATATAATTTGTTTATCGGACTCAGCCGGTGGGCATTGGACAAGGTGATTATTGTTCAGAAACGAATCATTTCGGAGCGAATCAGTCAGATCATATGTGAAAAATCATTGACGCTGGATTATGAAGTTCTCGAGAAAAAAGATACCCTGGAGATGATTTATAAAGCGGAAGAGGGGATACATAACTATGGAGATATCGGGGAATTTTGCTCAAAACTCGGTAACCTTCTGGAGCAAATCTGTAAGATCATATATTCCGTCTGGCTGCTGGTAGGGGTGTTTGTTCCGGTTTCGGTTACCGGGCTGAAAGGATTTTCTTCGGTCATAAATCAATGGTATAGCGGAGCATTCGTGATTATCATTTTAATACTTACACTGTTGGCGACCTATTATTTAAAGCGCTGGATCGGTAAGCAGGAACAAAAGAATTTTGAAGATAATGTGGAGGGAAATCGAAGGTTCAATTACTTCTTCGGATTTATTTATCATTATGCAATCGGAAAGGATATTCGGTTGTATCGAATGAAAGATATGATCATGGATGAAATTAAAAAGGATAATATCCGATGTGAGCAGATAACCAAAAGAATACTGAACGGTAATCATAAAGCGACTGTAATGGGAAATATAATCGGTATGGTTTTTGAAGGCTCCAGTTATATCTATGTTGGATTAAAGGCGATTTTCGGTCTGATTTCCATAGGAAGCGTCTTGAAATATGTCAGTGCCTTGAGAGAATTGAGTAACGGCCTGACAGGGATATTGGAAGTATATATTGCGGTAGAAATTCAAAGCCGGTATTTGGCCTACTTCAGTGATTTTTTAGCAATAAAGAACCGAAAATACGAGGGTACGCTGCCTGTAGAAAAACGTGACGATAACGAATATGTGATTGAGTTTAGGGATGTTTCATTTCACTATCCGAACAGTGAGGAGATGGTATTGTCCCATGTAAATGCGACTCTTCATGTTAAAAGGAAAATGGCCTTAGTCGGAAAGAATGGGGCAGGAAAAACAACATTTATAAAGCTGCTTTGCCGTCTGTATGATCCATCGGAAGGCGAAATTTTACTAAATGGGATCGATATTAAGCTGTATGATTATCGGGAATATATGAAGCTTTTTTCAATTGTATTCCAGGATTTTCAATTGTTTTCTTTCTCGCTGGCTGAAAATGTGGCAACTTCTTTGGAGTTTGATGATGATCGGATTTATAAATGCTTAGAGAAGGCTGGTTTTATCGAACGACTTCAAAGTATGCCAAATGGTATAAAAACAAATATCTATCAGCTTCAGGAGGAAGGTGTTGAACTATCAGGCGGAGAAGCGCAAAAGATTGCAATTGCCCGTGCCTTGTATAAGGATTCACCCATCGTCGTATTAGATGAACCGACCTCCGCTCTGGATCCGGTATCTGAATATGATATCTATAGACGGTTTGATGATTTGGTGAGGGAAAAAACGGCAATCTATATTTCACATCGTATGTCCAGCTGTCGTTTTTGTGATCGTATTGTTGTTTTTGATGAAGGGAATATCGTACAGACAGGAAGCCATGAGGAATTGCTGAAGGAGAAAGAGAATATTTACTATCAGCTTTGGAATGCGCAGGCACAGTATTACGCCTGACGGATTAAGATTCATCGGATCAGGAATGGGTTGGGTACTGCCATTTGTAGCAATATGAATGGCGGTGCTTTTTATTTGCGCATAAGCAGAGAGCATAATATGCGAAGGCTTTATGCTTGGAAGGATAGAAGAATAGTTGCCTGGAAAAGAAGATTAATGTACAATAGGCTTATATATCAAAGAGCTGAGATTACAAGAAAACGCTAAGATTAATCATGATATTGTTAAAGTATCTGAGGAATTACTAAAGAAGGAGAATAGCAAAATGCTGAGGAAGAAAATAATCTTATTTTTTATGTTTGTATGCTTTATGGTATTATTTTCGTCTATTTTTATTCTGCAGGGAATCGCTAATAAAGTATACGCGGCAGAGGTATTGAAAAGCGGTGATTACAGATACGAAATTCTCGAGGATGGAACGGTAAGTATAATAAAATACACTGGAAAAGCTACAAAGGTGACATTTCCGGGTACATTGGGGAAAAGGAAAGTGACCCGTATCGCCGCTGATGAATATTGCGTATTTGAAGAAGCGCTTATGAATAAAGTAGTCAGTGTGGTTATACTAGAGGGTGTAACGGTTATTGGCGGCAATTCTTTCATGGCATGTGAAAAGTTAAAAAGTGTGACGCTTCCCGGTAGTTTATTAAGGATAGAAGATGATGCGTTTTCGTTCTGTAGAAAACTGACAGAAATTAAGCTCCCTAGTGGGTTGGAGTATATAGGGAATAATGCGTTTTCTCAGTGTGAGAGTCTGGCAGATATTAAGCTTCCTAATTCATTAAAATATATAGGAGATCAGGCGTTTACCTATTGCACCGGATTAAAAGAAATTATTATACCGGACAGTGTTACTGAAATTGGTTACCATTTCTATAATAACAAGTATTTTGATGACTTGAAATACCGATACGGTTCGGGGGACCTTTTGACGCAGGAAAGGTATTTAGGCGGTCTTGCCAATGCATTTAAAGGCTGTGATAATTTAAAGAAAATCAAATTTCCAAAACATATAAAAGATATCAGCCTTATGAACTGCAGGACTCTGGAAAATGTCACCGTACCCCAAGGGGTTGAAACAATGGTTTTCATTGACTGTCCAAATCTGAAGAAGATTAATATACCCAATACCGTAACAGCATTATTTTTCATAAGATGTAACAGTCTGGCGAGTTTAGATATTCCCGAAGGAGTTCAGCAAATATATATCGTGGACTGCCCTGCTTTAGCACAAATAAAGCTTCCAAAAACTATTCTGAATGTGAGACTTACCGGATGCTCAAAGCTTAAGAGCATTAAGCTTCCCGATACCCTGACCCAAATTGATGCCAGAGCTTTTGCGGGATGTAAGAGCTTGGAAGAAATTAATATTCCCAATGGAGTGATATCGGTAGGGGAATATATTCTTGATGATACGGCCTGGTATAAAAAGCAGAAGGACGGACTGGTTTATAAGGATAAATGGTGTCTTTCCTATAAAGGCAATCGGACCAATATAAAAAGTTTGACGATCGCAAAGGGTACGAAAGCGGTTGCTGATTATTTAATAACGGGATCGGATAGCTTAGAAAAGATTATGATGCCGGATAGCGTTGAAATAATTGGGAATCAAGCATTCTATGGGTGTAAGAAGCTTAATAATATAACGCTGCCAAAAAATTTAAAAGATATAGGTGAGAATGCATTTGCCGATTGTACAAAATTAAATAATTTTACTTTACCCCAAAATATAAAGCATATTGGGGAAAGAGCTTTTGTAAATACAGGCTGGTTAAAAAATCAAAAAAATGGAGTAATATATAAGGATGGATGGGTGATCGGCTATAAAGGTACCATGCCCAAAAAGTATTCGCTCACGATAAAGACTGGGACAATAGGGATTGCCGATGATGCATTTTTACAGGAAGAGCGCATTAATGGTGACATTGTCAGAACCGGTATGAAGAATTTAACCAGTGTATCGCTTCCTGATACGGTCAGGTATATAGGCAAGGGAGCATTTGCGGATACCGGTTTAGTGAATATCACATTACCCGATAGCATAGAAAGATTGGATGGAACTTTTAGCCGATGCACACAATTGAAGGAGATACGAATTCCAAACAGCGTAAAGTATATTGGCAATGAAACCTTTATGAACTGCCATAACCTTACGAATATTGTTTTACCTGATAAACTTAAGGAAATAGGGGATTATGCGTTTTGGAAATGTGAGAAATTAGAAGATTTTGTAATGCCGGAAGGAATAGAGAGGATAGGATACCAAGCCTTTTTCTGGTGTGACTCTTTGGGAAATGTAAATATTCCCGGCAATACAATAACGATAGAAGAAGAGGCATTTTATGCATGCAGACTGGGAACCGTTACGGTTATAAGTAAAAATGTGAAGATCGGAGAGCACGCACTTGGATATATGGAACAAATCCCAGGGTTAGGAGGATATGCAAAAGCCGGGGTAAACATTAGCGGTTATTCCGGTAGTACAGCAGAAGAGTATGCGAAAAGAAATGGATTAGATTTTACTCCGATTTTAAAAATAGAACTGCCGGAGGGTACAGAAGCAACTCCGTTAGCGGACCTGGAATATGAGGAAAATTGGTTGGGAGTAACGATAACCGGGTATAAGGGTAAGGGTGGAGATATAGCACTGGTTATTCCTCCGGAAAAAATCAAATACAAGAATATAACAGCGATAGGAGATGGGGCATTTTCAGGCTGCAGCGGCTTAACCGGCATAGCAATACCAAAAGGAGTAACAAAAATAGGGAATAATGCCTTTGCCGGCTGCAGTGCTTTAACAAGCGTTACGATCCCGGAGGGAGTAACGGAAATAGGGGATAACGCATTTTATGGCTGCAGTACTTTGACAGATATAAGGATACGGGAAGGAGTCAGCATTATAGATATGTACACATTTGCCGGCTGCAGCAGCTTAACTGACGTAAAGATACCAAAAGGAGTAAGAATAATTGGGGAAGGGGCCTTTTGGAAATGCAGCGGATTGGCAAGCATAACAATGACGGAAGGGGTAGCAGAGATACAGGAATACGCATTTTCAGAATGTCGTGCATTAACCGGTATAACGATACCGAAAGGAGTAAAAAAATTAGGAGAAGGTGTATTTTATGGTTGCAGCAATCTAACTGCGGCTACGTTCCTTGGTGAGTATCCGGCCGGAATAACCGGTGTCGATTTACCTTCCCGGTGCACGGTTTATTATAAGAAAGAATATGCTGATTCATGGAAAAACTACATTGGGAATAAAGCAATTATTTCTTCTGAAGCTTCGGCCGCACCTGCAATAGCTCCGACAGCCCCTCCTCAAGCTCCGGATATACCCCCGATAACCCCGGATATACCCGTGGAAGTCCCTCCCATCCCTACGACAGCTCCAATCAGCGAAGAACAGGTCTATGCAGACATAATTGCATTAAGAGCGGATTATCCGGAAGGAATGGACTGGACAAATTCAAATTATTATCAATGGAACGGCGGAATTTATAGCGGAGGCTATGGCTGTGTAGCTTTTGCATTTTTATTAAGCGATGCTGCGTTTGGCGATTTGCCTGCAACAAAACACACGGATTTTTCAAATATAAGAACAGGAGATATAATACGGATCAATAACGATACGCACTCGGTTGTTGTATTAGAAGTTACTGACGGCTCCATTGTAATAGCAGAAGGGAATTATAATTCTTCAATTCACTGGGGAAGAATTCTTAACCGGAATGAGCTCTTTAGCAGCGGGGGTTACATACTAACCAGATATCCGTAGAATGGTCTGGGCTAAGGTGATTGTATTAATGCTTGTCAGAGTTATTAGATTATGTTATTATATGAATGTTTGGATGAAACAGATAGAAACGATACGAAACAGATACTAAGCGCATATTATTGTGAGCAAATGAAGCCAATACATATTTTTTAAATATATGATAAAATAATAGGAATATACGTATGCTATAAAATGGAGCGGAGGCTATCTGCATGAATAACGAGTTACTGAGTGCCCAGGAAGTTGCTGATATATTGAAAGTTTCAAGAAATACGGTTTATGAATTAATTAAGCGCGGAGAGCTGAATTCTTCAAAAGTAGGAAAACAGGTAAGGATAAGCCAGGGTGAAGTGAACTCCTATCTGAATCAGGAAAACAACCCGGTTGTGTTTAGTACCAAGGATATAGCGTTATTTAATAATCAGGTTCCTAAAATGATCAAGAAACCGTCCTATACTCATGTGGTTGATGAAAATATCAGAGGCAATGAGTTTATAATATGCGGTCAGGATATATCCCTGGATTTGCTGGCTAATTATTTGGGCACATATGTGGATACGTTACAGATTTACCGTTCCCACCTTACCGGTTACAATGGAATCTATGCTCTGTACCAGGGACGTGTCAATATTGCGACCGCGCATCTTTGGGACGGAGAGCTGGATGAATATAATATATCTTATGTAAAAAAAATGATGCCCGGAATCTCTGCTTTGATTATTCGAATAGGAAAGCGCAGGCATGGTTTTTATGTACAAAAGAATAATCCCAAAGGAATTGCCGGCTGGTCTGATTTGAAACGGACGGATATTTCCATCGTAAACAGAGAAAAAGGCAGCGGTTCCAGGGTTCTGCTGGATGAAAGGCTGCGTCTCATGGGAGTGATAGGTGATTATATTGAAGGCTACCACCATGAATGCAAATCCCATCTTGCGGTTGCAAGCCTGATATCACACGGGGAAGCTGACATTGGAATTGGAAGTGAAACGGGAATGATGAACGTGAACGGAGTGGATTTTATACCACTGCAGATGGAGAGCTATGACCTTGTTATGCGCTTGTCGGATACCGATAAGCAGCCCTATAGGCGGATCATGGAGATACTGGCTTCGGATGCGTTCAAAATGGATTTGCAAAGTCTGGGTCTGTATGATACTTCGGAAACAGGGAAAATTATTTGGAAGTAGAAAAAATTTGAATTGACATTGCATCAAAGGTGTAGTTGCTGAGTAATTGAATTTACTTAAGCAATTACACTTATTTTGTGTGCAAAATAAAACTTTTGCATTTGGAGTCTGTGCCGGCTAATAGCATGTTCTTGAGATACCAAAGTATATTGCCGGTATTCTAATATTTCAATTACAAGCCTTGTGTGATAAACATAACTAAATGTGACAACAGGAAAGCTGCGTGTAGATATTTTACATAAAATTTTCAAAACAGAAGAAATGTTTATGCTATATTTCCATTGACGGTTATAACACGACAGTATATAGTATCTTTATTAACTTACACAAGATGTGACAAACAAAACATAACAATATAATATTGAATATATAAGTAAAACAAACATAACAAAACGATGCTAAATGATATAGTATAATGAAAATATTACTTGCCTTAGTTGTAAAAACATAAGCCAATCTTATTGCTGCAGGAAATACAAAAATGTTAGCGGAATAACAAAGAGGTTATTATATTCATTCCAATGAATATAATAACCTCTTTTTATTAAATAGAGCAACCCATTAACAAATTATTTTAGGAGGATTTAATCATGAGAAAAGTAGCGTTTTATGGTAAGGGTGGTATTGGTAAATCCACTACACAGCAGAACACAGCAGCAGCGATGGCATATTTTTACAATCAAAAGATTTTTATTCATGGATGTGATCCTAAGGCTGATTCAACGCGGCTCATCTTAGGGGGAAAACCACAGGAAACCCTGATGGACGTACTTCGTGAAGAGGGAGCAGAAAAGGTAACCAATGATAAGGTTATTAAGAATGGTTTCCTTGATATCAGATGCGTCGAATCCGGCGGACCGGAGCCCGGCGTAGGTTGTGCGGGACGCGGTGTTATTACGGCAATTGATTTGATGGAGACAAACGGCGCTTATACGGATGATCTGGATTTTGTTTTTTATGATGTTCTGGGTGATGTTGTTTGCGGTGGTTTTGCAATGCCAATCAGAGACGGTAAGGCGCAGGAGGTTTATATTGTAGCTTCCGGTGAAATGATGGCAATCTATGCAGCCAATAACATTTGCAAGGGACTTCTCAAGTACGCAAAGCAGAGCGGTGTACGTCTTGGAGGTATTATCTGCAACAGCCGTAAGGTGGATCGTGAGAAAGAATTTCTTGAAGAGTTTACGGCAGCCATCGGTACGCAGATGATTCACTTCGTACCTAGAGATAACATTGTGCAAAAGGCGGAGTTTAATAAAAAGACTGTTGTTGAGTATGATTCCTCCGAAAATCAGGCAAAGGAATACGGCGAACTGGCCAGGAAGATTATCGAGAACACAAATTTTGTTATCCCTAAGCCGCTTACCATGGATGAACTTGAAAAGATGGTAGTTAAATATGGTATCGCTGACTAACTGAAAGGAGCAATTCCTATGAAAATGATAAAAGCAATTGTACGTCCCGAAATTGCAGATGCTATCGCAGATTCACTTTCTGAAGCAGGGTTCAATTCAATGACAAAGATCAATGCATTTGGTCGTGGAAAACAGCATGGTATTATGATCGGCGCGGTTCGTTACGATGAACTTCCCAAAACAATTCTGATGCTGGTAGTTAAGGATGAAGCTGTTAAAGAAATACTTAAGGTAATCAAATATAAGGCTTATACAGGCAATTTTGGTGATGGTAAAATATTTATTTCCCCAGTAGACAGGGTGCTTACGGTTAGAACCGGAGCAGAAGGATTGTAGGTGAAGGGCTATGAAGGAAGTCAGTGCAATCATTAGACCTAGAAAAGTAAGTGCAACAAAAGAAGCCTTGGTTCAGCTTGGCTATCCGAGCTTAACTGCCATACCGGTGCTTGGGCGCGGCAAGCAGAAAGGGCTTGCGGGCGAAGTTGATATCGAATATAGAACCGGCATCCTCGAACAAAATAAACATGGCGGTATGAAATATATCCCAAAGAGATATTTATCAATCGTAATACCCGACGATGAAGTTGATACAGTGCTGGATACGATTATTAAGGTGAATCAGACAGGTCAGATTGGTGATGGAAAAATTTTTGTGTGTCCCGTGGAGGATGCAATTCGTATCAGAACGGATGAACAGGGAGACGATGCATTAAAATAATCATTATTTGAAGGAGGTCAAAATATGCCATATCATTTGTTTAAATGCAGTGAATGTATACCGGAAAGAGAAAAGCATGCTGTAATTAAGGGGCCCGGTGAAACGCTGGCGGATGCTTTGCCCTTAGGATATTTGAATACAATTCCCGGATCAATATCAGAGAGAGGCTGCGCATATTGTGGTGCGAAGCATGTAATCGGAACACCGATGAAGGATGTTATTCATATGAGTCACGGGCCGGTAGGATGTACCTATGATACCTGGCAGACGAAGCGATATATCAGTGATAATGATAACTTCCAATTAAAATATACGTATGCCACCGATATGAAGGAATCACATATTGTATTTGGTGCAGAAAAACTTCTGAGGAAAAACATCATTGAAGCTTTTAAAGCATTTCCGGATATAAAGAGAATGACAATCTACCAGACCTGTGCCTCCGCACTGATTGGTGATGACATCAATGCGATTGCGGCGGAAGTCATGGAAGATATGCCTGAGGTTGATATCTTTGTATGTAATTCTCCGGGCTTTGGAGGCCCGAGTCAGTCGGGAGGGCATCATAAGATTAATATTGCATGGATTAATCAGAAGGTTGGAACCGTTGAGCCGGAGATCACCAGTGACTATGTGATCAATTATGTCGGTGAATACAATATCCAGGGTGATCAGGAGGTTATGCAGGATTACTTTAAGAGAATGGGAATTCAGGTATTGTCCACCTTTACCGGTAATGGAACCTATGACGGGCTGCGTGCCATGCATAAAGCTCATCTGAACGTTTTGGAGTGCGCCAGGTCAGCGGAGTATATCTGCAATGAATTGAGGGTAAGGTACGGAATACCGCGTTTGGATATTGACGGCTTTGGCTTCGAACCCCTTTCAGGATCCCTTAGGAAGATAGCGATGTTCTTTGGTATCGAGGATCGTGCAGAGGCAATTATTAAGGAAGAAACCGAACGGTGGAGGCCGGAGCTTGACTGGTATAAGGAAAGGCTGAAGGGAAAGAAGGTCTGTCTGTGGCCCGGAGGTTCAAAGCTTTGGCATTGGGCTAATGTAATTCATGAGGAAATGGGTGTTGAAGTAGTTTCGGTATATACCAAATTCGGACACCAGGGAGACATGGAGAAGGGTATCTCCAGGTGCGAGGAAGGTGCGCTTGCAATTGATGATCCAAATGAGCTTGAAGGACTGGAGGCAATGGGTATGCTGCAGCCCGATATTATCTTTACCGGTAAGAGACCGGGTGAAGTAGCTAAAAAAATCCGTGTTCCATATTTGAATGCGCATGCATATCATAACGGACCCTGGAAGGGTTATGAGGGGTGGGTAAGATTCGCCCGGGATGTTTATAACGGTATTTACTCCCCAATACATCAGCTTTCCCTATTGGATATCAGTAAAGATGGAATCCCTACGGATAAAGGTTTTATGACACAAAGGCTGCTTTCGGATGTCAATTTAAGTGAGGAAGTTAAGAATTCCACTGTATTGAGAGAATATACCGGAGAATACGATGCACTAAGACGATTGAGCGACAGAGTGTATCCGGAATTCTCCGGAGAGAGTGATCTTGTCGGAGAGCTCTCGGCAATGTAATGTAAACGTAGTGAGCATTATGCAAGCTTGCTTGCGATGATGCGATCGGAGTGGAAGATCATGAACACGTCTTTTGTTCATGATATAACGGAGGTGAAGCGTTATGGAGGATTTAATGAAAGAAAGAGTTGAATTATTGCTTGATTTTATAATGAAGAAATGTCTGTGGCAATTCCATTCCAGAGCATGGGACAGAGAAAGACAGAATGGAAATATTATTCGGAAAACGATGCAGATATTGTGCGGAGAACCGGTTGAAAATGATACTCCGGAAGAAAAATGCTATTGGGTGGATGCGGTCTATCTGGCAGATAATTATAAGAAAAAGTTTCCGTGGGTATCTGAAATTGATAAAGTAGATTTAAAAAAGATTATGCAGGGTTTAAAGGAACGCTTGGATTATTTGCTTATATCGGGCTCCTTGAATGCAGAGCTTTCAGACCCGCATTATTAGAAGGAGGAAAAGAATTTTGAAAAAGCCAAAATTCTTGGAAAGAGCTCCAAAATAAAATCCATAGGAATTTCATTTTAAACTTCTTTCAGATATTGTTTGTGCCGCCGAAAGCGGCGGAATGGAGGTATATATGTACTGTGATGTGAAGAATAAAGAGCGTGCGGGTGTAATTAATCCGATATTTACCTGCCAGCCCTGCGGTGTTCAGTATGCCAGCATCGGCATCAAAGAATGTATTGGAATCGTTCATGGCGGACAGGGCTGCGTAATGTTTGTAAGATTATTGTTTTCACAGCATTTTAAAGAAAGCTTTGAAATTGCCTCCTCCTCACTCCATGAAGACGGTGCGGTGTTTGGTGCATTGAACAGAGTGGAAGAAGCAGTGGATGTCCTGCTTATGAGATATCCGGAGGTCAAAGTAATCCCGATCATATCAACCTGCTCCACGGAGGTTATCGGAGACGATATTGACGGAGTTGTAAGAAAGCTGAACAGGGGGCTTTTGAAAGAAAAATATGCAGGACGGGAGGTACATCTAATACCGATACATTCTCCCAGCTTTGTTGGAAGCATGGTGAGTGGTTATGATATAGCGGTTAAGGAATTTATAGCATATTTTGCGAAGAAGAGTACGCCCTCTGACAAAATAAATCTGATAACCGGCTGGGTTAATCCGGGAGATGTAACGGAATTAAAGCATTTATTGGCGGAAATGAAGGTTGAGGCAAATGTGCTTTTTGAAATAGAAGCATTTGATTCTCCTCTCATGCCAAGCGGTAATTTTGTATCGCATGGGGATACCACCATCGAAGATTTAAGGGATACGGCAAATGCAAAAGCTACTTTTGCCCTGAACCGTTACGAAGGCGGAAAGGCTGCGGAATATCTTGAGGATGAATTTGAAATTCCCGCAATTATCGGACCGACACCAATCGGTATCAGAAATACGGATACCTTCTTAAAGAAGCTTAGTGATGCTACAGGCAAGCCCATTCCGGAATCCCTGGTTCATGAGAGGGGGATCGCCCTTGATGCAATCACGGATGTAACCCATATGTTCCTGGCGGATAAGAAGGTGGCAATCTACGGAAATCCTGATCTTGTTATCAGTCTTGCACAGTTTTGTCTGGATATGGAAATGAAGCCGGTATTATTACTGCTGGGTGATGATAACTCCAAGTATAAAATTGATCCGCGAATCAAAGAATTCCAGGAAAAGCTGGATTATAAGATGGAAGTTGTAATGAATGCGGACCTGTGGGAATTAGAGAACCGCATAAAAAATGAAGGGCTTGAGCTTGATTTGATTATGGGCCACTCCAAAGGCAGATATGTTTCCATTGATTATAATATCCCAATGGTAAGAGTCGGGTTTCCTGTATATGACAGAGCAGGTATGTATCGTCATCCGATTGTCGGATATCAGGGCGCCATGCTTCTGGCCGAAGAGATTGCCAACACCTGGTTTGCAGATATGGAGTATAAGCATAACAGAGAACCGATTCTGAATGTATGGTAAGCATTAGAATTTCAAGATACTACTGAATAATACAGGCATAATTTTTAACTGCAGCTATCGATTGGGAAAGCTTATGGTATGTATACTGTAAGATATTACATATCACATAATTAAGGCGGTGAAGCGTTGAATAACTTTCATACTTCGAATTCCAATAATAATAACAAACGTATTTGTAAGCATCCGTGTTTTAATAATTATGATTTTCATAGTGCAATCATTCATTTACCGATAGCGTCGGAATATAACGTCAACTTTAATAATGGGTTACAACAAAGTTACTGTCCAGGGGATTGGTGTCCGGATCCTGTATACACGATACTTACTCCTTACGAGGCGATGGAACGGTTTCTGGAAGCGAAGAAAAGCATTCCTAACCTTACGGTTGCGGCAATTGCGGGACCGGGTGAGCCATTGGCTGATTTTGAAGCGGTAAAGGAAACCGTCAGGCTCGTTCGGCAGACATCTCCTGAGACGATACTTTGTCTATCCACCAATGGTTTGATGCTTCCCGTATATGCCAGCCATCTAATTTCCCTGGGTGTGAATTATATCACGGTTACAGTTAATACGATCAGACCTGAAAAAGGAGCCGGGATCTACAGCCACATAACCTATCTGGGGCATAAGTATTATGGGGTTGAAGGTGCTAATATTCTTCTTCAGAATCAGATTTCCGGTATCAGTTACCTTGCATCCCTGGGAATTTCAGTAAGAATGAATATAGAAGTGATGAAAGAAATTAATGATTCTGAGATTGAAGAAATGGTTCATCTGGCCAAGGAATGCGGCTGCAGGATGACAAATATCCTCCGGAGGGTGTCAGGCGGAGAAGGTGATTCCAACGGGTTGGAGGCTTACAGCAGTGATGGGATGAGCGATCTCAGGCGGGAATGCGAAGCTATTCTCCCACAATCCTATTATTGTAAGCCTTGTAATCCGGCAACCGTGGAAACACTAAGCAGCAAAATCTCTGTAGAGTTTAAGGATTGTGCTGATTGCTTAAAAAGAGATGAAATGACATCGGTTTCGGTCAGCTATCGATTTGCAGTATGTTCTAAGAATGGAAAATTGATTGATCAGCATTTTGGGCAGGCAACGAAATTCTATATCTATGATTATAAGGATGACGTCGTAACTTTTGTCGAGACCAGACCAACCGAACAATATTGCAAGGGAAGCCAGGACGAGAAGGCGGCGGGAAGAATTTATAAGCTGATAAAAGCAATCGAAGATTGCAATTGCGTAATATGCATGAGAATCGGTGCATGCCCGTCAAATGCCTTACAGGAGAAAGATATTGATATTTATACCACCTATAATCTGATTGAAGAAGGATTAAAAGAAGCTGTATTCAGGCTTTATACGAATTCACCCATAGATTGCTGATTGAGACGGCAGCATTAAATTTATAAGATGAGAAAGGCAGGGATTTACATGCGAATCCATTATTTGCAGCATATAGCTTTTGAAAATCCGGGAAGTATACTTACCTGGGCGAAGGAAAATCAGTACCCCGTTTCCTCTACTCATCTTTATAAGGATGAGAATCTGCCCGGACAGGAGGAGTTTGATTGGTTGATTGTGATGGGCGGACCCATGAACATCTATGAAGAAGAACGCTATCCATGGTTATCGGCGGAGAAAAAATTTATAAAGGCTGCAATTGAGCAGGAAAAGGTGGTAATCGGACTTTGCCTGGGAGCACAATTGATTGCTGACGTCATTGGAGGAAGAGTGGTTAAGAACCAATACAAAGAAATAGGCTGGTTTCCTGTTACGTTATGTGAAAGAATATCGGATTACGCCCAGTTTTCTTTCCTGCCGCCTTCACCGGTTGTCTTTGAATGGCATGGAGATACCTTTGTTGACCTTCCGAAGGAAGCAGTTCCAATAGCAACCAATGAAACATGTAAGAATCAAGCCTACCTTTATCGAAAAAGAGTTTATGGTTTTCAATTTCACCTGGAAAATACAAGGACAATTATTGAAGATCTTATCACGAATTGCGGTGATGAGCTGCAGCCGGACCGATTTGTCCAGCCTGCTGAAGAAATAATGGCGCATCAGGATTATATCGAACAGGATAACAAGTGGATGAAGGCATTTCTTACAAAACTGGCATTTATGTATGAGGAGGGTGAAATGTAATGGAACAAGTACGTTATACACAAAGAAACTGTTCTGATAAAGAGAAAATAGATGCATTTCTTGAAAAAACCAGAATTGGTGTGATTGGAATGCATAGTCAAAAATATCCATATACAGTACCGGTCAATTACATATGGTATCATGGAGCAATCTATTTTCATGGGATGGGGTCAGGTAAAAAAACAAAACTTTTGCTTAAAGAACCACAGGTCAGCTTTACCGTATTTGAAGAAATCGGGACGGTTAAGGATCTGGTGCCCTGTCATGCAGATACTGCCTATATGAGTGTTATGATCTTTGGATATGCCAGAAAAGTAGAGGATTATAAGGAAAGTGCACAAGTACTGCAAGCGATTGTGGATAAATATCTGCCTGGGTTTTATAAAAGCAGGATGACCGCAGCTCTTGCGGAGCATTATCGTTCCTCTCATGATAATAAGGCGGTTGCCGTATATAAAATTGAACCTGAATTAATTACAGCGAAGGAAAATGCGGCAGAGCCGGATGCATTATTTAAATCGTGAACAGCTAGTATAGGAAAGATCAAGGATGAAGGAGGCGGGCTCAATGATTGCTGAAACGAAATATAATTTAAAGGGGATTACCAGCTGCACTACTTATCCTTCAGGCGAAATGAAGGAGTGTAAGCTGGAAGTATATAATGAAATCTGTGTAGGGCAAAATACATTGGTTCCCAGATACAAAGGAGCTGACGAAAGAAAAAAGGATAACAAGTCATTATCCTTTTACGAAAGTGGTAATGTAAAGAGCGTATCACTGGAAGAACAATCAGAAATTATAACCTCGATTGGCAGGATATCAGCAGAACTTATCACCTTTTATGAGGATGGAGCCATTGACAGCTTGTTTCCTCTCAATGGCCAGCTTGGTTTTGGATGGTCGATAGAAGATGAAGAGCAACGACTGGAGGAACTTGATTATGATTTACAATTTACTGAATTTCGGGTAAAAACCATAGGTCTTAGATTTTATCCGAGCGGAAAGCTGAAAAGTATAATTCTGTGGCCGCGGGAAAATATTGAGATAAATACTCCGCTAGGCTCTTACCCGGTTCGTATTGGTTTGCGAATGTATGAAAATGGGAATTTGGAATCCTTTGAACCCGCCAGAGCGGTTGTGATCCATACGGCGATTGGAAATATTGTTGCATTTGATCAAAATGCATTGGGTATGGATGCAGATAATAATTCAGTTAATTTTTACTTGGATGGCAGCCTGCGCAGCCTTGCTACAAACAGTGATATTGCAGTGAATAATAAAATAACCGGAGAAAGAACAATAATATACCAACAGTTAAGACTGGATATTATGACAAATGAAATGGTAAAACTTCCGGTAAAAATTAAGTTTGAGGGTAATCTGGTCATCCTTGATAATGGGGCTGCGAGTATGTCATTTGATATAGCTGCCTGTAAATTCCTTTTCCTGTATGACGGAAGTTATCAGGAAAAAAAATGTAGTCCCGGCAGTGACTGCTCCGGTTGTGGAGCAGCCTGCATGTAATATGGGAGGGCAGGCATAATACATAAATTTGATGTTCAGAAAACTCTTTTTCGGAGGATATTGTGAAGAAAAAGCATCTTCACACGGGAAGAACCGCGAAGTCTGCGCAGAGGTGCGTACTTCTTGTTCTTCCGGGTATTGGAATCAGTATGTATGTTAGTGTGAAAATTAAAGGCAATTTTCACAAGGAGAATATGATGCTTATGCCCAAATTCACAGATTTTTGTAAGAATGGAGATTACTATGGAAATAGCAGTGCTGGTTGATGCTGAAGGTAAGACATCAGGTTTTGAAAAAAATGGGAGTCTTTGTATTTATTCAAAAGTAAATGATATATGGGTAGAAAAGGAACGCATGGAACACGATTTACAGAATGTTATAAATGCGGATATGCTCCGTGAGAAAATAAAGGATATTTGTGACTGGCTGAAGGACTGCAAGCTTCTGGTTGTGAACCGGATCAGAGGTATCCATTACATTGCTTTTGAGGAGAGACAGGTATCGATGCTTGAGATTGCAGGAAAGCCGGAGCAATTTTTAGAGGATATCAAAGAATGCTGGCAGCACCGGAGAACAGGTCAGGAAGTGCCGCTGGAGCATAATGCAATTTATGAGCAGCAGGCCGGTATCTTTCATACCGATTTGCGGGAAGTAATGAAAGGCAACACCTCATATAATTCAAAACAGATCTTACTGCCGTTTCTTAAAAAGCAGGAATACAAGAGTCTTGAAATTATCTGTGACCATGTTCCGAAGTGGTTAGAAAAGGAATTGACTGAACTGAAGATCATGCTTTCAATTGAAAAATATAAAGATTGCATGAAGGTGAAGGTTTATCCGACAACAGGAGACAGATGAAGGGAGGAAAACATGGTAAAGACAACAGATGTAAAATATAAAGAAGAGTATAAACTGGCACCGCCGGCAGGGTGCTTCTTCGTAATCAACTGGACGGACTTCGCATGTTGGTTAAGCAGGGAATGATTTGCAAGGCGAATATTGTTACCTTAAAAGGAATTAATGATGCTCATATCTTATTGCTCATACCGTTAACAGCATATTGCTGGAGACCTGTAATACTTTGTTACGACGGTGATAGCTGCTTATAAATAGTGGTTGAGTATAAGGTCTTTTTATAGTACACTGATAATAAAAGTTGGTAACAGACGGCTACCCTCCAAACACCTTTCATCTGGTGCGGTTTGAAGCTGCGATGGAGAGTAAAGGATATAGGTATGAGATAAAAGATGCAGAAAAAGATTTTTTACCTGCTACAAGAAAAGGAAGTTTGATTGTTCAATATATCGGAGAAGACAAAGATATTATGTCTGACTTAACGGATATCTTAGGTGAGCAGTTTGCAGGATACTAAAGAAAGAGGAAATTACGATGCGAAAAGATTTTATTGATAATATACGAATTATTTGTGTCATGCTCTTATTTCCGTTTCATACCAGTATGATATACAATAACTGGGGAGAAATATTTTATATTACAGGCGTACCCCATAGCCTGCCCAGTAATTTTGTCGCTATCGTGTATCCGTGGTGGATGACCTTATTATTTACAATAGCGGGAATATCCTCTTATTATGCGTTGAAGAAGCGCACAATAAAAGAATATGCAAAAGAAAGAGTTACAAAGCTGCTAATCCCATTGCTTGCAGGATTAGCGGCTATTATTCCTGTTCAAAGTTATATCGCTGATGTTTTTCACAACGGCTATACGGGCGGATATTTTGAGCATTACAAAATATTTTTTACTAAGTTTACATATTTAACAGGTCAGGATGGAGGTTTTACTCCGGCACATCTTTGGTTCATATTGTATTTATTTATTATCTCGACGGTTCTGCTGCCATTTATGAATAAATACAGCAAATCAAGCAAAAAAATAGATGGAAGTAAGATGCGGATAATTCATTTATTACCCCTGTTTATGGTGATTTTGATCTGCACTCCCATATTAGAGATAGAAGGAAAAAGTATAGGGGAAGCATTGGCATGCTTTGCGATAGGCTTCTTTTTGTTAAGTGATGAGCTGATTCAGGAGAAATTGGAAAAGAATCGTTTTTTGCTGACGGTATTGTTCTTATTTGCTGTGACGGTGCGTATAATACTGCAAAGTAGTGGGCGGGGAAGCGGGCTGTTCTGGGATATTGAACAAAGAATGGTGACATGGTTCGGAATATTAGCGATTTTAGGCACCGGCAGGAAGTATTTGAACAAGTCAAATAGAATAACAAGCTACTTTTCAAAGGCTGCCTTCCCTCTCTACTATTTTCATCAATCAGTTTTGGTGGTATTAGGCTACTTTGTTTTACAATATGTACATATTGATTGGCTGCAGTTTATTTCAATAATGATTGGAAGCTTCATACTTAGTATTATATGCTATGAGGTGTTTCGAAGGTTCCGGATCAGTTCCTTCCTGTTTGGCATTAAGTTCTTAAAATAGTTGGGAACAAAATGTATCGTGGTAGTTTTATTGAGGAGCTTCATATAATAGCAGGTAATCATCAGGCTTTGGCGGAAGAATCGGAGATACAAGAAAAAGCCGCGGAGGATGGGCCGGATTTTTTAGAAATAATACTTGACAGAACAGCCATATTGCTTTATTATGTATGAAATATTAACCAACGATAATTGAATAATAATAATTTTATATTAAATAATAACTGACCAGATAAACTGGAGGTTAAAAAACATAATTTTATGTTTTTTAACCTCCAGTTTTTGTCGGCAATAGACTCATTCAATTAGCAAAGTAGGAGGAAATGATTTACATGCCTAAAATTAACCTGACATATCCTGCCGTGCAGATTCGGGAAATACGCATTAATTCCATTACCGGCTATCAAGGCAGCGCCGAGGAGCTGGTCAGCGAATCGCAATGCGGCCTGAAGGATAAAAACCGCTCCTTCAGCCAATGCCTGGGTTGTGCCACATCAAAAGCGGCCTGCATGACAATTCTTATCCAGGACGGTGCGGTTATCAGCCATGGACCGGTCGGCTGCGCCTCCTGCCTTCATGAGTTTGCCTTTACCTATAGGGTGAATTCACCCCTGCGGAATGTTGATAAGCCCACACAACGCAAGATTTATTCGACCAATCTGCAGGAAAAGGATACCGTATACGGCGGTAACATAAAGCTCGCCGGCGCCATAAATGAGGTGTATGAGCGCACGAAGGCCAAGGTTATTTTTGTCCTTACAACCTGTGCCGCAGGTATTATCGGTGATGATGTTGAAAGCGTCTGTGAACAGGCCGAGGAAGAGCTGGGTATTCCAATTGTAGCCATTTTCTGCGAAGGCTTTCGTTCCCGTGTATGGACAACAGGCTTTGACGCGGCATATCACGGTATCGCCCGTAAGCTGATTGCAAAGCCCAGAAAACGCCGCAGTGACATTATTAATGTCATTAATTTTTGGGGAAGCGATGTTTTTAAAGACTGGTTCGCACCTTTCGGTGCAACGCCGAATTACATCACTCCTTATTCTACAACCGAATCCTTAAGGTATTCGTCGGAAGCGGCCGCGACGGTTCAGGCATGCTCCACCCTGGGCAGTTACCTCGGCGCAGTTCTGGAGCAGGAATTCGGAGTTCCTGAAATTCCTGCCGCCCCGCCCTACGGGATCGCACAGACGGACCGATGGTTCAGAGCCTTAGGCAGGACCCTTGGCAAAGAGGATATCGCGGAACAGATAATCACGGAAAAGAAAAGCAGATATCTGCCGCAGATTGAAGCCTTACGGGAAAAGCTCAGGGGCAGGACGGCATATGTCACGGCAGGGGCGGCTCACGGTCACGCATTGCTGGACATACTTGGTGAGCTGGGTATCGCTGCCACCGGTGCGGCTATTTTCCATCACGATCCGGTCTATGACAGCGGGCGGGAGGAAAATGACCAGCTGGCACAGTGTGTTAACGATTATGGCAATGTATTGAACTTCAATGTATGTAATAAGCAGGAATTCGAACTGGTAAATACGCTTAGTAAACTCCGGCCTGATATCCTTATGGCACGTCACGGAGGAATGACCCTATGGGGGGCGAAGCTTGGTATACCGTCGCTCCTGATCGGCGACGAGCACTATGGGATGGGCTATGAGGGTCTGGTCAACTATGGTGAGCGAATCATAGAGACATTGGAAAATGATGAATTTGTTAAAAATCTGGAAAAGCATGCGGTAAACCCCTATACAAAATGGTGGTTTGAGCAGGAGCCGCATTATTTCCTGGCAGGAGGTGCCGGGAAATGAGCGGAATTATTGAACAGGAGCGTTATACCTGTGCGATCGGTGCACTGCAAAGCGTGGTCGCCATACCAAAGGCGGTGCCGATCCTGCACTCAGGTCCCGGCTGCGGTGATATGATACAAGGCTTCTTTGAACGCAGCACAGGTTACGCCGGCGGCAGTACCTCCCCCTGTACCAATTTTTCGGAGAAAGAGGTCGTATTCGGCGGGATAGACAGGCTGCGTCAGATAATCACGAATACATATAAGGTTCTTGATACCAGGCTGCAGGTTGTTCTCACCGGCTGCACCTCAGGTATTGTGGGTGATGATGTGGACAGTCTTGTGCAGGAATTTCGGGATGCGGGCAAGCCGATTGTATCCGTTGAAACTGCGGGCTTCAAGGCAAATAATTTCGAGGCCCATAGTCTTGTCGTTAATGGGATCATCGATCAGTATGTCAGCCTGTTTGAGGAGGACAACGAGCCTAAGAGTGAAGCAGGCACAGTCAATCTGTTTGCCTCAATCCCTTATCAGGATCCCTTCTGGAAAGGAAATCTTGCGGAATACAAGCGTCTGCTGACCGGCTTGGGACTGAAGGTTAATGTACTTTTCGGACCGGAATCAGACGGGGTAAAAGAGTGGCAGAGAGTACCGAGAGCAGGCTTCAATATCTTAGCCAGCCCCTGGTACGGCAAACCGATTGCCGAGAAATTAAAAAGCAAGTACAATCAAGCCTACACCTGGTTTCCTCATCCGCCCATCGGAGCGAATGAAACGGAACGATTTTTGAAACAGGTACTGGTATTTGCACTTGAACAAGGGACTGAAATAGACGAGCATAAGGCTTTGGCATTTATCAGGCATGAATCAGAGGCTTATTACGAAGAGATTGATAATTTGGCTACGTTTTTGCTTGAATTTCGATACGGACTTCCGGGTCATGCCCATATTCTGCACGACGCAGGCTATGTGGTTGCGTTAAGTAAGTTCCTGCTGCATGAAGTCGGCATTGTACCCAAGGAGCAGTTTATCGTTGATAATACACCACAAAAGTATCAGGGGCAAATCCGTAAAGAACTGGCAGGTACATCCGGCAAAAGAGAAATACCCCTTTACTTTGAACCGGATGCAGGAAAAGCCCAGGACATAATCCGGGGGCTCCGCCATAGAGGCCGGGGCATTATCATCGGCAGCGGCTGGGATAAGGAGCTGGCAAAGGAGAAGGATTATGATTTCCTGTCGGCAGCGGTACCCACACCGTACCGGCTCGTTCTGACGACCAATTATGTGGGCTTCACCGGAGGATTAAGGGTAATTGAGGATATTTACCATAATGTTCTTGCGACTTACAGGTAAGGCTTGGAAAGATATGTTTTTGATAATGGTTTAAGTGTCAAAAGCCCTTCGAATATCATGGCTTCGTCAATTTGCACATTCACTAACTATATTGAAGTGATACAAAACATAGTTCGATGAGCAACTGTTATGAAGTCGTTGGTACTTAGGTCCTGTATTTTAGGTCCTTACGTACCACTACGTACTTCATCCAAGCGGAAGCGTGTTGTGAATGAACTATGTTTTGTATCACACTATTGCCAGCTAAATTATGCAAATTGACGAATTATATTTTTAAATTGGCTTTTGACACCTGAATTAATTATGAAAAATACATGTACAGGAATAAGGGAGAAAATGAGAATAGCATTTGCAAGCATGGATAACAGCCGCGTGGATCAGCACTTTGGAAGTGCCAGGTACTGGCAGATCTATGATATCGGCAGGGACAGTATCTTTGTCGAAACACGCAGGACACAGGTCAGATATCAAGGTCATTGCGAGGGCAGCTTCGATCAGCAGTTATCCGTTCTGAACGACTGCGATGCGGTATTTGTCAGTAAAATCGGCGAAAGCGCGGCGGCCTATATGATTCGGCACAATAAGCGGGTATTTGAAGCAACCGGAGAGGTTCCGGCGATTATTGCCGAGATAAGAAACAGCAGGCTGCTGAAGGAATAAGCGGCAGCGGCATAAGCCTATGACCGCATATAAGGGAATGCTTTAAGGAGGTGGTGCTATATATGTGCAGTGATTGTAATACGAGTAATATGAAAATTAAAAGCGAAAGGGAGAAAACATCATGGCAGTAGAACAATATCAATTTGATACGCAAAGACTGCGGGCGGGCTATGAACCAAAAGAACATAAATATGCGGTATCACCGCCCATTTATCAGACAGCGGCGTATGATTTTCGTGATGTGGAAAATGCGGCAGGGCTTTTTGGGCTCCGGGAACAGGGCTTCCTCTACACGCGCATCGGGAATCCGACGGTTGCCGTGCTGGAAGAGAGGGTGAAGACCCTGGATAAAGCGGCAGGCGTAATCGCACTGGCCTCCGGTATGGCGGCGATCAGCTACACGCTTTTAAACCTTGCGGAAGGCGGCGGACGCATTCTTACATCACCGTATCTTTATGGCGGAAGCGCTGACAGCTTCCGGAAGATTTATCCCAAATTCGGTATTGAGTTTGATTATGCGAAAAACATCCGGACCCCTGAACGGCTGGCGGAGGAGATCAGGCCGGACACGAAAGCGATCTTTGTCGAGAGTATTTCAAACCCGAACACAGTATTGCTGGATATCGGCGGGATTGCCAAGGTAGCCCATGAACACGGCATACCGCTTGTTGTTGATAATACGGTTGCCACACCATATCTTTACAACCCGCTCGAGCATGGCGCGGATATTGTCATCTATTCGGCAACAAAGGGGTTGAACGGCCACGGTAATTCGATCGCCGGACTTGTACTGGAGGCAGGCAGCTTCGATTATCAGACAGAAAAATTTCCGCAGTTCAGCGAAAAGTATTATACCTTGCGTGACATTAACGGCAATCACCGCAGCTTTCCCGAAGTGTTCCCGGAGGCTCCGTTTACCAGCCGGATCCGATTTAATTATCTTAATTACTTTGGTGCGGCCTTGTCACCGTTTGATGCGTATCTTTCCATTATCGGGCTTGAGTCGATTTCGGAACGGCTCGGCAAGCAGTCGCATAATGCGCTGACACTGGCGGAGTACCTTTCAAACCATCCTCAAGTGGAATGGGTACGCTATCCGGCGCTAAGGAGCAGTCCGGACCATGCTCTGTATCAGCGGGACTTCCCGAAAGGTGCGGGCGGAGTATTATCCTTCGGATTTAAGGGAACACAGGATCAACGGGAATTGTTTCTGAATTCAATCAAGCTGTTTCACTACCATGTCAATATCGGTGATGCGCGTTCTCTGATTGTCAATTCACCGCAGACGACCCATGGTGAGCTTCAAGCGGATGAAAAGGAGATTGCCGATATCCCTGAAAACCTCATTCGCATATCGGCAGGACTGGAGGATGTAACGGATCTTATTGCCGATCTTGAACAAGCATTTCAAAAAGCGAACAGCTAAATTTTTTTACCCATAAAACATACTAGTCATATATATAATGAATGTCAACCGCAAAGAAGCGGAACATAATAAAATTTTAGGAGGAGAATAAACCATGAGAAAACTAAGAAAACTTACAAGCCTGATAGCGCTTGCATTGGCACTCAATCTATTGCTCACCGCCTGCTCCGGCAAGCCGGTCAATGAGGGCAGCACCGCTGCGAACGGGGATAACAGCAGTAAGGACACTCCCTCAAGCGCACCTACGGATGCACCCAAAGCTGACACCGTGGAATTCAAATACGGAAAAATCGATATTCCCGGCAAGGATGGCGCGCTTTGCGGCGCCCCGATTTATATCGCATTTGAAAAAGGCTTCTTTGCGGAAGAGGGTTTTGATGTAACACTCATCTCCGCAAACGCCGAAACACGTAAAATCGGTCTGAACAACGGAATAATCCCGATCGTAAACGGTGACTTCCAGTTCTTCCCGTCAATTGAGAATGATGTCAAGGTTAAGGTTGTGGATGGTCTGCACAATGGATGTATCAAATTTCTCGTTCCGAAGGATTCTCCGATCAATGGGGTTGAGGACCTTAAGGGCTTAAAAATCGGTGTGGATGAGATCGGCGGAACACCGCACCAGGTTGCTTCGGTTTGGCTTGAGAAGCATGGAATTTCTGCCAAACCGGAGGACGGCGAAGTACAGTTCCTTCCCTTTGACGACGGTAATCTTGAAGTGGAAGCGCTCAATAAGGGTGATATTGATGTGGCAGCTCTGTGGGATCCCTTCGGCTCGGTTCAGGAAAAGACCGGCAATTATAAGGTTATCTTTGATCTTTCCACTGACCCGACCTTCGCGGGCAAGTACTGCTGCTTCCTCTACGCATCTGAAAAATTGCTGAAGGATGAGCCGGAAAAAATATCCGCATTGCTCCGTGCCTACCATAAGGCACAGAACTGGATTGCCGAGAATCCTGAGGAGACCGTTCAGTTAATCATTGACGGGAAATATTCCGCTATTGAAGACAAAGAGCTTGCCATTGAGCTGGTGAAGCACTATCAGTATCCCTCGTCAAATGACCACGAGATCAACAGGCAGGATGTGGGTGCAGACGTTCTCTATTTTGCAACGGAGCTTTATAACATCGGATACTTGAATACCAATCCGGATGAATTCGTGACGAAAGCATATGAAAAAGTAGACCTTACACTGGGACAATAGGAGGCATCCGCCTTGAGTATAATGAAAAAATCAACCGTTCCCCCCTTGTTAAACATATCAAATCCGAAGTTTATCCTGTCGGCTGTATTTAGTGTTTCAGGATTTTTGTTAGCGATATTTGCTAATTTATTTTTCCGACAGATTGCCGACGTAAAGATAACGGCATACTCCTATGGTTCGCTGATCCTTGATATCAACGGTGCATACCGTATTCTGCTTGGAGTGCTGGTGCTTTTGTTTCTCGGTGTTTCTGTCTATTCCTATTTTGATTCTGACCGGCGAATAAAATTTTCCAGGCATGCGCCGTTTCGGTTTGCACTTGGCGCCGCACTGGCCCTTTGGGATATTCTCGGCACAAAACTGTTAATACTTCCGCAGCCGTTCTTTCCCGGTCCGGCGCGTATCCTGGAAGCCTTCTTAATGGAGGGGGATTATATATGGAAAAACACCTATTATTCCCTTCGGCTGTTTGCGGTAGGCTTCATACTCGGCGTGGTATTCGGTGTGGGAACCGGTATACTGATCGGCTGGTTTCCGAAGGTATATTATTGGGTTTATCCGATACTTAAGATAACCGGTGTAATTCCGGCGGTAGCATGGATGCCCTTTGCCCTTACATTATTCCCGACACCCTTTTCGGCGGCAGCTTTCCTGATTGTAATCTGCGCATGGTTTTCCATAGCCTCTCTTACGGCACAGGGGATTCAAAGCACACAGAAGGCGCAGTTTGAAGTCGCCCGGACACTTGGTGCGAAAACCCCGTTTCTTGTATTTCATGTGGCAATACCTCACGCCATGCCGCAGATTTTTACCGGGATATCCAATGCAAACGGCTTTGCATTTACTACGCTGGTCATAGCGGAAATGATGGGGCAGCCGGGGGGCCTTGGTTATTACATCAACGCATCGAAGGTATGGAGTGCGTATTACAAGGTTTTTGCGGCGATTATCGTAATGGCCGTGCTGTTCAGCTTAATTATGGAAGGCATCGGTCTGATTCAGAGACGCGTTCTCCGGTGGCAGAAGGGCTTGGTGAAGAGTAATGGGCAATGATGCAATCATTGAAATAAAAAATGTCAACCGTACCTATGTGGATGACAAGGACAATACGGTCGAAGCGCTGAAGGATATTAACCTCGCCATTTGGCGGGGGGAATTCATATCGATTATAGGCTCTTCCGGCTGCGGAAAGACAACATTGCTGCGTCTGATCGCGGGACTTGACGCACCGGAGACAGGGATACTTACCCTTGACGGCCAGGAAATCACTGTTCCAGACCCGCAGAGAGGTTATGTTTTTCAGCAGGGAGGACTGTTCCCATGGCTGACAGTGGAGCAAAATATTGCCACCGGATTGAAAGCACGGCATGTTTATCGTAAAAACAAAGCGCTGGTTAGCCACTATATCGATTTAATCGGCCTGGACGGCTTTGAGAAGGCCTATCCGCACCAGATAAGCGGCGGCATGGCGCAGCGTGTGGCGATTGCCCGTGCGCTGATTAATAAGCCCAAAGCATTATTGCTGGATGAACCTATGGGTGCGCTGGATTCCTTTACCCGGGCGGATATCCAGGATAAGCTGCTGGAGCTTCGGAAAGAAAATGATGCAACGATGATACTTGTAACCCATGACGTTGACGAAGCGATTTATCTGAGCGACCGTATTGTTATAATGACACCGCGCCCCGGTAAAATCAGTGAGATATTAACGATTAAAATGACGCAGCCCCGTGACCGCGGAGGAGCGGAGTTTCTGGCCCTTCGGGGAGAAATACTGGAAAAACTGCATTTGGCAAGTGCCCAGCCTCCATTGGAATATACGATATAAGTAAAACGTAGTGAGTATATGCAAGCTGGCTTGCAATATACGAGCGGAGTAAAAGATCATGAACATATTTTATGTTCATGATATAGGAGAGTTTTTCATGAGTGAAATTAGACAAATTGCAATTTACGGTAAGGGCGGTATCGGAAAATCCACAACGACACAGAATCTTACGGCCGGACTTGCGGAAGGCGGTAAAAAAATCATGGTGGTCGGCTGCGATCCGAAAGCCGATTCCACACGGCTTCTGCTCGGTACCCTGGCACAGCGTACGGTACTTGACACGCTCCGCGAAACCGGTGATGATGTTGAACTGGACAGTATTATGCGGATCGGCTTCGGCGGGATAAAGTGTGTGGAATCCGGCGGACCCGAACCGGGCGTAGGCTGTGCCGGACGAGGGATTATTACCTCCATCGGATTGCTGGAACAGCTGGGCGCGTATACCGAGGACCTGGATTATGTTTTTTATGACGTGCTTGGAGATGTTGTTTGCGGCGGCTTTGCAATGCCGATCCGTGAGGGCAAGGCAAAGGAGATTTATATTGTCGCCAGCGGCGAGATGATGAGCCTTTATGCCGCGAACAATATCTCAAAAGGAATTGCAAAATACGCCCAAAAAGGCGGTGTGCGGCTCGGAGGCATCATCTGTAACAGCCGTAATGTGGACCGTGAGACCGAGCTACTGCGGGCTTTCTCCGCCGAGCTCGGCACACAGCTTATTTACTTTGTTCCGCGCAATAATATTGTACAGCGGGCCGAAATCAACCGGAAAACAGTGATTCATTATGCGCCGGAGGATCCGCAGGCACAGGAATACCGCAGCCTGGCAAAAGCAATTGATGAGAATAAATACTTCACGATTCCTAAGCCGATGACCCAGGAGCGTTTAGAGCAGATTTTACTTGAGTACGGGCTTATGGATCCGGTTGAGGACGATTACCGGATATAACAAAGATCGTTATGGCGAACACAATTTGTATTTGCCATAACGATTCATTTCTTAATTGACCGGTTTATTGTTCCTCCGGTTTATTTCTTTTTTCCGGCTTTTTTATAATCAGCAGCAGAAGAATTCCCACGACAGCCGCAATAGATGCGATTACAAAGGCAGGGAACATAAGGTTGATATCCTGTGCCGCAATATTTTTATAATATCCCGCAATATAGGACGAGATCACAGCTCCCAATCCAAAGCCGACCAGTACCATTCCGTAGTTGGTTGCCATATGCTTTGTCCCGAACATATCTGCGGTAAAGGCCGGGAAGGTGCTTAAAAATCCGCCGTATAAAAAACCGATCCCTCCGATTAATATGTAAATAAAATAACTGACAGCCAGATTAACCAACAGGGAAAATACGGCTGTTCCTGTCAATAGCAGTAAAATGGTGTTCTTGCGTCCCAGCTTATCCGAAATCCATCCCCAGAACAAACGCCCAAAGGAATTACATAACGAAATAATCAGGACTCCGACGGTAGCCGTTGAAGCCATATCCTTGGCAATGGCAATCGGCTTTGCAAAGCCGATCATCATAAGTCCGCCCATACAGGCAAGCATCATGGTTCCGGTAATCATGTAGAACTGAGGCAGCTTCAGTACCTGTGCGGGGGTATAATCAATGTTTGCTTTTGCGGAGCCCGATACCGGAGGGGTATATCCATCCGGCACATATCCCTTGGGAGGATTGTTGACAAACAAACCGCCGATCGTACATACAATAATAAAAATAAAACTAAGAACCATAAAGGTTTTTAATTCTCCGCTGCCGACACCGCCGTAATGCCTGATCAACGCTTCAATAATCGGGGTGAATAATACGCCGCCGAAACCAAGGGCCGCAACAATCAGGCCGGTGATAAAGCCTCTTTTATCCGGATACCATTTTTGTGCACAAGCAATGGTTGTGGAATAAGTAAAGCCCATACCAATGCCGCCCAGGATACCGTAGGTAAGCCATAACAGCCAGGGTACGGAAGCAGTAACAAAGGAAGCTGCAAAAAATCCGATTGCCAGAATAAATCCGCCGAATATTACGATAATGCGAGGTCCAAATCTGTCTTGTAGTTTCCCTCCGAGGGTGCCGCCTACGGTAAGCATTGCCAGCAATAAGGAAAATGATAATCCTGCCGCGGCATTATCCCCTCCGAATATACTGTTTGATATACCGGTCTGGAATATGCTCCATACATATGCGGTTCCCAGGCATAGCTGGATTGCAATTGCCGCAATCACCGGTATCACTCGGTTGTGCTTGTGCTTCATATGAATCTCCTTTTGGAATTTATTATTGTGTTTCTGTTTATTACTATATCACACTGACGCATTAATGTAAAATAGAATTGTACGATCATAGTATAGAACGGCCTCTTTTCACATACTTATAAGCAAGAACAATAAAGAGGCACTTCCATGAGCATCGCATCGATCCTATTAGCAATATTGGCAGGAGTATTTACAACTGTCGAAACAAGTATCAACGCACAGCTGGGCAAGTCCCTTACCCCCAGCCTGGCTACTCTCCACAGCCTTATCATCGGTACGCTGTTTATGCTGTTCCTCTGTTCCTACAGCGGCACTGTCACAGCCTATGCCAGGATAACAACAGTCAGCCCGATTTTGTGGATTGGAGGAATCTTTGGGGCATTTATCATATACTTTTCATCGAAAGCAATTCCGGATATCGGAATATCGAATGCATTAATCTTAATTCTGTCAGGGCAGCTGGTCAGCGGCCTTGTCTTTGATGTATATCTGAATCATATCGAAATCGGTTCAAGGAAAATAATAGGTCTTGCATTATTCCTGGTGGGGACGATTATGTTCCTGAAGGAATAGGGGTATGCACAATAGTTTACCTATCCATCGCAATATTTTACATGGTTAAGCAATTCACAAAGATTTGTACAATAAATTACAAAAACACAGAAATTCTGTTTCTTCTGGAACCCTTCCATAGATGTTATAGTTTACTCAGAAACAAGACAAGCCTCATCAAAGCAAAACGGCGGGGTGAGTAAATTCTACGGATGATAAAAATACCATAGGAGCCATCAGGTAATAAGGAATGGTATTAACCAGTAATTTCAATTAGTCAACATCAAGAAAGGACGAGGGTTTATGAAGAAGAGAGTATTAAGCTTATTATTATGTCTGACATTTGTCGGAGCAATGCTTGTGGGATGCAGTTCGACAAAGAATGATCCGGGACAGAAACAGGAAGACACAGACAAGGGAGAAGATAAAGGAACCGGTTCAAAGCAATTTCGCGTCGCATATATTGCGAGAACCCAGTCAGACTCCTTTGCAGCATGGCTTGCAAACGAGATGAAGGCCGCGGCGAAGGAATATGATGATATTACACTGGATGTATTTGACGGACAGGCGGATGATGAGAAGGAAAATGCGGCGATTGAGAACGCAATCACTAACGGTTACGACGCCATCATCGTACAGCCGAATAATGGTGAGGCACAGAGACCCTATGTAGAGAAGATAGTCGAAGCCGGTATCATTGCAATTACAACAAATGCCCGCATTGACGGTATCGAAGGTGCTTCTTCCGTTGACGCCGATCCCTATAAGCAGGCAGCGGTTAATGCGGCTCTGGCTCTTGAGCAGGTTCCCCAGAATGGTAAAGTAGTTGTATTAAACGGACCCTCCGGCAACTTCCATGCGGATGAGAGAAGAAAGGCCTGGAAGGCGGAGTTTTTTGATAAGAGAACGGATGTAACAATTATTGCGGAAGATATTGCTAACTGGAATAAGGATGAAGCTATGGCATTTATGGAAGACTGGGTAACTGCATACGGCCAGATTGACGCGATCATTTCCATGAATGATAACATGGCGGCAGGTGCGCTGGAAATCGTTCAGGACAATTCAACAATATTATCCTATGGTGTTGATGGCACCGCGGAAGCAGCCTTATTGATCCAGGAGGGCAAAATGACATCCACATGTCTTCAGTCCGCAATTGACTTGGCAAAATTAAATCTTGAAACAGTTTACAAATTACTGACTGGTGCGGAGAAGCAGATCAACGTAGATATCGAGGAAGTTCTTATTACCAAGGAAAACGCCGGCGATTTCGTAACCATGTATAAGGAAAGAGGCTTAATTAAAGAATAAGTTTAAATTATTCGAATAGGTTATTCTCCCCCTGGGGCTGTCCGGAAGCATTTGCTTTCAGGACGGCCCCTTTCCTGCAAAAGATAAAGAGGATCACCCTTTACGGGGAATGCTTTACCGCAATATATTGCTCTGTAATCGCAATATTTTACATAGTTAAGACATTAACAAGGAATATGATAATAAATTACAAAAACACAGAAATTCTGTTTCTTCTGGAAAGCGTTCATTGATGTTAAAGTGATTACAGAACCGGAACAACATACAGAACAACACCCTGTAGATTGCAGATACAAAAAGGGAGGCACTAGAATGAAGCACGAAATCAAGCTTAGGGTATCGCAGATAGAGAAATCCTTCCCGGGCGTTAAGGCTTTGAATAAAATTGATTTTACGGTCAGACGGGGTACTGTTCATGCCCTGTGCGGAGAAAACGGAGCAGGAAAATCCACATTGATGAAGATTATCAATGGCATATATAAACCGGATGCGGGTCAGATATTTATCGATGAGAGGCCGGTCAAAATACAAAGTCCGATTCATGCAAGACAGCATGGTATTGCGATGATCGCACAGGAATTAAATTATGTGCCGGAAATGTCGATTGAAGAAAATCTGTTCTTAGGAAGATTACCGGTGACAAAGCTCGGGAAGGTGGACTGGAAGCTGTTAAGAAAGAAAACCATAGACTTTTTGGAAGCCGAGAATTTGCCGTACAAGCCGACACAAAAGCTGAAAACCCTGACGGTATCGGATATTCAGATGCTGGAGATTATCAAAGCGATCTCTAATAATGCGGAAATCATCGTAATGGATGAGCCGACATCCTCCATCACCCATAGAGAAGTAGAGATGCTGTTTAAAAAGATTGCGGAGTTAAAGAAACAGGGAGTCAGTATAGTATATATTTCCCACAAGCTGGATGAGGTTTTCCGGATCGCGGATGACATTACGGTATTTCGGGACGGAACCGTGGTGGAAAGTCATCCGGCAGGTGAGATGAACATGGATCAGGTTATTTCGCTGATGGTAGGCCGGAAGATGGAAAATGTCTATCCCAAGGAAAGCGTAAAGATCGGAGAAAAATTGCTGGAGGTAAAGGACCTGTACAGCACCGGCATCTTCAAGGATATCAATTTCAGTGTCAGAAAGGGTGAGATTGTCGGCTTTGCCGGACTTGTCGGAGCAGGAAGAACGGAGGTAATGAGGGCTTTATTCGGATTGGATCCGATTACCTCCGGGGATATATTGATTAACAACCGTAAGGTCACAATTAAAAAAGTACCGGACAGCATCAGGCACCGAATGGTAATGCTTTCAGAGGATAGAAGACGTTACGGAATCATACCGATCCGAAGTGTAATGGAAAATGCGAGCATATCCAGCCTGGAGAAGGTGATCTATGGCGGTTATGCCCATGAAAAGGAAGAACGTAAGATTGTTGATGAATACTTCAGGAAAATGAACGTAAAAACTCCTACTCTGGATACTCCGATACAATCCTTAAGCGGAGGCAACCAGCAGAAGGTGCTGCTGGCGAAATGGATCCTGCGGGACCCGCAGATATTGATCCTTGATGAACCCACCAGAGGGATTGATGTAGGAGCAAAATTTGAAATCTATAAGCTCATGGTTGATATTGCGAAACAGGGAAAAGCAGTTGTCATGGTTTCCTCGGAGCTGCCGGAGCTGATTGGTATGTGCGACCGGATCTATGTTATGAATCAGGGAAAGATAACCGGGGAATTAGCAAGGGATGATTTCAGCCAGGAATCCATCATGAAGTTTGCTACGAACAGTATATAGGAGGACAAGACATGTTTGCTAAAATTAAAAATACTCCGTCCAAGGAGAAGTATTCCATATTTATAGTTCTATTTGCAATGATTTTTCTGTGCAGCTTTTTAAACCCCAACTTTTTGTCAGCAAATAACCTGTCAAATATTATGAAGCAGCTGGCGGTAAGTATTATCTTAGCCTATGGTGAAATGCTGCTGATCATCAGCGGAATGCTTGACTTATCCTCCGGTGCCGTGCTGGCACTATCCGGTGTACTGTCGATTATGACCTATAAGGCGACAGGCTCCCTGGTATTGGCGGTTATCGTAGCGATTGTCGTTGCTGTTGTATGTAACATTGTAAATGCGATCATGATTACGAATCTGAATGCACCGCCCTTTATTGCAACCCTGGTAATGCAGCAGGTTGCCCGGGGTGCGGCGCTCCTTATCACCAGCGGACAGAATATCCTGCAGTTAAAGGGTTATAAAGTATTTGGTCAGGGAAGCATCGGGCCGGTTCCGATCTCCATCATCATCACAATCGTTATCACAGTTATCATATGGTACGTACTAAAGCATACAAGATTGGGACGTTCCTTATATGCAATCGGCGGAAATGAAGAGGCCTCCGTTGCAGCCGGAATTAAAGTAAAGAAGAACAAATATATCGTATTTATTATTAACGGTGTTTTGGTAGGTGTTGCGGGTATCCTCTTCATGTCCCGGGTTAACGCGGGCCTGCCCAACGGTGCAATCGGATATGAAATGGAGGGCTTAACGGCGGCAATCGTCGGAGGAACAAGCTTTTCCGGAGGGGTTGGTACCACAATGGGTACCCTGGCCGGTGCCTTCATTATCGGAATGCTGAATAACATCATGAACCTGATCGGTGTGGACTCCTATATCCAGCAGATTTTAAAAGCAAGCATCATTGCCTTTGCGGTTATCTGGGATATCAAGTCAAAAGCAAGGAAGACAAGAAAGGTTATCCTTACCGACGGGAAAAAGGCAGCATAATAAAAGCAGGCGGCGGACATCCGCATTACGGAGCGGATCAGTACGAGAAGTGAGGCGGCATGGCAGCAGAACGGAGATAAGAGTGAAAGAAAAATCACTTTCATCATATTTTGTGATGGCGCAAAGCGCCATAATGGGGGTAAACCATAATGGAGGTAAATATGAAAAATAGAGCAGTATATATGACCGGGTTAAATAAAATGGAAATCAGAGAGATTGAAGTCCCTGTAATCAAAGAAGACGAGGTACTGGTAAAGCTGGAGTATGTCGGTATCTGCGGGTCCGACGTACATTATCTGGAGCATGGCTCCATCGGAGATTTTGTTGTAAACGGAGATTTTATTCTCGGACATGAATGTGCCGGTGAAATTGTTGAAACCGGAAGTAAGGTAACGGATCTGGCCGTAGGGGATAAGGTGGCTTTAGAGCCCGGCTGCACCTGCGGACAATGTGAGTTTTGTAAGAGCGGCAAATACAATCTCTGTCCGGAGGTAGAATTCCTTGCGACGCCTCCCTACCATGGCTGTCTGGAAAATTATATCGCGTTCCCGGCAAATATGTGCTTTAAATTACCTGAGAATATCACTTCAAAGGAAGGCGCATTGGTAGAGCCTCTTGCGGTAGGAATGCATGCGGCGGCTCAGGGAAACGTTAAGCTGGGAGACTCCGTAGTAATTCTTGGCTCCGGCTGCATCGGCCTGGTTACTCTGCTGGCCTGCAAGGCATACGGCGCGACGGATATCACCGTAGTGGATGTTATGCCCAAGAGGCTGGAATATGCCATGAAGCTGGGAGCAACCAGAGTCATCAATGCCCGGGAAGAGGATGCGGTTGCCAGGATGGAGGAAATTACAAAGGGTAAGGGTGTGGATGTCGTCATCGAAACGGCGGGAAGCAAGATTACCGTCAAGCAGACCCCATACCTTGTAAAACGCGGCGGAGTTGTTGTACTCGTCGGTATGGCACCGGAGGATATTATCGAGTATAACTTCGCGAAGCTTATGTCAAAGGAAGCTGCCATCAATACCGTATTCCGTTACCGGAATATCTATCCGAAAGCGATCAATGCCATAGCGAAGGGAATTATTGATGTATCCGGTATTGTGACCCATGAATTTGACTTTGAGGATACCGCAGAGGCATTTGATTTTGTAATCAATCATAAGAATGACGTAGTAAAAGCAGTAATCAAAATAAGCTGATTACAGATAATTACTCCACTACGTACTTCGTCCAAGAGGAAGCGTGTTGCGAATGAACTATGTTCTGTATCACACTATTTAAACTGTGCAAATTGACGAGGCCGTGATGCTCGAAGGGCGTTTGACACCTGAATCATAATTTAAAGATTTCATAGAACGACGCTTCTTAGGTGGAGCTGTCAGAGGAAAGAAGCAATCCTGTCTTTCCTCCGGCAACTTCACTTAAGCAGCGCTTTTGTATTATCCGAAGGTTTTTAAATTCATATATTGAGCAAAATAAGGAATGGAAAGGAGGATTTACGATGTGGAGTCACAGGTTCAAAGTAAAGCTTGTATCAGCATTCATTATAATCTCTTTCCTGTCGGCGGGATGTGCAAAAACCCCGGAGCAGAAGGAAAATACGGTAATGCTGTTTGGAGAACCGGTCAGTGAGTTTGGCAATGTGGAGGCGCCGAAAGACTTTGACTGGAGACAATGTGATGGGATTATTCTTAATTTTATCTGTGAAGATAATATCAATGCGAATATTCTTTCAAAGGAATCCGAAAAATTTACGGAGGCCACCGGCATTCAGGTGAACATCAAACGAATGGATTTTAATACGCTGGAAGAAAAGATTAATATGGAGTTTATATCAAAAACAGCCCAGTATGATTTGATTTATGTCGATCCCTATAAGACATTGAATCGTTTTTCAAATAGTCTGGAGGATTTGAATTTATATGAATATAATCCGGAATTACCCCATATCGTCGGTGGAATTGGCAGCTTTTTTGAGGAGCATCTGGAGGTATGCTCATATTTTGGCAGTAAAGACAGGCTTTATTCCATCCCCTTTGACTCCACTACAATGATTTTGTTCTATCGTAAGGATATATTTGATCAATATAAGCAGCAGATGAAAGAGGAGCTTGGCTTTGAGCCGAGGCCGGGGACCCTGGATTTTACCTGGGATCAGTTCATTGCGGTATCGGAATGGATCAGTGCCAATGCCGATAAGACAAAAGTAAAACACGGAAGCATTACCATGTCGGCAAACCACAACTCGATCTATACGGCATTTTCTTCCGTTCTGGGGGCTTACGGAGGCAATTATTTTACTAATAAAAAAATAGTCGGTCTTGGGACGAACACAGGACTTGAGCTTTTGTCAAAGACAAAGGAATTCAAGGCTGCCTTGGAAAAGTATAAGGAAATCGTTTCAATAAATCCGGAACGGGAACAGGGGTATACCTGGGATGAGGCGGCAGCAGCGTTTACGGAGGGAGACGCGGCTATGATGATTAACTGGGACGAAAATGTTTCAGCCGTAGAGAACGGGGTGATAGCAGGAAAGGTAGGCTACGGCATATTGCCGAGGGGCTCCCATCGGAGTTCCAATATCTATGGGGGGTCCGGAATCGGAATCAACAGCTATGCCCGCAGCGACAAGAAATTGGCAGCCTGGATGTTCATTGTATGGGCAACCTCTCCGCAGGTACAGATGAAGTCTTTTACGGAAAAAGAAGGGGGAACGCTTCCCACGAGAACAGCCCTGCGGGAGATGATAGCAAAGAAGTATTCGGAGTCAATGCCCCAGGTAACCGCAATGCACCGATCGCAGATGAAAGAATTTGCTTATTACAGGCCAAAGATGAAAAGCGGGTATGAATTTGAGGATACGATCATAACGAACCTGTTTGAAATGACCCAATCGGATTTGGATGTTGAAAGCGTTTCAATCAATATGAAAAGTCAATGGAACGTACGAAACTAATTACCGGAGGAAGGATTAACGGAGAAAACAGCATGAAGGGCTTGAAAGAAAAACACAGCTTCAGAAAACAGTTTTTTAGAGCTACCTCTTTACTGATCATCGTATGCCTGATTATTCTGCTGGCTATGATCCAGAATTTCAGGCATACCCTGAATGAACAGTACGGAGCATCTGAGAAGCAATCGGTGGATGTGATCGGGAATAATATGGAGTACATTTTAAATAGTGTCGAATATCTGTCCAATTCGATTCTATCCAACCAGGAGCTGATCAACAGTATTAAGAGCGGTGAAAAAGAACGGCTTAAGGATATCCTGTACAGCTATTATGTTTCGAGCAATCTGATAGAAGGCATCTACGTGATCAGTCCCAGCGGATATCAGCAGGTCGGGGCGGAGCTTCAGGGCGGAGTGAAGAGCTTTCCAAGGTATGAATTAGGGAATACAACCGGTGAAATTGTGTGGTTCCCTACGAAGGAGAAGCAAATCAGGATTCTCTCAGGAAGCATGGAGAAGCGATATTTCTCGATGGGAAGAAGGATCATCGACGTTTACTCCCTGAAGGATTTGGGATATATGAACATCGAGGTGGATGAAAGTGTATTGACAGAAGCGTTCACGGATATACAGGAGGAAAACAGCCGGATTCTTATTTGTGATACCTCCGGTAACATTATCGCCAGCTCCGATAAGGATTATACGCCCATCGACAGCAGCAACTCGGGATACTTCAAAACGATGCTGGCGGATGACCGGCCTAACTATATCAGCTACAGGAAGAACGGAAAAAAATATGTGGCGATCTACTCCGCCTTTAATTACGGGAAATGGTATGTTGTAAAAATAATTCCGGAAGCTGTATTGTATGCGGAGATTAATAAGCTTCAATTATTTTCGGTTGCCGGGGGCATTATCTCCCTAATCGTTATGTTTAACGTGGCAATCATTTATACAAGAAGGATAACGAAGCCGATCGAGGGCATGATGCGGCAGATGAAAGAGGTGGAGGCCGGTAATCTGGAGGTCAGGGTAGAGTCCAATGTATATAACGAGCTGGATGATCTCAGCGAAAGCTTTAACCATATGGTGAATCAGATCAAGAATCTGATGGAGGATATCATAGCGGTAGAGCAGAATAAGAATGAGCTGGAGCTGGAGGTTCTTCATGCCCAGATTAATCCGCATTTTTTATATAATACGCTGAATACAATACGATGGATGGCGAAAATAAAAGGGGAGGACAGCATTTCTCAGGCATTGGTCGCCCTGGTAAAGCTTCTGCGGGTAAGCATCAGCTTTGGCAATAATATGATTTTACTGCGGGATGAGATAGAATATATCGAAAATTATGTCCTGATTCAGCGATTACGGTTTAACCAGCTGTTTGAAATTCACTATGCTGTTAAGGAGGAGCATAAGAGCCTTAATATCCCTAAGCTTATATTGCAGCCGATCGTTGAGAATTCACTTATCTACGGAATTGATGAGGCGGAAAAACGGGAAGAACCTATTGTAATTTGCATATTTACCAGAGAATTCGATGACCATATTGAGATCGTGGTTCAGGACAACGGAAGCGGGATAGAAAAAGAAGTTTTAGATAATATATTTAAGCAGGAGCAGAACATAAACCGATTTAGCAAGGTCGGATTAAATAACGTAAATCAACGATTGAAGCTATATCTGGGGGAAGACTCCGGCTTGGAGATTATTTCATCCCCGGGAGCAGGAACAACGGTCATTATCCGTGTGCCGGATAACACATAGAAAGGAGATGCCTATGTATAAAATCATGATAGTGGATGACGAGATGCTGGTGCGGATCGGTGTGAAATCCTTAATTGACTGGCAGGGGCTGGGGTTTGAAATTGTGGCGGAGGCCGGGAACGGACAGACCGCTTATGAGCAGTATGTCGCTTTAAAGCCGGATATTGTGATTACCGATATAAGGATGCCGAAGCAGGATGGGCTCTGGCTGGCAAAAAAAATCAAAGAAATGAATCCCGATACGGAGATTATTTTCCTGACCTGCCTGGATGATTTTTCCTATGCAAAGGCGGCGATCAAATTGCAGGTGTCCGATTATATACTTAAGGCGGAGATGGAGGAGGAAGAGCTTAAGAAGATATTGCTGGAAAAAAAGACAAAGCTGGATGCTCATTTCGGTCGGGGCGCGGATATTGAAAACGGCAAAATTCTTATGAAAAACCGGCAGGAATACCTGCTGGGATTATTACTCAGCAGTAACCGAAGCCTTGAACTGATTCGTGAGGAGTTTAATAAAGCCCGGGTGGAGTGGAATACCAAAAGATATTGCTTTCTGCAGCTGGATTTTCGTGCCGGGTTAAGGGGCTATAAGAATTCCGAATATCAACTGACCAATATAATGACGGCCTGCTCCGAATTGATGATCAACAAATTTCATGATGAACAAATAGAGGTGATATCAAAGCTGTTCGGTAAGTCGATTACCTGTTTTCTGATGGCAAGAAACCTAAATGAGCTTACACTTCACAAATGCATCCGTTATCTTCAAAGCTCGATGAAGCAGTATTTTAATATCGGATTTAAGAGTGCCGGCTCACCGGTTACGAACACCATCGAAGAGACCAGAGAATATCTGGACTGGATCTTTGCGGCATCGGATTATCTGTTCTATCTGTCCGAGGGAGAACATCTGACGAAAGAGTCCATGCAAAAGCCCACTGACGGAGGGCTTATTTATAATGCGGCGATCGTAAAGGAGATATGCCAATTCATTGAGGAGGCAGACCGGGATGCCCTCCATACAAAGATCGATGAATTGGAGCGCAGGCTGGATGAGCAGAGGGGCAATTCCCTGGAAGTGAAACTGGAGCTGTCTCATATGATCAAAGACATAGGGAAACGAATGGATGCCGGTTTTGGGGAGGACAATGATATATTTATGTTTCAGAAAAGGGTGATTGATGCGGAGGAGTTAAAAGAAGTATTTGATATTATAAGGGAGTTTACACAAAACCTGGCGGAAGGAAATAATCTCGGCCGGTCGGATAATTCGGAACTGCTGATAAAAAAAGCCGTACAGTATATGAATGATAATTATGATAAGAAGATTTCCCTGGATGAAATCGCGGGTTATGTAGGGATATCAAAATATTATTTCTCGGTATTGTTTAAAAAAGAAAAGGATATCACCTTTTCTTCGTATTTAAACAGCATTCGAATTGATAAAGCAAAGCAATTACTAAAAAATCCCCAAGCTACCATCAATGATGTAGCCTATGAGGTCGGCTTCAATGATCCTCAGTATTTCAGCAAAACCTTTAAAAAGTATGTGGGCATGACAGTTTCCGAATTCCGCAATAAATATGAAAAGTAAGAATTGCTGCATAAATCATATTAATTCTATTGACAAAGCAGGAAATAAAGATTAGAATATTTCTTATCATATAATACATATTAATATAGTATGTATTAAAAATGCTAGGGTCTGATTTTTATGGTTTTACTGCAGTAGAGGTGTTGAAACAAAAGATACCAAGGTATATTGATGAGAACGGGAAAGCGTTCGAGATAGACTTTGGAAATGGATAACGAAGGAGAGCAGATAATGGAGTTCAATACATCATTATTACATAACAATGCCTATGTTGATGAAAATACAGGAGCTACCTTAACTCCGATCTATCAGTCAAGTGCGTTTTCCTATAAAACCGCAGAAGAACTGGAGATGGTTTTTCAGCATAAAATGCCTGGTTTTTCTTATACCCGTATTAACAATCCGACGGTTGAGGCTTTTGAGAAAAGAATTACCGCATTGGAAGGAGGAATAGCTTCCATCGCTTGTGCTTCCGGTATGGCAGCAGTAACCAATGCTATCATGAATCTGGTTCAGGCCGGTGATGAGATCATATCCGGCTCCGGCATATTTGGGGGAACCATTGATTTGTTCCGGGATCTTGAGGCATATGGAATTCATACCAAATATGTGAAGGAAGGTACTCCGGAAGAATACAGGAGTAAGATTACGGAGAAAACCAAATTGATTTTTGCCGAAGTGATCGGTAATCCCAAATTAGATGTACTCGATATCGAAGAGATTGCCAGGGTGGCTCACAGCCATAATATCCCCTTCCTCGTCGATAATACCACGGCTACGGCATTTGTCATCCGGCCGATTAAGCTCGGTGCGGATATTGTGATTAATTCTTCCTCCAAATATATCAATGGCAGCGGTAATTCCATCAGCGGAATTATAACAGACAGCGGTAAGTTCAAATGGGATCATAAGCGTTTTCCGGGCCTGGAAAAATACAAGAAATTCGGACCGTTTCAATATATCGCTAAGCTAAGGAACGGATTATTCCGCAATACCGGTGCCTGTTTGTCCCCCTTCAATGCATATTTGAACTTATTGGGACTGGAGACGATGGGAATCAGGATGGAGAGGCTCTGTAAAAATGCAATGGCTCTTGCGGAGTATCTGAGAGATAACAGGAATATTGCAGAGGTTAATTATCCGGGACTGGAGTCAAGTCCCTGGCATAAAATCGCACAGAAGCAGTTTAATGGATATTACGGAGCGATTTTAACCTTCCGGGCAGGAACGAAAGAAAAAGCATATAAGATCATGAATCATCTGAAATATGCAATGATAGCACCTAATATAGGAGATACCAAATTACTGGTGATACATCCGGAGTCGACCATCTATCTGAACAGTTCGGAGCCCGGAAGACATAATGCAGGAGTTTATCCGGATCTGGTCAGGGTAAGTGTCGGACTTGAGGATATTAGTGATATCATACAGGACTTTGAGCAAGCGATTTCGTACGCTTATCAGGAAGATTAACAGGGAGGTAAGGAAATGGCAATCGATTATGCGGCATTAAAAAAGGGCGGCTTTATGAGGCAGAAGCAGAAGGGTTATTTTTCCTTAAGGCTTCAGGTCGTCGGAGGCTATCTGACGGCGGAGAATGTAAAGAAAATCTATGAAGTAGCGGAACAATACGGGGAAGGATATATTCATTTAACCTCCAGACAGAGTGTCGAGATCCCTTTCATTAAATTCGAGGATATTGAAGTGGTGAAGGAGGAGCTTGCCAAGGGGGGTGTGAAGCCCGGCGTATGCGGCCCCAGAGTTCGTACGGTGACAGCCTGCCAGGGAAAGGATATCTGTCCCAGCGGCTGTATCGACTCCTATGGAATAGCGGTAGAACTCGACAAAAGATACTATGCGAGAGAGCTGCCTCACAAGTTCAAATTCGGAGTCACAGGCTGTCAGAACAACTGCCTGAAGGCGGAAGAAAATGATCTGGGTGTCAAGGGCGGGCTGGATGTGACCTGGAACAAGGACAGCTGCATCTTCTGCGGTGTATGTGAAAAGGCCTGCCGTACCGGGGCGATCCGCATAGAGGGGGATAATATCCTTCTGGATGAAAGCAAATGCAATAACTGCGGACGCTGTGTCAAGGCCTGTCCTACGGATGCCTGGGTGGGAGAAGAGGGCTATCTGGTATCCTTCGGCGGTCTGTTTGGAAATGAGATTAATAAAGGAAGCCAGCTGCTTCCGTTAATTAAGGATAAAGATCAGCTATTCCGGGTAACCGACGCGGCAATTCACTTTTTCGAGAAGCATGGGAAGGCCGGAGAACGCTTTAAGTTTGCCATTGACCGGTTTGGCTGGGAGCAGTTTCAGAAGGAGATGGAAGTGTGAAGGAAAACATCTTCACACTACAGAAGAACTCCAAAATGAAATCCATAGGAATTTCATTTTGAACTTCTTCATTCATTATTTGAGATGCTGCAAAGCAGCATTGGGGAGGTTATTATGGAACAAATAAAAATCGATGAAACAGCGGATATCACGGACGTTGTCTGTCCGATCACCTTTGTAAAAGCAAAGGTCGCCCTGGATGAGCTGGAGGAGGGGCAGATCATCTCGATCCGGATGAAGGACGGCGAGCCGGTGCAGAATGTGCCGAGAAGCATTAAGGATGAAGGACATCAGATATTAAAGCTAATAAACAACAATGACGGGACCTATAATCTCATTGTAAGGAAGGTAGGGGATTAGAGCATGGCGCTTCGGGTGAAGGAAGAGAACTTTGCGGAAGAAGTACTTGGATCAAGCCTGCCGGTAATCGTCGATTTTTATTCGGACAGCTGCATCCCCTGCAGGCAGATGGCAGCGATCCTCGGCGAGCTGGAAGAAGAGTATGAAGACAGGATTAAGCTGGTCAAGGTAAATGTCAATTTCAGCACCGAGCTGGCCGAGCGGTACCGCGTAATGGCGGCGCCGACCATCCTGTTTTTTAAAGAGGAAAAAGAATATCAGAGAAAGATCGGACTGGCAAAAAAGACAGACTTAGAAGAAATCATTAAAACAATCATATAATTGTATGCCGCTGAAGCGGCAGATAGAAGTGTGAAGAAAAAACGTCTTCACACTACAGAAGAACTCCACAATGAATTCCAGTGAAAATTCATTGTGAACTTCTTCATTCATTAATAATATGCCGCTGAAGCGGCAGATGGAGGTAAAATGATAATCACAGTGGCCGGTATCAAAAAAGAAGTGGCGGAGGGAATTAATGTTACGGATCTGATCGCAGGCGAGAAGATCGAAAATCCCGAATATGTCTCCGTATCCGTGAATGATGATTTTGTATTGAGGGAAGCCTTTAATACTACAATTATCTCCGAGGGCGATGTTGTGGAGTTCCTGTATTTCATGGGAGGAGGGAGTAACTGCTGATTGCGGCGGTTACGTTTCATATGGCATTTACGAACGAACAGCTGGAGCGCTACTCCAGACATATCATTTTAAAAGAGGTCGGAGCCAAAGGCCAGAAGAAATTATTAAAGGGTAAGGTATTGATTATCGGCGCCGGCGGGCTGGGTGCCCCGGTCGCCATGTATCTGGCGGCAGCCGGGGTCGGAACGATCGGAATCGCCGATGCGGATGAAGTGGATCTGTCAAATCTCCAGAGGCAGATTATCCATGGGACGAAGGATGTCGGCAAGGCAAAGGTAAAATCGGCAAAGGAAACGATGAATGAGATGAATCCGGAGGTAACCGTCAATATTTACCGCACTTTTGTGAATTCTGAAAACATCCTGGACCTGATCAGGGATTATGATTTTATTATTGACGGTACTGATAATTTCCCGGCGAAGTTTTTAATCAATGATGCCTGTGTCATGACGGAAAAACCCTTCTCCCATGCCGGTATCATCCGTTTCCAGGGACAGCTTATGACCTATGTGCCCGGAAAAGGCCCCTGCTACCGCTGTGTCTTTAAGAATCCGCCGCCAAAGGATGCGGTGCCGACCTGTAAACAGGCAGGAGTAATCGGAGCGATGGGCGGAGTAATCGGAAGTCTTCAGGCGATGGAAGCGATTAAGTATCTGCTGGGAGTCGGTGATTTACTCACCGGTTATCTGCTGACCTATGATGCCCTTACAATGAGCTTTAGAAAGATCAAGCTGCCGCCGGCGGCAAGGGACTGCGGGGTATGCGGAGAGCATCCGGCAATTACCGAATTAATCGACTATGAGCAGACATTATGTGAAGGGTAGGGAACGGAATGCTGCAGTTAGGGAAGAAAGAATATGAAGCCATACTGAACCATGGGGTTACCGGCCTGCCGAATGAAGCCTGCGGCCTGATCGGGGGCATTATCGACCGGGAGGTTAAGATTGTGAAGGAGGTTTACCTTCTTCGGAATCTGGATGAAAGCAACGAGCATTTCACCATGGACCCGGCGGAGCAGCTTGCGGCGGTGAAGGATTTAAGAAAAAAGGGTTATGTTCTGATCGGTAATTTCCACTCCCATCCGGAGACGCCCTCCAGACCCTCGGAGGAAGATATCCGGCTGGCCTATGATCCGAATGCAAGCTATCTGATTCTATCCCTCATGCACAGGGATAAGCCGGTGCTGAAGGCATTTTACATCAGCGGCAGTGTCGTTGCCGAGGAACCGATTGAGTTGGTATAAAAGTCTCTTACGAGACTTGGAAGAAGAGTACAGGAATGAACATTATCAGCATCAGCTATAAAACCACACCGGTAAATATCAGGGAATTGTTTGCTTTCTCAAAGGAGGAGCAGGAGGAATTTCTGAAACTGGTGCAGAGACAGGGACAGATTAAGGAAATCGTACTGGTTTCAACCTGTAACCGGACAGAGATATATTTTAGCGGAGACAGTAAAGTAATTCCGGTGATGGAACAGCTGCTGTCCGACTTTAAGCAAGCAGCTTTGGAGGATGTGCGAAAGTATCTCCTGGTCTATAACGGAGAAAGAGCGATCAGACATCTGTTTCAGGTCACCTGCGGTATGGATTCCATGGTACTTGGAGAGGATGAGATTCTCGGTCAGATGAGGGAAGCATATGAGAAGGCCTTGGGTCTTGGTTCCACCGGGTATCTGCTGAATACCTTATTCCAGGCAGCCATTGCCTGTGCAAAACAGATCAAGACCGATACGAAGCTGTCCAAAACACCCATATCCATTGGCACCCTGGTTGCAAATGAGATATTCAGATTTCCGAAAGAGGGAAAAAAGGTACTGATTATCGGACTGACAGGGAAGATGGGCACTATCATCATGAAGAATATCTATTGCAGACAAAAGATCGAGATCATCGGCACCTCCAGAAGTCATAACTCCAGGGAGGAATATAGCGCCAACTATGAGAAGGTAACGATGGTCGACTATAAAATGCGATATCAATATATGGATGAAGCAGATGTTATCATCAGCGCAACGACGAGCCCGCATTATACGGTCACCTTTCATGAGCTGGCAGATAATCTCCATACCAGGAAAGAGCGCTTGTTTATCGATTTATCGGTTCCTATGGATATCGATGAGGATATTACCGGGATTAATAAGGTTAAGCTTTATAATATCGATTATTTTAAGGAAGCCTCAAAGCATAATTCACTCAGGAAGGAAGAGGAAGCGGACAGGGCCGGGAGCATTCTGGAAGAACATCTGGAAGAGACCAAAAAAGAGCTGTGCTTCCATGATTTTCTGCCCGATCTGCCGAGGGTCAGAGAGGTCTTTGAGAAGCACACCTTTGAGAAGCTGCTTTACGAGCTCCGGGATAAGGCAAGCCAGGAAGAGCTCTTTGTTTTACTTGATTTATACAGAAGACTGATATAGACGGATCGGCGGCTTCCTTCATCAGATTTTGTGATGGCGCAAAGCGCCGTAATGGAGGTAAAAATGGCATATTTTCCTTTCTTTATTGATATAAAAAAGAAGAAGTGCTGTATTATCGGCGGAGGAAGGGTGGCTTACCGGAAAGCGGAAGCAATGCTTGGGTTTGAAGCGGAGATTACCGTAATTGCCCCATACATCTGTGAGGAGCTATGGGAATTAAGGGACCGGCTGCAGATTGTTAACCGGCCGTATGCGGAGAGGGATATCGAAGATGCCTTTATCGTCATTGCGGCCACAGATGATACAGAGGTTAACAGCAGTGTTTCTGCGATCTGCAGGAGACGGAACATTCTTGTCAATGTGGTGGATGAGCTGGAGGAATGCGGTTTTCTTTTTCCGGCCTATGTAAGGCAGGGGGATATTACAATCGGCATCACAACCTCAGGGAAAAGCCCGGTTATGGCGGGTCATATCAGGAGAACCATCCGGGATTTACTGCCGGATTATTATGAGGCCTTAATAGATACCCTGGGCGGATACCGGGATTTTATCCGAAAGAAGGTAGCCTCTGCCGAAGTAAGAGCAGCTATATTTAAGGATCTGGCTTATTACGGGATGCAAAAGGAAGGCAGATTGACACAGGAGGATGTGGATACTGTACTTCGGAAGTGGGAAAAGAAATAGAGATAACAGATGCAATAACCAGGGAAATGCCTGCCGGATGCGGGTGACAATCGTGAGGGAGGTGCAGGAAACCGGAATGGGAAGAAAGATTAAGGTCGGTACCAGGAAGAGTAAATTGGCATTCGTTCAGACAGAGATCATTATTAACAAAATCAAGCTGGAGGCTCCGGAGTTAAGCTTTGAGATAATTCCCATCAGTACGGTCGGTGATGAGATACTGAACAAGCCTTTAATCGAGTTTGGAGGAAAAGGTGTCTTTGTTGACGCTTTTGAAACCGCACTGTTAGAAGGCAGCATCGATCTGGCGGTTCACAGCGCCAAGGATATGACGATGCAGCTGCCGGAGGGACTTGGCATTATCGGGATTCCGGAGAGGGAGGATCCCAGGGATGTGCTGGTGACTGCAGGGAGGGAGCTGGAAGCAGAGCCCTCTTGTGTGATCGGAACCAGCAGTCTTCGCAGACAATTTCAGATCGAGCAGTTTTATAGGGCGGAGTGCCGGAGCCTTCGGGGAAATGTCCAAACGAGGCTGGATAAGCTCATCCGGGGGGAATACGATGGTATAATATTGGCTGCGGCCGGGCTGAAAAGGCTGAAGCTGGAGGAGCAGGACCAGTTTTGCTACCGCTATTTTACTACCGGAGAATTCGTTCCGGCAGCCGGTCAGGGGATATTGGCCGTGGAAGGCCGCATAGAGGATGAATTGTCTGGAATCGTAAGCAGGATCAACGATAGCAGCACAGCAATCTGCCTTAAAACGGAGCGCCGGGTATTGGAATTAATGAATGCCGGCTGCCATGAGGCGATTGGTGTTTTTTCTTATATAGAAAAGGATATGATATATATCAATGGGGTTTATAAGAAGGAGGATAGGCTGATCCGGGCGCAGGAAAAAGGCGTCCTGACAGAGGCGGCCGATTTGGCTGCAAGGATAGCAGACCGGCTGGGCAGTACCTGCGGCAGGAACAGATAGGAGGAGCACATGGACAAAACCGGTAAGGTATATCTGGTAGGTGCGGGACCGGGAGATCCGGGCTTAATTACCCAAAAGGGACTGGACCTGTTAAAATCCTGTGATGTTGTAATCTATGACCGCCTGGCATCCGCCAGGCTTCTGGATTATGTCACGGAGGACTGTGAAAGGATCTACGTCGGGAAAACAGTTGGCAGTCCTACGGTGAAGCAGGAGGAAATCAACCGGATCATTGTAGAAAAAGCGTTGGCCTCCTACGTTGTCGTCAGGCTGAAGGGGGGTGACCCCTTTGTTTTCGGGCGGGGCGGAGAAGAAGCATTGGCCCTTCAGGAGAGAGGGATACCCTATGAGGTGATACCCGGTGTAACCTCTGCCATTGCCGCTGCGGCCTATGCCGGTATACCGGTTACCCACAGGGGAATCAGCCGGAGCTTTCATGTGATAACCGGACATACTGCGGAGGGCGAAGCCCATATACCGGAGGACTTTACAAGACTTGCCGGGCTTTCGGGAACTCTGGTGATTCTCATGGGTCTGGGAAATCTGGAGCAAATCTGCCGGGAACTGATAAACGGAGGGAAATCTGTTTATACGCCGGCCGCAGTTATTTCCGACGGAACAACCATATGGCAGAAGGAAGTAAGGGGGACTCTTAAAGACATCTGCCGCAAGGCCAGGGAAGCGGACATCAAAGCGCCCGCTGCCGTTATCATCGGTGATGTTGCAGGCTTGGACCTTAGGACGGCGGTGAGGGGTGTGCTGTCCGGCATCCGGATAGGGATCACCGGAACCAGAAAAATAACGGATCAGCTTATGGGGTATCTGGAAGAGCTGGGGGCCAGAACAGAGATCGCAGGTTCCTCCAGGATTGCGGAATATAAAGATAATGCAGCTTTTGAGACGGCGTTGAAAGCTCTGGAGCAGTATCAATGGATTGTGTTTACCAGTACCAATGCCGTGACAGTATTCTTTAACCGAATGAAGGAAATGAATATAGATTACCGGAGGCTTGCCTATATCAAGTTTGCCGTGGTGGGAAGCGGTACAAAAAAGGCGCTCCATGAGCACGGTTTCCGGGCAGATCTCATCCCGAAAGAATTTACGGTTTCGCAGCTTGCGACGGAGCTTAGCAGCTTGACCGGTGATGGGGAAAAGCTGTTAATTCCCAGGGCGGAGCAGGGTTCCGAGGCTTTGATCGAGATACTTGCCGGGAATAAAATAGTATTTGAGGACATCAAAATATACGATATCAAGGGATATCCTGAAAATTTGATAGATGGGGCAAACCGGTTTGACTATCTGACCTTTGCCAGCTCCTCCGGAGTACATGGATTCTTCAGAAATCTGAGCGTTGATCCACGGATAACACTTGCAGATACAAAGCTTGTATGCATCGGAGAGGCTACCGAAGCGGCTTTAAGGGAATATGGCATAACCGATGCCCTCATAGCGAAGGAAGCGAGCATAAGGGGCCTGGCAGACCGAATCTGCGAGGATCATATATCAATATAGAAAGCCGCATCGGGCGGCGGAACGGAGACAGCGATGAAGCGGATGAGAAGATTACGGGTCAATGCGGCTATGAGAAGCCTGGTCAGGGAGACAAGGGTTGCAGTATCGGAGCTTGTGTATCCCATCTTTGTGATGGAAGGGGAGAATATCAAAAACCCGATACCCTCCATGCCGGGGATTTATCAATATTCCATTGACCGGCTGGGGGAGGAACTGGACAGAGTGGAAGCATGCGGGATCGGAAGTCTCCTTATTTTCGGGATACCGAAGCATAAGGATGAGGTGGGAAGCTCTGCCTATGATGACCAGGGCATTGCACAGAGGGCCATCCGCTATATCAAGGAGAATTATCCGAAGCTGCTGGTGATTGCGGATGTCTGCTTATGTGAATATACCTCCCACGGTCATTGCGGCATCGTCCGGGAAGGGAAGATAATCAACGACGAAACCCTTCCCCTGCTGTCGAGGGCTTCGGTAAGCCTGGTGAAGGCGGGAGCGGATATCATTGCACCCTCTGATATGATGGACGGCAGGGTGGAGGCGATCCGGGACGCCCTGGATGCGAATGGTTTCACGGAGGTTGCGATCATGGCATACAGTGCAAAATATTCCTCCGGATATTATTCCCCCTTCCGTGAGGCTGCCCATTCGGCTCCCAGCTTCGGAGACCGGAAAACCTATCAGATGGACCCCGCGAACGGGAGAGAAGCGCTGGCGGAGGTAAATGAGGATCTTTTGGAGGGTGCGGATATTGTTATTGTGAAGCCGGCACTGGCCTATCTGGATGTAATCAAGGCGGTAACCGATGAATATGACTGTCCGGTGGCGGCATATAATGTCAGCGGTGAATACTCCATGGTCAAGGCGGCGGCAGCCAATGGCTGGATTGAGGAGAAGAAAATCGTGATGGAGAATATTCTCGGTATGAAAAGAGCGGGAGCCAGGATTATCATTACGTATCATGCCCTTGAGGCAGCAATTTGGATAAAGGAGTCGGAAGCGGAATGAGAAGAGTGAAATCAGAGGAATTATATCAAAGAGCCTGTAAGGTTATGCCCGGCGGAGTGAACAGCCCGGTCCGTGCATTCCGATCCGTGGGAAGCAGCCCCCTGTTTATCGACCGGGCAAAGGGATCTAAGATCTATGATGCCGATGGCAATGAATACATCGATTACGTGGGTTCCTGGGGACCGGCAATCCTGGGGCATGCAAAGGAGGAAGTAGTAGAAGCGGTTGCAAAGGCCTGTGAAAGAGGCTTAACCTATGGCGCGCCGACCGAAAATGAAATACTTCTGGCGGAAATGATCTCGGAATTGATGCCGTCCATGGAACTGGTCCGATTAGTCAGTTCCGGAACAGAGGCCGTCATGAGTGCAATCCGGGTTGCCAGAGGCTATACCGGAAGAGACATGATCATCAAATTCAAGGGCTGCTATCATGGGCATTCCGATGGGTTATTAGTGAAAGCGGGTTCCGCGGCGCTGACGAATGCAGTTCCGGACAGTGCCGGTGTGCCCGCTTCCTATACGCAGAACACCCTGATTGCGGACTATAACAGCGAACAATCCGTAGAGGAGCTGTTCGAGCGTTACCGGGATAAGATTGCTGCGGTCATTGTAGAGCCGGTCGCTGCCAATATGGGAGTAGTACTGCCCAAGGAAGGTTTTCTCAGCTTCCTTAGAGGAATTACGGAGGAGAATCATTCCCTGCTTATTTTTGACGAGGTGATTACCGGCTTTCGGATCGGACTTGGCGGTGCGGCCGGGTTCTTTCAGATCAAGCCTGACCTCATAACCCTGGGTAAAATCGCAGGAGGCGGGATGCCGATCGGGGCCTATGGCGGCAGCAGGGAAATAATGAAGCTGGTGTCCCCCTTAGGAAATGTCTATCAGGCGGGCACTCTTTCCGGGAATCCTATTGCAACAACCGCGGGCATCACAACACTTAATATTCTGAAGCGAACCCCAGGGCTTTATGCTGATCTGGAGGAAAAGACGAAAACAATCGAGGCAGCCTTTCAGACCGGAATTAATTCAGGCAGGGTATGGGTAAACCGGATCGGCTCGATTATGAGCCCTTTCTTTACCGGGGCACAGGTCACCGATTATGAAAGTGCCGTATCTGCGGATGGCAAGGAATATGCTGGGTATTTTACCTTTCTTCTTGAGAATGGCATTTATGCGGCACCCTCACAGTTTGAGGCAATGTTTGTCTCCAATGCCCATTCGGACCAGGATATTAAAATAACCGGTGAGGTGATTAGGGCCGCTCTTGATCATACAAGCCGGAGATAATCCATAAGGCGCCTTAGCTTAAGGGTAAAGTAAGGGTCTGCAAAACCTGATATATCGGTTCGAATCCGTTAGGCGCCAGATACAATCTACCTATTCTTCAACGAAGATATGGTAGATTTTTTAAATATTTATAAAAAACAGTTGACAAATAAATGGTAGTGGAGTATTTTAATATTAATACATATTATTCATATAAGATAACTATGAATAAGGGTTTTGAGGAGGTACTTATGGATAAGAGGAAAGCCATCATCCGAATTGGCAGGGCAAAAGGAATTTGCCGGAATTGATTTTATTTTACGATAAATATATTAAAGTTATCGACAAAACCGGAATACTGATATATATTTACTTATAATCGGATTAATCATATAACGGCCCGATGAAATATAATAAAAGCTCTGATCGGAGTAAAACGAAGAACGGAAGAAGATAAGAACCAGAAAAATAATAAATATTATTAAAGGAGCGGAAATTATGAGTGAACGAAAATTAAAATTCGACACATTACAGGTGCATGCAGGTCAGAAGCCTGACCCGGCAACCGGATCGAGAGCGGTCCCGATTTATCAGACAACTTCTTATGTGTTCAACAATGCGGAGCATGCAGCGAACCTTTTCGCATTAAAGGAAGCGGGCAATATTTATACCAGAATCATGAATCCTACCAATGATGTTTTTGAACAGAGACTGGCGGCCCTGGAGGGTGGTGTGGCAGCGCTGGCGGTGTCTTCCGGCTCTGCGGCAATTACATATTCCATTCTGAACATTGCGGGAGCAGGGGATGAGATCGTGGCGGCAAGCACACTCTATGGCGGGACCTATAATCTCTTTGCCATCACTCTTCCCAAATTAGGCATTCATACTACCTTTGTTGATCCGGATGATCCCGAAAATTTCCGAAAGGCAATTAACGATAAGACAAAGGCAGTATTTATTGAAACCATAGGCAATCCGGGAATTAATATCATCGATATCGAGGCAGTAGCAAATATTGCCCATGAGAATAAGATCCCCCTTATCATCGATAATACCTTTGGCACCCCTTATCTGATCCGCCCGATTGAGTTCGGGGCAGATATCGTCGTTCATTCCGCCACGAAATTCATCGGCGGCCATGGAAACTCCATCGGCGGTGCAATTGTTGATTCCGGTAAATTCGACTGGATCGGCAGCGGCAGGTTCCCGGGACTGACGGAGCCGGACCCCAGCTATCATGGTATCAGGTACGCACAGGATGTCGGAGCGGCTGCCTATGTCCTTAAGGTAAGAGTCCAGTTACTCCGGGATACCGGTGCAGCTATCAGCCCGTTCAATTCCTTCCTGCTGCTCCAGGGTCTGGAAACACTTTCTCTCCGTGTAGAGAAGCACGTAACCAATACGAAAAAGATTGTTGAGTTTTTATCCGGTCATCCGCTGGTGTCCTGGGTGAATTATCCCGGTGTCAAGGGGAATAAATATAACGAATTGGCTGAGAAATACCTTCCGAAGGGAGCAGGCTCCATCTTTACCTTTGGTATTAAAGGAGGGATCGAGACAGCCAAGAAGTTTATCGACAGCCTCGAAATATTCTCTCTGCTGGCTAATGTGGCTGATGCGAAGTCCCTGGTTATCCATCCGGCATCAACGACCCATTCCCAGTTAACGGAAGAACAGCAAAGAGACGCCGGAATAACACCGGACCAGATCAGATTATCCGTCGGTATCGAAGATGCGGAGGATTTGATTTATGACCTGGAACAGGCATTGAATAAGGCGGTTAACTAGTAGTACTGCGTTTGCCAAATAAGCACTGCGACAGGCGCTAAATCCGGCAAACCAAAGATATGGGCTGCTGCATCTTAAGAATGTTAAGCTGCGGCAGCCCTGCGATTTATTTTATTGTATGGGGGTTCCTCTTCAACCCGGCGAAAACAGATGAAAGGATGGGCAGATTCATGAAAAATCCCTTGAGTTATCAAACAACGGAATATGATTGCGGCCCGACCTCTATGCTCAATGCGATTAATTACCTGTTTAACAGAAAAGAGATTTCCCCGGATGTTATCAAGAATATAATGCTTTATTGCCTGGATAGCTATAACAAAAAGGGGGAAGCCTATAAAAGCGGAACGACAGGGATGGCTATGATGTTTCTGGCGAACTGGCTGAACCAATTCGGTAAAGTGAAGAAATGGCCGATTCAGTGTGAAATGCTGAACGGCGATATCGTCCGGATCGGTCAGAACAGCAAAGTGGCGGAATGCCTTGGCCAGGGAGGCGTTGCAGTAGCCAGGGTTATGCTGGGGTGCTGGCACTATGTGCTGCTGACAGGCATTGATGATAAAAATGTCTTTCTGTTTGACCCCTATTACCGGATCAAGTCATTTCACACAGATGGAATTGAGATGGTTAAGGATGCTCCGTTCAAGATGAACCGAATTATCCGTCATGACATTCTCAACAGTGAAGGAACAGGCTATTATGCCCTTGGAAAACCGGAGAATAGAGAATGCATGCTGTTATTCAATAAGAAGACCAGAAAAACAATGGATAGTATTGAATACTTCATATAACGAATATGGGTATAACAGGGATCGGTATATCTCCGTATAAAAAACGGACTGCTTTGGAATAAAACAGTCCGTAGTTTAATAAAATGAGTAAAGCCGGTACGGAATATATGAAATCAAGGACAGGAATATTAAATAAAAAACATTAAGCCCTGATGCTCTGAATGTTTCTCCGCCTCAATAACCAGATCATATAAAGTAATTTTCTGCAGGGTTTCCATAACGGAGGAGTCAAGGGGAGCATAAATCAGATTGCCCATGGCGGCCTCGATATCGGGGGCCTTCTCGGTAACACTCTTCTCCGCAGCCTCAAACAGCGAAGTCTCGATTGAGGCTAATATATCATAAACAGTGATCTGCTGAGGGGATTTTGTAAGCTGATATCCACCCTGCGAGCCTTTGATGGAGTTTACAATTCCACCGTGCTTTAATAAGGAAAAGATTTGTTCCAGATATATTTTCGAAATACCGAGCCGATCAGAAATACTGATTAAAGTAATATACTCATTCTTATCGTGATTTTGAGCCATACTGGTAGTTGCGGCCAGAGCATAACGGCCTTTCGCGGATAACCTCATAAATTACACCTCGTTTCATACTTATTTAATATGCATTATAATATAAGCGGTCAGAAGATATACTTGCCTCTGATGAAGACGATGTTAATCGCCGTCCATCCCGGATATAAGAACACGATATATGTTCTTATATTATAAGAAACAAAAGGAAAAGTCAATAGCATATCATATATATATGTATTATATAATATTTTTAAATTTATCTTGACAATATTACGAATTCGTAATATCATAATATTAAACATATTAATCATATATGAATTATAATGAATGGAGGTCATTTTTATGTCTAAGGTTTACAAAAGTTTGACTGAACTCGTTGGTAATACACCACTGCTGGAATTATCGAATTATCAGAAGAAACATAGCTTATATGCTTCCGTTGTTGCAAAGCTTGAATATTATAACCCCGCAGGGAGCGTGAAGGACAGAATTGCAAAAGCAATGATTGAGGATGCAGAGAATAAAGGAGTACTTAAGCCGGATTCTGTTATTATTGAACCTACCAGCGGAAATACCGGAATTGGTCTGGCATCCATTGCAGCTGCAAGGGGCTATCGGTTAATCCTGACGATGCCTGAGACAATGAGTGTTGAGAGAAGAAACCTGCTGAAGGCCTATGGTGCCGAGCTTGTGCTGACCGAAGGCCCTAAGGGTATGAAGGGTGCGATAGCCAGGGCAAATGAGCTGGCGGAAGAGATTCCGAATTCATTTATTCCCGGCCAGTTCGATAATCCGGCTAATCCGGCTATTCATAAAGCAACCACCGGCCCTGAAATTTGGGAAGATACCGATGGCAAGGTAGATATCTTTGTAGCAGGTATCGGAACGGGCGGAACCATTACCGGTGCCGGAGAATACTTACGTTCAAAAAATCCTGATATTAAGATAGTAGCAGTGGAACCCTTTGATTCACCGGTACTGTCGGAAGGCAAATCCGGGCCCCATAAGATTCAGGGTATCGGAGCAGGTTTTGTGCCCCAGGTGTTGAATACGAAGGTTTATGATGAGATCATCCGGGTAAAAAATGAAGATGCATTTGCAACCGGCAGGGAGTTATCAAAGACCGAAGGCTTACTGGTCGGCATATCCTCCGGAGCGGCTCTTTGGGCAGCGACCGAACTCGCAAAGCTTCCTGAAAATGAAGGAAAAACAATTGTAGTAGTTCTTCCGGATACAGGAGAACGTTACTTGTCCACTCCTCTTTTTTCAGAATAATTATACGCATTAAAACGGATCAATTAACAGGAATCAAATCTTAAGCAGGGCTGCCGCAGCTTATACCGATAACTTTGGTATAGCTGTGGCAGCTTGTTTTTTCATACAATAACGGAGTCTTTCATGAAAGCCTGTAAATTCTTGAGCCACAGGCACAAAGTTTACACATATTTAACCTGATTTGGATTACTGAGTTTACATTGCACTGGTATGATTAGATTGTAAACAGATTATCAGCAAAAAACGGATCTGTAAGGAAGGAGGAGGCAGGATGGAATATTCTTTAAGACATTACAACCACCCGTTCATAATTCTTGACTTTGATGAGGGCTTCGAGGATTTACTGGAGGAGATTGACGGATTGGAAGATTACGAGGATTATGATGAATTTGATGTATATGATGAATAATCGGGTATCCCGTCCTTAGCTTATGGCCGCGGATCATGCCATAGGCTAAGGACAGAGAAAGCGGGCAAACAAGTAAGATGCAGGGGGGTGAAGAAATGAGAAAGTGTAAAATATATCTGAACGACTTTAATAAAGTCAGGAGCTTTATCGGCATTGCGGATCACCTGGACTGCAAATTAAAGCTGTCTTCCGGAGGCTATGCGGTGGACGGGAAATCAATTCTTGGGATCTTTACCCTGGATTTATCCCAGGCGATCGAAGTAAGCATCGTGAATGATAAACCGGATCCGGAAATTTGCTTAAAAGAACTGGAAAGCTTTATGATTTCGTAAACGGGCTGCTCATAAACAAAAGAGCAGTTTTTTTGTTTTATAAATATGCATTCCATACTTTACATAAATTTAACCGGATTTATACCAAAAGATGATTTTTTCGATTGATCACTCGTGATAAATTAAAAGCGTACCAGCTAGAAGAAAAAAAGAAAATATGCTTAGCCAGAGGAGCTAAGAAATAGAAAAGGAGATTATTATGAAAAAGAGATTTAAGGGATTAGCAGCCATAGCATTGGTTTGCATTTTAGCAGTAGGAGCCTTAGGGGCCTGTGCTAAGGAGGAGAAAAAGGACACTAATCAGGATAAGACAACAGAGACATCAGGTACGAACGATCAGACAAAAACAGATCCAAAGCCCACAGAGGCAGCGCCTACACAGGCACCGGCTGAAACCAAGGAATTATCCGGAACCATCACGATGGTAGGATCAACCTCCATGGAGAAGCTTGCCAATGCAGCATCCGAAGCATTTATGCTGAAGCATCCGGATGTAATCGTAACCGCAGAATTCCCCGGATCAGGCGCCGGTATTGAAGCTGTGTTAGCCGGAACGACGGATATCGGAAATTCCTCCAGAAATCTTAAGGATACGGAAAAAGCCAATGGAGCAGTTGAGAATATTGTTGCAATTGACGGTATTGCAGTTATTTTGGACAAAGCAAATACAGTATCGGATTTGAGCAAGGAGCAATTAATTAAGATCTTTACCGGAGAGACTACAAAGTGGAGTGAAGTCGGCGGAGCGGATCAACCGATCGTTGTCATCGGCAGAGAAGCAGGCTCCGGTACCAGAGGTGCTTTCGAAGAGCTTCTTGAGATTGTGGATCAGTGCAAGTATTCCAATGAAATTAACAGTACCGGCGGTGTAATGGCAAAGGTTGCTTCAACACCCGGAGCCATCGGATATGTATCCCTCGATGTACTGGATGACAGCGTGCTTGCAGCCAAGCTTGAGGGAGTTGAGCCCACTGCAGCGAATATTGTAGCAGGAAACTACTTCTTAAGCCGCCCGTTTGTTATGGCAACGGTTGGTGAGATTTCAGAACAGAATGAACTTGTCCGTGCATTTTTCGAATTCCTGCAGTCAGCAGAAGGCAAAGAGCTGATTAGCAACGTTGGATTAATAACTGTCGATTAATTGATTAATAAAGTGGGGTAAGGACGGAAGAGAAGAATTGCCATATAAAAAACGAGGCAATTCTTCTCTTTCTTTCCTTTATTTAATATAGATTTTACATAATGTTTACCTTTCCGTGTAAGATAATCGGCCATATTCTTGATAAGATATAGTAAATAACAGATGAGGAACGGTAACATGAATGAATTGAAGGAATCCCTGGATTACATCATTAATAACAAAAAGATCAGAACAGTATTTCAACCTATCGTATCCTTAAAGAATGGCAGTATATTAGGACATGAAGCATTAAGCAGAATCACCTGTGACAGTATCATTGACAGCCCAGAGACCTTATTTTCGGTGGCGGGGGAATACAACCGCCTTTGGGATCTCGAACTCTTATGCAGGACAACGGCACTGGAGGCGGCCTATCGTTTCATGATACCCCCTTACAGCAAGAAGCTTTTTCTGAATGTTAATCCGAATACGATGCATGATGAGAATTTTAAAAAAGGCTTTACCAGAGACTTTCTGATGCAATATACTCTACAGCCGCAAAATGTCATTTTTGAGATAACGGAACGTAATGTCATATTGGATATGCAGGGCTTTTTATCCACAATTGACCATTACCGGAGTCAGGACTATAAAATAGCGATTGATGATGCCGGTGCGGGGTATTCCGGCTTGAATTTGATCAGTGATATTAACCCCGATTTTATTAAGCTGGATATGAAGCTGATCCGAGGGATTCATATGGACAGGCTGAAATACGCACTGGTAAAAGGAATGGTGGAACTCTCAAAGGCTTCTCAAATCAGCCTGGTAGCGGAGGGAATTGAAACCCGTGAGGAGCTGGAAACCCTGGTTAGCCTGGGCATTCAGTACGGTCAGGGCTACTATATTCAGAAGCCGTCATCGGAGGTGTTTGAAATTAAGGATGAAATTATTCAGACCATCACGGATATGAACCGGACCAATAACCGGATATTGTCGGACAACATCTCGAATATCAGTATAAAGAATCTGTGCACCTATACGGGGATTGTATCTCCCAAGGTAACGGCAGGTTATGTATACGATATCTTCAAACAAAATCCAGATTTCTTTGGACTATGTATCATAGAAAATGAACATCCGCTTGGAATTATTACATATGAAAAGCTGGCTTTAAAGATGAGCGGAAATTACGGATATTCCCTGTACTATAACAAACCGATCTCAGAAATCATGGACCGCGGCTTTCTCTCCGTAGACTACCAGACCTCCGTGAGCATGGTATCCTACATGGCCATGTCCCGGCCAAATGATAAGCTGTATGATTTTATTGTAGTTACGGAGGGGGGCCGATATATCGGTACGGTAACGATAAAGGATCTGCTTCAGAAGGCGGCCGAAATTGAAGTGGATCAAGCCAAGCACCAGAATCCCCTGTCCGACCTTCCCGGTAATGTCATTGTGGAACAGAAGCTGAAATGCTGTCTGCAAAGCGGTCTTAAATATAGCGTGGCCTATATTGATATTGATAACTTTAAGGCCTTTAATGACGGTTACGGTTTTGAAAATGGTGATTTGGTGATAAAACTGTTAGCCGGTATTCTAAAAGAGCAAATCCCCAGAGAACATTTTATCGGTCATATCGGCGGAGATGATTTTATCGTTATTGTCAATGAAATTGTTTCGGAAAATTATTTTAATGTGATTATAAATCAGTTTGAACAAAAGGTTTTAAAATTCTACAGCACGAAGGATATTCAGAGAGGCTATATCATAGGGAATAACCGCAGGGGAGAGACCGAGCGTTTCCCATTACTATCGATAACATCAGTTGTTGTAAATAACAGCAGCCATGGGTTTAAAGATGTATATGAACTGACAGAGCTTTTGGCAAAGAAAAAAAGAGAAGCGAAGCAGAAGAAGCTGTTATTTACTTAAGGTTTTATCCTGCATCCCGGCATTCCTTATTTATCTCAAAATCAGCGGAGGATAACAAATGAAAAGCATTAAAACGAAATTAATCGCTTCTTTTTCCATAGTGGTATTATCGGTAGCCTTAATTATCGGCCTTATCTCGATTGCAATCGGATATAACTCCTTAAAGTCGGAGGCAGAGTATTCCCTGAAGCTGTTGGCAGCAGAAGGAGCAAAAATAACGGAGAGCAGAATGGAATCCGTTATCTCGATGCTGAACCTGATCGCGGCGAAAAAAGAGATCAGGAATATCGAGTGGGAGGTAGATGTTACGATATTAAAGGAAGAATTGGAAAAGACGGATTTTCTCGATATCGGTTATGTCCTTCCCAACGGATACACCTATTATACGGATGGAACAGTGAGGCTGATGCGGGACAGAGCCTATGTCATCGAAGCCTTAGAAGGAAGGGCAGAGATTTCGGGTGTCGTAATCAGCAGGGTGACCAGACGGCCGGAAATTGAGGTGGCTGTCCCCGTTATCAAGGACAATGCCGTTACCGGTGCTTTAATCGGCCGGATGGAGGCTGACTATCTGGGTGTTATAACAAAGGATATTGCCTACGGTGAATATGGGTACGCCTTTATGATTGATGAGAGCGGCACCGTGATTGCACATCCGGAAACAAACAAGGTGATTGAACGCTTTAATCCGGTGGCCGCCTCCGAGGATAATCCGGAGCTGGAAAGTCTGGCTGAAATGTTTCAGAAGATAATGGAGGAGCGTACCGGTGCCGCTGCCTATAAGGAAGGTGACAGGTATTTATATGCGGGCTATGCGCCGATTGAAGGCACGGCCTGGAGCTTTGTCATAACGGCGGACCGGGCAGAGGTAATGGCGGCCATTCCCAAAATGGTCCGGATTATAATAACGGTTATGCTCCTGGTCCTGGCTTTAAGTATAGGAATCGTATTCCTGCTGGATATCACCCTGACAAAGCCGTTGATTGTAATGACAAAGCAATCCAAGCTGATCGGGGATTTGGATTTGCAGAAGGATATCGATCAGCAATATCTGAGGCAGAAGGATGAGATCGGAATATTATCAAGATCGTTTCAGACCCTGACAGCAAATCTCAGGGAGATCATATCGGATATTACAGGCTCGGCGAACGAGGTATCGGATACGGCGCAAAAATTAGCGGCAACCTCCCAGCGTTCGGCTGCTGTCTCAGAGGATATCTCCCATACCGTTGAGGAAATAGCCAGGGGCGCGGTCGAACAGGCGAATAATACCGAGGCCGGTCTGTCCCAGGCAGAGGTCCTGGAGCAGAAAATAATGCTGAATCATCAGCTGATGGAGAACATGAATTCCATAACAGGCAGGATTACGGGGCTGGTGCATATCGGTCTGCAGGATATAGAAAAGCTGAATAACCAGACACACGAAAACGATCTGGCAACAAAGAGCGCATATGATATTATGCTGAATATGAATAACAGTTCCGTTCAGATCGGAGATGCCAGCAGCATTATTGCGGAAATGGCCAAGCAAACAAATCTGCTGGCCTTAAATGCGGCGATTGAGGCAGCCAGAGCCGGTGAGGCCGGCAGGGGATTTGCCGTTGTAGCGGAGGAGATACAGAAAATGGCCGACCAATCCGCCAGATCCTCACAATATATTGACTCCGTGGTGAAGGAACTGCATCACCATATTTCACAGACGGCAGATAGCATGAAGAGAATTTTACTTACCTCAGAGGATCAGAAAAAAAGTGTATCCGACACGATGATCAGATACAGGGACATATCCGAGGCTATGACCCTGTCAGAGCATGCGGTTTCCGAGTTAAACCGTTCCGAAGCGGAGATGGAGGCGGCGAATAATCAGATTAAAGACATGCTGGAATCACTGGCCACCATCGCGGAGCAGAATGCCGCCGGTTCGGAAGAGGCGGCTGCGACTCTGGAGGAACAGACAGCCTCCGTTCAGGTGGCGGCAGATATCTGTGATCGGCTAAATGAGTTGGCGGAGAATTTGAGATTAACGATAACAAGATTTCATATATGATAATCGCCATAAAGATACAGAGTAGAATTGCATATAATCTGAACGGCACTGTTGGTAACGGATATTACAAAGCCGGATAAACCCAACAGTGCTATTTTGTATATAAACTTTTCCCCGAGATGGAGAATATGGAATATCTGGAGGAATCTGATTGACAATTTCCTTGTTAAAGTTTATTATAACGTTAAGGCTCAGATACTAATTCATAGGCAGCGTACATACGGAGCAGAGCAGATATCTTATAGTTTCATAACTGGATTTTATGATGGAGATAAGTGAAAGATTGGATTAGTGGAGGCCTCGTTTTATCGCGGCTTTTTTTATTCAATATTTTTCTGGCTACTCGTTCACGGCTTCAATTGCAGGGAGATGGATATGATGAAGAAGAAACTGATTATGTCACTTATGGTTTTTGCAATGTCCTTTATTATTATGGGCTTGCTTCCGCAAAACATAGTGAAGGCGGCAGAAGATACAGCTACCGCCTATACATTTGTTTTAACAAGATTTCCTGAAAAGACAATTTATAGCAGCGGCGAAGAATTGGATTTCTCCGATATGATTCTGACAGGTTATTTTAGTGATGGGACACAAAGAGTCATCACAGATTATCAGCTTGACGGTTATGACAGCAGTAAGCTGGGTGACCAGCAGGTTAAAATCAGCTATCGGAACATGCCCACCAATATTACAATCAATGTCAGGGTATATCTGGCAAAAATTACGAATATCACAGTAAAAGCATTGAATTCAACCTCTATTACCCTTAGCTGGGATGCAGTCGCGGGAGCAAGCCGCTATGAGGTTTACCGACTGGCGGAGACCGGCGGAGGCTTTGAGTTTATTAACAGTTCAGTTACCAACAGTATACTTCTGGATAATAAATCAGGAGTCTTTCATATCTATATGATCCGTGTGGTCGGACAATTGGACGGGTCAGATTATTTTGGAGAGTTCTCCATGCCATATATCGCAGATACTTCCTTGCCTGGGGCAGTTACCGGTCTTAAAGCATCCGGAACAACAGCTGCCTCCATAACGCTGGCATGGGATGAGGTTCCCGGGGCAACCGGTTACCTTATTTCCCGTGCTCCGGCATCCTCCGGAAGCTTCAAAGTAATCGGAAATGCAGATACGGCCACCTTTACGGATAAGACGGTAGCATCCAGTACCGGATATCGGTACAAGGTTTGCGCATATAAAAATGATAAAGCAACTACCGGTGAATTCTCCTCTGAGATCAACACAAGCACAAGCCCTGCTCAGCCCGCTTTAAAATATAAAGCAGGAGATCAAAGGGTAAGATTTACCTGGAATAAAATTACGGGAGCTACCTCCTATGCCATCTATATGGGGGATGATATCAAAGGGTATACACAACAGACGGTAATTAAGGGAAACGCCAGCACAACCTGCGTGATAGAGGGATTGATTACAGGTAGAACCTACACCTTCTACGTGGTAGCACGCAGGGAATATATGGGCGTGGTTTATGACAGCGCACCCTCGGAAAAACAGCAGATTTTCGTTAGGGAAGTCGCTGCCACCAGTACCGCTCCGAAGCTTTTTGCGGATCAGGCGGCCTTTGAGGCATCCTCCGCATATAAAACAATGGAATTCTTCCGTAATAATGTGGACTTCTCAAGAAGTATCGTCATCCCCGGATTGATTACAACCAATGTCGGCGGTTTTACCAGTACAAAGATGTGTCCTCAGGGGATCACCTTTGCAGAGGACTATCTGCTGCTTACCGCCTATGATATGGCGTCAGAGGAAAATTCCGTGATCTATGTAATGGATAAGGTAACAGGAAATCTGCTGACAACTCTGGTGCTCCCCGTGAAAGCCCACGCAGGCGGCATCGGCTATGATGGGACTCACCTTTGGGTGGCAGTCGGCACAAAGGTGTCTGCGGTTATGTTCAAGGATATTCAGGCAGCAGTAAATGCCGGAAAGGCTTATAGTAACATAAGTTTTTATACAACCTGCGAACTTGGATTAACTGCTTCCTATCTCACATATTATGATAATAAGCTTTGGGTCGGTTCCTATGATGAATTGAAGGAAACGAAGATGAACAGTTATGTGATTCAGGAAGAGGCGGCTTCGATTGCCTTAACGAAGGCGGATACCATAAATATGCCGACCAGAGTTCAGGGCATTGCATTTACAGAGGACGGCTATCTTATTCTTTCCCGTTCCTGCCAGCTTTATCAGGGACTCAGGGGCTATATGAGACAGCTGGATGTATATCGGCCGCTCTATTCGGAAAAGCAGCAGGACATTATCCCTCTGGGGGATTTGGTAAACACCGTAGAGATGCCTTCCATGAATGAGGAAATTGCACTGGAGGATGGTTATCTGTATGTTAATTTTGAATCAGGAGCCTTTGCCAACGCCTCGTATCCGGTGGATCGGATCTGCGCATTCGATATTAATACGATATTGACAAAGCCTGTTATAGCAGAATAAATATATGTTTAAAGCAACCGGTGAATGCCTCCGGTTGCTTTTTTACTCCCCGGCCTGGTGTAATTGATAGATATTTCATATCCCGATACCATAGGCGCTTGCGTATATGATATAATATCGATAGATATTATACCCAGCGCCGAACGAAGTGAGTGCGCATCCTGGCACGGAGGGCCAATACCATAGGCGCTTGCGCATATGGTATAATAAGAAAAGCCTGGAAGCATTATAAGGAGAAGGCAGAATGGTTGATTACTTGAACTACGGCAATGTGAAATATGACAAAGCATTATTTATTGACAGGGACGGTACAATAATTATGGATACGGTTATGCCCTACCGCCGGGAAGATCTGCATTATTTTCCTGATACCTTTACGGCTCTTAAGGAGGCGGGAAAACTGGAGGCCTATGTCATAATTATAACGAACCAATCCGGTATAGCCCTGGGAAGATATTCTGAGGAGGATATGAGAAGCTTCCATAGCCGGATGCTGGAGGAGCTTCATGCGGAGGGGGTCTGGATCAATGCGATCCTTTACTGTCCCCATTATGACAGAAAGAATTTTCCGCCCGGTTATCCGGGATGCGAATGTTCGAAGCCGATGCCCGGTCTGCTGAAGGAAGCCGGGGAGTTGTTCGGAATACATCCGGAAAATTCCGTACTGATCGGGGACAAGCATACGGATATCGGCGCAGGAATGAATGCGGGCTGCAAGGCCAACATCCTGGTAACGACGGGGATCTACAAATACGGTGGTTATGATAAAGAGAAGCTGGCATCTATATACCCGCCTACCATGGTGGCGGCGGACCTGACTGAGGCAGTAAGGCTGGCGGGAAGCTATTTCAGGAAAGCCAATTGACACGCCTAATACCGGAAATACAAAGAGAGATCAGGCAAATGGAGGTTACCGTGAAGATATTATTAGTGGAAGATGACAGGACGATAGCAATGGGATTGGAATACTCCCTTCAGGAGGAAGGATATTCGGTCATTCTCTGCCATAATACCGAGGATGGCAAAAAAGCCATGTCCGAGCACAGGCTCGACTTGTGCATTTTTGATCTGTCTCTGCCGGATGGCAGCGGATATGATCTGTGCAGGCTGGCGAGATCCCGGTGGGATATTCCGGTGATTATTTTGACCGCCTGTGATGAGGAAGTAAACGTTGTGATGGGGCTGGAGCTGGGAGCAGATGATTATATCACGAAGCCCTTTCGGATCAGAGAGCTTTTGGCAAGAATTAAGACGGTCTTAAGAAGATACCGGAAGGAAAGCTCTGCAAGGAATATCATAGAGCTGGAACAGATCCGGATCAATACCCTGGATGCGAAGGTGTATAAGAGTGGGAAGGAAGTGAGCCTGACTGCTCTGGAATACCGGCTTTTACTTACCTTTGCCAATCATGAAGGGATGGTGTTGTCACGGAATCAGCTGCTGGAAGGAATATGGGATGTAGCTGGGGATTTTGTCAATGATAATACCTTGACCGTCTATATCAAAAGGATCCGGGAGAAGCTGGAGGATAATCCGCAGAATCCCACATTTATAAAGACGGTACGGGGCTTAGGCTATAAGGTGGGAGGATGAGATGCTGCGGAACAAAGAATTTAAGTTTATGCTGCTTGTGATGGGGAGCATTACGATAACAGGGTTCGTCCTTACCTTTTTAATCGACCCTTTCATCCGTATTCTGATCCTGCTGATTCCCTGTCTGCTGATATTGACGGCGGCACTTTTTACCAGAAAGAGGTATAGGGATATCCGGCGGCTGTCCGATTATCTCAGAAACATATATAATGGGAACTATTCTCTTGATATAAGGGATAATATGGAGGGAGAACTCAGTATCCTAAAGAGTAATATCTATAAGGTGACCCTGATTCTTTTAAAACAGGCGGAACTGTTAAAGAAGGAAAAGCAGCAGCTGACAGATGCCCTGTCTGATATTTCCCACCAGCTGAAAACCCCTCTGACATCGATGATGGTCATGTCGGAGCTGCTAAGTAAGGATGATCTGGACCCGGAGAAAAGAAAGGAATTTACCAGGACTCTGGGGCAGCAGCTGGAACGGATGGAATGGCTGCTTACCTCTTTGCTGAAGCTATCCAGATTGGACGCAGGAACCGTAGAATTTAAGAGGGAACGGCTGAATGCGGCCGCTTTAGTCAGGGAGGCAGTGAAACCTTTATTAATACCTATGGAACTGAAGGAGCAGAGGCTGATCATAGAAGGAGAGGAGCAGGCCTCCTTCCTGGGGGATCAAAACTGGACACAGGAGGCCCTGATAAACATTCTTAAAAACTGCATAGAGCATACCGGAGCCCATGGCACCATCTCGATCACCTATTCGGAAAACCCGATCTATACTGAGATCCTGGTCTCTGACAATGGAGTAGGGATAGATAAGCGTGAACTTCCCTATATCTTTCAGAGGTTTTTCAGGGGGAAGAATACAGGGAAGGAAAGCGTCGGAATAGGACTGGCTCTTGCCCGCAGCATAATAACCGGTCAGAATGGAGATATCACAGTTACAAGCCGGCCCGGGGCAGGAACCGCCTTCAGTATAAAATTCCATAAACAGGTTACTTAGCTTTGACGGTAAAAATAAAGCCCGCAGGTTCTTTTCGAGCCTGCGGGCTCTGTCTTTAAGCTATGCTGCAATCTTATAAATGATTGCTCCCACTGACAAAACCGCACCGATGACGGACACCACGCGATATATTTTTACAGATTCCGCATCGTGTTTTTCCTTTTGCATATAGAAAATGCCAGTAACCAACATTCCCAGACCAACGAGCAAAAACAAACCGAACAGCAACCATCCTGTCATTTTACTTTCCTCCATTTCAATAATAATGATGAATTGATAATAACAGCTACCGAACCGACATTATGTACCAATGCGCCTAAAACGGGGGTGAGGATGCCCGTTATCGCAAGGCCGATGGCGGCAAAATTGAGTGTCATGGAAGCTGCCAGGTTAATATTGATGGTGCGAGTTACCTTCTTTGAGAGCATCAGCAGATGGGGGATTCCTTTTATATCGTCCCCGATGAGAGCTATGTCGGCAGCTTCAATGGCAATGTCGCTTCCGATTCCGCCCATCGCAATTCCAACCTGCGCTGATTTAAGCGCAGGAGCATCGTTGATGCCGTCGCCTACCATACAGACCGCCTCATTGTTTTGCTGGTATTGCCGGATGGCTGACAGCTTATCTTCCGGTAAACATCCGGACTTCACATCGTCAATTCCTGCAATTTTTGCGATATGCTCCGCCGCCTGCGGTGCGTCACCTGTGAGCAGTACGGTTTTTATTCCGGTGAAGTGAATCGCCTGAACGGTATCGGCAGCATCGGGGCGGAGGGTATCTGACAGGGCAATCATTCCGAGAACATGGGTATCATCCGTAACATAGATGACAGTGGAGCCCTCTGCCTTTTCGTTCTCCGCACCCTGTTGCAACGCCTCGGGCAAGGCTATTTTCAGATCGGTTAAAAGAGCATCATTCCCTGCATATATTTGTCTGCCGTTAACCACAGCCGATACGCCGCGTCCGGCAAGCAGCCGGAATTTCTCAGGCTCCAGAGGCGCTTTCCCATATTCCTGTTTATAATGAGTTACGATGGCCTTGCCAAGGGGATGTTCTGAGCGTTGCTCCGCACCTGCGGACAATTGTAATATCTGAGCTTTGTCAATGGAAGTATCGCAGCTCTCAATTTTGACTACAGCAGGTTTTCCATAAGTGAGCGTGCCTGTTTTATCAAAGGCAATTCGTTTCACATTTGCAAGCCGTTCCAATGCATCCCCCCGGCTAATCAGGATTCCGTATTTTGTGGCATTACCGATTCCTGCCATAATTGCGGTAGGTGTGGCCAGCACCAGGGCACAGGGACAAAATACAACGAGGATGGTCACGGAGCGAATGATCTCACCGGTGACAAACCATGTAAGGGCTCCCGTTGCAAGAGCAATAAATACAATCCACGTTGCCCACCGGTCGGTCAGCCCTACGATTTTCGCTTTCCCGGCATCGGCGGATTCTACAAGGCGTATCATCCGTTGCAGGGAGCTATCTTCACCAACCTTTTGTGCGATCATATCAAAAGTACCAAATTGATTGACTGTACCACTTTTGACCTCATCGCCCTCACCTTTGTCTACCGGAAGGGATTCCCCGGTCATAACGGACTGGTCTACCGATGTCTGGCCTTTGGTAATTATGCCGTCAACAGCAATCGTTTCTCCGGCCAGCACCCGCAAGGTATCGCCGATTTTGATTTGTTCTGCCGGAACAAGGAATTCTGTTTCGGCACGAATTATCCTTGCCGTGGTCGGCGTTAAGTGTACCAGCTTTTCGATCCCGGCGCGAGCTTTTTTGACTGTTCGCTCTTCGAGATATGAACCAATGGTCATGATAAAGGCAACCTCGCCGGCGGCAAAGATTTCGCCAATAATAACGGAAGCGGCCAGCGCGATAGAAACAAGAACATCCGCTTTGACATCCAACTCCGTAACCAACCCTACGATTGCACCTTTGACAATGGGGATACCGCAGAGCAAGATGGCAGCCCATGCCGCATTGACAGGAAAAGAACCTATATCAAAAAAGCTGATGATTAACGATATAAAGGAAACTCCTAAAAACAGCAGGGTTCGCTTATCATCGTCCTTGAAAAATGAAATCACAGCATTCCTCCTTTATATACCCATAGGGGTATACGTATATTATTTTTCTATTATACCCCATGGGGTATGGTCTGTCAACTAAAAAAGCAACCGCTGAAACGGCTGCTTTGAGTTTACGCTGCTTTTTAAGTAAGCCTTGAGAAATGCTCGACTGCTTTCGCAAAATCGGAAATGGTTTTGTCCGCATCTCCGTGTTCAATACCCTCCCGGACACAGTGATTGATATGACCCTCCAACACGACCTGCCCAACCTTGTGCAGTGCCTTTTTGGCAGCATTGATCTGAATCAGTATGTTCTCACAGGGAATATCCTCCTCCATCATTTTATCAATGGCTTTGAGTTGTCCAATTATCTTATTCAATCTGCGGTGAAGATTATCCGCATCCATACATTGACGCATAATCAGGCTCCTTTCTATACCCATAGGGGTATATATATTATATCATGCCATTGTTTTCGCGTCAAACGCTATCCCTAAATAGCATCAATGTTACATTTGTCGTCCTAAAAGCTCAATTATTGTGGAACGTCGCAGCCTGCGAGATGCCAGCAGAGTGACGGTATAGGGTACAAGTCCGATAACAGCGCAGAGCGAAACCAGCGGCCAGAACGGAAATGTAAATTGAAGATAATCCGCGCCGTTTTTAATAAGCAGCCAGTACAGACCGGATCCCAGACCTAATCCAAGCACAACGGAGATTGCCGCACAGACCAGAGACACAAATATCCCTTCCCGCGTGAGCAGTTTGCCGACGCTTTTGCGGCTTAATCCCACCGCCATCAGTACGCCCAATTCCTTTTTACGTTGTTCTATTCCCATATATGTCGCGCTCGCCAGATTGAGGAATCCGATCAACGCCACAACAGCCACGATCAGAAGAACTAACACGGTTACGCCGGTAAGCTGCCGCTTGAGTTCGTCAGAGAGCTTTTTATGGGATTGAAATGACAGCCCGGCTTCTTGTGAACAAAGAGCTTCAATGACACCATACAGGTTGTCATGCTTTTCTCCCTCTATGGTTAATATAGCCCGCCGGTAATTCTCGTTCCAGCCGAGAGCACTAAAGGAATCCTGCAAGGTGTACAGCATGGGAAGTGATCCCCAGACCCCCGCATATTTCACATCGTCAGCGTATGCTACACCGACGATGTGAAACGTCATCGTTTCGTTGTTGTCGTCAGGATGGAGTATATCCTGGTATTTTAGTGTTATTTCTTTGCCTGGGGCGAAGGCAGCCAGCGCCAGCGATAAGTCATAATCATTGGGATAAGTCCCGATTACGGCAATTACATTGTGCGGATCGTTAAAATCCTCCATTGTCACGCGCCCATCCTTGATATGGGATAGGATTTTCCTCATGGTGTGTTCCTCCACACCCGCAACAGCGGTACTGCCGCCCATTCTGCCGTTGTCCGTCGGCAGATAATGGGCGCGAAGCATTACAGTTTCTACGTCCAAAACGCCGTCTAACCTGCCTATTGTGTCAACCAGACCTGGATTTAGGGGATCGCTGACAACGATTGTACCGTCCTCGTATTCCGTGGCCGAGAAGCTGTTGTTGGAAATCATCATATCCCCGACAGTCATCTTCCTCGCGAGATGACCGGTGCTGTCCCGCAAGGAAAAAGCAATGGTGGAGACCCCTACGAACAGTATCCCGCTCATGGCAAGGGAAACCACCGTACCGATGGTGCGGCCGCGCTTTCTTGATAAGTTGATACGCGCCAGCGTATCCAGCGTGATATTCTCAATAGTTGGTCTATTTGCTTGTTTGCCCTCCGCATCAGTAAACCGCACTGCGTCGACCGGTGCTGTCTGTGAAGCCTTTTTAGAGGGACGCATGACGCCGACCAGCACCATAAGCAGCGTCACGACGGCGGACAGCAGATAGGCGGCGGGCGATAAAGTGTAAGTAATGGAAATTCCTGAGATAGCGTCCACTGCCCCTGTTCCGGCATATCCGGTGAATGTACCCGCAAGCAGGCCGGCAGGTAAGCCAAGCAGGGTACAATACAGAGCTTCCGTACGCACGCAGTTTTTTATCTGCTTTTTCGATGCGCCGATCAGAATCAGCAAGCCGTATTGATGGATTTTCTTCTCAATTGAGAGGTTGTAGGCATTATAAATGACCAACGCGCCCGCCGCACATAGAATTAACAAAACCGCCGCGACGAAAAATATAGCTGAGAAATCATGAAAATTTGCCGATAAATACTGTTCATTAAGGAAGATATCCTTCTCATGTATGCCCGCGAGTTCCGCCAATCGAAAGGCTGTGCTTTCCGGCCCATACCCTCCCTTGAAGCGCAAATACAGCTCCGTCCCGTAATCGAACTTTTCCGCGAGAGGACGTGACACGAATATATCATATATATCCATTGCCGCATACATCCGTTGCTCATGTAATATGCCGGAAACGACAAGATGCAGCATGGTTTCCTCAGTAATACTTCCATCCGGCTGTTGTTCTCGGTATATCAGGTCAAACTCCGAGCCGACCTTTGCCTCAATGCCCAAATATTTCGCGACATGGGGCGGTATAACCGCCTCATTTTCCTTTTCGGGCGGGCGGCCGGAGGTCAGCTTGAAGCCTGCAACCTGCCCCAACGCCGACGAATAGGAAAGTATAATTCCATCCTTTCCGTTTATGGGATTGCCCCAGCCGTTCATAAGCAAATGAAAATCAGCCAATGCCACTTCTTTCCGTGAGGACAGCAGCGCGGTTTGTTCTTCTGTAACAAAATTGTACTTTACATGACAGTCGCCGGTCGTTTCAAGTAAATTGTCAATAATGGACTGCTGCACACTGAAACCCAAATTAATAACAGCGCAAATCAAGACAGATGCCAGCCCGATCATTAAAATAATATGCTTACTCTGTCGGATGCTTTTCCACGCGAAAACCGAAATTTTCATAGTCAGCCCTCCCGTACCACGCCGTCCTCGATACGCAGTACCCGGTCGCAGAATTGGGCCACCTTCTCGTCGTGGGTGATAATTGCCATGGTCTGCCCCAGCTTTTGTGCCGACGAGCGGAGCAGATTCAATACCTCCGCACCGGTCCGGGAATCGAGATTGCCTGTGGGTTCGTCGGCCAGCAGTATCGCGGGCTGCGTCACCAAGGCACGGGCGATGGCGACGCGCTGTTGCTGGCCGCCCGACAATTGACTGGGCAGACTTTTCTGCCTGTCCGCAAGCCCCAGACTTTCCAGCAATGCCTCAACGCGCGATCTGTTCACAATACGCCCGTCCAGTCCAAGGGGCAGCACGATGTTTTCGTAGACATTTAACTGCGGCATGAGGTTGTACATCTGAAAAACGAAACCGATACGGCGGCGGCGAAGCAAAGCCAGGGTTTCATCGCCGTGTGAGTAGATATCTTCATCTTCAATAAATACCTTGCCATCAGTGGGACGGTCAATACCTCCAATCAGATGTAACAACGTACTTTTACCTGAACCTGAGGAGCCGACAATAGCAACCGCTTCACCGCGTTTGATTGCGATGCCGGCTCCTTTCAGGGCGTGGACTTGCATTTCACCTATTTGATATGTTTTTGATAGATTTTCTGTCTTCACAACCATAATTTATCCCTGCCTTTCATCAGCCATCATAACAAATGAATCTTACGGCATTCTGACACCAACCTAACAATTTTGTAAGAATACTGAAAAAACGCTTCCTTTCCCGCTCTCGGATGCCACGGTGATATTGCCGCCCTGCTGGCGCATAATTTCACGCGCAATCGTTAGCCCTAAGCCTGTCCCCTCTACCCGCTGGGACTCATTACAGCGAACACGGTAGAACCGTTGGAAAATCTTTGTATATTCCAATGGATTAAGTCCGATCCCCGTGTCGGTAATATCAACGCGGGTATAAATTGGACCTTTTTCTAAAGCCACAGCGATACCGCCGGTGAATGTGTACTTGATGGCGTTATCCAGGATATTGCATAAAGCTTCCTTTGTCCAAACAGGGTCATGTGCCAGTTCCAGCGTATCAGGCAAATGATTTGTAATGGTTAAGCCCTTGGTTTTAGCTTGTGCCGTAACAGAGGACACCGCAGCACATACAGTTTTCACAAGATCAGACGGGATTTTTTTAACAGTAATCAGCCCGTTTTCTAAACGGGAGATTTTGAACAACGCATCGGTCAGCCAGCCTATTTTTTCCGCTTGTCTTTTACACTCGCCAAGAAATGCTGCCTGTTCTTCTGCAGTATGTGACGTGTCGCTCGCCAAGTCCAAATGTAGTGTCAGCGATGAAAGCGGCGTCTTAATCTGATGGGAAATATCACTCATCAAACGTAGGACGCTTTCGCGTTCGGCATTGCCTTTTTGTTCGGCTGCTTCTAAAGCCCGCAGCACTTGCCAAATTTTTTCCTCCAGTATTCCGGCCGGTATTTCAATATGCTCCCCATTGAGCAGCTTATCTAATTTTGCAACCAGCTTAACTTCTTTATCCTTCAAAAACATCATACATCACCATTTAAACGATAACCAACACCGCGTACCGTTTCTATTAAAGACGGGCATGAGGGATCACGTTCTACCTTTTCACGCAAGCGGCGTATATTAACCGCTAATGTGTTCTCATCCACAAAGTCGCCATTGACATCCCAAAGCTCCTGTAAAAGTCGTTCCCTCGTTAATATCTGCCCAGAGTTCCGTAACAAAAGATTCAGCAATCGCAGTTCATTCCGCGTTAATGAAACGACTGTCCCACGAACATATGCTGACTGCCTTGATGTGTCTAACGATATTGTGCCTATACTCGGATCTGTTTCCGTGCGGCGGGCTATGGCATTACATTTACTTAATAAAACCGATATACTGAACGGCTTGGTAAGGTAATCATCCGCACCTGTCTCGTAGCCCATGATAATGTCTATTTCTGTGTCCTTTGCCGTAAGAAACATTATATGCGTCGCAGGCGCGGTATGGCGTATATGACGGCATATATCAAGCCCGCTTCCATCGGGAAGGCTGATGTCTAAAATCGCCATATGAAAGTTGTTCTTTTTTAATAAAGAAAGTGCGCCTTCAATGCTGTCGGTACATAAAACGTCATTTCCCTCTTTATTGAGTTTGAATGAAATCCCATTTTGAAGAGATAAATCATCTTCAACAAGCAGTATACGCATACTCACATCTCCATTACATCATTTTTGCCACTGAATTTTTCAGCATCATCCAGTATGGCCCAAGACCTTGCACGCTTGTTATTTTATTACATTTTCCTACAAAGAGCAAGAGAGAAGGAAATAAAATACTAACATAAAATAATACTGCCTTTATGCAGGCTGATCTGAGCTATGTATTTTATAATGAGTGATGCCTGCCCTGTAAATGCTATTTGATTTTTCTGTCATATAACAGCGCCGCATTCAGCACCACCAGCACAGAACCGGCATTGTGAACCAATGCACCGGTAATCGGATTCAGTACCCCTGCCGCAGACAGCAGGATGGCAATAAAGTTAATTGTCATGGACAGTACAATATTAAATTTAATTGTGCGAAGGGTTGAGGCGGAAAGCTTTTTCAGATAAGGGATCTTGGCAATGTCATCCCCGACCAATGCAATGTCTGCGGCTTCCACCGCAATGTCGCTTCCAATACCGCCCATTGCCACGCCTACATCGGCAGTTTTAAGCGCAGGAGCGTCATTGACGCCGTCTCCAATCATGCAAACCTTGTACCCCTGCTTTTTAAGTTCCGCAATGCTGCTGACCTTATCCTCGGGGAGCAGCTCCGCTTTAACAGAATGAATGCCGGCCTTCTCAGCAAAATACTTCGCAGTCTGTGCGTGGTCTCCGGTAAGCAATACGACTTGAGTATTCATACGGTGAAGTTCCCTAACCATATTGTGAGCAGTATCCCGTAACGTATCCGAAAAGGTAATAACCCCAATCAAAGCCCTTCCTTTTGCGACAAGGATGATTGCCTTTCCCTGCGCACGAAACCGGTCCAGTGTAATTACCGCCGATTCATCGATAGGTATCTGCTTTTCCTTCATAAAGGTCAAGGTTCCGCACAGCAGCGTCTGCCCGTTGATTGCTGCCGTGATTCCTTTGCCCGGTAACATCTGAAAATCAATTGCAGGCTCTATTACAATTTGCAGTTCTTTTGTATGAGCAAGAATTGCCTTTGCCGCCGGGTGCTCCGAATAGGTTTCCGCAGAAGCGGCCAAGCCTAAAAGCTGCTCCTTATCGATCTCCTCAGCCAAAGGGTAAATATCCGCAACCATAAGATTTCCGTTGGTCAGGGTTCCGGTTTTATCAAAGGCGATACAATCAACCTTTCCCATGTTTTCCAGCGCTTCCCCTGATTTAATGATGACACCGTGCTTTGCCGCCTGACCGATGGCCGCCATAATAGAGGTAGGTGTAGCCAATGCCAGTGCGCACGGACAGAAAACAACCAAAATTGTAACTGCCCGGGTTATGTCCCTGGTAGCGATAAACGTGATGATTGCTACGGCTAAAGCAACCGGCACAAGCCAGGTTGCCCATTGATCCGCAATACGCTGCATGGGCGCTTTCCTGCCTTCAGCATCCCGGACCATCCGAATCAATTTTTGCAGGGAGGAATCCTCACCGACCTTGGTAGCGATAATATCAATCGCACCAAAACAATTGATGGTTCCGCAGAATACTCCATCACCCGCGCCTTTATCTACAGGAAGGGATTCTCCGGTCATGATGGATTGATCTACGGAAGTATTGCCGGATATTATCTCGCCATCCGCCGGGATGGCCTCTCCGGGCAGAATACGCAGAATATTGCCTTCCCGAATCTGTTCCACCGGAACCATTTCCTCCCGGCTTTCCAAACCGTCAGAGACAATTCTTCTTCCTTGTACGGGAGTAAGGCTGATGAGCTGCTTTAATCCTTTCTTTGCGCGTTCAACCGTTCTGTCCTCTAATATGGCACCGATTGCCATAATAAAAGCAACTTCTCCGGCAGCAAATAATTCTCCGATTGCAATAGAGGCAATCATTGCAATGGAAATCAGCAGAGCGGAGGAAACCCACCTCCGGAAGATAAGGCGGGTAATGGCAAGATACAAAAGGGGAAAGCCGCAGATTATCACCGTAATCCATGCGGGATCGACAGGAAATCTCGTATCGGTCAGGAGCAGGATAAGGCTTGCGGCCAGAAAGACAGCAGCGGCGATGGTCATTGGAATCCCGCTGAGCAGGCGGTTTATTTTTTTAATCATGATATCCCCCTTCAACAGTTACTTTAAGAACTTCTCAATTGCATTATTGAGATCGTCAAGGACCTTCCTGTCGCCGTTTTGGGCTGCTTCTACAACGCAGTGATCAATATGATCCTGCAAAATGATACGCCCGATATTATTGACGGCAGAACGTATGGCGGAAAGCTGAATCAGTATTTCACTGCAATCCCTGCCTTCCTCCACCATCTTTTTTACAGATTGCATATGTCCCGTCACGCGGGAAATACGGTTGAGAACTGCCTTGGTTTGACTATGGCCATGGTGGTGCTCATGTGTGCTGGCTTCCATTGAGTTACTTCCTTTCTATAGTTAAGCATATAATAAAACAAGATACCAGTATCCCCCACAGGGGGATACTGGTATCTTATCACCGTAAGCCTGATTTGTCAATAGATCCCCCCAGGGGGGTTACTGATTTTGGTTATATTACATGCTATTTATCTCTTTTTTCCTCCCAAAGCTGTATACGCTCTTCAAAGCTCACTTCCTTGTGCACTTGATGCAGCATCCATTGATAGTTGAAAGTATCTATAAACATAGCATTCGACACTCCGTAATCAGGCATCTCAGTCACCGGCTGCAACTCTGCACAGCCCACACGGACAGCCTTTGAAAATGTTTCCTTAATGTCAGGAACGATAACGTTAAAATTTGTCAGATTTTCATTATGTTCATAAGCCGGCTTGAAATTTCAATCTTCATTTTCTACGGTTAATCCGCGAACGATATAACCGCTCTCGATG
>JAFAFU010000034.1 GCA_023423335.1 Bacillota bacterium | reverse complement strand
ATCATAGACGGCGAAAGGCTTAAACAGTTCCTATTGAAAGAAAATTTATTTCTGTTTATTAAGCTCCATCTTAAATCCAAGCAGAAGGAAGAATTTGCGAAATGTGCCTCGTCCAATATCTATATTCTGGACCCGCAGGAGGATCCATATCCATTACTTGGTGATATGGATGTGTTGATTACAGATTACTCATCCATATATTTTGATTTCCTGCTGATGGACAAACCAATCGTGTTTTTTGATTATGACTTGGGGGAATATATGAAAAGCTCAAGGGAAATGTATTTTCCTTATGCCGACCTTACACCGGGCTGCAAGGTGGAGAATCAGGAGGATTTGGAAAGGGCGGTTCTGTCGGCGGATCATTACGAGAGCGAACGTGAATTAGTAAAACAGAGAGTGTTTGATTTTACACCGGGTTATTTTGGAAGTGAAGATCTGTTCCATAAAATATGCAGGATACTGGAGAAGAAGGAGGTTGATGCATGAATACGGTATTGATATTTGCAGGTGGGGCCGGAACCCGTATGAAAAGTAATACGACGCCGAAGCAATTCCTTAAATTGCATGGAAAAGATATCATCATACATACGATCGAACATTTTGAGCATCATGCGGATATAGATGCAATTGTGGTCGTCTGTATCGCTTCATGGATACCATATTTGGAAGACAGACTAAGGCAATTTTCCATTCATAAGGTTAAGTGGATTGTAGAAGGAGGTAATACAGGCCAGGAATCAATTTACAATGGGCTGGAAATTTTGGAAAGGGAGTGTCCCGGAGACAGCCTGGTATTGATTCATGATGGTGTGAGACCGCTGATTAATGAAAAGGTAATAACAGATAATATTTCAGGTGTTATAAAATACGGTTCGGCGATAACGGTTGCACCCTCCGTTGAGACGGTAATCACAGTCAATGATGAAGGCGATATTGACAGGATCAATGACAGAAGCAGAAGTATGATGGCAAAGGCCCCCCAAAGCTTTTACCTGGCGGATATCCTGTCAGCACATAGAAAAGCAATCAGGGAAGGCAGAAATGATTTTATTGATTCAGCTTCAATTATGAGTCATTATGGTTTTTCACTGAAAACCGTTGCAGGACCTTATGAAAACATTAAGATAACAACTCCGTCTGATTATTACATATTCAGGGCGATCAGTGAGGCAAGGGAGAACTCCCAGATATTCGGCCTGTAATGAAAGGATTGGGAGGGAGTGAGATGAAGATGGATAACAATGTGCTTGTGACAGCAGGGTATTTTCAAGGGGATAGTATACTTGAGGAGGATATTATAAATATCACTGATAGTAATATCCCTTTTGAGCGGATGGAAAATAAAACAGTATTTATTACCGGAGCCACTGGCTTAATTGGTTCCCAAATAGTCCGGACGCTGTTATACTGCAGAGAAAGTCGTGGGATTGATATAAAGGTGATTGCTTATGTACGCGATGCAGAAAAAGCAAAAAGAGTGTTTGGTGAATTCTGTAGTCACTCCGGCCTTACAATATATTGCGGAGACATCCGGGACGATTTGCTCATTCCGTATCCCATTGATTATATCATCCATGGTGCCAGTGTCACAGGTTCAAAGGATTTTATTAACATACCGGTTGATACCATAAAAACGGCAGTGACAGGAAGTATAAAATTACTGGAATTGGCGAAGACAAAGAAGACCGATAGTATGGTATTTTTATCGTCTCTGGAGGTCTATGGAGTTACGGACAGAGGGAAGAAGTATATCAGGGAAGAAGATTATGGATATTTAGACCCATTGAATGTCAGGAGCAGCTACTCGGAAAGTAAGAGGATGGTTGAATGTTTATGTGCGTCCTATGTAAAGCAGTACGGAGTTCCGGTAAAGATTGCCAGACTCAGCCAGACCTTCGGAGCTGGAGTCGGGTATCATGATAATAGAGTATTCGCTGAATTTGCGCGATGTATCTTAGAAAAAAAAGATATCCTTCTGCATACGAGGGGCGAAACTGTTCGGAATTATTGTTATACAAGGGATGCAGTTAAGGCAATCCTGCTTATTCTGCTAAAGGGAAAGAATGGAGAAGCCTATAATACAGCAAACCAGTCAACGGCAATATCGATCAGAGATATGGCGCAGATGCTGTCGGAGCTGTACCCGGAGGCTGGGATAAAGGTGGTATATGAACTGGGGAATGCTCAGGCGCTCGGGTATAATCCTGATGTAAAGATAGAACTGGATACAAGTAAGCTGAATGCTCTGGGATGGAAGGCGGAGGTCGGACTTTTGGAGATGTACCGGCGGATGCTGCAGAGTATGTCGGATCGACAGACATCGGAGCTTCAAAATAAGTAGGGGAGGAAGATCCCAATGAAAAAAGATAACTGGATTGTACACCTATATATCACATCACTATTCTATCTTTTCAGGCTTTTTCCTATAAAAAAGAATAAAATTGTGTTTGCCAATTATGTAGGAAAGGGATATGGATGTAATCCCAAATATATAGCAGAGGAAATCCTGAGAAGAAAGCTGGATTGGGATTTGGTTTGGCTGACGGACTTTACTGATGCAAGATTTCCTGATAAGATTCGTACCGTAAAATACGAATCCGTTAAGGCGCTGTATGAGCTTGCCACTGCCGGAATATGGGTAGATAATCAAAGGAAACTTCCCCATTATAAGAAACGTAAGACCCAGTGCTTTATTGAGACATGGCATGGAGGAGGAGGCCCCATGAAGAAAATAGGGGCGGATAATCCAAGGAATTATGGCAACAAACCATACGAGAAAACCTCTAAGCATATGGATAAGATTGTGAATCTCATGATTTCAAACAGTGCATGCTGTTCAAAAATTTATCGGAGTGCTTTTTTGTATCATGGTGAAATCATGGAATGCGGCTATCCAAGAAATGATATTCTGATCGGTGATAGCAGCGAGATACGTACCAAGGTATATGAATATTTTAACCTGCAGACAGACAGGAAAACAGTACTGTATGCTCCTACCTATCGGAATAGCCGTAATCTTGATTATTACCGATTGGATACGGAATTGTTACGGAACACCTTATCTGCAAAATTTGGCGGGACATGGACTGTATTGCTGCGGCTGCATCCAACCATGCTGTTCCGGGCAGGAGATGTAGTATACAATGAACAAATTCTGAATGCTTCCCATTATGATGACATGCAGGAACTTCTTGCAGCCTCAGATATACTGATCTCTGATTATTCCAGCGTTATCAGCGAGTTTTCCCTGACCGGCAAGCCGGTTTTCTTATTTGCCTCGGATGTAATGGAATATGCTGTGGAACGGGATTTTTACATTGACTATTTCAGTCTTCCATATCACATTGCAAAGGATAATGAAACGCTTATGAAGAACATTGCGGACTTTAAAGAAGATTCTTACAGGAACAAGGTGTTGGAGTACCTGGACAGTGTGGGGATGGCAGACCGGGGAAATGCTTCGAAATGTGTAGTAGATTATATGGAAGGCTGGATGAACAATAATTCATAAAGAGCGCAGGAGGAGAAATCATGAAGTATGCAGTGCTTACGTATGCAAAGCGGCCGATGAGAGCCGGAAGAAAAACCGTACTGAATATTGGGGATCCCATCCAGACCTGTGCAATGAGGCATATTTATCACCAGATGGGCGTGGAAGATAAGGATCTGATTGAAATCAGCAGATATCATACCAAGGATTATTCCGGGGAGCAGGTACTACTGCCATTCAATGCATTCAATATGATATATAATCAATTCGGTTATCCTTATGGTACTCTCCCGGTATCATCAGACATCATTCCCGTATTTATCAGCTTTCATCTGCATTCAACAGAATTTGATAACGCTATCATCGATAATTTAAAAGCCTATCAGCCAATTGGCTGCAGAGATGAAGAAACATTGCTTAATATGAAAAATCATGGCATACAGGCATATCTGTCCGGGTGTGCTACAGCTCTCTTTCCAAGAAGAAAGAGCAGCCCCGGTAAGCCCAAAATCTTTCTTGCAGATATACCGGAGAGCTTGACGGAGTATATTCCTGAGGAAATCAAATTAAACGCCGAGTATGTAAAACACCAGATTGAATTTAACAGGTTATCAGACAGTGATTTCATGACGGAGGAGGAATACAGACAATTCTATCAAACAGGAGTTAACCAACTAGACAGGTATCGGAAGGAGGCAACACTTGTAGTGACCTCAAGGCTTCATGCGGCAGCCCCTTGTATGGCTATGGGAATTCCGGTTATACTTGTTTCAGATAATTTTGACGGAAGATTTTCATGGATTGACAAGTACTTGACCCTATATACTCCGGATAAATTCAAAGAGATCGTCTGGAATCCGGAGGCTGTTGATTATGAAGAAGATAAGCGGGCTATTACAGAGATCTTTATTAGGGAAATTCAAAGAAGATTTGAGCAGGTAAAAGACTCCCAATGGCTGAATGATTACTATGGGTTACGGACAAGGAGTATGATAAACAGTGAGCTGGTCAAGGGATTGAAGGAATTGCCCTTTGCCAGAAACAAGAGAATACGGTATGGCATATGGGGATTGATCGCTCAGGCGCAGACAATAAAGAATGTAATTGAAAATCATTTTGAGGACTGGAGATTAGAAACTATAATCGACAAGGCTGCTGCCGGTACTTTTGAGGGCAGAGAAGTTAAAAAGCCTGAGGATATTGCCGGCCAGGATGCCGATATCATTTATTTTATTTTACCGGTTGCTGCCCATGAGGACGCAAAGATATTGCTTACTAAGCTTGGGCGCAAGTTTGTGCTTGTGAATAAGTATAGGTTGGAATTTTACGGATAACGGAGATGATCGGAAGCTTATGGAGAAGAAAATCGTAATATTTGGTGCTTCCGGCGGAGGAGCGAAGGTGGCCAGGAACTTTCGGAGTCTGGGGATTGATATCGCGTTCTTTCTGGATAATGACAGAAAGAAATTCGGCCGGAGTCTGGAAGGGAGCATAATTAAGGACCCTGATGTTCTGAAGGATGCCCGGGAGGAATATCAAATTGTCATTGCAAGTATGTATCATGAAGAGATTAAAAAGCAGTTAATCCAAGCAGGGATTAAACCGGAGAACATTATCCTTAAGGAACAGATCCTATCGGTCTTCCTGGAGGAGCGAATCCGTTTTTTGTCAGGAAAACAGGAATATCAGGAGAATAAGGACAGAAAAAAAAGTATTATTCTCGACCTGGTGGGCGGAGCTGCTTTTGGAGGAATTGAAAGATGGACTCTGAATTTGACAGACACTCTTGTAAAGCGAAACCATGATGTTACCATTTTTCTGTCACAAGAGGAAGCAAACCTGAAAGACAACGGCAGTTATCAGGTTCTGAAGCTTAATATACAGGATGAACAATATATAGCTTCCATCAAGGCCATCGCAGATGAAATTATATGCCGATTGCCCTGCTCCATTATTATAAACCGAATAAACCAGGTCTTTATGGCTGCAGTAATGATCAAAAAAATATGTGCGGATCAGTTGAATATTGTCTCGGTGATCCATAGCGATTTTGTCAGGAGATATGAACAGAATGAGTTGTTCCATGACAGCATTGATGCTGTCTTTTGCGTGAGTCATGAAATTAAGGACAAGCTGCTTCAGCGGTCTGTGATTCCTAAGGATAAAATATTTTATATGAACAGTCCGGTACCCTACGAGGAATATTATAAGAAGCATTATCCGGATGCTAATTCACCGATAAGAATAGGTTATGGAGGCAGATTGGAAAAAGAGCAAAAAAGAGCGGACCTGCTAATTCCATTGATTCCTATGCTGGAGGAAACGGAAATAAATTATCAGCTTCATATTGCGGGTGATGGTTCGTTATATGAGACAATAAAGGCTTATGTACAGGAACAGAAGCTCGAACACAGGGTTAAGCTGTATGGAAGCCTGCCTTATCAACAAATGTATGAGTTTTGGAAACAAAGCGATATATTTATTAATGTGTCTGACATGGAGGGAACCAGCTTATCCATGCTGGAGGCCATGGCATCAGGTGCGGTACCGATAGTAACAGATACCTCGGGTGCCAGGAACTTTGTCCGTGACGGAAAGAATGGATTCATATGTTGTTTGAAGGATATAGCCGGGATTACAGATAAAATAAAACTATTATATCATGACAGACAGCGGTTAAGTGAAATGGGGGATGCCTCCAGGCTCATGATAAAAGATAGATGCAATATAGATCAATATACGGATTTAATAGAAAGACTGCTTCATCAACCTCAGCAGGAGCCGATGGAAATGTAATATAAAAGGGTTAGTATACCGATATAATAATTAAGCTGCATAAGAGTACGAGAAAGGGAGTGATTATACGAAAGAGGGACTCATCAGTGTGGTTATCACTACCTATAACCGACCTGTTGAAACGGTAAAGCGGGCAATAGACAGTGTCATATCCCAAACCTATACGAAGCTGGAACTTATTATAGTAAATGACTGCCCTTCCAATCAGGAGCTGGCTCAAAAAGTCGGTGAGTTAATCAGGAGCTACCAGGACAACAGGATATCGTATTATATTAATAAGAGGAATTTGGGCGCGTGTGCATCCAGAAATATCGGGATTAAAAGGTCCAGAGGTGAATATGTGGCATTTTTGGATGATGATGATGAATGGCTGCCGAATAAATTGTTTCAGCAGATAAAACTATTCCGTAATGATAGGATCGGACTGGTTTATTGTAAATATTTCCGGGTGGACGAAAAAAGCAAGATGAGAAGGAGCGTACCGATCAAGGACATCCGGAAAAATAGTGTGAAAGGTTTACTAAAGCAAAATGCAGTAGGATCGACTTCATTTCCCTTGATACGCAAGGAGTGCTTTCAGCAGTGCGGGATGTTTAATACCCATTTGCGGTCTTGTCAGGACTGGGATATGTGGATAAGGATTGCCAAAAAGTATCAGGTTGATTTTAGCAATGATTTTTTGGTTAATTATTATGTCAGTGAGGATGGAATCACGGCTGATATGAAAAAAAGACTGCAGGGTTGGAAGCTGATGCTAAGAATATATAGTGAAGATTATAAACAAAATAAAGGTGCCTACATCTTCTTTCTGCGATTTATTGCAGATCAGTTATATGAAAATAAGTATTATCTAAAAGGTGCATGGTACTCATTCAGGGCAAAAACTGTAGAATTAATATCATAAATTATTATGGAAAGAAGGTATTATAATGAAGATAACTAAGATTATTACAGGCATTTGCACCATCGGCCTAGGATTTGCTGCAGGAGCATTCTTTGTATCTAAAACAAAAAATTCGATACTAAAGAAAAAAGATGAGAAAATCAATAAATTCAGAAGCTATTATGATACACTAAACCATTGGATGGAATTAAGACATAACGAGATAACACTGGAACAATATTTTATAAAGAACAATTATAAAACAATAGCCATATATGGAATGGGTGAAATGGGAAATCGCCTTTGTAGTGAGTTAAAGGACAGCAGCGTGGAGATTAAATATGCAATTGATAAAAACGCTGAGAGCACCTATTCGGATTTAAAAATCGTAGCTATTGAGGATGATTTGGAAGAGGTAGATGCAGTGGTAGTCAGTGCAACCTTCGCATTCGGAGAAGTAGAGCCGTTAATATCTGAAAAGTTGGATTGTGCGGTTATTTCTCTGGAGGAGGTCGTATTTGATCTATAATCGTACAACACAAAGGGGCATGTAGATGCAGAACGTAGCCATCGTGATATTAAATTATCTGAACTATACGGATACTATAGAATGTGTGGACAGTATCCTGCAGAATGCATATGACATTTGCGGAATTGTAATTGTTGAGAATGGGTCGGGAAACCAGTCCGTAAAGGCAATCAAGAAGGCTTTTAAAAATAAGCCGGGGATTTATATTCTGCAGTCAGATCATAACGCAGGCTTTGCAAAAGGGAATAACATCGGCATCAAATATGCAAGAAGAATATTAAAGGCGGACTATGTACTGGTTGTAAACAATGATACCATATTTACAGATAAGGATTTTATCAACAAACTGACCCGGCATGATGAGGATACGGGGCTATTGGGCTCCCGAATCATAGTAAATAAAAATAAGATTCAAGATATAATGAGGGTATATCTGAGTTTTCCGGACATTTTGATTTACTATTTTTATATAGCATGTCTATTTTTTAATTGGGAAACCATCGCTTATATGATAAGGGAGAAAATCCTTCATGAGAAGAGAAGGGTACCGGTTTTACATGGCTGTGTCTTGATGTTTACACCAAGGTTTTTTTCCTCATACGAAGGATTTTATCCCCATACCTTCTTATACTGTGAGGAGTATATACTGGAGTTGATGCTGAATAAAGCGGGAATGAAGCATCAATATGTAAAAGAGGCGTTCCTCTTTCACAAAGAGGATAAATCTTCAGAGCTAAGCTTCCAAAATAAAACCAAGACGAAGCTGAGGTATTCTTTAAGAAGCTACCTGCATGTACTATTGGTCCGATTGCTTCCTTATAATATCCTGAAAAACATAGTGAATTAGATATATTGACAGGACATATTACCAGAAGGTTGATTTTGCCGGAGGATGTCAAATGAAAATTTTTATAATGAATGCTCATTGGAATAACAGGGGAGATGAAGCAGCCGTCAGAGCAATGATAGACGAGCTGCTCAGGGAAATACCTGATGCCAGGATCACGGTGCATATATGGGTGAGCAGGAAGGTTTACCAATTTCCCTATAAATCGAAGAATGTAAAGTATATCTATGAAACCTACAAGGCCATGAAAGAAGCAGTTTTTTTCCGGCTTCTTTTCGGATGTTTCATTAAATGCAGTTTTCCGGCAGACGCTGAATTCTGTCATGCCTTGAAAGAAGCCGATCTGGTGATCTATGCGCCTGGTGGTGCTGATATCAGTGACAATAATTTAAAAATTGAAATGAACAACCTTATCCGGCTGCTGTATGCAAAAAGGTTAAAAAAACCATATCTTTTTTACGCGCCCTCCATGGGTCCTTTTCAGATCAGATGGAGAAATCTGATACGGAGATATGTATTGAAGCATAGCCAGCTGATATGTGTCAGAGAGCCGCTCTCTGCCGGCTATATCAAAGACCTGAGAATTAAAAACGATGTCTACGTTACTCTTGATTCTGCCTTCCAGAATGACATTAACTCTGAAGAATGTGCAAAAATCCTTGAGGCTGATCAGAAGCTAAATCTGTTCCTGAATAACCATGATAAAATTATAGGTATTACGATAACAGACTTAATGTGGTCAGTACTTTACAAAAATGATAGAAAACTATCTGTGACAATCCGTGACACCTTTAAACGGTTTATCCAAGAAATGATTCAGCAGGGTTATTCCATCCTCTTTATACCGCAGCTCTTTGGTGAGCAAAACGATTCACGGTATATGAAATCCTTTACCAAGGATAATTGCTTTGTTTTAAGTGACCGGTATGATTGTTTCTTTCAGCAATACCTGATCTCCAGACTGTACTGTGTCATTGGCATGAGATATCATTCCAATATCTTTGCCGCAAAAATGGGCACTCCTTTTATCTCAATTTCCTATCAGGAGAAAATGCGAGGCTTTATGAAAAAAGAAAAGCTTGAGTCCTACTGTCTTGACATTCATGAACTGAGCTTCGCAAGACTGACGGAAAAATTCAATTTACTAGACAGCAATTATCAGGATTATAAACAATATCTGAAGGATAACCGAGGTAAGCTGAAGGCGGAAGCACAACGAACAACACGATATGTGTGCAAATATATAAATGAAGGAAACCTGCGGAATTTATGATATGGAGCATGAAATGAATACTTATAATGCTGTTGAGAAGAAGGGCTTGTGCGTGAAGTGCGGTATGTGCAGCAGCACATGCAGCCGAAATGCAATAATAAATACATATGATGAAGACAAAGGCTTTTACAGAATTCAACTGCTGAAGGATAGATGTAATCAGTGCGGCCTGTGTATGAAGGTCTGCCCTGTACTATGTAATTTTGATAAAGCCTCAGTATCAATAACGGGTCCGTACCAAAGGCTATTGCTGGGACATGCAGCTGATACTAAAATAAGAAGATATGCAACTTCAGGTGGATGTGTGAATGCCTTGATCCGCTATCTGATCACAGAGGAAAAGGTAAGTAATGTACTGATGGTTTGTGAACACGGGAAGGAGAAGACCGGTACAAATGTAATTATTGTTAATAGACAAAATATAAATCTATTGGGAGACAGTCCCAGAAAGTTTGCCTCCAGATATGTAAGTTATCCGGTACTTTCCGGTTTAAAACAGATAAAGTCGGAAAAGAATATAGCTGTTGTTGGTACGCCATGCCAGATTATGGCATTGACAAACTATAATCGTATATTTAGAAATAAGAAAATATTTAAGATTGGCATTGCCTGTTCTGGTGGTACAAGCTACAAGGCATCCGAGTATCTGCTTAAAAGGCGGAAGCTGCAGGGAGGAACGATTTATTACCGGGGGGACGGGTGGCCAGGAAATAACAGTATTATATCCGGTAAGAGAACCTACAACGAGAAACATTTAGAATCGCTTTTTTCACAGTTGTATAAAAGCCAGGTATTTCGGAATCCCGCCTGCTTGCAATGCAATGACCAGTTTGCAGAAGACAGTGATATTTCATTTTTCGATTTTTGGAATTCAAAGGAGCAACAGAGAGAACGTATAGGAAATAGCGGAATTATAGTAAGAAGCACCAATGCGGCTATATATCTGGAGGATATGTTTCGCAAGAACTATATCGATGTAGTGGGATGTATTTCTGAGAAGGATGTTATCAAATCCCAGGCATGGCCGGTATTGCTGAAAAAGAAACGATATTATAATAAATATTATATTGCGGGGTATTATCGATTTGCAGAATTTCTTTTTCGTTCTAAATTTTATGCCATAATCCCGGAAAAAGGCTACCAAATGCTGGTCAGTCTATTTAAGAAGCTGATACCGAATGATATGTGAAATCAACTGTACCAATTGGAAATAATGACAGAATGGAGAAACACATAAAAAGTCGATTAAAGAAAGGAATAGAAATCGGTGTGGTTTCAAATCCTGAATTTCTGTCACAGGGAACGGCGATACGTAATGCCTTGGATGTAAGCAGGATTTAGACGGGCGAAATTGCTATCCGTTAAATGCATTTCAGAATACAGGCATTATATACAATTCTATCGGGAGGAAAACCCAAAATTATGTAGCTACGCAAACAGGAGGTTATACGTTTGAAGCAGGCCATTAAGGCAATGATAGGAAACAATGTGGAATTACTGAATCATATTGATAAGATGATATATAACATCAGGACGCAGAATTATGATGCGGCACTTCGTATTGGCAATATTGTAATGATGAAACTAGATTCTTTCCTGGAGCTGTATATATCCAATCAGGATGAGTTTACTGTAATTAGTGAGCATATCAGCCTGGATACCTTCCAGAACCTGCTGGAAGGTCTTTTAGATGCCCAAAGCCACCAAAATTATGTGCTGTTGGCAGATTTATATGAAATACAATTTATTCCTTTCTTAACAAGGATACAGGAGATTCTAATAAGTGATAATGAAATCACGTTCAACAAAAATATATATGAGGTTAATCTGGCAAGGCTAAAGAGAAGTAATCCGGAGTTGGCCTTAAGAATCCGAACCATGCCGATTCCGACGCCCGCACCGGATGCGGGATATTCTGTTGAATTTACCTCCTGCGGACTTAAGACTGTGGCTGTAAGAAGAGAAGGGTATACATATTATCTCCATAGCAATCATCTGGTATTAAGAGAGGCGTCTTTACTCGCCCAAAAGTGGTACAGGTATGATAAGTCCCGATATCTGATCTATGGATTAGGCTTCGGGTATCATATACGGCAGCTGTCTTTACTTGATCCCGATATTCAGATCGAAGTATATGAAAGTGATCTTGGGCTGATACAACTCGCTTGCGCATATTCAGATCTGGATCGGCTCTTATCTAATGAACATATTAAATTGATTTATGATCCGGAATTCATTCAATTAGGCAAACAATTAAAAACAATAGAGGATGATTCAGAACTGGTCATCCATTATCCGTCTTTACAGGTACTATCCGCCGGGCCCATTAAGGAGAAACTTGAAAACTATTTCATCCAATACAATGCAGTGAAGAATCAGCTTCCGCTTCTGAATAGCAACTTTAACAGAAATATCAAATATTATGACGGATTTGTGGACAATCTCAAAGAGGCTTTTAAAGGAAAAGATGTTTATATCATAGCTGCGGGGCCTTCCCTTGATAAGAACTTCCTTCATCTGAAAGAAGTCGGCGACAATGGGATTATTCTTGCTACGGGAACGGTTTTCAAAAAGCTGATAAACGCAGGCATCGAGCCGGATTATGTGTTGGTTACGGATCCGAATTCCAGAGTATATAAGCAGATTTCCGGATATGAGGATAGTGATGTTCCAATGCTCTTTCTTTCAACGGCATATCATGGCTTTGCAGCCAATTATAAAGGGAAAAAGTATATGGTCTGCCAGAAGGATTTTCTGAAAGCTGAAGAATATGCCGGGCAGAAGGGAGTACAATTATTCCGTACCGGCGGTTCGGTCAGCACCACGGCTCTTGATATCGGGATAACCTTAGGCTGCAAACGCATTATCTTCCTGGGACTGGATCTTGCATATACGGACAACTATGCCCATGCCAGTGATACCTCCCGCCGGGACGCGGCTATGGTACAGGATATGCGTCAGGTGGAAGACATCCATGGAAACATGGTAGCAACCAGTAGAAGCCTCGATATTTTCCGGGTCTGGATCGAAAACCGCATCCGGGACGTGAAGGGGATAGAGTTCATTGATGCCACCGAGGGCGGTGCGAAAATAAAAGGAATGAGGATTGCCAGATTGGCGGAGGTATAAGAAGGTAATAAACCGGTGAATTTATATGGTAACATATGACACCGGTTTTTCTTATATCATCTTTTTGATTTTTTCTGTAAAACAGTATCATTTCGGCTGCTTTTCCTTGTTTTTATCACAAAAATGAAATAAAATATTATATGAAAGGTTTATGAATATACTTAATCAGCCGATATTTATAATAACGGTAATAATATAGGATTCTGTTATTTCTGATCGGACAGGGAAGAAACATTACTTGGAACGGTAATCTTTTTGATATACATAGGATGGAGGTAATCATATGAAGAAATCGCACATTAGTAGAGCAAAGCTATTCCTGGGGGCGGGGCTCCTGTTTTCGGGACTCTTCTTTCTGCAGGGCGGTATAGCTTTTGCAGCCGAAGTAGCAGCTCCGGTTACCGTCAATACGGTGGATTATGAGGAAGAGGAAATTGTTCTCAACAATAACGGGAATACCAAGATTTATTTTGCTACGGAAATCGATGCAGCAAAGGAGATCTGGGAGGTAATGCCCGCCGATGACGGTGCAACCACAAGACTGGATTTCTCCTGGGTTTCCGCCTCCATGGAAAATATCCTTAAGATAAAGGGCGGGGATGATCCCTCCGCTTCCCAGGTCCGGATTGTCCTGCCCCAGCGGACCACCAAGCTGGACATTACGATTAATTATGCGAATATCAATTCCCTGCCGAAAAATGCCCCGATTGCATCGTTATTAAACATTATGACGACCGCAGGAACCGGAGCAAACCCAATTACCTTCGACGATCTGGAATGGAAGAAGGGGGAAGGCGGGAAATGGAAAGACATTGATCTGCTGACGGTAGCACAGCTGGAAAAATACCAGATCAAAGGAACGGATCTTTATTTCAGAATTTCCGCGGTGAATGATGAGACCTGGGTAGATGCAGGCGGAGTCACCCATTATCCGGACGGCTATTACGGAAGGCGCAGCAGCGCGGAGGTTAAGGTTAAGATTGCCAGGAAGGCAACGGCTATAGTAGTCGGTATCGATGGTATCCGGTTTACTGCGGATATCAGATATGGCAAGGAATACCGTGTTCAAATCGGCGCAAATAAAACAGATTGGATTAAAGTAACGGACAGGACCGTCAAGAAGTTATCCCTGACGGACATAGCTAAGAGCCTGGGCTATGAATATGACGGTATCACGGATCCGTTCCCGGCCATGTTCCTGGAAATCAGAGATTATGCAACCTCGAAGACAGCAGCCTCCAAAATTACGGAAATCGACCTGGGTGAACAAACAGACCTCAGTACGGTTTCAGATATAGTAAGGGGTAAGGCCCCTGCCAATGCACCCGCTACGAATACCGACATCTATGTGTCCTACAGCGGCAACAAGACTTTGGTGGTCGCCATTCCGTCGGCCTCCGTAAAGAATCCGTTCGAGTACACGGTCGTAAAACCCGGTGAGGATTTTGATGTGACAAAGGCTGTCTGGTCCTCTATCACCAAGGGAACGGATGTTAAAATACTTGGCAGCAAGGCTGTGGACGGCGGTAGGCTCTACATCAGACAAAAGGAGATTAAATCCAAGGAAGCAACCAAAACGGTGGACGCAGTTGGATATAAGCTGGCATCAACAGTTTTGACGTATGATATTAAATATCCTTCCATTCCTGTTGTGGAAAAGGATAGCTTTACCTATGTTAAGGTCCTTTCGCTGGCTTCCAATCAGGTAGAATTCGATGTTAAGCTGAATTCCGTCGGAAGAGATGCGTATGAAACAAAGATCAATACCATCAAGCTCGGTACCAGAACAATTGATTTTGAACAGGAGATATTACCTGCTATTACAGAAGAAAATCCCTTTGATACGGATGTAGAATATACCTTAAGGGTTAAGCTGAAACAGGAATCCCTTGAGACTATGCCAAGCAGCGCCAGCAGGGCTCTGGCGATAACCTTTGCGAACGGTTCTGTGGATAAGACCTCAGTGAAACTGACCATAAAGAATCCGACGCTGGCAGCCGCCCTGACGGTAACTCCCCTTAAGGGATCAGCGGCCGGTATGACCAAGGTGAATATCGTAAGCTCAACCGGAGCCGGTAATGCATATGCTTATTTGATTACATCGGCTTCCATGGAGGGCAGGGTATATACGGATGACTTTATCTCCAATCATGCCGGTGCGACGTCATATACTCCGGGGGCTGATATAGCGGTAACCGAGGGCAGTTATCTGACGATAATAGAATATAACACAACGGCGGGGCATTTTGTGAAATACAAGAGTATTCCGGTTACCATTGACATAATCGGATAGGAGTAAGTATGATAACCATCAGTATATGCATGATTGTCAAGGATGAGGAAGCGGTTTTAGGCCGCTGTCTGGATTCCCTTACGGGACTTGCAGATGAAATTATCATTGTTGATACGGGTTCTCTGGATGCTACGAAGCAGGTAGCAGCCCGGTATACGGATAAAATCTATGATTTCCCGTGGATAGATGATTTTGCGGCAGCCAGGAACGAATCGTTTTCGAAAGCTACCATGGATTATATCTATGTGGCCGATGCCGACGAGGTGATTGATGAGGAGAACCGGAAGTGTTTTCTTGCCTTGAAACAGACGTTACTTCCGGAGATTGATATCGTCCAGATGAAATATGCAAATCAGCTGGCATATAATACAACCTATAACTTTGATGTGGAATACCGACCGAAGCTGTATAAAAGGCTGCGGACCTTCCGGTTCACAGACCCGATCCATGAAAGCGTCATATTATCCCCTGTGGTTTATGACAGTGAGGTTGTGATTATGCATATGCCGCAGAGCAGCCATGCAGCCAGGGATTTCAAAACCTTCCTAAAGGTAATCGGAAGAGAGGGAAAACTGTCTCCGAAGCTGTATGAGATGTATGCCAGAGAATTGTTTATTGCCGGCAGCGAACAGGATTTTCTGGATGCAGCTCCTTACTTCACAGAATTTGAAGAGCATACAGATTGCACTGAGCGGGAACGCAGGATTTATGAATGTGTATTGACTAAAATCGGCAGATATCAGAAGGATATGACGGCGCTTTTAAGATACAGTCTGAGAAATCTGGCTGAGGGTAAGGCTTCTGCAGAGGTATGCTATGAGCTGGGGGAATACTTCTTCGGCCTGGGAGACTATAAGGAAGCATCCGTCTGGTATTATAACGCGGCTTATGAGACGGAGTGTGAGCTGAACATCCATTATGCCGGGGATTATCCTTTAAACAGACTGGCAGATTGTTATGGCTGTCTGGGGGACAGGCAGCAGGAGGAAACATACCGGGCACTGGGTATTGCCTGGTGTAGAGAAAACATGAGGTGAGCGGACTTGACGATAAGTATCAGAAACATCTTTGACCAAAATATCCTGTTGTTGAAAGAGCTGGACAGAGCGAATTTTTACTTCCGTAACCAGCAGTATGATAATGCGCTCCACATCGTGGCGACATCCGTCGGACAGATAAAATCAGCCGTAGATGCCATTATCAGGGACAGGGATTATTTTCATCTGGTCACGACAGATATTGTGCTGGATATGCTGACCGGTATTCTGAATGCCCAGAAGAAGAGGAATTATGTCCTGCTGGCAGACCTCTTAGAGCTTCAGCTGATCAGCTTTCTTTGCGGGGTTCAGGAACTGATCATCAGCAGGGAGGAAATTGTATTTGATGAAGGGAAATATATTAATAACGTCAGACGGATGGGGGAGACCTGGACCGGCTTTCCGGAAGACGGCCTGGAGGATATCAATCCCGGAGTGCTGCTGGAGGGCGGCTACCGGGTGGAGTTTACATCAACCGGCCTGATGACGCTGTCCGCACAGAACGGCGGTTCAGAGTTTTATATGCATACGAACAGCAGAATCTATTCGGAGGCCCTGCAGCTGGCTGGTTACTGGTACCAAAGGAATATAAATACCTATATCCTCTATGGCTTCGGGATGGGATATCATGCGGAGGTGCTGCTGGATTTGGCGCCTGAGGCGGTTCTTGAGGTTTATGAAGCCGATCTGAATGTACTGAAGCTATCCTGCGCGTTCCGTGATGTGACGGGGCTGCTGGAAAATAGCAGGCTGAAGCTGTATTACGATCCGGAGCACACGAAGCTTAAACAACGATTACAGGGATTATCGGAAGCGGAGAAATTTCTGATCCATTACCCGTCCTTCCAGAATATCAGGAACCAGGCAGGAAGGGAAATAATGGAAAGCTTCATTCCGTGGTCTAAAACTCTGGAAACCGGTTGATACTTGAAGAACAGAAGATATTCATAAAAAATGGGGATGCCTGTGGCAGCCCCATTGATAAAATATTCGAAGTCAGACAGGCTTCGTGAATGAAGGAGGAGTAGAGATGTTGTATATCCTGATAATTGCGGCAATCGTTCTTCTTGAATGCAAAATCAAGAACTATATCGAACACAATCTGCAAATCGGTGACAAGAAGGAAATTCTAATGGGGAAGATTATCCTGAAGAAGCAGTATAACCGCGGCATGTTTTTAAATTTCATGCAGGACAAGGCGCACCTGGTAAAGAAACTGTCTTCCGTAATGCTCGGTTGCCTGCTGCTCGTATTCACAATCCTGTTACCCGGGAAGCACAATAAGCTGTTGAAGTTGGGTTTATCCTTCTGCCTCGGCGGTGCAATCAGCAATGTCTATGACCGTATAAAGCGCGGGTATGTCGTGGATTATTTCAGCTTTAACTGTAAGGGCTTGAAAACAGTCGTATTTAACCTGTCCGATATGTTTATCTTCCTGGGCTCCCTGCTGGTTTTATTATCCTCGGCTTTTTCCCCGAAAGGTAAGAGCTGCTCCGACAAAGCCGCAAAATAGGGGATGGGGTTTATTCGGTCTGGATTTAAATTCCGGATGTGCCTGTGTTGCCAAAAACCAGGGATGCTCGGCCAGCTCAATCATCTCAACAATTCTGCCGTCCGGAGACAGACCGGAGAGCTTCAGCCCATAATCGGTAAAATCCTTACGGTATACATTGTTTACCTCATAACGGTGACGATGACGTTCGTGAATGATTTTTTCACCGTACAGTTCATAGGCCTTTGTGGTTTCATCCAATACGCAGGGATAGGAGCCAAGTCTTAAGGTTCCGCCGATATCTTCGATACCGTCCTGTTCGGGCATCAGATGGATGACCGGATGGGTAGTGGCAGGATCCAACTCCATGCTATGGGCATCCTGATATCCGATCACATTTCTTGAGAATTCTATAATTGCCAGCTGCATGCCTAAGCACAGTCCCAGAAATGGAATCCGATGCTCTCTGGCATAGCGGATGGCATTTATTTTACCTTCAATTCCACGGTCACCGAAGCCTCCCGGGACTAAAATCCCGTCCACATCCCCCAGGAGCTCCCCGGCATTATCTGCGGTGACGGTTTCGGAAGGAATCCATTTAATATTGATGGAGATATTATGGGCAACGGCACCATGCTTCAGGGATTCCACCACGGAGATGTAAGCGTCATGGAGCTGTGTATATTTTCCCACCAGGGCTACGCACACTTCGCCCCGTGGATGTTTAAGAGCCTGGACCATCTCCTCCCAATCGGATAAATCCGGCTTAGGGCAGGGCAGATGAAGGCACTCCAGGGCAACATCCGCCAGATGCTCCTGTTCCAAAGCGAGAGGAGCCTCATATAAGTACTCTACATCCAGATTTTGAAGCACATTGGTACTGGGAACATTACAGAACAGAGCTATTTTGTCCTTGATTCCCGGCTCCAGTGCATGTTCGGTTCTGCAGACGATGATATCCGGCCGGATTCCCATACCCTGCAACTCCTTGACGCTGGCCTGGGTCGGCTTCGTCTTCATTTCACCGGAGGCCTTCAAATAGGGAATTAAAGTAACATGAATCAGGATAACATTATGGTCCCCCATATCCACACGAAACTGTCTGATCGCCTCCAGGAAGGGCTGGCTCTCGATATCACCGACCGTACCTCCCACTTCAATGATGGCAATATGGGTTTCCGAGCTTTCATAATTTGTATAAAAACGGCTCTTGATTTCGTTTGTAATGTGCGGGATGACCTGAACGGTACCGCCGCCGAAATCTCCCCGTCTTTCCTTGGAGAGGACCGACCAATATATTTTACCGGTCGTAACATTGGATTTCTTGTTCAGGCTTTCATCGATAAATCTTTCATAGTGCCCCAGATCCAGGTCCGTTTCAGCACCATCATCCGTCACGAATACCTCGCCATGCTGAATCGGGTTCATTGTTCCGGGATCGATATTGATATAAGGATCGAATTTCTGCATGGTAACCCGATAACCGCGAGCTTTCAGCAGCCTGCCCAGAGATGCCGCAGTGATACCCTTTCCCAGACCGGAGACAACGCCGCCTGTAACAAATACATATTTTACTGCCATTCCACTTCCTCCTCCTTCATGTGTGATTTTATTACAGTGATTTTCATAGAATTAAATTAGTATTATGATAAATCATTCAATTTGATTTATGCACAAAAAAAGCCAGGGACCAAAGATATTCCTTGGTCTAAGGCGTTTTTGGGCAGGGACATCCGCACGATCCTTTTGGTGGACCTTAAACCAGTTCCGGCTCCCTTGCTGGATTAAATTATATAATATTTTGATTTCTTTTAACAATACCTTAGTATACAACAGACCTTACCGGTTGTCAAATATAACAAAAGTCGTAATTATATATTATGATCATATATTCCGAATCACAGAAATTAAACAAAATCTAATGAGATTGCAGCTCCCTTACACACATTTTAGACACAGAATTTTAAGAACAATTTAATTGATTTATGGTAAGACTATGGTTATAATGAAATATACAGTTTTACTATGGAAGATATAGGAACAGGGAATTTATGAATGCAGGAAAGTCTGGCTTTCATTGCAATCAGATATAGAAAAACGGATAGGAGGGCTGAATGGATAATAACAACAATAAACCGAATAAAAACGGTTTGCCGAACCGAACTGCGATTATCATTACTTTGATATCGGCATTGTTCATTTTTTATATGTATACCATGCTTTCAGATCAGATTAAGGAAAGTACCAACATTGAGAAGACCTACAATGAATTCCTGGATATGATTGAGAATAAGGAAATAAAATCAGTGGAGGTCCAGACGGATAAAATCAAATTTGTTCCCCTGGTACAGCCGAACTCAAGCTATGATATTACTTATTATACCGGGAGGATCGATGATCCGCAGCTGGTCACCCGGCTGAATGAGGCGAAGATAACGTTCAATCAGCAGGTTGTAGATAACAGGAATTCTATCCTGGACAGTATTATCTCCATGCTGTTGCCGTTTATACTGATCTATGTTGTCATGTGGTTTCTGTTTAAAGCCATATCAAAGAACAGCGGCGGTGTTATGGGAGTAGGTAAGAGTAATGCCAAGGTTTATGTTGAGAAACAGACCGGCGTTACTTTTAAGGATGTGGCAGGCCAGGAGGAAGCGAAGGAATCCTTAACGGAAATCGTAGATTTCCTTCATAACCCGGCAAAATACACCCGCATCGGCGCAAAGCTGCCGAAGGGTGCGCTGCTGGTGGGACCTCCGGGAACCGGTAAAACCTTGCTGGCGAAGGCAGTAGCAGGGGAAGCGAAGGTCCCGTTCTTTTCCCTGTCCGGTTCTGATTTTGTGGAAATGTTTGTCGGTGTCGGTGCTTCCCGTGTAAGGGATTTATTCAAGCAGGCGCAGCAAACCGCCCCCTGTATTATTTTTATCGATGAGATTGATGCGATCGGTAAGAGCAGGGACTCCCACTATGGCGGCGGCAACGACGAGCGGGAGCAGACCTTGAACCAGCTGCTTTCCAATATGGATGGCTTCGATTCCTCGAAGGGTCTTGTTGTGCTTGGTGCGACCAACCGTCCGGAGGTACTGGATAAGGCGCTGCTTCGTCCGGGGCGCTTTGACCGCAGAATTATCGTAGATAAACCGGACTTAAAAGGTCGTGTGGATATTCTTAAGGTACATTCCAAGAACGTTCTGATGCATGATTCCGTAGATCTGGAAGCCATCGGCCGTGCTACCAGCGGTGCTGTGGGTTCCGATCTTGCCAATATGATCAACGAAGCGGCCATCCTGGCGGTAAAGCAGGGCAGAACCGTAGTGACTCAGGATGATCTGTTTGAATCCGTTGAAGTGGTAATCGCCGGCAAAGAGAAGAAAGACCGGATTCTCAGTAAGGAAGAGAAGAAGATCGTTGCTTATCATGAGGTTGGTCATGCATTGGTCACTGCCTTAGAGAAGCATGCGGAGCCGGTGCAGAAGATTACGATCGTTCCCAGAACGATGGGCTCCCTCGGCTATGTCATGCAGGTTCCGGAAGAAGAGAAATATCTGATGAGCCAGGAGGAGATCCTGACCCGCATTGTAACCCTGTATGGGGGCCGTGCAGCCGAGAAGCTGGTATTTGACTCCATTACCACCGGTGCCTCCAATGATATAGAGAAGGCCACCTCTCTGGCCAGAGCTATGGTAACGCAATATGGTATGTCGGAGAAATTCGGGCTGATGGGTCTTGAATCCATAGAGAGCAAATATCTGGACGGCAGACCGGTGCTAAACTGCGGTGATGAGACGGCCGCGGAGATTGATAAGGAAGTTATGGCCATCCTTAAGGATTGTTATGGGAAAGCGGAAGCACTTCTTAAGGATAACCGGGAGGTTATGGATAGAATTGCAGAGTATCTCATCAATAAGGAAACGATAACCGGAGAGGAATTCATGAAGATCTACCGGGAAGTGAAAGGCCTTCCTGAAGAAGCGGCAGTAGAGGGGACCCGGACAGAAGAGACACAAGAATAACAATAAAATTTGACATCGGAATCAAATTTATATTTATCATTTCAGAGCCTGCATATCCTGCAGGCTCTGTTTGGCGCACCGGCTATTGTATATCAAAAGATTTCTATGTTATAATCATTTTGATAAGCCGGAATATAGAAGGCGCAAAGTCTGCGGACTACCAGGAGGCATAGTCGTTGATATGTTTAATATAGAAGAAGAATTAAAAAAGCTTCCCGCCAAGCCGGGAGTGTATATTATGAGGGATAAGAGGGATACCGTGATCTATGTGGGAAAAGCCATCCTTTTGAGAAACAGGGTACGGCAGTATTTTCGGAGCAGCCGGAACCTTTCCCCGAAAATCCGGCAGATGGTGGAGAATATAGATCATTTTGAATATATCATTACAGATTCCGAGGTGGAAGCTCTTGTCCTGGAATGTAACCTGATCAAGGAGCATTGGCCGAAATACAATACAATGCTGAAGGATGACAAATCTTATCCGTATATCCGCATTACCCTAAATGAAGCATATCCCCGGGTATTGTTCGCCAGGGAGATGAAGAAGGATAAATCGAAATATTTCGGTCCCTATACCAGCGCCGGTGCTGTGAAGGATATTCTGGAGCTGCTGAGGAAAATCTATAAGATAAGGACCTGCAGCCGGAACCTGCCGAAGGATATCGGCAAGGAACGCCCCTGCCTTTATTATCACATGGGACAGTGTGATGCACCCTGCCAGGGATATATCTCGGAAGGGGAATATCGGGTTAACATCGATGAGGTGATGGAGTTCCTGAACGGTAATTACTCCAGAGTGGTTAAAATGCTGGAGGACAGGATGAAGGAAGCTTCCGGGAACCTGGAGTTTGAAAAAGCAGCTCAGATAAGGGACCTTGTAGGAAGTGTGAGACAGATTGTAAATAAACAGAAAATTAATAATACGGACCAGGGAGACCGGGATATCATTGCGTTTGCCAGGGAGAAGGACGAAGCTGTGGTGCAGACCTTCTTTATCCGCGGAGGAAAGCTGATCGGGAGAGATCATTTCCATGTTACCGGTGTCGAGGGTGAAGCGGACAGTCAGGTTATGACCAGCTTTGTAAAACAATTTTATGCAGGGACTCCGTATATACCCAAGGAAATATTCCTGGGCGCCGGGCTGGAGGAGGAAGAACTGATTACCGAATGGCTCGGTACGAGAAGAGGGCAGAAGGTGTATCTGAAGGTTCCGAAGAAGGGTGACAAGGAGAAGCTGGTGGAGCTGGCAAGAAAAAATGCGGAGCTAGTATTGAAGCAGGATGGCGAGAAGCTTAAGAGAGAGGAAGCCAGAACGACAGGTGCCCTGAAGGAGCTGGCGGATTATCTCTCGCTGCCTGGGATCAGCCGGATTGAATCCTTTGATATCTCCAATACCTCCGGATTTGAGACGGTAGGCTCCATGGTGGTCTATGAAAATGGCAAGCCCAAGAAGGCGGATTACCGTAAGTTTAAGATCAAAACCATCCATGGACCGGATGATTATGCTTCCATGAATGAGATGCTGACAAGGCGCTTCCTGCATGGGAAGAAGGAACTGGAGGAGCTTCGTGATAAGAAGCTGGACGAATCCCTCGGCAGCTTTACAAAATACCCGGATTTAATTCTTATGGACGGTGGCAAGGGTCAGGTGGGCATCGCCTTGAAGGTTCTGAATGAACTGAAGCTGAACATTGCGGTGTGCGGTATGGTTAAGGACGACAATCACAGAACCAGGGGTCTCTTCTACAATAATGAGGAGCTTCCGATTAATAAGAGCAGTGAATTGTTTCACCTGATTACCAGAATTCAGGATGAGACCCACCGTTTTGCGATCGAGTACCATAGGTCTCTCCGGCAGAAAACTCAGGTACGTTCGATCCTTGACGATATCCGGGGTATAGGGCCGGCCAGAAGAAGAGCATTGATGAAATATTTTAAATCACTGGAAGACATACAGGCTGCCGAAATCGAAGATATTATGAGGGTACCGGCGATGAACAGGAAAGCGGCAGAAGAGGTATATGGTTTCTTTCATAAGGCATAAGCCCTGATAAGCATTTACAGTCAATAAATTAAGTGGTAGAATAATACGAAGACCGCAGACCGGAAGATGTGGGATAAACCCAGGATGTCAGAATTGTCTGCCTGTGTTGTTATAAGGAGGATGAATATGTATACAGTTGAATTGGTTCGTCTTATTGAGAAAATGAATTTGGAAAACTGTACCCCGGAGCTGGATATGAAAAGTATTAAAATCTCACAGCCGGATGTCAACAGACCGGCGCTCCAGCTGGCAGGCTTTTATGATCATTTTGATTCCGAGCGGGTCCAGGTAATCGGGCATGTGGAGCAGGCTTATATGCAAAAGCTGGATCATCAGCATAGGCTTGAAATCATAAGCAAATTGATGGATTATAAGGTTCCCTGCATCGTATTCTGCAGGAACATGGAGATATCGGAACAAATGATAACGCTGGCTATGGAAAAGGAGGTTCCTTTGCTTCGGACCTGCAAGACGACGTCCTCCTTTATGGCCGAGGTTATCCGCTGGCTGAATGTAGAGCTGGCGCCCAGGATTACGATCCATGGGGTATTGGTTGATGTATATGGGGAAGGCATCCTGATTATGGGAGAAAGCGGAATCGGTAAGAGCGAAGCGGCATTGGAGCTGATTAAGCGCGGCCATCGCCTGGTAGCCGATGATGTGGTAGAAATCAAGAAGGTCAGTGATGATACTCTGATCGGAACCTCCCCGGATATTACCAGGCACTTCATAGAGCTGAGGGGCATTGGAATTATTGATGTTAAGACATTGTTCGGTGTGGAGAGTGTTAAGAATACACAGGCAATTGACCTGGTAATCAAGCTGGAGGAATGGAACAGGGATAAGCAATATGACAGACTGGGACTGGAGGAGACATTTATCGAGTTTCTCGGCAATAAGGTCGTATGTCATTCCATTCCGATCCGTCCGGGCAGGAACCTGGCAATTATCTGTGAAGCGGCTGCAGTAAATTATCGCCAGAAGAAGATGGGTTACAATGCGGCGCAGGAGCTCTATAACCGTGTGACCAACAATCTGAAAAGGAGCGATAATTAATCGGCAATCACTGCATCGGCAGCATGGAGGATCATTATGGGACAGTTATGTTTTGGTGTGGATATCGGAGGAACTGCCGTTAAGACAGGCTTATTCAGTGCGGAGGGGGAGCTTTTAAAGAAGTGGGACTTTGTTACGAAACGGACTGGAGACGGTAAGGATATCCTTAAGGACACGGCTCATTTTGTTTTAAAACAAACCAGGGAGCTTAAGCTGAACCGGGAGGAACTGGCAGGCATCGGAGTCGGAGTCCCCGGGCCGGTCAGAGAAAACGGAGAAGTCCTTGAGCTTCCTAATTTAGGATTAGGGCATTTTAATATAGAAGAAGAGCTGACGGGACTGACCGGACTTCCGGTGAAGGCAGGGAACGATGCAAATGTAGCAGCCCTCGGAGAATTATGGCAGGGAAGCGGGCAGGGTTATAAGAATATGGTTCTGGTCACCCTCGGAACCGGAGTCGGCGGCGGCATCATCTTGAACGGGACCGTGCTGGCAGGCAGCAACGGGGCGGCAGGAGAGATTGGTCATATCCTTGTCAGGGAAGATGAAAGTATCCGCTGCGGGTGCGGCAAGGCAGGCTGTCTGGAGCAATATGCCTCCGCCACCGGTATTGCCAGATTAGCGAAGGCCAGACTGGCAGCTGCGGACGAACCCAGCAGGCTCCGCAGACTGAATGATATCAATGCAAAACAGGTTTTTGATGCGGCCCTGGAAGGTGATACCCTGGCGCTATGGGTGGTTGACGAGGCCTTAAGATATCTTGGGATTGCATTTTCCCATATTGCCCAGGTGATAGATCCGGAGGTATTTGTCATCGGCGGCGGTGTATCGAGGGCAGGGTCAATTATAACGGATACCGTAAAGAAGCATTACGAAAGGAACGTTATGGATGCCCTAAAAAATAAGGAATTCCGGCTGGCAACCCTGGGAAATGATGCCGGAATTTATGGAAGCGCAAAACTGATCCTGGCATCAAAATGACGGATGCTGAATAAGGTTTAGAGTATTGTTGCTATTGGTAGGAGGTCAGCCTTGAAGGATCAATTTTTATTGGAATTAAACCGTATATTAACTGCAGACAGGATTAAGGTGAAGGAGAGGATGGAAAACCATACGTCACTTCATATCGGAGGAGAAGCGGATTATCTGGTTCTTCCTGACAATGCAGATGAGATAAAAGCTGTTATATTGCTATGCAGACAAAATGCGATACCCTATTATATCATGGGAAACGGAAGCAACCTGCTGGTGGCGGATGAAGGTTATCGCGGATTAATTATCAAGGTTGGTGAGAATTTCTCACAGATAACCGTTGATGAGGGAAATGTAACGGCGCAGGCCGGAGTACTTCTTTCCAAGCTTTCCAATGAGATTGTCAGATGCAGTCTGACCGGCTTCGAGTTTGCGTCGGGGATTCCGGGAACTCTGGGCGGTGCCGTTACGATGAATGCCGGTGCTTATGACGGGGATATGAAGCAATGCATCGTCAATGCCAGGGTCATGGATGTAGAAGGTGCCGTCCGCACCTTAAGCAGGGAGGAGCTGGAGCTGGGTTACCGGACCAGTATTCTTCAGAAGGAGGAGTACATCGTTCTGGAGGCAACGATGAGCTTCTGCGGGGGTGATTATGATAAAATCAGAGGCAGAATGAAAGAACTGAATACCCTGAGAAGAGAGAAACAGCCGTTAGAGTACTACAGCGCAGGCAGTACCTTTAAGAGACCGGCCGGTTACTTTGCTGCTAAATTGATCAATGATGCCGGACTTCGGGGATTTCGGATCGGAGGAGCTGAGGTTTCCGAGAAGCATTGCGGTTTTCTGCTGAATAAGAATAATGCTACCGCCGGGGAATTTATTGAACTGATCAATACGGTGATACGGATCGTGGATGAGAAATTCGGAGTACGGCTGGAGCCGGAGGTAAAGCTTCTAGGCTTTACGAATGCTATTAAATATCATATTGAGTCATTGCCGGATTTAACAGAATAGAAAGGGTCGGGAGCAGTATGAGATTTGTCATTGTAACCGGTATGTCCGGTGCAGGAAAAAGTTCTGTGTTAAAGATGCTGGAGGATGCAGGGTATTTCTGCGTGGATAATCTTCCCATAAAGCTTGTGAAGAGGTTTGCGAAGCTGATGGTTGCCCAGGGTATCCGGGAGAACGTGGCACTGGGTCTTGACATACGCAGCGGGCTGGCACTTAAGGAGCTGGGGAATATCCTGCAGGATCTGAAACGCATTAAGGTAGCCTATGAGATTCTGTTTCTTGATTGTACGCCGGAAGTTTTGGTAAAGAGATATAAAGAGACCAGGCGGCTTCATCCCTTATCCGGAGTCGGCAGGGTGGACAAGGGAATTGAGCTGGAGCGTGAGGAACTGGATTTTCTGCGAAAGAGGGCGGATGTGATCATAGATACCAGCCATCTGTTAATCCGCGAGCTGAAGACTCAGATTACTAAAATTTATGTGGCGGATGAGAAATTCAATAATTTTATTATAACAATCGTATCCTTCGGGTTTAAATACGGAGTACCGGTGGATTCCGACCTGGTTTTTGATGTCAGGTTCCTGCCAAATCCATACTATATCCCGGAGTTAAAATGTAAGACCGGCAAGGACCCGGAGGTTAGCGGATTTGTAATGAATTCCGGGTTGGCGGTAGAGTTTATGGATAAAATGGTGGACATGCTTACGTTCCTGATTCCTCATTATATATCGGAGGGTAAAAACCAATTGGTCATCAGTATCGGATGCACCGGAGGAAAGCACCGATCGGTCACCTTAGTGCAGGAATTAGAGAGCCGCTTACGGGTTACGGAATACGGCTTAAAGGTAGAGCATAGGGATATTGAGAGGGATGAATAGTGCGAAAAGAATTTTGAAAAACCAAAATTCTTGAAAAGAACTCCACAATGAATTCCATAGGAAATTCATTGCGCATTTCTTTTAGATTTTGTGCCGCCGCGAAACGGCGAAATGTTGGTTGGTGTGAATATTGTGCTGATGCCAGGATTCGCGGGTATCGGCTGCATGGAGGATTCATATGTCATTTTCGAAAGAGGTAAAGGAGGAGCTTTCGTTACAGTACGGCGAAGCAAGGCATTGCAGTCTGGCAGAGCTGGCTGCGATATTATCCTTCGGAGGAACGGTTATAGTATCAGGGAAGGGGTATTATCTAAAGCTGCAGACGGAAAGTCTGATTGTAGCAAGAAAATACTTTACATTGATAAGAAAAACATTTAATATAAGTATTGATATTTCAGTACGACATAATTCCCATGTGAAGGATTATCATTTATTTACCCTGATCCTGTCGGATCATGATACGGTGATCCGGATTTTGCAGGCGGCAAAGCTGCCCTATGAAGGATTGGCAACCGGTGAAATTGGGCGGGCAAACCAAATGATTGTCCAAAATGCCTGCTGCAAAAGGGCATTTATCCGAGGAGCTTTTTTGACCTCCGGTTCCATGAGTAATCCGAAAAAATCCTATCATCTAGAAATTGTGGTAAATGATTCTGAAAAAGCGGAGCAGTTAAAATGCATGATTCAAAGCTTTTCTATAGATGCTAAGATAGTAATCAGAAAGAAAAGCTATGTGGTGTATATAAAGGAAGGTTCCCAGATCGTGGATCTGCTGAATGTGATGGAGGCCCATGTTGCTTTAATGGATCTGGAAAATGTCAGAATTCTGAAAGAAATGCGGAATCAGGTGAACCGTCAGGTTAATTGTGAGGCAGCCAATATCAATAAAACAGTTGTAGCTGCATCAAAACAGACGGATGATATTATCTATATCCGTGACAGTGTCGGCTTCGGCGGCCTGGCTGAAGGGTTGGAGGAAATCGCTGATCTTAGAATACAGTATCCGGAGGCATCCTTAAAGGAGCTGGGAGCGATGCTTACACCGCCTATCGGTAAATCAGGTGTTAATCATAGATTACGCAAATTAAGTATGATCGCTGAGTATGTTCGGGAGCATAAGGAGGAAAGCAGTTATGATAACGAAGGAAATAGTCATTAATATTCCTACGGGGCTGGAAGCAAGACCGGTTGCTTTATTAGTACAGGTAGCCAGCCAGTATGAGTGCAGTATTCATGTGGAGAGCAATGAGAAAAAAGTAAATGCGAAAAGTATTATGGGTATGATGAGTCTCGGAATCGCATCAGGAGAAACAGTGACGGTATCTGCTGACGGACCGGATGAGAAGACAGCCATTGATAATATTGAAAAGTATCTGAGCAGTAAGTAGGATGGGGCTTTCCCGGCGCGCCAGTGAGTGAGTAAGCATAACGCTGGATTTGTTTACCGTAAGCGGATATTAAAATACCCGATTACGGTAAATAAATCCGGCATTTTATTTGTCGTAAAGCAAAGTGGGTATTTTAAGACTTGTGATATTTATGACACAAAAGTTTAAATATTTTGTAAGGAATTTGGACGACATGTGTGTTATAATAATAACGTTAGATTAAAGTTATACTACATATTAGGATGAGATATCGTTACAAATCAGGAGGGAGTGTTTTATGACTGTCATGAACAATCAAAGAAAACCGAAAAAAAAGAGATTAAGGGGAATTATACTCCTTGAAATATGTGTTCTTTTATTGCTGTTTGGCGGTTATTATGTGATATCAAACTATAACAAGGATAACCGCAAAAAAACAGAAGAAGCCGACAATGGCGGGGAGGATACCGAAGACACGGAGACAGTGGATAAGAAGGATCCCAAGGATAATCTGACCCCCGAGCAGCGGGAGGCTCAGGAAGAGCAGGAAAGACTTGAGAAGGAAAATGCGGACAGGCAGGACCTGATCGAACAGGCGAAGAGACTTACGCTTAGCTATGATTATGATGGCGCGATTGAGATGATAAAAAGCTATCAGGGGAAGGAAGGCGGATATCAGGTATATCCTATTATGACACAGGCCATCGCAGGTATTGAAGCAGAGAAAGCATCCCTGGTTCTCTATGGCGGCTCCTATGAATCAGTTACCCAGTTTAACCATATTTTCTTCCATTCACTGATCGCGGATAATTCTCTGGCCTTTGACGGAGATTATGATTCAGTCGGATATAATATGTATATGACCACCATACCTGAGTTTAATAGTATGATCCAGCAGATGTATGAGGATGGATATGTTCTTATCAGTATCCATGATATCGCCAAAAAGGTTACCAATGCGGACGGAACCACGGAGTATGTGGCGCAGGAGATCTATCTGCCCCAGGGTAAGAAACCCTTTGTTCTGTCGCAGGATGATGTGAATTATTATGATTATATGACCGGAGACGGCTTTGCAACCCGAATGGTAATCGGTGAGGATGGTAAGGTTACCTGCGAAATGCAATTGGCGGACGGCACGATCACCTACGGTGCTTTTGACATGGTTCCGATTATCGATGCGTTTGTGGAAGAGCATCCGGATTTTTCTTACCGGGGTGCCAAGGGTATTATCGCTTTGACCGGATATGAGGGCACTTTGGGCTACCGTACCAACGATCCGACCTCACCGACCTATGAAGCGGACAAAGCGGCCGCAAAGGCTGTTGCGGAGGCGATGAAGGCCAATGGCTGGGAATTTGCTTCTCACACCTGGGGACATAAGAATATGCAGACCAGGACCTTTGAACAGGTGAAGACGGATGCCCTGCGCTGGAAGGAGGAAGTGGAGCCGTTGATCGGACCTACCGATATTTTAATCTTCCCCTACGGTGTGGATATTGAAACCACGATGGGCAACTACAGCAGTGATAAATATAAATTCCTGAAGGAATTAGGTTTTGATTTTTACTGCGGAGTTGATAAGGGGCCCTGGATGCATCTTAAGAAGGATTATATCAGAATGACCAGAAGACCGCTGGACGGTCAGGCAATGCTGCAATTCCCCGAGAGACTGGCAGATTTATTCGATTTAGAGAAGACCATAGATCCCGAGCGTCCGCCAAGGGATTGGGAATAACCTTTCCGGTTATTGCATAATAGCAACAACGGAGCGAAAGATACCGGATGCTCCCATAATACACTGTTTGCAGAACAGACCGAAGTTTGTCCTGCAGCCTGTGTGTGAGGGAAGCATCCGGTATCGCTTGTATTTCCCGGATAAAAAACATTGCCTAGCCCTGCCGGTAATGTTAAAATGGAATTAATAGAACAAAGTTTAGGGGTTAAGTACTTACTGTCGGAAGGAGGAGGAACATGAATTTTACCCATTTACATCTGCATACGGAATACAGCCTTCTGGACGGCTCCGGAAAGATCAAGGAGCTTGTGCTCCGCGCTAAGGAGCTTAACATGGACAGCCTGTCAATCACGGATCACGGAGTGATGTACGGCGTGATTGATTTCTATAAAGCCTGCCTGGCTGAGGGCATAAAGCCGATTATCGGGTGTGAGGTTTATGTTGCGCCCAATTCCAGGCTTGACCGTGAGGCAGGTGCCTCCGAGGAACGTTATTATCACCTGGTACTGCTGGCAGAGAATAATACCGGATATCAGAATCTGATGAAGATAGTATCCACGGGTTTTCTGGAAGGTTTTTATTATAAACCGCGAATTGATTATGAGATTTTGGAGAGATACCATGAGGGCATTATTGCCTTAAGTGCCTGTCTGGGCGGAGAAGTGGCCTGGAATTTAAGGAAGGGCTTCTATGCGGAGGCATCGGCGGCGGCCTTAAGACTTCGGGACATTTTTGGGGAGGATAATTTTTTCCTGGAGCTGCAGGACCATGGAATGCCGGAGCAGAAGAACGTGAACCAGGGACTGCTTCGAATGTCGAAGGATACCGGAATCCGGCTGGTGGCAACCAATGATGTCCACTATACCTATGCTGAGGATGCGGAATCCCATGATATCCTTCTCTGTATTCAGACCCAGAAGAAGGTGAATGAGGAAAACCGGATGCGTTATGAAGGAGGCCAGTATTATTTGAAATCTCCGGAGGAAATGCTGTCCGTTTTCCCCTATGCCAGGGAAGCCCTGGAAAATACATATGAGATCGCGAAGCGCTGCAACGTAACGATTACCTTCGGTGAATATAAGCTGCCGGTATATCCCGTACCCGCACCCTACAATGCTTTCGAATATCTGGCCCTGCTATGTCGGGAAGGACTGAAAAGCCGTTACGGTACTGCATCGGGAGAGCTTTCGGAAAGACTGGACTACGAGCTGGAAACCATTAAGGGTATGGGCTTTGTGGATTATTTCCTGATCACATGGGATTTTATTAAATATGCGAAGGATCATGGCATCATAGTAGGACCCGGCCGCGGAAGTGCGGCGGGCTCCATCGTATCCTATTCCCTGGGAATTACGGATATTGATCCGATCCGGTACGGCCTGCTGTTTGAGCGTTTCTTAAATCCGGAGCGTCTTACGATGCCGGATATTGATATTGACTTCTGCTATGAACGAAGGCAGGAGGTAATCGATTATGTAACCGCCAAATACGGTAAGGATAAGGTGGTGCAGATTGTCACCTTCGGAACGATGGCAGCCCGGGCAGTAATTCGGGATGTCGGCCGGGCCCTTGACCTGTCCTATGCCCAGGTGGATACGGTAGCCAAGATGATACCGACGGAGCTTGGCATTACCATCGATAAAGCATTGAGGTTCAATCACGATTTAAACCGGCTCTACGAAGGTGACAGCGATGTGAAATACCTGATCGATATGTCAAGGAGACTGGAGGGACTGCCAAGACATACCTCTATGCATGCCGCCGGAGTCGTTATCGGTAAGGAGAGTATCGTGGAATATGTGCCCTTATCCAGATCCTCTGATGATTCTGTCACGACGCAGTTCCCCATGACAACCCTGGAGGAGCTGGGTCTCTTAAAAATGGATTTCCTCGGACTCAGGACTCTGACCGTTATACAGAATGCGACCGCTCTCGTGAATAAGAACCGGGATCCTCTGAATAAATTAGATATAAAACAGATAGATTATAATGATGCAAAGGTATATGAATTAATTTCCTCCGCAAAAACCGAAGGGGTATTTCAGTTGGAGAGCTCGGGAATGAAGAGCTTCATGAAGGAGTTGAAGCCCCGCACCCTGGAGGATATCATAGCGGGAATCTCTCTCTACCGGCCGGGCCCGATGGATTTTATCCCCAAATATATTAAGGGCAAGAACGAAGCCGGACAGATCGTCTATGAGTGTCCCCAGCTGGAGCCCATATTATCGCCCACCTATGGCTGTATCGTATATCAGGAGCAGGTTATGCAGATTGTGCGGGACCTGGCCGGCTACAGCTATGGCCGCAGTGACCTGGTCCGCAGAGCCATGTCAAAGAAAAAGGAGGCCGTAATGATCAAGGAACGGCGTACCTTCGTCTACGGCAATGAAGCGGAAGGGGTTCCGGGGTGTATAAAGAATGGGATTTCCGAGGCAGTCGCCGACCATATCTTTGATGAGATGATAGACTTTGCAAAGTACGCCTTTGGTAAGTCCCATGCGGCAGCCTATGCTGTGATTTCCTATGAAACGGCCTACTTAAAATGCTATTATCCGGTGGAATTCATGGCCGCCTTGATGACCTCGGTTATTGATAATGCAGGCAAGGTATCCGAATATATCTATACCTGCAGGCAGATGGATATACAGATTCTGCCCCCGGACATCAATGAAGGGGATGCGGTATTCACTGTTTCAGGCGGAGCAATCCGTTATGCCCTGTCCGCTATTAAGGGAGTGGGAAGGCCGGTGATTGAAGCAATCGTACAGGAGCGGGAAGAACATGGTCCCTTCCAGAACATAAGGGATTTCGCGGAAAGGCTCTCCGGCAAGGAAGTCAATAAACGGACGATTGAAAGCTTCATCAAAGCAGGTGTCTTTGGTAATCTCCATGACAACCGCAGGCAGCTGATGATGAGTTATGTACAGATACTGGACCGGCTGGCAGCGGACAAGAAGAAGTCACTGACCGGTCAGATGACTCTGTTTGATTTCGCCGGAGAAGAGGATAAGCAGGATTATGAACTTTCCCTGCCGAAGGTCAGCGAATATAGTAAGGAACAGCTTTTGGCTTTTGAGAAGGAGGTTCTCGGAATCTATGTCAGCGGGCATCCTCTGGAGGAATTTGAAGAACGGATCCGAAAGAATGTGACTGCCTACTCCAGCGACTTTGCATTGGATGAAGAAATAGGAATTCCTAAGGCCGTTGATGGGAATACGGAGCTGATCGGCGGTATGATTACCGGGAAAACAGTCAAAAGCACGAGAAACAACAGTATGATGGCATTTATCCTGCTGGAGGATCTCTTTGGGGCAGTGGAAGTTATTCTGTTCCCCAAAGATTTTGAAAAATATAAACAGCTGCTGGAGATGGACACGAAGGTATTCATCCGGGGAAAGGTTACGGTGGAAGAAGATAAGGCGGCAAAGCTGATCTGCCAGGAAATTATCCCCTTTGACAGCATACTGCGGGAAATATGGATCAAATATCCCAGTGTTACGGATTATCAGAAGGATGAGCCGGCCTTATTTGCTTTACTCGGAGAATATGACGGAAACGACAACGTTACAATTTATTGCAATGAGGAGAAGCTGATTAAAAAGCTTCCAAAAAGCAGGAGCACAAAGGCGGATAAGGAGCTGATGGACAAGCTCAGATTAGTTTATTCAGCAGAAAATGTGCGAATAACGGAAAAGAGTATTGAAAATAAGCGAAAAATAGATTAGAATACTGTAGACCTTAAGATGAAGCGGAGGGAAAAAGTGAAAGAAACATCGCTTTTACCCGGAAAGAAACATCGCTTTCACTTGGAAAGAACCCGTAAGGCGGCTTCTTTCATCAGATTTTGTAATGGCGCAAAGCGCCATAATGGAGGTAATCATGGCAAGTAAAATCAATACCATAGGAATCTTAACAAGCGGTGGGGATGCGCCGGGTATGAATGCTGCCATCCGGGCAGTTGTAAGAACTGCGCTGGCAGAGGGTGTTAATGTAAAAGGAATCAGAAGAGGCTATATGGGGTTATTGGAAGAAGACATTATTGATATGGATGCCAGAAGTGTATCGGATATCATCCAGAGGGGCGGTACGGTTCTTTATACTGCCCGTTGCCCGGAATTCATTAAGCCGGAGGGACAGGACAAGGGTGCCGAGATCTGTAAAAGGCATGGAATTAACGGTTTGGTTGTCATCGGTGGTGACGGTTCCTTTAAAGGTGCCCAGGCACTGGCAAAGCGCGGTGTGAATACGGTCGGACTTCCGGGAACCATTGATCTGGATATTGCCTGCACGGAATACACGATAGGTTTTGATACCGCAGTCAATACCGCAATGCAGACGATTGACAAGGTAAGGGACACCTCTACCTCTCATGAACGCTGCAGCATCATTGAGGTTATGGGCAGAAATGCCGGTTATATCGCTTTGTGGTGCGGCATCTCCAATGGTGCGGAAGAAATCCTGATTACGGAACGTTATGATCATGATGAGCAGAGAATCATTAATAGGATCAATAACCGGCGTGAGACAGGCAAAAAGCATTTCATTATTATCAACGCGGAAGGTGTCGGCGATTCTTATGGTATGGCAAAAAGAATTGAAGCGGCAACCGGTATGGAAACCAGGGCGACGATTATCGGCCATGCGCAGAGAGGCGGAAGCCCGACGGCGAGAGACCGTTATTATGCATCTGCCATGGGTGCGAGAGCAGTCGATATTCTTTGTGAAGGCGGCACGAACCGTATCATAGCCCATACCGACGGAAAATTTGTGGATTATGATATTGAAGAAGCCTTAGCAATGACCAAGGATATTGACCAGTATATGTATGATCTGTCCAAGAGACTTTCCAGATAATCATACGTAAGGATCACTTCGGCGGCAGTTCTTGGCTTCGGTATGCCGGGAACGCCCTTTACTACATCAAACCAGCGCGTTATGGACCATAACGCGCTTTTCCTTACCCTAATATATCATTCATCATATGCCGCCGTAAGACGGCAGACTGGAGGCTAACATGAGCAGGAAAATGAAACGGCTGATCGCCTATTACCGCCCCTATCGGGGATTGTTTTTTGCCGATTTGTTCTTTGCGCTGCTGTCAGCGGCAATATCCCTGATCTACCCGATGGTTGTGAGATACATAACCAATGATGTTCTGATTCATTACGAAATAGCACAGGCATCTCCGATTATCATCAAATTGTTGTTTCTGATGCTCGGTCTCCTGGTGTTGGAATTTATCAGTAATTATTTTACAGCTTATCAGGGGCATATCATGGGGGCAAAGATGGAATATGATATGCGCAACGACATCTTCATGCATTATCAGAAGCTTTCCTTCAATTTTTATGATAACCAGAAGACCGGGCAGCTGATGTCCAGAATTACCAATGACCTTTTTGATGTCACGGAGCTTTGCCATCATGGTCCCGAGGATATTGTGATCTCAATCATTAAATTTGCCGGAGCTTTCCTCATACTGATCGGGATTAATCTGCCCCTGACCTTGATTGTATTTGCGTTCCTGCCGATTATGTTTGTTTTTGCATATAGGATGCGGGGCAGGATGAGCCGCGCTTTCCGGAGGAACAGGGAGCGGATTGCGGATATTAATGCCAGGGTTGAGGATAATCTGTCCGGCATCCGGGTCGTAAAATCCTTCGCCAATGAGTCCATGGAAGTCGATAAGTTCATGGAAGGGAATTCCCGGTTTGTTGACAGCAAGAGAAACAGCTACCTCAATATGGCCATTTTCCATTCCGGCCTGTCCTTATTTACCGGTTTGATTAATGTGGCAGTCATCGCCGGCGGCGGGCTCTTCATTACCCGTAATATTATCAATATCGGGGATCTGATCACCTTTCTTCTATACATAAATAATCTGATTGATCCGGTGAAGAAACTGATCAATTTCACGGAGCAGTTTCAGAACGGTATGACAGGCTTTGACCGATTTTATGATATTATGGAAATCCAGCCCGATATCCTGGATAAGCCGGGGGCAATAACGCTTTCGGAGGTAAAGGGCGAGATTGCATTTAACAGGGTTGCCTTCAAGTATAATGATACTGTCTCCGATGTATTCCGTGATATTAATCTTAAGGTGGAGGCAGGGGAATATGTTGCCCTGGTAGGGTCCTCCGGAGTAGGCAAAACCACATTATGCAGTTTGATCCCCCGGTTTTACGAAGTGACGGAGGGCAGTATCACCATAGACGGCAGGGATATCAGAGACGTACGCTTAAGGTCCCTGAGGGAGAATATCGGAATCGTGCAGCAGGATGTCTATCTTTTTGCAGGAACCGTTCTGGAGAATATCCGTTACGGTAAACCGGGAGCTTCGGAGGAAGAAGTTATGCAGGCAGCCAGAAATGCCAATGCCCATGATTTCATAATGGAGTTACCGGATGGGTACCATACCTATATCGGACAAAGAGGGATCAAGCTGTCCGGAGGGCAGAAACAGCGGTTAAGCATTGCCAGAGTTTTCTTAAAGAATCCGCCGATCCTGATTTTTGATGAAGCAACCTCCTCCCTGGATAACGAGAGTGAGAAGGTGGTGCAGGATTCCCTGGAAAAACTGGCAAGGAACCGGACAACCTTCGTGATTGCTCACCGGCTTTCTACAATTAAAAATGCGAAAAAGATTCTGGTATTGACCGAAGAGGGGATTAAGGAAAGCGGCAGCCATGAAGAGCTGCTGGCCTTAAACGGAATTTATGCCGGCCTGTACCGGATGACCTTCGACCGGAAGGAAAAAATATTTTTATAGTATAAGTTATCAGAAGTCGCTTTTTACTTCTGATAAAAGGCGCTGCTTTTGCGCGCCGTGCATCTCGATTATCGGAACAAGATTTTAGTTCCGATAATATATGCAGTTTATTCCGATGAAATCCGTTAATTGTAAAATTCCAAATCTTTCTTTGTCGGAACATTCATTTTTGTGGAACTGAAAAACCGGATGCGGCGTCTAATCATCAGAAAGGCAGAGTTAAGAACCTTGCATCCATTTTATCATTTACATCGTCTATCAGAACTTGTATACTATTGCCATACAGTATATGGAAGACAGATGATGATAAAGGTATAATATAGGGGGATAAAAGGATGCAAAAAGAAATGCGCAACGATTTCTCCGAAAAATTACCTGCGTATGACATAGAGACTTTAATGAGGCAGTACGGAAATGATGTGCTGAGAACGGCATATATGTATGTCAAGGATGTCCATACGGCAGAAGATATTTTTCAGGACGTGTTTATCAAGGTGAGTCAGAAGCTGTCCACCTTTGAAGGTAATTCAAGTATTAAAACCTGGATTATCCGGATTACGATCAATACCTGCAAGGATTATTTAAAGAGCGCCTGGAACAGGCGTGTCGTACCGATGATGGAATATCAGGAGGATGCCATCGTCAGTGAATCGGATTATGACGGAGTTGAGAAACAGGATACGAACGATCTGGTCAGGAAGACGGTTCTGTCCTTGCCGGAGAAATATAGGGACGTAGTGCTCTGCGTCTATTATCAGGAAATGACGATTACAGAGGCTGCCAAAACATTGGGTATCGCAGAGGGAACCGCAAAGAGCCGGCTGTCACGGGCACGGCTCAGATTAAAGGAAGTGCTGGAAGGGAGGATTTCAGATGAGTTTTGATCAAAGAAAAAGCAATAATTATGAAATTGATGAATTGAATATAAAATCACATCTGAACACTTCTCTTGATATGGAAGGGATCAGCGTGTCAGAGGATTTAATTAATAGAACTCTGCTGGCAATCAAAAATCAGTCCAAGGAAGCCCTGGCGGCTTCGGATACGGTAAAGAAGCAGGAGCGGAAGGTAATTCCCTGGTTACGCTATACCCGGAACATTGCCGTAGTAGCAGCGGCGGGCTTAATCCTGATCATTGGTTATAACGGCCTTGGCCGGATGGGAAGCAAGTCAGATAACGCTAAGATGTCCGGGGACAGGAGCAGCGGCTATAACATGGCAGCGCCGGAAGGTACTGCCGCTGAGGGCAGCATTGATCAGGATAATGGGAGTGCTGATATGGAATCCGCATTGAAGGTGGATGAAAGTGCGCCTCAGTTATATAAGGATGGATTTGATCAGAAATCAACCATGGACTCCGCTGCGAAAAGCGGCAGCAGTGAGGCTATGATGGAAGAAGAGGTCTCTTTCGGAGTGACTACGACAAACGGTATGCCTTCCGAACCGAACGCAGAGGGTGACAGTCGGTTCCTGATGTTCAGAGAGATCTGTAAGATCTTACCGGAGGCAGCAGAAACCGTAGCGATTTCAGAGGCTGCCGGCGGGAACATCGTGGTATTAAATGATAGAGAGGATATCGACAGGTTCTTTCTTCAGATGGAGAGCTATACTTTTACGGACAGCACAGGTCCGGCTGGCGAAGGGGATTATACCATTACGATCAGCAGCAGGGATGAGAGCATTACCGTTTCTGTCAAATATAATATGGTTAAAACTGAATCTCAGGCAGGAGATATTACGGAAGTAAAAAGCTATCAGGTTTCTGCTCCGGATTATCTCAGGCAGGAGCTCGGAGCCTGGTTTGAATGAGAAATCAATAAAAAATGGATTGGCCCATAGGGTCAATCCATTTTTACTATAAACAAATCAATTACAGCTCATCCGCAGGAAGCTCCGGAGCCTCAGCGGCCGTCTGTGCTGCATCTTCCTCGGAAGTGATGTTGATGGATACATATTCTCTGCCCTCGGCATCCTTCTCATCCTCATCCTCTGTATCAAATTCTTCAAAGTCATCTTCAAATTCATCAAAATCATCTGAGGAGTCCTTCTTGATTACATTCTTATAGAGATAATAAGCACCCGCAGCAAGGGTAGCAATTGAAAGAGTACCGAAAACAAACTTACCAAATTTCTTCATATTGTGATATCATCCTTTCATAATATTTATGACAAGTGAATTGGCTTGTCAATTCAACTTGTTAATAATTATATACTATTCTATTATTATAATTCTGATTTGCTAAAAAATAAAGTAAAATATTATATATATTTGAATATATTGCTATTTTTTACAGGGAAACCGTTTCTCTTCGAAACAATTGACATTATCTCTCTTTTTTGTTATTGTGTATAAATGAACATAGTGGATCAGTTCTAAGGGAGGAGAAATACATAATGCATTACAGAAAGAGAATATCATTACTTGTGGTTTTAACCATGGTAGTGACAGCTTTTACAGGCTGTGGCAGCAATAATGCCACCGCAGACCCCACACCGACGGCAGCACCGGAGGCCCAGGTAACCCCGACAGAAGCACCTGCTGCCACTGCAGCACCCACCCCAACACCTACACCGGTTCCTATTGATTATAAGACGGCGGTTATAAAAGACGTATATGCGGATTATTTCACAGTAGGAGCAGTACTTGGCAGCAACGGTATGAGTAATCCCGCAGTTTCAGGTATCGTCACGACTCATTTTAACAGCCTTACAATGGAAAATGAGATGAAGCCGAATTCTCTGCTGGATTATATGACCTCAAGCTCAGACCCGAAATATAACGAGAGTCCGGCAATTAACTACAATGCATTGGATGCGGCATTGAAATTTGCGAAGAATAACGGACTGAAGATGAGAGGACATACTCTCGTATGGCATAGCCAGACCCCTCGCTGGCTATTTACGGAAGGTTATTCCATGAAGGCGGATGCGCCTTTTGTATCTAAGGAAATCATGCTGAAACGTATGGAGAATTATATTAAACAGGTACTGGAATATTGCCAGACCAACTATCCCGGCATTATCTACGCCTGGGACGTAGTAAATGAAGCAATTGAGATCGGCAATGGCCATCCGGATGGACTTCGTACCGAAGGCAGCTACTGGTATCAGATCATCGGTGACGAATATATTGAAAAGGCTTTCGAATATGCAAGGAAATATGCTGATCCGGATGTCGGACTGTTCTATAATGATTATGGTACGGAGAATTCCTTGAAGGCAGCTGCTATAAAGAAACTGGTGGCAAAGATTCAGGAGCAGGGCAACATTGACGGTATCGGAATGCAGACTCATATCGGCGTGGATTCCCCGTCCCTAAGTGATGTTGATTCTACCTCCCGTTCCCTGGCGGAGCTTGGCTTAGAGCTTCAGGTAACCGAGCTCGACATGACTATGCCTACCAATACCGAGGAAGATTATATGAAACAGGCAATGAAATACAGGAGATTGTTCCTGTTCTACAAGAAGTGGGTGGATGACGGAATTAAGCTGACAAACGTTACCTTCTGGGGAACCACGGACGACCGATCCTGGTTGAATAAACCAAACCAGCCAACCTATCCGCTGCTTTTTGATGCCAATTTCGAGAAGAAACCGGCTTATTTCGGAGTTATTCAGGACCCGGATATCCCTCTTTATTAAAGAATAAATCCTTGATAATTATTCAGTCCCTGGAAAGAATAGATATTATAATATCTATTCTTTCCAGGGACTTTTTATAGCAGTAAAAAATCCCGTGTGCTATCTTTACAGAATCGTCCGGATATCATAAAATGAGGAAGTATGACAACTGGCTCAGGAGTGAGGGAAAGGGAGGAATACACATTGAATATCGGTATATTTACGGAGACTTATTATCCGGAGATAAACGGAGTAGCGACTTCGTCCTATATGTTAAAAAACGAACTTGAAAGAAGAGGCCATAATGTCTATGTTTTTACAACCACAACGCCGGGTGCACCGGAGCGTGAGCTGAATGTATTCCGGGTCCCCAGTATTCCCTTCCTGTTTATCACCGAACGGAGGGTCGGACTGTTCTACCAGCGGAAGCTGGCATCCCTGATTAAGAAATTGAATCTGGATATCATCCATACACAGACGGAATTTTCTCTGGGCATCTTCGGAAGAATTATGGCAAGGGAGCTGAAGCTGCCGATCGTCCATACCTATCATACCATCTATGAAGATTATACCCATTACCTTACCCGGTTTAAGGCTTTGGACCGGAGAGCCAAGGCGTTTGCAAGAACCTATTCCAAGGTCTGCTGCAATACGGTAGAGCAGGTAATTGTACCTACCGAGAAGACAAAGCAGCTGCTGACGAGATATCATGTCCATAAGGAGATATCCGTAATACCTACCGGTATTGACCTGCATAAATTTGACCGTTCCAATTATTCCGCGGAGGAGGTTGCTTCCTTAAAGAAGCAATATGGAATTCTGCCGGAGCAAAAGGTCCTGCTGTACCTCGGCCGGGTCTCCCAGGAAAAAAACCTAGAGGAGGTTATCCGGGCTATGCCGGAGTATATGAAGAAACGGGAGGATGCGGTGTTTGTCGTGGTTGGAAGCGGGCCGGCTCTGGAAAAATTAAAGAGTCTTGCGGAACGGCTAAAGCTCAAGGACCGGTTTACCTTTACCGGGGCGAAGCCCTGGGATACCATCGGACTATTTTACAGACTGGGAGATGTGTTTGTCAGTGCGTCCCAAAGTGAAACCCAGGGGCTGACTTATATTGAGGCCTTAGCCTCCGGAGTGCCCGTAGTTGCCAGGGAGGATAAATGTCTTGAGGATATCCTGGTGCAGGGGGTGAACGGATATATGTTTACAGATAAAGAGGGCTTGTACCATGGTCTTGACCGGATTTTGTACTTGGACAAAGAGACCGATTATTCAGTCAATGCGAAAAACAGCGTAAATAAATTTTCCACCGATGAATTTGCCAGGCGGGTTGAGCAGGTCTATCACCAGGTGATGTCCCGTGACCGGGTCTTCTGCAAACGGCCCAGAAACGATGATAAACGAATATGAGTACCGGCACCTCTGTTACCCAATTTTTGGTTCTTAAGAAAATATTAAGCATTGCGACAAGATTTTGACAAAAAATAATTGTTATGATACTATATATAGTAGTGTGAATTATAAAAAGCATAATTCGCACTTTGAAGTTTGTGCCGGTGTCATCAAAGCGTGTAAACACACCTGGCACAAACTAATGCAAAGGGCAGATATGTTTGGTTAGCATGTGCTTAATCGGGAGCACCTGGCACAATGGACGGGCGGCCGGCAAAGCAGCCCGGAACATGAGACAAAAACATAGGAGGAAGGTAGAATGAAAAAAAGTTACGGCAGGAAATTCACTCTGATTCTATCGTTGGTATTACTGATATCATTTGTAGTGAATCCGAGTGAAGCCAAAGCATTGGCAGCAGCGACTCCGACATTTACGGAAAGCACCTTTGAAATCGTGGGAGAGGGCGTGGCCCATCAACTTGAAATCAAAGACAAGGTTTCAGGCAGTACATATAAATGGTCTTCCTCTAATACGAAGGTTGCTAAGGTCTCCAGTAAAGGTCTGGTTACTTCCGTAGGAAAGGGAAGTGCAACAATCAAATGTGTGATTACCTATCCTACATCCAAGACAAAGACAATCTCCAGTAAAGTTAAAGTAATCGTTCCGGCAAGTGAAGTACGGATTAATAATGCGGTTGAAGTGAACGGAGCCCATATTATGCTGTTAGGGGAGAAGTTTAATTTCAACCGGGATATTGTTCCTGCCGGCTCCTCCGATATCACCTTCTGGTCCATCGGCGGCGGCGATGCAGACTGTATCCGTATTGATGACTCCTCCAGCGGGATTGTTACGGCCTTAAAAACAGGAAAAGTAATATTAAAGGCAACGGCAGCAAAGTCTACCTCCAGTGCAGATATAAAGAGCAGTATCGTAAACGATGCCATTATTATTGAAGTCAAAAGTCCGACTGCAACAGTGAATAATGTCGAGATTACCGGCAGTACGGAGATTAAGGCGGTATTTGACAGTCCGATCGAGGCCAGTACCGTTATCGGAGCCAATAATACCCTGCTGGACAGCATAGAGGTTACTCTCCGCAAGAACATCAAGGGCGTATTGGCCAAGGACCCCGGCAAATTGAAGGCTGGCTTATCTGCCGATGGCAGGACATTGACGATAACCTCTGAGAATATGTTTGACGGAGAGTATGGTATTAACTTTACCCCTAAGATCAAAACCACCGGCGGAGTAGCCATCGAGGAATATTACAAGCAGATTTCCTATGTGGATACCACCGGACCCGTTATCACAGCAATTGTTTTGGATGACTCCGGACTAATCTCAACCATCCAGTTCAATGAAGCAATTGATATATCGACCTTAAAGGTTTCCAACGCGACCTTATATTCAGGCTCCGCGACGGGTGCTGCGGACCCTGTTACCATAAGTACCTTAAATAACCGTTTGAATTATGTATTAAGTACGGATAAGAAGTCTCTGACGATTAACATGTCAAAGATTGCAAGTACGGATTATGGTAAAACCTTCTCCGTAACCTTCAGTGGCATTAAGGATTTATCCGGAAATGCACCCGATTCATTTACCTTAACGGCATTCCTGCGTACGGATATAACACCGAAGCCTCAGGCTAGACCGATGACGATTACCAGAACATCTTATAATGTACTTACCGTTACCTTCGATCGGGCAATCCAGTCACCCGGATATCTGTCTGTTAACAGCGGAAGTATGGTGACGGGTGTAGTTGATGCCACTGATAATAAGAAGGTTAATTATACCATCACTGATTATGATGCCTCTTTAACCGGATATCAGACCGTTTATCTCATTTATTGGAACGGATATAATGTATCATCTTCGGATACTTCAGCCAACCAGCAGTATCGTTTCTCCAATGTAGATTTTACAGCGGATAAGACCAGCCCGGTTTTACTGAGCTATGAGTTTGACGCGGAGACGAATATACTGACGCTGACCTATAATGAAAATGTAGTGGTAACCTCTAATTCCGGTATTTTCACCAGTTCCCTGGTGACCATAACGGATGAGATATACTCGGGAACGAACCTTACCTATACGAAGATGGAGTCCTCAGATCCCAAGATAGTTAAGCTTCTGATCGGTAATATGACCTTAATCGGAACCTATACCTTTATGTTAGAGCATGCATTTGTAATGGACAACTTCAGGAATTTTGGCTTAGGCAGAAGTGTTACCATCAGTAATTCCGGAGGATCGGCGATGGAGCTTCCCGGACCTTATGCAATTATTCAGTCCACAACGAATCCCAGCCAGATTTACCTGGAATTTGCCAATATGCTGGATGTAGCATCTGCTACCAATATAGCAAATTATAATATTCCTGGAGTTACGATCCTATCGGCGGATGTAACTAAGAATACGAAGCTGAATGGTGCGACGGTTGTTCTTACTGTTGCGGACGGTTCAATTGATGTGACATTGGAGAGGCCGATCACGATTAAGGGGATTCGGGGCTTTAACGGAGGCTATTCTGAGATTATAGAATTTAAAAAGCTGGTTGAGCTTAAGGATAACAAGAAACCTTATATGACGGAACAGCCAACCTATGATAAAGTTTCCCTGAATGTGATCAAGATGAGCTTCAGTGAAGCAATCATTGGAACGATAAAAGTTAAGGTAACTCAGATCGGAACTTTTCCGGTTGAATTACCCGCTTCCGTTACGATAAGCGGCAACTCTGTTATCATAACACTTGGCTCAATGCCGATCAACGGGTCGGTTGTCAGGCTTGATTTATCGGAAAATCATTTAACCGATGTCAGTGGTAATCAGGTATCAGCGATGGCATCGCAGTATAGTGTTTACGTGGCGTACTAACAGCAGAGCTATATAAGAGCATTAGATAATGATATAAGTACTCTCAAAAGAACGGCGACGATGCTTTTGAGAGTACTTTTGCAAAGGGGGATATGAGATGTATCTTTTTAAGGATGAGTACAAGACAGGAATTGAAAGCATCGACAACGAGCATAGGCAGCTGTTTGAAATTGCGGACAGGGCATATGAGGTCATGACGAATGAATTTATTCCGGACAAGTATGACTATATAGTAGAAATATTGAATAACCTTAAGGAATATGCAACGATCCATTTCAGAAATGAAGAAGAGTATATGGTCAGTATCGGCTATAAGAAGCTGTTCACCCAGAAGATGGAGCATAATGCTTTTGTGGAGAAGCTGGCCCGGTATGATCTGGATACGGTGGATGAGAATCAAAAGGAAGTCATCCTCGAGCTGCTGGATTTTCTGAATGACTGGCTGGTGGACCACATTCTGGAGAGCGATAAGCAGATCGGAAAATAAGAAGTAATACGAATACCCCTTGACCGGCCCGCTGATATGCTACCCCTATATAGGACATTGAAATATAACAATTCAATTCTATATGGGGGTATTTCTATGTCTAGAGAAGGAAAGTTAAAACCAGAAGTAAAGTTAGAACTGGTAGAACGATACCTAAAA
>JAFAFU010000031.1 GCA_023423335.1 Bacillota bacterium | reverse complement strand
AACCTTCAAAATTCTTGCTGAGCGATATCGCAATCGAGGCAAAAGACTAGCATTAAGATTCAATCTAATTGCTGGAATTTATAACTTGGAGCTGAGTGAAAAATGACTTATGAAAGAAATCTATTATTTTTAATATAAGAAGTTATCTTTTTTACATTTGGAGTAATTTCTCTCTGTAAATAGTCATCCAATGTCTTATTTTCTCTAATATCTTTAGAACGCATAACTCGATCTGAAATTTCAGATGCTGACATAAGAATTGGATAATACACCCAACTTCCCATTATCGCTCTTAGCGAAGGAAAAATGTTACTCATATTATTCCTTAATCAATGCCCGAAAGCTTTTTTTGCAGATTTAATAAATGCTGGAAAATCTCTTTCATTTGCCCAAGGCAAATAGAATCCATGTAAATATTCTTCAATTTTAGACAATTCACTTGTATCATCAAACTCACAATAATGAATCGTTATATCTTCATGATAAAGAGCTAGTACAGTATGTACTTTTTTTCTTTTTTCTATTCCTGATTTTTGAATGTAATTTCTCAGTCGTTCTCTTAAAGGGTTATTGGAATCACGTTCTCCAGCTATTCCAACATAAAATACATATTCCGGTAATCCTTTAATACGAACCCTAGGCCCAACTGAAAATAAATAAATGCCACATTTGCTAGCTCGATTTATATCATCTTTTAGATATCGATCAAGCTCCATATATTTTACACTTTTCCATTTAAAATCATATGCAAATAAAATTCCACCAAACATATCCCAATATCTTGGCGCTATTGGAATATCCATAAAACAGGAGGCATCATAATAAAATTTGTCTGATAAGTTCCGATACTCTTCATATTCTGGTGATAAAAAATCTAATATATCCCTAGTTGCCACCTATATATGCTCCTAATTTAGCAAATACACAAGCCAAAGCACACAGCGGTCCCAAAAGATCTAGGTCTCTCCTAACAAAAGTCGCTTCTACAAATACACCTTTGTCAGATTCATAAAGCTCAGTAACACGTTTAACCCCACGCTTATGAAGCTCTTTGCCTAATCTTCCTAAATTAGAATAATGCTTAAAATATTCTTCCAACTCATAACCATGCTGCGTGGAATCATACCATTCACGTAAAGTCAGAATTTCTGCAGCTTTTTTAGCTGCAGAAATTTTCTCTTTACGTAATTGAAGTTCACTTTTTGAAGATTCAGAATTACTCATTACTAATCCCTCTTAAGAAACTTCAAGTTGTTTACACAGCTCCCAGAAAGCTTTGTCTTTCATCTTCACTAGCTTTTTATGACCATCTATATACAAGCTATAATGCTTATCAAGCTTACGGACTGTTTCCATCAAGTGCTCTTGCTCCGATTTATCATCCACATTAAAGATGGCTTTAATATCCCCGTTGCTGATCTGTGCTACACGATGAATGACCCAAGTAAGGATATAAGCTGAATAGTTATTTTCCCCAGTTTTAAAATGCGTAATATCCTGTGTAGATAAGACCACACCTACCCCATACTCACGTCCTTCTTTAAGAACCTTGCGTAAACTCGGGAAGTCTTGAGACATAAAGTTGTCAGCTTCATCAACAAGGATCATCTTTGTGATTTGTCGATAGTCACCTTGAACTTGAGGTTTACCTTGTTTCTGCATCTGTGAATAAAACAGATCCATAGTTAAAGCAACCACAAGATTTTGAACTTGAGGAGTAAATCTAGCTAATTCAATAACTAGGACACCATCTAACAAATCATACAAACTTGAACACTTCTTATGATCTGGCTCAAAAATTTCTAAGTCATTTAAACTTTCGAGTGCTGCATATAAAGAATCAATAGAAGGATCAGTAGCCTCAAATAAATCCCACACATCTTGAATTGTTGGTGCAGGTAAATACCATGTTGCTGAATCTGATTTATCAATACCAGCTTGCTCATAAGCATCTAAAACTAGCTTACGTAGTGTAGCCTGCTGTTTGACACCCAATCCGAAAGCCTTAGCCATCGTTTCTGCAAAACCACGTGCCGTATGCACAGGTAATAAAGGAGTATTGCCAAATAAACTGAGGGGATTAAATGGTAATTTATGAGGTATATATTTTTTTACAGCATTGATTTCTACAAACTCATCATCCACATAATCTGATTTATAGTCGAAGATCAACATACCGATTGGCGCTGAATTGACATTAGATTCTTGGTTCTGCATCAATTGCGTAATGAGCGACTTGGTAAATTGCGTCTTACCAGTACCCATCGTGCCAATAATTCCTGTATTGGTATTCATAAATTTAGCAGTATTAGTGGGTTCCCAATACAACTGTTCGTGAGTAATCGCATTTTCACCAAAATGTATACGCAACGGACCACTATTGACTAAAGCTTGTTGAGGAATAGGCATTGTTACGACCTCAGTAGCCTCAGTAGCCTCAGTAGCCTCAGTAGCCTCAGACTGTAGCGAATCAGAACTAAAATCAAATAAATTATGCTGATATTCTTCTTTTGAGACAATTTCAGCTTCTACTTCATCTAAGGTAAAATTCGGGGCTTGATCATTCAGATCTCCTGATTCATCCTGCTCAATTTCAATGTAGGATGTAACACCTTTCAGAATATATGAGTTTGGAATATTAAATAAATTTTTACTATCAGCCTCTTCAAGCAAATTCTTCAACGGCGCAGAAATGAATTTATTTTGGCAAGCACCTGGTAATTTGATTACAAGAATATCTTTTTCAAAATCAAATTTTTCTTGGAAGAATGTATCACTTTCTACAAAAGCTAAAACAAAGGCTTGAGGATAATTTTGAATATTGGCTAACTGATAGTTACCACCTAACCACCACTCTCGTTTTTTAAGCAATTCATCAAAGTAATTTTCAGGATAGATTTGATATAGCTGATATTTTTCGACTTGCATCATAATTTGTCGAATGAATAAACCACGATAAATATGCCCGACCAGATCCTGACGTCCAAATAAACGTGTTTCTAGATATCTTTTTAACTTTTTGGCCTGAATAATACCTTTATCATGCTTTTGTTTTTGACCAACCTTTACTTCTAAAGGTAATAAGTACATCTGCTGGTCTTTAAAACCTACAAAGACAACATCATCAGATATCGGCCCTGTTTTCACATGATTACAATAAGCACTAAAATCAGACTCACTCATTTTCAGGCCAATATTACCTGATACACGAATCATTTCTGCTACACTGAGTGGAACCCAGGTAATATCGCTCTTGTATATAAGTGAATTCACGTATTTATAAGCCGCAATAATACTTTTTTTCTCTCGACGGTCTTTTTCAGGCAACGTCAGCATTTTTAACAGCCATTCACCATTAAATGCATTGAACTCATCAATACGACCGGATTGACCCTGACTCAAAATCTGATCATAAAGATCACGGCGTTTCGTTACTGTAATCGCATCATAGTGAGCAGAATTCGTATAGTTATCTGAGTAGTGAATTAAAACTACATCTTGCTGGGTTTTAAAGAAATCTAAGGTTACTTTTGGATCGATAATGACCGTCCATAAAC
>JAFAFU010000015.1 GCA_023423335.1 Bacillota bacterium | reverse complement strand
GGATAATATTTTATAGGCAATCCCTCTCCGGTTAGCCGCATGCTTTTGTTTCACAATCATCATATTGGCTTCCACATTTTCCACTCCGGTCAGGTAATCGGTCAGATTATATTTCTGGAAGATAATCGCCATATTATTCCGGCGGAATTTTGTATAACCAATTTTTCTGATATCCGTTCCGTCATAAAGTACCCTCCCTTTCTCGGGAACATCAAGAGCACTTGCAAGGGCGAGCAGGGTTGTTTTGCCGGAGCCCGACGGACCAAGTATCGTATAGAATTTTCCTTTCTCAAACTGGTAGGAAAGGTCGCTTAAGATCATCCTCTTCTTTCCTCCGTCAATATATCCATAGGATAACTGCTCTAACTCAAAAATAATTGACATAACTGCCTCACTTTCTAATCCTGCAGGGATTCTCTGGGTTTGTAACCGAGTATGATCATAAGCGGAGCTCCGGCTGACAGGATTACCAGCCCGAAGCTGAGGACCAATAGGTTGGCTATGACACCGCCGTCTATTTCGACATTGAATTCATCCGCAACATCACTGATCCGTACCTGATTGTCCCCGGAAAGCGACGGACCGCCGCCGAACATATTGATACGGCTGCCGGTAACAGTGATCGATGAGGAAGCGGTATCCTCCTCGACCAGCTGGTTTTTCACGATCCAGTCAGCGACATAATCCGAGGAAAACCGGCTGGTCCCTGCCGCCAATACAAAGGAGAGGACGGATACCATCAGAATTTCCAATATAAACTGGAAAATAATTTTACATTTTCCTTCCCCGCTGGATAGCAAAAGTCCGATTTCATTTCTGCGGTCCCGGACAAAGATCGTAATAATCGCCAGCATGATCAGGGCTCCTGCGATAAATACAACCACCAGAAGAATGGAAACAATCGTGCTGATCAGGTCAAGAGGCTTGGTCAGGGATTGATATTCACTGTCATTGGCATCCAGCACAAGATATTCATTGGGCAGCTTATCTTCATGCTGCTTGATAAACTGGTCCACATCCAGAGGATCGTATAGCAGGAAGTTGATGGAGGAGGCTGTCTCCTGTCCGGCCCCGATACCCTCCAGCTTGTATACACTGTCCAGGGAGGTATACATCTGGTCTACCATGAAGCTCTCGCTTCCGGAGAATGTCCCGATTACTTCAAAGGTATAGCTCACACCGTTCGAGCCGGTTAATTCCACCAGGCTTCCCACGGAAAGGTTATTCATGCTTGCAAACTCATCAGAAATGATCAGGGTATCCTTTCCTGCATCCCCGGCAACGCGCAGCTTCCCCTGAGTAAGCTTGTAACTTCCGTTATAAAATTCTAATGGAGTATCGGAGCTGCAGCCTGACAGGGTAAATGACGAACCATTCTCTGCGCCCCTGCCGATGCTGATAGAAAATCCGCCCCCATTTTCATTTCCCAGATTGACCGCACTTTTCAGCGCATCATTTGACACATTTGCCGTCTGTGTTATGTAAAGCTCTTTGACCAACGGGTCCTTAGCCATCTCCTGGGCTACCGATACCGGAAGCTCCAATCTTCTGAATTCATCGCCGGACATCCTCCGGTTGATAACCCTGATGGAATCGGCTGCCATGGACACAACTGCGCCTAATTCCTTCCGTACATATTCCTTGGATGATTTGACACTGTTCTGGATAATGATCCCTGTAAAAACCAGACCGTATACAACGGAGATAATCACAAATATCATCACTGCTTTGGCCGGCTTCCTTAACAGACTTAAGGTTGCATGCTTTATTGCTCTCACTCTATTTTCCTCCTGTATTATAAATTCTGTTGCATTATTTATATATTAATTTTTCCCTGTGAATTAAATGTGACAGGCATGTGTGACTTAAGTGAAATAGAATTTCTTACGTTTCACACAAACAACACACCGGGATGCTATGATAGAAATATGGGCAGTCCTGGCCTGGCAGGTCAATTGTGCTTAAGATAAAGGAATTAAGGAAAGGGAAGGGATGTTTGATGGGATTAAAGGTCCTGGTGATAGAAGATGATATTAAAATGAATGAAATCCTGGTGGATTATCTGGAAACAGACGGTTATCAGGTGTTCAGTGCCAGGGACGGCGCGGAAGCACTTTCCATATTTGAAAAAGAGAATATCCAGCTGGTCATATTGGATCTTATGCTTCCCAAACTGGATGGCTGGTCTGTCTGCCGCAGGCTTCGGGAACATTCCGATGTGTTGATTATTATCATCAGTGCCAGAAGTGAAGAAGACGATAAGCTTCTGGGATATGAGCTGGGTGCGGATGAATATTTTACAAAGCCCTTCAGCCCCAAGGTATTGCTTGCAAGCATGAGGGCTTTACTGAAACGAAGCTTCCTGGAAAGCATCCCTGAGGGTACCATCCGTCACAAAGAAATAACCATTAATACGGAAGCCTATTCCGTCTCCCTCTCCGGCAAAGCTTTATCCCTAACCACCAAGGAATTCGAACTGCTCCTGCTGCTTGCGAAGAACCCCGGAAAGGCCTTTCGGCGTGATGTGCTGATCAATTCCATCTGGGGCTATGATTATTATGGTGACGGCCGTGTTGTCGACACCAATATCAAAACCCTGCGAAAGAAGCTTGGAAGCTACTCCTGTTATATTAAGACCGTCATCGGTGTCGGTTATAAATTCGAGGTGAAGCCATGAGAAAATCCTTATCTTTTAAAATGCTGATTCTGACCTTTGGCTCCTTCCTTATCCTGATCTTCTTCATTGCCGCTTCCGTATACATGTATTTTGACCGGTTTTATGAGCCTATGAGGATAAAGCATATGGTGAAAGCCATCAAGGATTTTACCTCCTCCATGGAAAACAGCCAGTGGTCGGAGGAACAGCTTTATGCCGAGGTTTCCGAATTCATAAAGAAAAATGATGTTTCCCTGAGTATCAATTCCGGTATTGGTTTCTCTGCAGTCCGCAGCATTACGGAAGATTTCGGATATACAAGACCGCGGGACATTGTCCTGTGGAATAACCGGATGAAGCATACGGTACCATATTATCCGTCGATGTATCAATACATACGGGATAACAAGGTACCCTTCCTGCCTTATCCACCGGCCAGGCCTGCTGCATCTCCCGTCTTTTCTGTCAGCGGCTACTCTATGTACGGCTCCGGCACCGCTGCAAATATCAACGGTAATGTCATATTATATCCGGTCCATGGAACCTATGCTGCCGAAATCAACAGTCCTTATCAGACAAATTTCAGCGACGGCGTATTCTATACCATCAGTAATATCCCCAATACGAATTACAGGCAGATTAATTTAAGAAGACAGAGTACTTTGGATAACGGTCAGCTGATCTTTACAAATGTAAGAGCCTCCCTTCAGACCGTGGACGAGGTGATGGCTTTCATCCGGGGATTCTTCCCCTTTGTAATCGGCACAGCCATCCTATTATCCATCCTCATGGCTGCAGTATATTCGAAGATCATATCAAGGCCGATCGTCAATATCACAAATACAGCCAATCGTATGGCAGATATGGAGCTAGGTATCGTATCCACCGTGTCCAGAAGGGATGAACTGGGTGCTCTCTCCTCCAGTCTGAACACCTTATCCGCTAACTTAAAAAACGCCCTGGATGACTTAAGTCATGCCAATGAACAGTTGAAGGAGGATTATGAGAACGAGCTTCGTCAGGAGCAGGCCCGCAAGGAATTCGTGGCTAATGTTTCCCATGAGCTGAAAACGCCCCTGGGAATTATTAAAAGCTATTCCGAAGGTCTGCGAGACGGTGTAAAAACAGAAAAAAGAGAGTATTATTTACAGGTTGTCCTGGACGAAATCACTCACATGGACCGAATGATCCTTGAAATGCTTGAGATATCCAGGTTTGATGCCGGTGCGGTAGTCTTTGCCAAAAAAGCTGAATTATTCGGGCAGCTCCTGGATAAGAAGATCCGTTGGTTTACCGATAAGGCAAAAGAAAAAGAAGTCACCTTTGAAATCAAGGGTAACTTCGGATACTGCTTAATGGATGAAGCGAAAATCGGGGAAGTACTGGATAACCTTCTTTGGAACGCCGTGAAATACTGCAATCCCAAATCAACCATAACGATCCGGGGCGGGCAGGCCTATGACAGCCTGACCGTGAATATTAAGAATGACTGTCCCCCTTTCAGTGATGAAATGCTCACTAAAATTTGGGACCGGTTTTATAAGGGGGATATCTCACATAACCGGGATACCGAGGGAACCGGTTTAGGACTGGCGATTACAAAATCCATTCTGGAGGGCCATGGCAGTTCTTATGGGGTCCGCCGTACCGACCGGGGAATCTGCTTCTATTTTACCCTGGATCGGGAAGAACAATAAACCGGCCTATATTTCCATACCTGCATCACAGTGACCGCTGCATAGACAACTGTAAAGATACAAGAGACACCGATGATGCTCCCCATAATACACTGTTCAGCAACCTGTGTGTGAGGGAAGCATCATCGGTGTCTCTTGCCCTGCCATTGATGTTATACAGCGGTTCTTGTAATATTCACCTGGCTGAAGCATAGTTTTAATGGTAGATTGATTTATACATATAAATGCACCGTATTATATAATATAATATTTGTTACCACATCATTATGAAAAAGAAAAACTAAAACTGGGGGACGAATACGACTATCCCCGTCATCGGAATACTCAATGTATACCATAGACTCAGGTCTGCCATTCTCTCCTCCATATTCATAGAAGAATTTATCATCCGTATAAGCCTCTAAATGATTTACTTTATTATAAAGATCCGTTTTTAATACATTTGGTATTTCACCGTCAATTTCAAGTACTTCATCCATTCCATAGATTTCTTTCACCCGATCGACCGTATCACCCACCCGGACACCCCGGGCCGTCGGATAGGTGTCTCCGGTTATGTTTATTTCAACAATCCCTTCGATATCCTGATACCCGTCCCGGAAAAAATCCCTGATACTGATAATAACATCCTCATAATACATATTCGTCAGTAAATATTGATCCTGTATTTTATAAGTTCCTCTTACGGTATAACTTTTGTCCAAGGGTTCCCCAAACAATTCCATGACGGTATCCATAGAATCCAATTGCTTAAAACCGGCAAGAATAAAGTCCTCATCCTCCTGTGAATAACCATATCCTTTCTGTTTATCCATTATATTTATCGTTTCTTTCGTATCTGTTTTTATAGTATCGTTATCATCAATTTCTTGATTTTGATTTGTTTGAGTATTAGACTCCGGAATATTCGCCGGAGTCTCTTTTCTTTCTCCTGTCGAAATGTTGTGGCACCCAATTAAAAGGATAGATGCACATAAAATATTTATGATTAAAATTGTTTTCTTCATAACCTCTCTAGTATGACATATTTAGAAGCCAGTAATCATACTTTTCCTTTCTTTAAACTTATAACATTTAAATGTTTTACTTTATATTAACTCTTTTTACCAAAATATTCAAATATTAATTTAGGAATAAGTTTACATTTTCTATGCTAATTGGTCATTAACTTACATATAATCTCATTTATATACATAATATGTATAGTTGGAGGGGAGTGTCGAAAATGGAAAAGCTGTCAGAAAAAAGGCTGTCAGAACATATAAAACTATGCAAGGAAAGGAATGAGGAAAGTATAATATATATGATCCAAAAATTTAATAGACTATTAATTAAATATTCAAAGTTATTAGGTTATGAAGATGCAATTAATGATTTGTTAGAACATTTTTTAATTACATTATATAAAATACCTGAATTTGTTAATGAAGCTATGATTATATCATATATTAATAGTTCAATAAAAAATCATTATATTAACCTATCAATAAAAAAGAATTTATATAGGGATAAATTTATTTTGATTCCAGATTTCTCTGATAAAATAATTGGTACAAATTATCAAGAAAATTCTATCTTATATGATACAATTAATAAATTACCTGGAAAACAGAAATGTATCATAATATTATTTTTTTTCATGGCTATTCAATTTGTGAAATAGCACGTATGCTGAAACTATCAAGACAAGCTGTTAACAAATGTAAAAACGCCGCTTTAATCAATATGAGGAAGAACTTAATATAATTACTATATTTATAAACACTACATATTAATCAAAAATTTAAATTGATTATAAAACATAAAAGGAGAAGTACTATGGCAAATTACTTAACATTATTTATAAATTATATATGTATATTAGCAATATTAGTATCAATCATTATAGAAATGACAAAAAAGATTAAACCTTTTAAGTTAATTCCGACCGATCTACAGGTAATTACTACATCGCTGATATTATGTTTGATATCATATTTTGCTTATGTATCATACACAAATTCACCCGTTTTATGGTATATGATAACAGGTATGATTATTACCAGTTTTTTCGTATCATATGTATCAATGTATGGATGGGAGAAACTACATAAAATAATTATTCGTTATAATTTATTTGATAAGGAGTACAAATCTGATATAAACAGTAAAAAAAATATTAGTAAAGGCTCAAAAGATGAAAATAATAAAAAAGATAATAATAACAAATAAGTTTACATTTACTCCTGAACTATGTCCTTTTTATATGTAACTTAAGATAAAATTCATATAATGAAAGGAGTAAAATCTATGGGTATATCCGCAATAACTTTAAGACAAAAGTGTGAAGAATATACTAATTTTTCACAAATCTATCTAGGAATGCAGGGAATACAAATTCCGTATTACTGGGATGGCAAGAATTTACCCTCAGAAATTGCAACCACAATTAACACTTGGAGGGGCGGTTCTTCAAAAACAGCAGCTCAAATTCAAAGCTACATGAATTCTAATCCTGATAAGTGCGGCGTTGACTGCTCAGGGCTTGCGTATTATGTATTAAATGAAGCATCTAATGGAAGTGTTAGAACTTATTTTGAAGGAGTATTCGGAATATCGCTGCCATATTCAAGTGGTATATGGTCTGGTAATCTTACAAGTACTCAATATGGGACATTAATCTATCGGGCTGCTGACATAACCGCTGGCTGCACAATAAAATTCGAAGGTCATGTGATCGTAATTTATAGTTTAGACAAAAACTCTTCGGGTAGGGTAACTAAAATATATTATGCACATTCTAGCGGAAGTATGGGGCCACACAACGGATATATCATTATTGGGAATGAAGACCAGGATTTAAATGGTTCTTCTCAAACTTGGTATGATAATGCTTATTCTGATAGCTATGCCAAGAGTTTATATTTACAAACTACAAAGCTGTTCTGCCTCAATTAAACGCATTTTAAAAATGATCCTGGTTCTTACTAAATGGCTGATATGCCAGTAATCAGTAAGAACCGGGATAGTCTAATTTCACTTATTTATAAATTGTTATCTCCGTTATCCCTGGTTAAACCTTTGCAGGAAGTCCCTGGTTCTCTGGTTTACGGAATTGCCGAATACCTCCTCCGGGGTACCCTGCTCTACGATATAGCCATTATCCATGAAGATGACCCGGTCGGCCACATCCCTGGCAAAGGCCATCTCATGGGTTACGATAACCATTGTCATCTTCTCCCTTGCCAATTCTCTGATAACCTTCAATATCTCCCCTGTCAGTTCGGGATCCAAGGCTGAGGTAGGTTCATCGAAGAATAGTATCCTCGGATTCATGGCCAGTGCTCTGGCGATTGCAACTCTCTGCTGCTGACCTCCGGATAATTCAAAGGGATAGGCTCCTGCCCGTTCCGCCAGATTCATCTTCTCCAGAAGCTCTCTTGCCTTCTGAGCCGCCTGTTCTTTGTCAAGCCCAAGAACTTTAACCAGTGCATCCACGATATTTTTAAGCACCGAATAATGAGGAAACAGGTTAAAATTCTGGAACACCAGGCCTACCTTCAGGATGATGTCATGAAGGGTCTTATTGTCCGCATAGACAGCCTTCGAGCCGATGGTCTCCACCATCTGCTGTCCGCACACCTCAATCCTTCCGCAGTCCACCCTCTCCAGCTGGGTCAGACAGCGAAGCAGGGTTGATTTTCCGGAACCGGAAGGACCGATAATGGCCACTACCTCCCCTTCCTTCACATTCATGGAGATATCTTTCAGTACATCCGTACCATCAAATTGTTTTTGTAAATTCTCTGCTATTAACAGCATGCCGTCTCCTCCTGCTCTCAGCTTCTATAATAATTCATCTTCTTCTCAATCAGCTTAAAGGAAATCTCCACCACAGTATTCATAAACAGGTAAAAGACGCCTGCGATAATGATGGGAACCGTGGAAAAATATCTGGAGCCTGCATTGGAGGCCACCTTGAACAGCTCCGGTATTGCGATAACCTGAGCCAGGGAGGTATCCTTCACCAAGGTCATCAGCTCATTCCCGGTGGCCGGAATAACATGCTTTATCACCTGCGGCAGTATAATCCTCATAAAGGTCTGGAATTTGGTAAAGCCTAAAACCTTGGCTGCTTCATACTGCCCCTTTGGAATTGCCGCAATTCCCCCGCGGAAGATCTCGCCGAAATAAGCCGCGTAATTAACCGTAAAAGCCAGGATACAGGCAGTAAATCGGCTGAAGGTAAAGCCGGCTATGTAGTAGGGTCCGTACATGAAAAAAATCAGCTGAAGCATCAAAGGTGTCCCTCGGAAAATCAGCTGATAGATTCTCGTCGGAAAACTGATAATCCATAGCCGGCTGCGTCTTGCCAGCGCAACAAGAAAGCCCAGCGGTATGGAAAAAAGAATGGTCAAGATAAATATTTTAACTACCCAGACGGTAGCTTTCAGCATCTCCGGTATCAATAGCTCCATGGGAATCATTATCATAACCTCCGGTAATAGGATCGAATGAATAAAACAGATTGATTTGTTACTCTGTTAGCACTTTACCATATTACCATACCACGGTTTTGAATTCAATTGTAAGTTGGAATTATTAATTTCCATCCTTTTCTTCCGGACTGATCCGATTCATAATCATACCCTCCGGATTATAATAATATTCATTTCTATTGCTCCTTACAACAATACCGATTTGTGTTTCGGTTATTTGCCGGATCATTGCTTCCTCTATTACCGTTACCGGCTCGTTTCCGTTCGTGCTGTAATAAAGCGTCCCTTTTGCCCCGCTATAGTTGTTCATAAAGAAGACTCCCGTGTGATCCGTATTACCATATATATTATATATTCTCTCCGCCACCGGCTTAGGGTCTGACTGATCATATTTATAATACAGTTTATCCCCCAAAAGGTAATAAACCTCAGATAAATCCCCGGCTGCTACACAGATATCCGCCTGTGAAACGAGGGTATCCGCTTTAAAATTACCTTTCAAATCCTCCACCTTCATAATCTTACCGCCGGATGCGCGATAAATAAGGCGGTTACCATCCTTGGACAGAAATATTTCCCGAACGGAGTCTGCCTTGCCGATTTCATCGGCAGCATACCCGTTACCGATCACCCTCAAAGTGCCGTCATTGCACCGGATCACTTTATTCCGGAAGGAATCAAATTGGTATACCCTGATTCCCTGCAGTAAAAGACTTTCGAATTCCGAATTACTTTCGGGCAATATAACATCTTGGACAGCAGTATCCGCAACCGGCAGCTCTTTGCCCTCATCCGTATAAATATAGGTTTTACCCTGATCGGAATACAGAATCTCGGAATAATCCCCGTTCAGTGCAACAGCGAATAGATTTTCATCAAGTTTTTCCGATAATACTTTTTCTCTGCCATGACTTAATACGCAAAGGGAAGTGGCCGTTATATCGTGATATTTTACATAATACAAATAATCTTCCCGGTTTGATACTGCCAGAACGATGAGTTCATTTCCCAGAGATTCCGGCTCCTTCCCTTTTCTGATGATGAAGGCTTCATGTATTGCCGTTCGTGTGTTCGGATTGACCGAGGTATTAATGGCCGCATAGGTTATGATCTGACCGTCCGGCGACATTCGAACCATCGCATACATTCTATCCGCAGAATAATCCAGCAGGGTCTCTTCCTGCTTGTCCACATCATACAGATAAAGACCTGATTTATTCCCCTCCATAAGTCTGGAATAGACGGCAAACTTACCGTTCGCAGACAAATCAAATGTGAAGCTTCCGTTACCCAGCTCTACCAGTTCGTTCTCATTCACATAATATAAATTATTCTCCAGTTCGGCGCCTGTTCTGAAGGAAAATTCCGTTCTTATCAAAATTGCCGCACTTTTGTCACTGGAGTAATACGGATAACAGGGTTGATTTATACTATGGAGTACCACTCCCTCCCTGTTTAAAACATAGGTTTCCTGCTCGGTGCTGAATATCTGAATTGCGTGATCGGATATCTCATAAAACACCGGCTGCTCTTCTTTCCTGTACAGAATAATAATGATCAGGATCGCCGCTGCCAGTACCGCCGACCACCCGAATAACCTCTTTCGTCCCAGCCAAATATTACCCCGGCGTATTCCATGAGATCCATGCTGCCCCATCTCCTGATCCTCGGGTCCGGCCGCCCGGCCTGCTTCTCTCAGGAGCATCGGCTTAATATATTCCGATTCCCTGCTGGCAAAGCCCGGATCATCTTCAATCTGAAATACCTCCTGCCCTAAACCCGGTGCCCCGATACGACTGCCGCAGTTATGGCAGAACTTACTTCCGGCTTCCTCCTTATGTCCGCAATTACCACATATCATGATGAATCTCCTTATATTCAAAGTGCCGTCAAGGTGTCTTAGGTACAACGCACCGATATTTCCTATTAGTACCTATATATCATATCCTCCAGAATCAGTTTAAATTCCGTCCCACCTTTATTATAATAGATATTATATTCTTTGTCTTCCTTTATCCGACAGGCAATACCGCAATTTTATGTATCAATACTATATATCTTCTAAAAGGGACTTACGAGCGGAATATTAAGAAATCTACCGGTGCTTTGCCATGAGCGGAACAAAAACATCCCGGTTCGATATCTGCTTATCGTCCGGGATGTTAGCTTATATTATTATGTGTGGTTTAATCAAGGTACGAGCCCCATTTATTTAATGATCGTTACATCGGAGCCGAACCATTTGGTTGCGATTTCGGCAACGGTTCCCTCTTTCTTTAAAGCCTTTAATGCATCCTCTACCGCCGTGCAAAGTTCTTCCTCACCCTTACGGAAGCCGATCGCATATTCCTCAGCCACAAGACTGTCAGAAAGAACCACATAATCCTTCCCAAGATCATTGATCATATAATTCGCCATTATGGAATCCATCAGTACCGCATCCGAGCTGCCGGTCTCCAGATCCAGTAATGCGGTCGCATATTCGCTGAGGCCGATGACTTCCGCCAGAGAATCCTTGAAGTCCTTGTTCTCTTCGGCATTCAATGCTTCTTCCGCGGAAGAGCCGCTCTGTACTGCCAGCTTCCTGCCGGCCATATCTTCCTTGGTCTTAATATCGCTGCCATTTACAACGACCAGGGAGATGCTGTTTTCCATGTATGGCTCTGACATCGTCAAATTCTTAAGACGTTCCTCCGTAACGGAAAAACCATTCCAGATACAGTCAATATTCTTCGTATTCAATTCCACTTCCTTCGTCTCCCAGTCAATCGGCTGGAGAACCAGTTCCACACCCAGCTTCTCACATACCGCGGTTGCCAGATCGATATCAAAGCCTATGATATTACCGGCATCATCCCGATAACCCATCGGTGCAAAGGAATCATCCAAACCCAGGATCAGCTTCTTATTATCCTTTATGTATTTCATTGATTCATCTTCTCCGCCCTTTTTGGAGCCGCAGGCAGCCAGGCTGAGAACAGCAAGCACCGCCAATGCAATGGCAAACAATCTTTTCTTCATAATATTCCTCCCTGTTTTCATAATTCTTTTTTAGCACTTTACCATACTACCATAGTGACGTAATAATTGCAACTGTTTTCTACAGGGAGAAATAAATCCTCTAAATAGCCTCCAATTCCGATAACAGGAGGCCTGCAACAAGAAAATCGATCTCAAGATCGATATCAACGGAACGCTCCTTCGGCATAATTAGCGCATAGCATCCATCCCGGTATATATTTACTCCGGACAGGATATCCTCCGCTCTTACAATGTACAGTGCACCATTCAAACGGTAAAACCTTGGCAGGCTCTGCCTTGGCTTACAAAGGATGTCCTGGCGGATAAAATCCTTCAGCGATCCGTCCTCCGGCAGGGTATTGCACCACAGGGGGGAATGCTCCGTCTCACATACACCGGCTACCGCATTGGCATTCTTTCCCTCCATCAACTGATAACCGTTGATGATATCCCTATGGTTCCGTAAGGGAGAGGTGGGCTGAAGCAGTGCCACGGTATCATATTCCCTGCCGGAGGCCCGGCAGCCCCTTAGCACCTCCTTCGCCGCATCCCAGGAGGAGGCTGTGTCGGAAGAATTTATACGGCTGCGAAGGAAGGGTACTTCGGCCCCCCATTCCCGTCCGATCCGGGCGTATTCTTCCGAATCTGTGGATAGTATGATTTCCCCGAACAGCCGTGACTTAATCGCGGCTTCTACCGTATAGGCCAACAGGGGTTTTCCATTCAGAAGCCGGATATTCTTATCCGGAATTCCCTTGGAGCCGCTTCTCGCCGGAATGATTGCCAGATTTTTCAATCAGGTCACCTCACCGTCATAAAAGCTTTTCTTAATATGAATTCTGTCCTCCAGCAGAAATTCCCGGAGTACCGACACGATCTTTCCTGAGGTATTGCCGTCGCCGTAGGGATTGACCGCCGCTGCCGCAAGCTCCCTGAATTCCGGGGTCAGCGCAAGCCTGACAGCCTGTTCGATATCATCCCGGCAGGGTCTGCAATTAATCGTACCGGCGGCCTGCAGTCTTCCCTTCTGACGGTCACCAATGTTAACGGAGGGAATACCGAAGCTGGGGGCCTCAATCAATCCGCTGGAAGAATTGCCGATTACCATATGGCAGTATTTTAATGCACTGAGATACAGGCCGCTGCCCAGAGAAGTATATACGGCCGCATTCTGATTGGCTGCGACAAACGCATCAATGCTGCTGTTGATGATTCTCCCGTCAGCATCCGCATTTGCTTTGGTAAAGATAAATTTCATATCCGGAAATGCCCGCAAAGCCTCCAATAATTCCGTCGTCTGCTCCTTTGCACTATGCTCCTCCAGCGTAACCGGATGGAAGGTAATCACCGCATAGGGTACATCAAGAGAAAAATGAAGCTCTGCCTCCAGCTCGGACTTACGGAGCAGGTTCTGATGGAGAGCATTTTCAATCCCGACCGCCCCTACGCAAAAAACCCTGTCCGGGTGCTCTCCCAGCCGGAGAACACGCTGCCGGTACGGTTCGGCGCTTGTAAAATGGAGATAACTGAGCTTTGTAATGGCATGCCTTATGCTTTCATCCACCGCGCCCTCCGTGGTTTCTCCCCCATAGAGATGGGCAACCGGAATTCTCTGGTTCATTGCCGCGATGCATACGGCCAGGGTCTCATAACGGTCCCCGAGGACCACGAGAAGATCCGGCCTTAATCTGTCAAAATAGTCTGCAAAGCCGATTAAAGCAACTCCCATCGACTTCGTAACGGAGCTTGGTGTGTCGGCACTTAGCAGCATCTCTATTCTTCCATCGATGGGAATGCCATCCTTTTCGATCTCCAGATAGGTAAGTCCAAACTCCGGTGACAGGTGCGCTCCGGTTACCGCCACCCTGATGTCAAATTCCGATAGTGTCCGCAGCTTTAGAATGACAGGCTTTAACAAACCATATTCCGATCTGGTTGCAGTTAATATACATATCCTCTTCATAATTCTATCAGCTCATCCTCCATAAAATCCCTTTTTGCACTTTTTCCGAGCACTTCGTGCCACAGCATCGGAGAAATTCCGTTTCCGGGCCGTTTCGCGATCAGATTATCCTCCGTGAGCATCTCTCCCTTGCGGATATTCCTTTTTGCCAGAATGCTTTTCCTGGCTGCGGTCCGATTCTTTTCTTCCGCCGGTGTCGGTTCCTTCTCCCCGCTTCCCAGTGCCTGTTCCACATTCCGGATCGATCTGATCATCGCTTCCAATTCCCTCGGCTCCAGACTGGCCTTATGATCGGGACCGGCCATGCTCCGGTCAAGGGTAAAATGCTTCTCGATCACCACCGCTCCCAAGGCGGCTGCCGCAATGGCCGTTTCAATTCCCCTGGTATGATCAGAATAGCCCACCGGAACCCCGAAGCGTTCCTTCATTGTATTCATGGCTTTTAGGTTTACTTCGCTAAAAGGCGCCGGATACTCCGTCGTACAATGAAGCAGGGTGATGTCGCTGCTGTCGTTATCCCTTAATACCTTCATAGCCTCCCCGATCTCCCGCAGGGTGCTCATACCGGTGGATAAAACCACCGGCTTCCTTGTCCGGCCGATCTTCTCCAGATAGGGAAGATCCGTTATCTCCCCGGAGGGGATTTTAAAGAAGGGCATATCCATTCTGTCCAGAAAATCAATACTTTCCAGATCAAAGGGGGTCGAAAGAAAGATGATCCCAGCCTCCCTGCAGCATTGCCGCAGCTCCTCATACTGATCATAGGACAGCATCAGCCTTTTCAGCATGTCATACTGCTTCTCGCCGGCTTTAGCCGCATGCTTTTGATAATCCGCCTTCTCCGCATGTCTTGAAACCATCAGCTCCGGCCTGGCAGTCTGGAATTTAATGATATCGGCGCCGCATTCCCTGGCCGTATTTATCATTTCTGCGGCAATCCCCATATCCCCGTTATGGTTTACCCCGGCTTCCGCTATGATTAGTATTCCTTTACTTGCTGTCATTCTCCAGTCTCCTTCTCATCGCCTCCAGCTCTTCCGGCTGGCCCATGTCCAGCCAGGCATTATCACTGATGGGATAAATACCGATTCTGGCTCCTGAATTCATATATTCCCGGATGATATCGGGAAAGTCCCGGGCCTTCCCATCCTCCAGACTGTCAATAACCCCTGCGTCCACGATGTACAGGCCGGTATTGGTAAACAGGGATATCTCCGGTTTTTCAATGATTTTTACGATTTCTCCCTTGTCATTGATTTCAATAACACCGTACGGGATTTTTACCTTTCTCAGGGAGCATACCATTGTGATCAGATTTCCTTCCCGGACATGGTAATCATAAATCTGCTCATAATCCTCATCAATCAGGATGTCACAGTTGGTTAATATAAAGGCGGAGCTTATCCTTCCCTTCAGTAAGCATAATCCGCCCCCCGTACCTAAGGGCTGCTCCTCCTCCGCATAGTGAAGCCGGTAGGTTTTCTCTATCTCATTCAGATAGGCTTTAATCATATTCTTTTTATGATTTACGATCAGATAAAAGTCGTCGCAGCCAAATTGATGGAACCGGTTCAGGATGTGCTCGATGATGGGTATCTCACCAATCGGGATCAGCGGCTTCGGCAGAACCTTCGTATAAGGATAGAGCCTCTTTCCCTGTCCGCCGGCCATAATTACGACGGGTACCTTTAAGTTCCTCTTTACATCGATTTCCTCATCGTTCCAGAGAATTACGGATACGATATCTTCAGCCTCATTCAGAACGGGTATGGCCTCGACGGCTTGCTTTATCATGATCTCCTTTGCCGAAGCCCTGTCTTTCTCGTAGACGTACACCGGGCTGTAATTGGCGATATCCTTAACCCTGGCCTCCAGGCTGCCCTTTTTTAATATCCACCTTCGGATATCTCCGTCCGTGACGGCAGCAACAAACCGTCCCTCCCGGGTTACAAACAACACCTTCTTTGCAACCTGATCAAGCTGATTCATAGCCTCCATCAGGGTTTTCTCTTCCTCTATTAAAAAACTGCCAATATCCATGTTATCTCCCTGCTGCCCCTTATAAATTATATCGCTCCGCCTTATATTTCGATAAATTATTACGATAGAATTCGATCGTTTCCGCCAAGCCTTCCTCCAGGGTATATTCCGGACTCCAGCCGGTCAGGTTTCTGATTTTTTCGTTTGAACCCAGCAGCCGGTTTACCTCACTGTCCTCCGGCCGCAGTCTTTGTTCGTCACAGATGATCCCTGCGTCCGGATTGATCTGGTGTATCAGCTCCCCGGCCAGTCTGCCGATGGATATTTCCTGCTGGGTGGCAATATTGATTTCTTCCCCTATGGTCTTATCCGATCTAGCTATCTTAAGGAAGCCATTGACGGTATCCTTCACGTAATTGAAATCTCTGGTAGGAGTAAGCGCTCCCAGCTTGATTTCCTTTACTCCGCTTAAAAGCTGGGTTATAATTGTCGGAATTACAGCCCTTGCCGACTGCCTGGGCCCATAAGTATTGAACGGTCTGACAATGGTAACCGGCAGCCCGAAGCTTCTGTAAAAAGCTTCCGCCAGCCGGTCAGCACCGATTTTTGTTGCCGAGTACGGAGATTGTCCCTGAAGGGGATGCCTCTCATCCATCGGCACATACCGGGCAGTGCCGTACACCTCCGAGGTTGAGGTAACAAGCACCCTGCCGGTTCCATGATCCCTGGCCGCCTGCAAAACGTTCAGAGTTCCTTTGATATTTGTATCCACATAGGAATCAGGGGAATGATAGCTGAAGGGAATCGCGATTAAGGCTGCCAGATGATATACTTCCTCCACACCGGCCATGGCTTCCCGGACTCCGTTCGGGTCCCTGATATCCCCCGTGAAGATTTCCAGGCTCTTTATGATATCTGCGGGAAGCGTATCCAGCCAGCCCCAGGAATTAAACGAATTGTAATAGACAAATGCTTTCACAGGATAGCCCTGCTTCACCAGTTCCTCCGTCAGATGGCTTCCGATAAACCCATCCGAACCGGTTACCAGTATCTTATTCATGGAATGCCCCCCCTCCGTAGAGCTGTTGATAGAGTGATGCCGCTACCTTGTCAATATTGTCGTCCATATAGCAGGCAGAGCTTGCCGCATATACCTGCCCTTCATAGATGGAGGTGAAATATTCACAAAGGTATTGTATGATTTCCTCCCGGGAAGGTTCCTTCCAGCCTTCCATGCTTCTTAAATAGTTTCCGAATATCTCTTCCGTCTTTATAATTCCCGGTGCATTTTCGTAATAGATGCTGCCCCCCAGAAATACCGGCTTTCGAAGCAGCATCGCCTCCCAGCCTGCCGTGCCGGTCAGGGTGGTGACTGCAACCGACCCCTTGATCAGCCGGAAGGTGTCCTCCCAGGGGTCAATGAGCAGGACATTCGGATAATGCCTCAGCTGTTTATAAAAGCCCAGCTCCCTGTTCCCCAGCAGGGAATAATGCTCCTTCACATAAAGCATGGTATCGGCGGGCAGACTTTTTGCCCAGGAATCAATGAAGAATATCTGTTTTTCATATTTTTGTGCACAAACAATCGTCGATGCCTCCGGCTGGTAATGCAGCGGATAATAAACGAATTTTTTCGTATAATCCGGTTTATGATAATATCTTTTACTGACCTTATACCGGATATAATACCGGAGGATGTTGCAGGACTTCCGATAGGCTTTATAATACATGTAGGAGTATTTGTTATTATACTTGGGATTCCTCCTGTTCTTCAGCCATAATACGGGTAAGAGAAAAAATTGAAGTGTGAAGGCAGGCTTTGTTGATACCAGATCCATCAGCTTCGGTCTCTGATTCCTGGCCTCAAACTCCGCCAGGAACTGCGCTGCCGTGTTCCAAAGCCCACTGCTGTAGGTCAGGTCTCTATAATTACTCCGGAAGTTTAAGTTATATTCATAGGGGTCCCCAAGGAAAAAATGGTGGGTGGAATCCTTTCCCCTGGCGGTCATCTGGGAAATGTACCTGACCCCGCAGGCCTTACCGACTACATAAGCGATATAGGATTGCAGGGTTGCAATTGTTTCATCATAATAATACCTGATATCGGAGCCCGCAAAAACACCTTCAAAGAACAGGAACAACCCTGCCGTTGTCTTCACACAGTACTCATAATCGCAGTTTATTAAAAAACGGTCCGTATAGATCAGTTTCCAGACCGGTGCACAAGCATATTTCTTCTCATAATAAACAAGCTTTTCCAAATCAAGCTCCGACCAATGGGCTTCCATGAATGCGGCAACCTCGCAGACGGCCGCCTCCGGAAGCTTTGCTCTCACATAGCTGCTCTCCTCCCCGTCATTGGTTATGAAAACACCGGAAAGCATAGGGTCGTGCCTGCTTTTCAGCCTGAGGTACAGCTCGGTGCTGAACTTATCGTATACCGGTCTTGCACAAAAACATAGCTTCATATTTCCCCCCCTGACGCCGCTCTGTGACATCTTAAATAATAAGTGAAGAAGTTCAAAATGAAATTCTTATGGATTTCATTTTGGAGTTCTTCCGTAGTATGAAGCGCTCTTCTTCATACTTCACCCTTTTCTTGTATGATATAGGCCATGGAGGTTGCATACCCGAAGGGCAGTATCGTATAGGTAAAGGAGAATTCATACAGAAGGGAAAGAAATGCCGACAAGGTTACACACAGGCATACCAAATCATACTCCTGCAGCTGCTTTCTGTGCAGCAGCTTTTTTCCGGCATGAAAGAGGATATATCCCCAGAACAATGCATAAAAAATCCCGCCCTTATAGAGAATGTTATACAGGCCGATATGAAGCGCATTCACCGGATTGCCGTCTATGACCTGATAATTTCCTATTCCCATCCCAAACAGGATATTGGGAGCGGAGGCTGTGGCAAAGAATTTACCGCTCTCTACCGCCCTGTCATAGGAAAATATACTGTCTACGCTGAAACGTTTTATCGTTTCAACGATCACTTTTCCCGCATAGGTGTTGTCAATCAGATCGGACAGGCTGTTCCAAAACAGGAACACCGTAAACAGCAAAATCAGGGATGTTCCTCCTGCAATAAGAACCTTCCGCCGTATTGCCGGCCGGTTCCCATTCGGTTTCAGGAACAGGGTTATCCCGATCAGGAACAGGGCATTGATGATTACGGATCGCTTCAGGAAGAGAAGTCCAAGGATGACATAGGCTGCAAAGGTACCGTAGCCGATCAGCCTATCCCGGCCGGTAATTCTTGAATAGGAAAAATGATAGGCAAATATGGATGCGGATACCCACCACAAAAAGTAGGGCCAATCCCATCCGCCGATCCGGTACGCAATCGCTCCCATATCGAAAGGATACACAGCAAGGGCGATGATTCCAAAGACAATGGCGATGATGCCCAATTGCTTCATAAGCCTTCGGTAAGCATGGACAAATCTCTTATCCGCCAGGGCAAAGCCTATGGCACAATACATGATATACCTCAGATCCTGCAATATCAGCCAGTAACCGAACTCCGAGGTCAACCATCTGCCCCTGCTCATAAGAATTCCGTTGCATAGCATATAAAAGGCAAGGCCCAGCCAGAGAAAAAGCAGCCGGTTCCTGTTTAGGTTTCTAATTCGGGGAATACAAAACAGGACAAGCCCGGCATAGCCTGCTGCCAGCGATAATGGCACCAGGATGATAAACAATGCAGACGGCAATACCGCAATAAAATGTACTCCGATTCCTGCAAATACCGATAAGAAGAAGCATATCAGGATGCTTCTCTCCTGAGTCAGATAATATTTCATGCCCATGATAATTAATGAAAGTTTTCTATTCATTTTGCGGTTCATCATAACCTCCATGCAGCCGCCTGTATTTTTGAATGGTTTTATAATAAACCACATAAATCACTGCTGCTGCCAAAAGCATATTTACAAAGAATGCAAGAATAATATTCTCCAGGAAAAAGGTCAGGAGAATTATTAACAGTACGGATATGCCCACCGGCGCCAGGGAATGAAAGATCAGCCCGATAAAGCGCTGCTTCAGTGTTTTCCCCAGCAGAACATTCAGGATAACCGCATACAGGGCATAGGAAACTGAGGTTCCATATGCCACGTTTCGGATATCCCTGCCCCATAGAATTACCAGACCGCAGGATAATATAAAATTCAGGAGGCATAAAACAGCCGTACTGGAAACCAGCCGCATATTCAGTTTTAATACACTGAACAGGTTGCTGTATAATAAGGTCGTGCTATATAGACCTACCCCGATAATCAGTATCTGCGCAGAGACGGTTCCGTCGGAATAATCCTGCATCGTATACCGGATAAAAATCGGTAATATATAATATGCACCTATGGTGAGAAAGGAAGCTGTCACCGCGAGATACAAGGTAAACTTTTTTGCATGAAGCATCAACTGTTCGATGTCATGGGTCGCCCCATACAGCCGGGACATCTTAATATAAAAAATCTGGGAGATTGACTGCGGCACCAGCATCAGGGTACTAAATCCCAGGAGAGCTACACTATAGATCCCCAGGTCCTCCATAGTCATATAGAGCAGTATGACAAATTTATCAACCGACATCATAATGGTCCATACAAGGCCGTTCACCAGCAGGGGCAAGCCATAGCGAATCATTTCCAATATGACTTTAAGACGAAAGATAAGGTGTAATTTAGTAAAATACCGGAAGTTGACCAGTAACGTAACTGCCAGGGATATCAGGGTGGAAATCAGCAGTCCGTAATATCCCCATGCGGATACCGTGAACACCCCTGTGAGAATCAGAGCGGCGGTCTTGATCAGCCCCATAGAGGAGGAATAAAGGAATCTCTTCTCCGCTTTCAGGGAATTGTCCAGAAAATTATATAAGGCGGTAAATAAGGCGAACAGGGAATTCGTCAGAAAGCCAAGTCCTAATTTGAGGTCCATCCGGTGTGTCAGGGTAAGGAAGAGAAACGGCAGCGATAAGGCCACAAAGGCCGCTGTGTATATCAGCAGCAGATAGGTAAAGACAAGACTTTTCCTGAAGCCTGCCTCCTTTTCGTCCCCTGCACCCAGTAACTGGGGATAATCCCGGTTATAGGAGTTCATGACCCCCAGCTGGATATAATTCAGATACAGCAGAAGCATATTGACGGAGGTATAGATCCCATAATCCTTCGGCGGAACATAGCTTCTTACATAAATATTAAAAACCAAGGTAAATAAGGTACAGAGAATTACTGTACCGGAAGCTGCCAGATAATCAAGCTTTGAACTTTTCATCATTACCCCCATGCTGCCGTCAGGCAGCCCAAAATCAGACAAGCCTCAATGAAACAGCCTGGAGCTGATCAATTCCTTAATGCTGGCTTCGAAGGGTATATGGAATATCCTTTTGATCCGCAGGGATACCTTCATCTTCAGCCTCATCCTCCAGGGAAACAGGATGATTTTTCCCACTCTTCTTTCATACTCCTCATCCGGTAGCACGGTAGCGGGGTGCGTTAATGGGAATATCAGCGGGTAGCTTTTGATAGAGCAGAAACGTCTGGTCATCTCATCGGACATCCTGGAGCCCCCATGGACAGAATCCTGATCAACCCCGACATTCTGTATCTGGTTATATTTCGGCGATATCCCATAGAGATTATTCGCCCGCAGGGCAAAGCACATCTGGTAGTCCCAGGAAGTGGGCTTTTGCTGGTGCAGGAGGCGCTCCTTTTCCATCCGGGCCTGTATGAGCTGCTGCTCATACAGCCGTTTGTCCTCATACTGGTCCTTCATTCTGAGGAGCAGTTTTTCATTCTCCATAAGAGTCAGATAACCGTCATAAAACCGGTTATATTTTGATTTCCAGGAGGCCCAGCCGCAGGGCATCAGATGCTTTGTAAATACATAGTCCGATCCGTCCTTCGGCTCATATCTCTGAAGATAATTCGTTCCGCAAATCCATAGAATCCTCGTATCATCCCAATAACGGTAAATCAGCTCCCTGCAATAAGGAAAGAATGTGATCTCCGGCAGATTGTCATCCTCCAAAAATATGGCACATTCCTCCCGTTCCAGAACCCATCTGGCTCCCAGTCCGATATTTGAGAAGACACCCCGGTTTTTTGATGCATAATTCCGGATGATCTGGCACCTCCAGGTGATACACTCCTCCGCCAGCCTGCGGCATGCCAGAACCGCCGGTATCTCGTCTTCGTCCCGCGGACCGTCGGCGATCAGATAAATTTTTTTGGGAGCCGCCTGGGCGATACGCTCCAGGATTATGGGTATTTTATCTTTTCTTCGGAACAGGAATAGAACAACCGGAATCTCAAAACCTGACACTTCTGACTACGCTCCTTATCTGCAAAGCTTATTTTCTATCCGCCCTTTGGTCTGTTCCGGTTCTGTAATCCAGGAGCATCTTAAGGACCTTACCGCACTGGGTCACCTGGTTTTTCGAGGTGAGTACGAATTCTCTTCCCCTCATGCCCTCCGCCTCCAGATATTCCTTCGGCAAAGACAGAATCAGCTCGATATACACACTCATAACATAGGTCGGTCCATCCGGAATGATATATACGTATTTATAATATTCTTCCGGGATACCGGGCAGTCGTTTCATCAGCACCGGCTTGCCGGAAGCGAGATATTCCAAGGTCTTTGAAGGAAATGAATACTTCGTGTATTCACCGGAGATACCGGATCTGGGGTTAATCAGCACATCCGCCTGCTGCTGCAGCGCCAGAGCTTCGGAATAGGTCACCTGTCCGAAGTATTTGATTCTGGGGTCCTTTTCTTCTGCCTGCATTACATAATTCCTTGCATTTCCGCTGCCGCAGATCCAAAGCTCATAGTTCTTTTTCGGAATCAACAGGAATGCCTTTATCAGATCAATGATTCCATACTGCCGTTCCAGGGAGCCGGTATACAAAAGCACCTTATTCTTCGTGGTCTTTATGGGCTGCTCCTTTACAAATCCCGGCACCGGCCGGCAGATTCCCTCAATTATGACATAAGGTTTTCCCTCCATCGGCAGCCGCTCGGCAAAATATCTGGTTAATACCACGAAGGTATCCACCTGCTTCAGATATCGGTCCAGGGGAGAAATCAGAAATTGATTCACCAGATAATACCAAAGATTTGAATGTACTGCAAAATTCATATATTGGGGAAGATCCGGTGCAATCAGACAGGTTATAATCTCAGGATGCTTTCGTTTTATCCCGGATAAGGCGCGCAGCACGGAATAGGTGGCAGAATAGGCTAACAAAACCTTCTTTTTGCCGTGCGAATCCTTGCCCGCCCATTTCTCAGCCTCTCTTTCCAGTCCGAGTGCTTTATGGTAATTATTGATCCCGGTGACATTGAAAAATCCGACGGATATGTCCTTCGCTCCGGGTGTGTGGGAGAACCTGTACTTTTTCACATAAGCCTTCTTATAATTCCTGGGATATGAGCCCAGAAACGGAGCGTTGATCAGCTTAACCGGTGCATGATTCACCTTCTCAAGACCGCGAATATACGCCTTCTGCAATTCATTTGCCGCATTTTGAACATTTCCTCTGGAATTTGACATGATCTCATTTCTCATATTACCGGGAAATATCCCGCAGAGAAAAGCAATATCAAGAATCCCATCCTCTTTCATAACCATCACCCTGCCATATTATTTTCCGTAAATCTCATAAATCAGATTTATTATATATTTTCAATATATTATCGTATAGACGTCCATATACATTGTTATCCGCGTATTCCCCATGATAATATTCCAGGGCCTTCTCCCCATAAAAGCTTAGCAGGTCCTTATCACTGAGAAGCTCTGAAAGCCTCCTGCCAATTTCATTCCGGGCCGTAATACAAAAGGCACACTTTTGTAAATTCTGCATGGAAGCCACCTGCTCCGGCCCAATGGCCAGAATTGGCTTCCCCAGGGACAGGTATTCCGGTATTTTGGTAGAAACGGATAATCTGGTTGCTTCCCTGCTTCTTCGGTTAAAGGCTTCCACATAGACCGGGATATCACAGGAGTTTAATACCTGCTTTAATTCCGACGGGTTGAGGCTGCCGCAATATCTGCTTGCCCCCCGGACCCGCAAATATTTCTCAAGCTTCCTGCCCGGCACCCGGCTGGAATAAATCCGTAAAAACACCTTCTGTTTGGTCCCTTCTGCCCGGTTATAGCATAGGATAGCTTTCGCCAATCGTCTCAGGGTCTTATACCGGTGGTAATGAAGTCCTCCGGCATAGACCATCAGAATATACCGGCGTTTGCCTGTCATACTTGCATCCCTTAAGGCTCCCGTCCGATTGACCGACACGATGCTGTCCCTATGGAATATCTTTCTGTATTCCCTTTGCATCTGGGGGGATATGGTTACGAACAGATCACAGCTGCCGACCGCCTTCTTCATTTCGTTTAATACCAGCTTCCTTCTAATTCGCCAAAAGGGTGAAAGGGAAGCTCTTGGAAGAATATAATCATCGGTGATATACACCACAAGCCTTGTGTGAAATCTTTCTCTGATATCTCTTGCAATATCATAGGTAAAGGCCCCGTCTCCCGCACACAGGAAGATAAGCTCCGGATCAAACTCCTCCAGCCATCGGTTCAGTTCCCCGGTCCGCCAGCAGCCGCTCCTCCAGACCAGCTCCCGCAGCAGCCGGAGGATACCAAAGCTCTTTAAGATGCTCCGAAGACCTATCTTCCAATGGCCGGGGCCATGCGGGCCGCTCCCCTGGTCCGGTGCCTGCTCCGCCGGATAAGGAACCCGGCCTCCGCAGCTTTCTCCTCTTCGCAGAAAGCGCCCCAGTACATCCCCGTCGGTGATCCGGTAATAATTCCTGCACAGATCTGATCCCGGGTCCTCCGGATAAAAATACAGCTGTGCAATATTTTCCGCGGGAGCCTCTCTAAAGAAGGAAACCAAGGTCTTTCCGATATTCGTTACCTCACTGAAGGCATTGCCGTTGATGACTAATATTCTCGGGTGTCTTACATTGTTCTCCATCATTCCTGCTTCTCCCAAACCACTCTGTTCACATAATCCGTGTAGGACAATAGAATTCTTAAAATCTTATCCGATACATTGGGGATGTCATAGTCGGCTACCCTTCTTAAGGTGCCTTCCTGCTGGGTCTCCAATACCCTGAGTCCCTGCAGCAGGCGCTCCTTACTCAGCCCAACCATCATAACCGCTGCTTCCTCCATTGCCTCGGGCCGTTCATGGGCCTGCCGGATGTTAAGAGCCTTCAGGCCAAGAATGGATGCCTCCTCACTGATTGTGCCGCTGTCACTAAGAACTGCTTTCGCTTTTTGCTGGAGCTTAAGGTAATCCGTAAAGCCCAGGGGCTTCAGCAGCCGAACCAATGAATGAAACCCGGTCTTCTTTGCTTCAATCATATTCCTCGTTCTTGGATGGGTACTGATAATGACAGGATATCCGTAAGCCTCGGCGACCGTATTCAGACAATCCGCCAGCAGAAAGAAGTTTTCATCGGAATTGATATTTTCTTCCCTATGGGCGGAAACAACAAAATATTTATATTCAATTAGATTTAATGTATTCAGGATATCCGACCGGTCAATCGCTTCCCGTCTGGAATTGATCACCTCAAGCATGGGGCTGCCTGTTTTGATGATCCGGTCAGCGGGAAGTCCTTCTCTAAGGAGATATTCCCTGGCTATGTCGCTGTAGGTCAGATTAATGTCTGCGATGTGGTCTACGATTTTCCGGTTGGTTTCTTCCGGAACCCTCTGGTCAAAGCACCGGTTACCGGCCTCCATATGAAATACCGGGATATGCCTCCGTTTGGCCGCGATTGCGCACAGACAGCTGTTCGTGTCTCCCAGCACCAGAAAAGCATCCGGCTTCACCTGCTCCAGAACGGGATCAATACGGATCAGGATATTGCCGATGGTTTCCACTGCCGTCCCGGCGGCACATTCAAGATAGAAATCCGGTCTTTTTAAATCCAGGTCCTGAAAAAAGATTTCATTCAGTTCGTAATCATAATTCTGGCCTGTGTGAACAAGAATATGATCAACCGCTTCCGCAGCTTCCAGCTTATGGATCACCGTCGAAAGCCGGATAATCTCCGGTCTCGTTCCCACAACCGTCATTACTTTGAGCCTGGTCATTCCTCATACCTCCATTGGATAAGTGTCCGGCTTCTCAGGATGATAGGCTTCATTTGCCCATATGACCATAATCAGTTCCTCCTCGCCTTCATTCTGTATGCTGTGGGTATATCCCGGGGGGATATCGACTGCCTCCAGCCTATCCCCGGTCACATGATATTCCAGAACATCCTCACTGTTTATTTTACGAAGGCGGATCAGGCCTTTTCCCCGAACTACCAGAAATTTTTCGGTTTTTGTGTGATGCCAGTGGTTCCCCTTGGTGATTCCCGGTTTTACCGAATTGACCGAGATTTGTCCTCCCGTCTCCGACTTCATAAATTCCGAGAAGGCTCCGCGATGATCCCGATGCATTTTCAGGGGATAACATAAGCCTTCGGCAGGCAGATAGCTGAGATAGGTACTGTAAAGCTTCTTCTCAAAACCGTTACTCATATCAGGAACTGACAGGGTGATCCTGCTTTCCTTGAAGCTTTGAAGCATTTCAACGATTCTTTCAAGCGTTACGGTATGAACCACCGGTACGTAACAATACTGCCCCTGCCGGTTCTCTTTTTTCGTGAGGGCCTGTATAAATTCCTCCAGAACATCATCAATGTAGACCAGCCTAAGAAGCACCGACGGATCCTTCACCGTTATATCAAGACCGTTTGCAATATTATGGCAGAAGGTGGCAACCGCACTGTTATAATTCGGTCTGCACCATTTACCGAAAACATTGGGAAGCCGGTACACAAGAATTGGATTTCCGTTATTCTCCCCGTATTGAAAGAGCAGCTCTTCCGCAGCCTTCTTGCTTCTGCCATAGGAATTGTTTAGCTCTGCCTGAATGGAGGAGGTGACCAGGATGGCCGGCTTTTTGGGGTTATCTCTTAACTTTTCCAGCAGAAGCGACGTGAAGCCAAGATTCCCCTCCATGTAGTCCTTTTCCTCCCTGGGCCTGTTGACGCCTGCCAGATGAAATACAAAATCGCAGTCCAGAGCATATTCCTCCAGCAGGCTGTCCTCGTCCGTAAGGTCATAGGGATATATCCGGTCATCCCTTCGGTTCCCAAGCTCTGCGATCAGGTTTTTACCAATAAATCCGTTGGCTCCGGTTACAAGAACATTCATGCTCTACTCTCCCAGACTTTTAATTCATCTTTGATATAGGACAGGGTCAGAAGCTTTTGCTTGGTTTGCTCCAACGTCAGGAGAACCGTATTATTGGAGTTAAATTCCGATAAGCTGCCGCTTTCCGGCCTGCCCTCTCTGTAGTACTTATCATAATTGAGATCCCGCTTATCAGCCGGAACCCGGTAAAAATTTCCCATATCTATGGCATGGGCACATTCTTCATTGGTCAGCAGGGTTTCATACATCTTTTCCCCATGGCGTATACCGACTATTTTAATCTCATTTTCCGCATGAAACAGCTCCAGTACTGCCCGGGCAAGCATATCGATCGTGGTTGCCGGTGATTTCTGTACCATGATGTCCCCGCTTTGTGCATACCGGAATGCGAACATGACAAGCTCGACGGCTTCCTCAAGGCTCATAATGAAGCGCGTCATGGTGGGCTCGGTCACGGTCAGCGGCTGTCCCGCTTTAATCTGTTCAATGAAAAGCGGAATTACCGAGCCTCTGGAGCACATCACATTCCCGTACCGTGTACCGCAGATCAGGGTTTTCTCCGGGTCCACGGTTCTGGATTTTGCCACAAAAACCTTCTCCATCATAGCCTTCGATGTCCCCATGGCATTTACGGGGTAGGCCGCCTTATCCGTTGACAGGCAGATCACTCTTCGTACCCCTGCTTCGATACAGGCGGTCAGCACATTGTCCGTACCGATCACATTGGTTTTGACTGCTTCCATGGGGAAGAATTCACAGGAGGGTACCTGCTTTAAGGCCGCCGCCTGAAATACATAATCCACCCCATGCATCGCATCCCGGATGCTGCTTAAGTCACGGACATCACCGATATAATATTTGATTTTATCGTTGTGATACCGATGCCGCATCTCATCCTGTTTCTTCTCATCTCTTGAAAAAATCCTTATTTCACCGATCTCTGTATGCAAAAAACGTTCAAGGACAGCATTGCCAAAGGATCCTGTTCCCCCGGTAATCAGTAGGGTCTTATCCTGAAACATATTCATCCTCCATGCCGCCGATGCCCGCAAAACCCGGCATCAGCACAATATCTTACTTCTTTATAAAATGATCCATTATGATTGCATAGGACCTTGCCGAGGTATAGTGATCCTCCAGATACCTTCGGGCATTCCTACCCATTTCCTCTCTCAGTGATTTATTACAAAGGCAAGCCGCCTTCTCATGAAAATCCGCCGCGTAGCGGCTTTCACACCAGAGGCCGAATTTACCGGACTCAATGATGGAGCCGATATCCGAACAGGAGTCCGTAGCGGCCAGGACGGGCAGTGAGGCCTGCATATAGGACAACAGCCGGGAAGGGATATGCGGTATGGTAAACCGCCGGTCTAAGAAAATCAGACCGACATCGCTGGCGGCTACCAGCCCTTCATACCGGTCCTTTGGCATATAAGACAGTAATCTGACATTGTCCGGCCGGTACTTCCTGATATATGCTTTAATCAGGTCAACCTTCGTCCCTGCTCCGATAATCAGGAAAAAGACCTCCGGATTCTTGCTGGTTCTTAAGCACCGGACGATGAACTTGGCATTTTGCGGCCTTCCTATATTCCCTCCGTAGAGAAATACGGTTTTATCCGCCGGGATTTTTAACCTCCTGCGGATATATGCCCTGGCTGCCTCATCCTTACGGCACTCGCACGGCTCCAGGCTGTTCGGGCAAAGCTCGATCCTATCCGGCGGCAGTTTGGGATGCTTCTCTAGCAAATACTCCCGATTGGCCTCCGACATACAGCCGATGTAATCGGATATCTGATACAGTTCCTTTTCCATTCGTTTAAAATAGTGATAAATAACCCCTGAAAATCCGGTGGTACGAAGTACCTTAAGATCCACCAGGCCCTGCGGCCAGATATCCTTCAGCATAAGATAAGACATCGCCTCATCCCTTCTCTTCACGTAACGGATTACCCGAAGAAACGTAACGGGAGGGGTTGCGTAAAGCACCAGGTCAAAACGGTCATCCTTAAAATATTTTCTGATTCCCATAATCAGCAGAGGCTCCAGCAAAAGTACTGATATGCCCTTTTCAATCAGATTCGTTTTCTGGATATTTCCGGTGCGGATTTTCAGAATTCTGCAGTGCTTTTCCCGAAGTATATGGGTTTTTATCTTTCCTCGTCTCTCCACCGGGCTGATTGCACAAACCTCATGGCCGTTCTTCACAAATTCGCGTAACAAATCCGTATAAATACCTCTGTCCTCCAAGGAAGCAAAATCCGCTAACGATAAGAATAATATTTTCATGGCAGCCCCCGATTCTCCCGCAGAACCCTGGCGGGAACGCCGGCAGCCACTACACCCGGTTCAACATTCTTCGTAACTACGGCTCCCATACCCAGGAGACTGTGATTACCGACAACCACCTGATTTTTTACCGCGGTGCAGGGAGCAACCCAGACATCCTCACCGATCACACTGCTGCCGGCCAGCATGGAGGAAGCGATTATTTTACTTCTCTTTCCGATGAAGACATTATGGGCGATATGGCACAGATTATCGATCTTAACCTCATCACTGATAACTGTATCCCCCAGGCAGCCCCTGGCAATACAGGTATTGGCTCCTATCTCCACATGATTGCCGATGATAATTCCTCCGGGATGGGGTACCCGTAAGTGATGCCCCTTCACATTGTCATAATAGGCATAGCCGTCCATACCGATAACTGCTCCGGAATAAATTATGGTATGATCTCCGATCCGCACCTTCCCCTCTATGGACACCCGGTTCTTAATTATCATATGATCTCCGAGAATTACCTCTTTTCCGATATAGCAATGATGGCCGATCCGTACATTTTTACCGATCTGCTCCGTCTCCACGACAGAACTTTCCTCCACCAGAGAAGCTTCCTCGTCCCGGAGGATAAAGAATTGCTCCAGCAGGGAAAAGAAAACCGAATGAGGGTCCTCTGTAAACAGGTAATTGACCTCCGGGGCCTCTGTTATATCCACCGGATTGCATACAACCAGGAGATTATCATAACGGGTGAGTCCAGACAGGGAATAGTTCCCTGCATTCCTAATCCAGGTGATACAGCTATTGCGGGGCACACTCAGCGGGCAGTAATGCTCCAGAGCCAGCTCCCCACTGCCCTGATAGGTATATTCCACCTGATTCTCCTTCAGATATTCAAGTAACTGTTTTATCAAAACCATCGATAAGCTCCTGAAATTATGGGTTCATTAACAATATATACGTCAGGAACTTAGTTGTTACCGGTAAACGGCTTGGTAGTGGCCGTCCCCTCCTGATTAATTCCGGTCCGTTTCACCACGGTCAGCACCGCCAGAAAGAATATCTTACAGTCCAGCTTGAGGGAAATATTTTTTACATAATATATGTCGGCCGCAAATTTATCCTCCCAGCTCTGATTATTCCTCCCTCTGACCCCCGCCAGTCCTACCAGCCCCGGACGGACAAGATGCCGTAATCGCTGCTTCTCGCTATAAAGAGGCAGATAGCTCACCAGTAAGGGTCTTGGCCCGATGATGGACAAATCCCCCTTTAATATATTGATCAGCTGGGGAAGCTCATCCAGGGAGGTGGACCGCAGGAAGCTTCCGAATCTTGTCATCCGCTTGTCGTCCGGCAGCAGTCTCCCCAATGCATCCTTTTCCTCCGTCATAGTCCTGAACTTATATAATACGAATACCTTCTCGTTTAAACCCGGTCTTTTTTGTTTAAAAAGTATCGGAACCCCCAGCTTTATCCTGACCAGCACCGCAAGAACCGCCAGAATGGGGCTGAGTACAACCAGGGCCGCGGATGACAGAATGATATCCATAAGCCTTTTTATATATCTTGGATATAGAATCGTTTTCAATGGGATGCCTCCTTTCGTTTTATACTAACACGCTTTTCTGATTAACGAAAAAGCCTCGGCAGCCTCGACCTGGATTGTCGAGCCCCGGAGCTTTGCCAGTGCTATTATCGCTTCCAGTGATCTCGGATTCGGAAATTGGGCCAGCTGCGTCCCATAACAGCTCATAGCTTCCAGCTTCTTCTCCAGATATCCCGTGACATCAACATAGGTATTCGGTATGAATGTATTGGTGCTATGGGGCGTATTCCATTCCGTCTCCGACAATGTCTCGTAGGCATAGACCTCCCCGACCCGATGCTCATATTTCGGTCTCAAGGCTACCATGGCTGCTTCGGCAACCAGCTGATGATCCTTCTGCATATCACCGAAATGAGGGATATATACGATATCCGGTTTTGTCCTTTGTATTATATCGCAGATTTTATCGTTCATTTCATACCGCGGGACATTCTCCAGCATGACTGCGGGGAAATCCAGAAAGAATGCCTCGCTCACCCCCAGCTGCCGGTGGGCCTTGATGGTTTCCTCTCTGGCTTTGACAGCGAAAGCCTCGGTAAATAACGGCTGTTTTGCCCTGGTGACAATGCAGACAAATACCTGATTGCCTTCCTCGGCATATTTTGCCATGGAAGCCCCGACACCCAGCACCTCATCATCCGGATGCGGAGCGATTACTAATATTTTCATATTGCTCCTCTTCTCTGATCATTATTTTTACTTATGCTTTAAATCATGATTCAAGTGTCAAAGGCTCATCAAAAATATGGTTCGTCAATTTGCATAATTCAATTGATAATAGCGTGATACAGAATACAGTTCATTCGCAACACGCTTCCGCTTGAATGAAGTACGTAGTGGTACATAAGGCCCTAAAACACAGGACCTAAGTACCAACGACTTCATAACAGTTGCTCATCGAACTGTATTCTGCATCACTTTAATATGGTTAGTAAATGTACAAATTGACGAAGCCATAATGCTTGAAGAGGATTTGACACTTGAATCAATCATGGAATTTAACCGGTTTGGCAGGAACTCCGACCGCCGTACAAGCTTCGGGCAGATTGTCGATTACCACCGCACCGGCTCCGATGATCGTACCCTCCTTAATCTTAAGACCCTGAAGCACCATGCTCCCAACTCCCATCTCCACGCATTCACCAAGCTCTGTGTTACCGGAAATGTTTACACTTGGATACAGGGTGACATAATCGCCCAGGACCGCATCATGACCGATTTTACAATCCGGATTGAGAACCACATGGGACCCCAGTCGGATATCCACCGTCAGTACGGAGCCGGCACATAAAATGCAGCCTTCTCCCATAGCCACTCGGTCAGATATTATCACACTGGGATCCACCAGGGTTGCATATTTTACCCCCGCAAGCTCCCTAACAATACCCTTCCTGATCCTGGCCGAGCCTATGGCACAAACCGCATAGGTATCCTGCCTGTGGGCCATGATCCATTCATTGCCGCCCAGGACAGGATAATTTCCGATCGTCTGGCCTATCAGCTGTATATTACGGTCAATAAAGCCGGCAATTTCCCAGACCGGAGAGATTCGGTTGATTCTCTCCACAAGCCAGGCAACCTCCCGCCCTAATCCACCGGCTCCTATGATGGCTAATTTCTTCGTCATCCTATTCCCCCGAATCCTTACCTATGATATATACATAATTCGTGGTGGCACTGCCGCCAATGTTCAGCATCATTCCATTCTCTGCCTTCTTCAGCTGATATCCTCCCGCCTTCCCGGCAGCCTGCTTATACAGATCCAAAAACATTCTTACCCCGCTGGCACCGACCGGATGTCCGCACCCGATCAGACCGCCGCTGGGATTGACCGGCTTATCGCCGCTGAAGGCTATCCTGCCGCTCTCTATGGCTTCATACTCCCTGCCCGGTGCGGTGATTCCAAAGGCCGATATGGCTGTATATTCGCTGGAGGTAAAGCAATCATGGGTCTCAAAAAAATCCATATCCTCCACACTCATATGGGCTCTTTCATAGGCATCGGCAACGGCCTGCCTCGTCCATCGTAAGATATATTCATTGTCCGCGCTGTCCTTAAGCTTCTCATCAAATCTCATCGGTGCGACCCTATGGCCCCAGCCCTTGACGATGGGATATTCTCCGTCCCGGCAATATTCCTGCACGAAGCCTTCGGAAGCCACCGCCACAAAAGCTGCACCGTCCGTAACCTGGGAGCAGTCGGAGATACCTAGCTTTCCTCCGATCAGGCTGTTGGTAGAGGTCCTGCGGTTATTTGCCTGCGCCTTATTCATAAACCATTTTCTTGTCTGCGCATTGCGGTTTTTCTTGGCATTCGTGTAATTAATCACCGAGATTTCCGCAAGATTTTCCAGATATCTTTTCTCCTCTAAACCGTATTTTTTTATGGTCTCATCCGCCAGCCTTCCAAACAGCTTCGGAAAGGGAAAGTCCACTCCTGCCGCTTCCTCCTCATAAAGTGCCGCTCTTCCCAGATAATCACCGCAGGCCCTGGAATCCACCGTTTTCATCAGCTCCCATCCGACCACCAGTGCAAGATCGTAATCCCCTGCCTTAATCTTGGTTATTGCCGCATCAAGCGCTGCCGAACCGGAGGCACAGGCTGCTTCATACCTGGCGGAGGGTATCCCGTAAAAAGCCGGATCAGCCTCGGTCAGCAGAGCTCCCAGATGCCCCTGGCTGATATAATATTCCCCGATAAAATTACCGACAAAGCACGCCACCCTGCCCTGGCGGTTCAGTTCTTTGATTTCCTCATAGGTAATCCCTATATCCTTAAGCCCATCCTCTATCACTTCCTTAAGCAGGGCAATGACTCCTTTGCCTTCCTTACTCCAGTTTCGTTCAAAATCTGTCTGAGCCCCGCCTAATACATATACCTTCCTATTCATTTCTACCCTCCATTATTTCGCACTGAAGAACGGCCTGAAGTCGTACCTGGAGCTTGTAACCTCCTCAAATACCTCCTCCAGACGGATTCGGGACAGATAGGCAGCCGGAAGCCTCTGATACGAAAGTTTCAGGAAAGCCTCCGGACCTCCTAAGGCATCCATGACCGCCAGCGGAGGTACCCAGTGGAAACCGGCAGCCATAACATCATCCGCCGAGTGAATACTCTCACCGACGGTTTTCGCCGTGATGATCCCATAGATGGCATATTTCATCAGGAACTGGAGACAGATGGAGGCTTCCGGGGATTGATTTTCTATCAGCTCCCGAAAGGCCGCAGAATAATTACCACGTTTAAAATACTTCCTCATCTGAAGAGCAAAGGGAAATACATACCGCTTCACCGGACGGTATTCCCCTGAGAGGATTTCGTATACCTGATACGATTTCGTTCCATCCGGATTTACGATTGTCTGATATAACCCGCTTCCGCTCTTTCTGCCCAGCCGATGCTCCGATATCAGCTGAATGACATAATCAGGCAGCCGGAAGGTATCATGGGCATAATCCTCCGTATTGTGATAAACATTATCCACGATAGCCTGATGGATATCTAAACCCACATAATCCGAGGTGACCAGCGGAGCCATACTCCTGCCGGTAAATGGTCCGAGAATGGCATCGATATAATCGATCCCGCCCTTATCTTCATGAGCTTTCGCACATTGCATTGCCTCATTAATAAACTGGAAACCGACCCTGTTTCCAAGGAAAGCCGGATGATCCTTGACTTCAACCACCTTGCGGTACAATACGGTATCCAGATATTCCTTGATGCCATCCACAATCCGCCTGTTTGTATACCGGGATGGAATTACCTCGCAGAGTATCATATGATAAGGCGGGTTAAAGAAATGAATTCCGAGAAAATTCTCTCTGAGCTCTTCATGAAAGGCTTTACTCAATTCTTCGATGGACAGGCCGGAGGTACCTGTGGCAATGATGGTATCCGGTTTCAGATATGGAGCTATTTCCGTATAAACGGCTTTCTTGATAACGATATCCTCCGCCACACTTTCAATGACCAGATCGGAGTCCCGGATGCATTCCGCCAGGTCCTCATAGGTTTTGGGAATCAGGTTTTTTGCTACGGCTTCCGCTCTAACCGACAGGGCCGCCCTTTGTCTGGCCTGACAGGCACTGTCCTGTCTTCGACATATCATATAAACCTTTGCATCTCCAAAGGAGGCTATAATTCCCGCAATACCGCAGCCCATAGTACCGTTCGCGCCTATCACGGTTACCGTCTTAATATTCATGAAACCCCTCCATGCCCTTCACTATGCCAATGATCCTCTCCATATCTTCTTCCGTATTCTTAATATCACTGGGAAGACAGACACTCTGCTCAAAGATCTCCTGTGATACTCCCACACCTTCCTCCAGGCTGATAAAATCGCAGTCTTTAAACACCGGCTGCAGGTGCATCGGCTTCCAAACCGGTCTGGCTTCAATATTTTCCTTCTCAAGCTCCAACAGGATATTCAGGGGTTTGATACTGCATTTCACATCTAATTTTATGCAGGTCAGCCAGTAATTCGGCTCACTGCCCTCAGGAACCGGATTGAAGGAAATAGCACCGATATGTTCAAGTCCCTTTTTATATAATTCATAAATATTCTTTTTCTTCCGGATGTATTCATTCAGGGAAAGCAGCTGCCCCCTGCCAATTCCTGCCAGGATATTAGACATCCGATAATTATATCCGATTTCCTTATGCTCGTAATGGCGTTTCGCCTCTTTTGCCTGAGTAGCCCAGAATCTGGTCTTCGCAGCCGCCTCCCCGTCCTCCGTTACCAGCATTCCGCCGCCGGAGGTGGTTATGATCTTATTGCCATTAAAGGAGAAGATCCCATACCTTCCGAAGGTTCCTGTCTGCTTCCCATGGTAGGTAGCGCCCAGGGATTCTGCGGCATCTTCAATCAGCGGGACATTATGCTCCCCGCAAATTGCCTGCAGTTCATCCAGCTTGGCCGGAATGCCGAACAGATTAACCACGATAACCGCTTTCGCCTCCGGATATTTTAAGAAGGCCTTTTTTAAGGCCTCCGGATCCATATTCCAGGATTCGCGCTCACTATCAATAAAAACCGGTATTCCTCCCTCATATATGATCGGGTTGCAGGTAGCCGAAAAGGTCAGGGAAGAACAGAATACAATATCCCCCTTTCTGATACCACATAATTTCAGTGCCAAGTGTATTGCAGCAGTCCCTGATGACAATGCCACTGCATGGGAAATACCGACATACTCTGCCAGTTCCTTTTCAAATCCATTTACATTCGGTCCAAGCGGAGCCACCCAGTTTGACTGGAATGCCTCCCTGATATAATCCTGTTCTCTGCCGTTCATCGTAGGTGACGACAGGTATATCCGCTTATTTTCCATATAATATTCCTTACCTAAGTCGTACGTTATATCATATGCGGGATACTCCTGAATAGCTACAATAATACTTTGATCCGGAATTACGTTATAATCGGCAGCTGAAATGCTTTCAGCTGCCGATTATTTCACGGGATAATGTGATTAAGAAAGGGGCTATATGCCCAGAATTTAAACACCTCATGAGGATCTGATAGATAAAACAAGCATAACGATTTCTGAGGTTTTATATATTATATAAAAGATACATTCAAGTTACATGTTTTGCTTGGCCTGCATTGCTATTTGAAGGGTTTTAAGTGCCGATAGTATATCATTATCATTTACTGCTTTGCCCGAAATGATATCAAAAAAATGATATAATTCTTTCTTATAAAAGTCATTTCTCTCTTCCCTAAGAGAAATGATATCACCATTTTGTAGGTATCTTACTTCACCATTAGCAATATCGCCCACGATTGTGTCCGAATCAGTAAACAGCTGAATTTCTCGAATATTCTTTCTACCAAAGTAGTCCAGATGAACTTCCGCCGCCATTCCTGGATATCTTGCAAGATACAAGGACAAATCATCACTATCAATCTCTAAATCAGAAAATTTTCCTTTTATATTCATTACCTCTAGAGGTTGTCCAAATAAATATATAAGATAATCCCATTCATGGATCAAATCAATCGAAACACCGCCACCCTGTTCTATATGGGCACTGTATGATTTACGATAATCCTGGCTTGGCCTCCAATCTGGCAGATAGCTGGAACATATGATCCTGGCAGCATAAGTATGCTGCAGGTCACAATACTTCTTCATATATTGAATAACCTTCGTATATCTTATCGGACAAGCCACATAATAAATGCTGTCCGTGTTCAAATGTAATGAATCCAGATCCACGAAAGCCCGATCGAATAATGGCTTTTCAATAAACATATGCTTTGTTTTTGAAGTGAAATATTTAATGGTCTCATAATGCAGATAGGTAGGATTTGTTACAAAGATAATATCATAGTCATTCGGAACAGTATTATAAGAAGTATAAATATTACTAGCCTTCTCAATAACCTCCTCAGTTAGCTCATTGCCTCTTCCGCTCCTTATTAGATCAATCGAAAAGGGGTTATCCAGTTCAGTCAAAACAGAAATAATATTATAAAAATGCCTGTTGCCAATGGAACCAAATCCGACAATTCCGATTTTATAAACTGCTTTCATAATCAAGCCTCAATTCTATCTATTATCTTTAATACCTCTTTGTCTTTTTCGAAATTATAAACAGGTATGTCTCCCTTCAAAACCGTTTGAAAAAATGCATTGATTTCATTAAAATATGCATTCTCAATGATAAAGCTTGAATAGTCATTCAAATGCTCTACTTCACTATAGAGATTGATATTAATATCTTTTTTCCTGTTATAATCATAAATATTTAATCCGGTAGGAGTCCCATTCCAATGAATATAGAGCTGTTCACCGAATATCTCCATATTTCTGACTGCTTTTCTTGACACTACATCGACTGCCAAAGAACCCTTATGTCCTGATTTATGTTGAAGCAATATCAGATAGTTATCATCATAATCGATATTTAGGGAACTCATTTTACTTTTTACTACCTGTACCTGTTCAATCTTCCCAAAGACCTCTGTTAACCACGGAAGCTCAATCGCAAAAATTTCCCGGCATCCATTCGTACGCCTGTCTCCCACGAAGAAATCCTTGTAGTTTTCCCATGGATGCCAATCAGGTAAGTATTGTCCGATATGGTAGGTATAATTAAGCATGCAGTCCGCTTCTTTTACTAATTCATCTATCTTCTTAATTTCTTCACGATATAAAAAGGTAGAGGATAAAAATATGACTGCACTCTTTTGCTTGGCCAGGGCTGTGTTTGTGTCATAACCATCCGCTACCAGATTTAATTCAGTGAATATGTTTATTCCTGCTTCTAAGCATTGATGAATAATCCTATTATGGGACAGAGGAGCCGTACAAATAAAAGCACAATCAATTCTCTTTGAAGCTATTAACTCTGCCAAATCACCAAAGGTCTCCATATCAAATTCTTTCGTGCAATTTAATCTTCGTTCTTCACTTAAGTCAACGCCAAATATCTGAATCGACTCATCATATTTATGAATGAGGCGTATTCTCCTTCTTCCCATAGATCCCAAGCCAACTACGACAACTTTCATATCCACTCACCTTACCGTAATTTATAATTTCTCAAATCTATCTTATCATGCACGAAGAACATGTCCATGGTCTTGTTTCTCTGATTGGATTTTACAAGCAGGCATTGATTAATGCCCTGAATTTTATGGACTAATCTGCTGCCCTCGGATATTATATCATAATGTTTGTGATATGATCCCTTATTTCACGAAACTCAGGGTAGCGATAAAATAAATACCCTCCTATTACTTCCATTAACTCAAAATCATTTTCATGATCCAGATCAAGAACCGCAGTATCAAACATTTTAATGACGTCACATCTGGCATCAAAAATACCTTTTCCGGTTCTCAAGTATACCGGGTTATATGCGTAGAGTGAAGCATTCATATCGAAAATCTCCGGGGCCTCCTGTCTTGCATTAAAATTTGATTTGATTACCCTTTCATAACCCTTCTCCGTCTTTTTGACCATATTAAAAAACGGATTTCTTCTGGAATTTGTTACGGAAAAGACAATATCGGCCTCTGATTTTATCTTTTTTTGAATAAGATTCGTCATATCTGCTACCGTTCTAAGCGGTGATGTAATATCCAAATCCACAACCATATCGTAAGTTGTATTATTTTTCACTTCCATTACATCCAGGCAATTATGGATAACATCAATCTTCGGGGTATTATCCTGGCTTAAATCCGGATCTCTTATGATGGTATCCACTTTGAATTTAAGCCTATCAGTAAACATTTTGATCAAGTCTTGACTATCCGTATTGATTACGATATCATAAGTCATCTCAGTAT
>JAFAFU010000022.1 GCA_023423335.1 Bacillota bacterium | reverse complement strand
CTCACCGCCTGCGCGCAGGCCGTCAACGAGAACCCGTCCGACGGCATGCTCGTCAACCTGCTCGGCCGCGCGCACGACGCCGACCGCAACTATGTCGAAGCCCGCCGCAACTACGAGAAGGCGATCGAGCTCGGCAACATGTACGCCCTGACGAACCTTGCCTGGTTCTCCGTCTACGGCACGGATGGCCCGGTCGATGTCGCCAAGGGCCTGTCAATGTTCGAGAAGGCCTCGATCGCCGGCAACTCCTATGCCCAGGCCTCGCTCGGCTGGCTCTACCGCGAAGGCTACGGCGGCACGCGCCAGGACTACAACGAGGCGGTGAAGTGGTACCAGCAGTCGGCCAACCAGGGCTATGCCAACGCCATGGCGACCATGGGCTGGTTCTACCGCGAAGGCCTCGGCGTCTCGCAGGATTACGTCCAGTCGCTCAACTGGTATCGCAAGGCGGCCGATGCCGGCGATGCCAATGCCATGTCCTCGCTCGGCTGGGCCTACCAGAACGGCCTCGGCACGGCGCAGAACTATGCGGAGGCCAAGGTCTGGTACGAGAAGGCCGCCAATATCGGCGATTCCTACTCGATGGCCTCGCTCGCCTGGCTCTATGACGTCGGCAACGGCGTGAAGCAGGACTATGTCGAAGCCCGCTACTGGTACGAGAAGGCCGCCAATGCCGGCAGCGCCTATGCCATGGGCAACCTGTCGCGCCTCTACGACCAGGGTCTCGGCACGCCGGCCGACGCCAAGGAAGCCGTCCGCTGGGCGGCTGCCTCGGTCGAAAGCGGCGATGCCAACAAGCTGAAGGAGCTCAAGGACAATCCGGGCAACTTCACGGTCGCCTTCCGCAAGGAGATGCAGAACCTCCTGAAGGAACGCGGCTACTACAGCGGTTCGGCCGATGGCGAGTTCGGCGCGGCGACGCTCGCCGCCATCGACAAGCTCGCAACGGGCCGCAACGACAGCACCACCACCTCGCTGACGAACAGCAACACGACCACCACCGACAACAGCCAGTCGACGGTGACCCTCGGCGGTTCGGATGCCGACCAGTGCTATGAGCTCGCCGGCGAACCGAACCTGCGCCCGGGCTTCCTCGGCAAGCTCTTCGCGCAGATCGACTACGGCCGCGCGATCCCGGTCTGCGAGGCGGCGCTCAACGCCAATCCGTCGGACAACTCGATCCGCAACATGCTGGGCCGCGCCCACGACGCGGCACGCAACTTCCCGAAGGCGCGCGAGCTGTACCAGAAGGCCGCCGACGAGGGGAACCTCTACGCGCTGACCAACCTTGCCTGGTACTCGATTTACGGCACGGATGGCCCGGTCGACATGGCCAAGGGCACCCGCATGTTCGAGCAGGCCTCGAATGCCGGCAATCCCTATGCCCAGGCCTCGCTCGGCTGGCTCTACCGCGAAGGCTACAACGGCACGCGCAAGGACTATGACGAGGCCATCAAGTGGTATCGCAAGGCCGCCGAGCAGGGCTATGCCAATGCGCAGGCCACGATGGGCTGGTTCTACCGCGAGGGCCTCGGCACGGCACGCGACTACAATGCCTCGCTCGACTGGTACCTGAAGGGTGCCGAGGGCGGCGACGTCAACGCCATGTCCTCCGTCGGCTATGCCTACCAGTCCGGCCTCGGCGTCGCGGTCGATTATGTCGAGGCGCGCAAGTGGTACGAGAAGGCCGCGGCCTTCAACGACTACTATTCGATGGCCTCGATCGGCTGGCTCTACGACGTCGGCAACGGCGTGAAGCAGGACTATGCCGAGGCCCGCAACTGGTACGAAAAGGCGGCGAACGGTGGCAACACCTATGCCATGGGCAATCTCTCCCGCCTCTACGACCAGGGCCTCGGCACGCGCGCCAACGCCAAGGAGGCCGCCCGCTGGGCCGCCGCCAGCGTCGAGGGCGGCGATCAGGGCAAGCTGCAGGAACTCAAGGGCTCGCCGGCGAACTTCACGCCGCAGTTCCGCAAGGAGTTCCAGCAGATCCTCAAGGATCGTGGCTACTATAGCGGCCCGATCGACGGCGACTTCGGCACCTCGACGCAGAACGCGATCGACCGCCTGGCCGCCCGAACCTGAGGCGTGTCCCGCCGAAGCGGCAACGCTTCGGCGGCGGACAGACAAGGTGCCAGCGCAATTCCGGTGGACCGGATTCAGAACCGCCAGCGACCAGAAAGGTCGCTGGCGGTTCTCGTTTTGTGGGGAAAAGTCCATGAAGGCCGAAACGGCGCGTCGGATTGCCCTGTCCCGGCGTGAAGGCCGGGTTGCCGCAGGGCGCCATGTCGTCGCCTGTCCGAAGATCTGATTCGGCGGGCCTGGCCGCGGCTGACCCTGCCCGAACGGCACGCCGCGCGCTTTTTCACAAGGATTACAACGAGAAATGCCGCACGCGTTGCTGGCGCGTGCGGCATGACAAGCTCGGAGGCGCCCCCTGGTGCCGGGGGCGGAGCTTAGAGCAGGAAGTCGCTCGAATAGTAGCGCGTGAGGCCGGCGTCAATCTCGAAATCGGCGCGGCCGTCGCCGTCCACGTCGCCGGAGATGATCGTGCCCGAGTAGCGCAGTTCCCCTGCGGTGCCGGAGAAGGCATCCTTGCCGATGAAGGTGAAGGCGTTGTTGCCGCCCCGGCCCGTATCGGCGTCGATGTCGCGCAGGTCGATGACGTCGCCCTGGCTCTCCGGCTTGAAGTCGTCGATCACGTCGCGCTGCGAGCCGACCTTGCTGTCGGAGGTGCGCACGAAGCGGAACGTATCGGCACCGGAGCCGCCGACAAGGAAGTCGTTGCCGCTGCCGCCGACCAGGAGGTCGTTGCCCGCGCCGCCGACGAGGTCGTCGTTGCCGGAGCCGCCGTAGAGCCGGTCGTTGCCGCCGCCGCCGTAAAGGTCGTCATTGCCGTTGTCGCCGTAGAGGACGTCCTTGCCGGAGCCGCCATAGAGCTTGTCGTTGCCGCCGAGCCCTTCCAGCTGGTCGTTGCCGTTGCCGCCGCGCAGCGTGTTGTTGCCGCCGGTGCCGATCAGCGTGTCGTTGGCGCGGGTGCCCGTGGCGTTCTCGATGCTGCTCAGCTTCTCGGTGCGCCCTTCGACGGCCTTCGCAAAGCCCTTGTCAAGGTCGACATAGATGCCGCGGCCCCTCTCGCTGGAGGAATCCTGCAGCGAGTAGTTGATCGTGTCGTTGCCGGAGCCGCCGTTGAACGAGTTGCGGTAGCCGACCGAATAGAAGGTGTCGTTGCCGCTGTCGCCCTTGTAGACGCTGGCGAGCGTCTTCACCTCGAACCGGTCATTGCCGTCGCCGCCGCGGACGATGTCGTATTCGCCGCTGGCCTTGGC
>JAFAFU010000055.1 GCA_023423335.1 Bacillota bacterium | reverse complement strand
CCTTTACTACCGCGATTCATGTCCTGACGATGAACAACCGTGCCGTAACACTGAAAAAAGGCCAGACCTATCCCCTTGAAGTTCTGGGAGCGAAAGATACCGTCAGCTGGGATTCCTATAAAAAGTCAGTTGCTACCGTATCCGACAATGGTACCGTTACAGCGGTATCTGCCGGTCAGGCAACGATCGTCGGTGTCGTAGACGGAAGAATCATAAGATCCAGAATTACGGTAACGGATTAAGCATTCATTATTCCGGTTACTGTAAAATAAGAAGCTGCCGCATAAAACAATAACTGAACAAGAGGCACTTGATACTTTCCTCACACATAGTGTGTATCTATGGAAAGCATCAAGTGCCTCTTGTTTGTCTATCCCATATTATGGCCTTGTCAATTTGTACATTCACGAACTATATTTTGTATCATGCTATTACTGTCTAAATTGTGCAAATTGGTGAACCATATTTTTAAATTGGCTTTTGATGCCTGAATTAAATTTACATAATATTTTTATGTATATTATTTTTTTAAAATCCTGCCAAGAATGGATAAACGCTGTAACATTATGCAACCTATTGTCATATTTTATATTACATAAGATTATATTCAGAAAGGAGATTTTTATGGAAGCTCTTCAGTTCTTTCAATTGTTTCTTGCGTTATTGGTCCCCGGTCTGATCGGTGCCTTAGCCTATAGCATAGCAGCCCGTTTCACGACCGAGATTCAAATTACGATGGCTCTGATTTTGGATTTATCAACCTTTGTTATTATGATAACCGGCCTTTATTTCTTCAAAGATATTTTTACTATCGCAGAATTGATTTTTGAATTTGGCTGCCTAAGCTTTACAAGGAACTATATCCTGCTTAGTATCTTAATTAATATTATCCTGGGAGTTATCTATGGATTAATCCGGAGATTATATTTCTGGATTCGAAGACGGTCGTTTTTGATTGACAGACCGGGCGTCTAAGCACTCACAGCAGCATAATCCATAGAATTGAAATAATCGTAATTTGCCCGTGATAAAGGAAATGGAGAGACCGGACTTCCGAACAGGCCGAACCTCTCCATCCTTTATTTTCTATTATTCACCTCTTCCGGATCTCTGTAGGTTGGAACCACCTGCTTCATAATCTTCTTAATTTCCGGTATGGATTGTGTCTTAAGAGCCTTGCTTAGCAGCTTCATCTTCTTCATTAATTCTCTTTGGGAGATACTCTTTTGCTTCTCTATAAATATTTTTTGATTTGCCGTTGCGATAAGCTCTTCACTGTTTAGCAATAATTCCTCATACAGCTTCTCTCCGGGGCGAAGTCCTGTTTCTATAATCGGTATCTCCGTATAGGGCACGTATCCGGACAAGCGGATCATGTTCTCCGCCAGCTCAAGGATTTTCACCGGTTCCCCCATATCCAGCACATACACCTCCGAGCTGTTGGCCATATAGCCTGCCTGCAGTACCAGCTGTACTGCTTCTGATATGGTCATGAAGAAACGGACAATCCTCTTATCGGTTATCGTGACCGGTCCGCCGTGCGCAATCTGTTTTTGGAACAATGGAATCACCGAGCCGTTAGAGCCGAGAACATTACCGAATCGCACGGCTACAAACTCCGTCCTGCTGTTCTCCTTCATACTCTGCAATATCATCTCACAGAACCGTTTGCTGGCACCCATGATATTGGTTGGATTCACTGCCTTATCCGTGGAAATGAGTACAAACTTTTCTACCTTATAATAATCAGCGGCCTTGACCATATGATAAGTTCCGAATATATTATTAATAATCGCCTCCTCCGGGCAATCCTCCATTAATGGTACGTGCTTATGGGCCGCCGCATGAAAAATGATATTCGGCCGGTAACGCTGTAACAGCCGGTATACCTTCCTCTTATCGCGGACGGAGGCAATCTCGATCCGGATGTCCAGCTGATCCCCATACTTCCCAATCAGCTCCTGCTGTATCTCATACGCACTGTTCTCATAGATATCCATGACAATCAGGGTCTTTGGTCTTACCTTGGCGATCTGCCTGCAAAGCTCTGAACCGATGGAGCCTCCTCCTCCGGTGACCATTACAACCTTTTGATACAGAAAATTCTCTATGGCCTCCTCCTTCATGTCAATCTGCTCTCTGCCAAGCAGCTCCTCAATCCGGATTTCCCTGACTCTGTTCCAAAGGCTGTGCTCCTCATCCCCCTGAAGTATTGCCAGGGTATCCGGCAGGATCTGGACTCTGCATTTCATTTTTGCGCAGATGTCCATAATGGTTTTCTGCTTTTCGGCCTTCAGATTGGGAATTGCAATCACAGCCTCCTTTACCTGCGTATCCATAAGGACTTTTTCCAAACGATTTAAGGGTCCGCGAACTTCTATGTTGTGAATTCGTTTCCCAATTTTCTCAATACTGTCGTCAATTAAGCATATAGGGGCATATCTGCTGTTGGGATTGCTCATCACTTCCTCCAGCAGCTTTACTCCTGCTTCTCCTGCACCTATAATCGCTACAGGAACTCTGTCCTTCAGCACAATCGTACGGGTTTTTTTCCGGTATTGCCGGTAGCATAAACGCATTATCAGCATCCCGATCAGTGAGTCAGAATATATCGTCATGGTAAACAGTAAGGGAACCGCACCGTCCACCATGTAATAGTCAAATATAAGGAAACCCAGATATCCGGTGATTCCGCCAAGAAGAAGCATTAAATACTCCTTGCTTTGCGCATATCTCCACAGGCTGTCATAGGTTTTAAAAAAGTATTGCGCAATAGCTCCGCATAAGATCAAAAGCACCAGATGCCGGAATAATACCATTGGATTTTCTCTGCTGATTCCGATGCTATCCGGAAAGGTGCAAAACAGAGCAATACTGACAAATAAAATAATAAATAAATCCAGTATAAATACGATCTCTTTCCGATACCTGCTCAGTTTCAATTCATTAGCCCCCTTAGTCACCTCCGACATTCTGCTATGTATGCTGGCTTTGCTCTGAATGAAGGCTGTATTCCCATTGTCGTAAATTCGCGTATCTTAGTTCAATATATTCGGAAAATAGCGAATGTTTACTGTCCATCTGCAATCTTATGTCATCAATGCATTTAATATGGCAAGTTATGCGGCATACAATCTCCATAGCTGCCATCACTTCCCTTATGCAAACTTAGTTAAAAAAGAAACTATTTATTGATTTTAACCCCTCACAGTGATATACTGACTACTATATAAAGACACATGTCTTTATGTTAGAGACGATGAACAATCAACGAGGAGGATGTTTTATGAAACGTAAGCTAATAGCCCTGGCACTGTGCCTGAGTTTAGCTGCCGGTTTATTATCAGCCTGCGGCAGCAAGCCAAAGAGTGAAGGCGGAGAAAAGGTAATCAAGATTGGCGTATTTGAACCGATGACCGGTGAAAATGGCGGCGGCGGTTACCAGGAAGTACTTGGAATACGATATGCCAATAAGGTATACCCTACGGTTGAGATCAATGGAGATACATACAAAATCGAATTGGTCGAAGTTGACAATAAGAGTGACAAGACAGAGGCAGTCAGTGCCGCACAGAGCTTAATCAGTTCTGATGTTAAAGTAGTTTTAGGCTCCTATGGTTCCGGTGTATCCATCGCAGCCGGTGAAATCTTCAAAGAAGCCAAGGTTCCTGCCATCGGTGCATCCTGCACGAATCCTCAGGTAACCCTCGGTAACGATTATTATTTCCGTGTATGCTTCCTGGACCCTTTCCAGGGCACCGTAATGGCAAATTACGCTTACCAGTCTGAGGCTAAGACCGCTGCTGTTATCACACAGCTGGGAGATGACTATTCTTCAGGACTTGGCAGCTTCTTCGTAACCGCTTTCAAGGGACTTGCCGGCGATGCTTCCATCGTAAGCGAGGAACAGTTCCAGACAAACCAGACTGATTTTAAAGCCATCTTAACCAATGTTAAGGAGACTAACCCGGATGTTATCTTTGCTCCTTCTTCCATCGCTACCGCCCCGCTGATTATCAAGCAGGCAAGAGAGCTTGGAATAACCGCTACCATTATGGCGGGAGACACCTGGGAGAATTCCACGATTATTGAAAATGCAGGTGAACATGCGGAGGGTATCGTTATCTCCACCTTCTTCGATGAAGGCGATCCTGCAACGGACGAAGCTTCTTCTTTCATAACCGGCTTTAAAGAATATCTGAAAGAGAATAAACAGTCCGAGATTATCCCTGCGGTATCTGCTCTCGGCTATGATGCATATCTTTGTGCAATCGAAGCTATCAAGCAGGCGAAATCTACCGATTCTACAGCAATCCGCGATGCTTTGGTAAATGTAAAAATTGACGGTGTTACCGGTTCCATCTCCTTCGATCAGAACGGTGATGCCAATAAAGATATGGCCTTCATCAAAACCGTGGAAAGCGGAGATTTCAAGTTCTTAAAAACTGTTACAGTTGAATAAAAAATTGTTTCGGAGGAAGCTCTCCATTTCGGGGGGCTTCCGCCGGATTTTACCGGCAGTTACCCATAACCGGTAGGAACGAATGATAGCAGGCTGCCTTCCGGAAAGCTATGGCAGCTTTTCTATTGCAGCTATACTTCGTATTGTACAAGCTGTTTTATCCTAATGTCCATGCGTACGACCTACTCGCATGCATCAATTCAATCTATGAAAATAGCTTTTTATTTTCACACGATCTACCATTATAAATAAGTACCTGAATGTTTGGAGGACATCTCATGACGTTAACAACCTTTTTCCAACATACCTTAACCGGAATATCCCTTGGCGGAGCCTATGCATTGATCGCCATTGGATACACTATGGTTTATGGTATTCTCCGCCTGATTAACTTTGCGCATGGTGATATCTTTATGATGGCGGGTTATTTCATGATCTTTTCCATGGTCAGTTTTCCATGGCAGGTTGCTATTCCCATGGTGTGCATCCTGACGATCATCCTGGGTGTGGTGATCGAGCGTGTAGCTTATAAGCCCCTTCGCTCTGCCCCGCGTATGTCAATTATGATTTCTGCAATCGGTGTATCCTATTTGATTCAGAATCTGGCTACGTACCTGTTCACCGCTCTGCCCCGTGCGTACCCGGAGATCCCTTTCCTTAAGAAAATATTCCAGATAGGCAGCGTGTCCGCCTCTTTGGTTACCTTTATTACACCTATACTAACCATCCTGTTGGTAATCGGTCTGATGTTTCTGATTAACCATACGAAAACCGGTATGGCGATGCGTGCGGTATCGAAGGATTTTGAAACCGCGCAGCTGATGGGTATCCGCCTGAACAGCACGATCAGCAAAACCTTTGTGATCGGTTCTTTTCTGGCGGCTGTCGGCTCCATTCTTTATTTTACGGACCGTATGTCCGTCACGCCCTTTTCCGGTACCCTGCCCGGCTTAAAATGCTTCGTGGCAGCAGTTCTCGGTGGTATCGGAAGCATTCCCGGTGCGGTGGTCGGCGGATTTATCATCGGTCTTTGTGAGACCTTCCTGGTTGCTTTCGGATATTCCACCTTCAGTGATGCATTTACTTTTATTTTATTAATTATCATTTTGTTATTCCGTCCGACAGGTCTGTTTGGCGAGAAAAACATAGACAAGGTTTAGGAAGGATGTGGAGGTAAATATGAATAAATCAAAAAAATTAGCTTATTCTTCCATACTTGCTCTTCTTGTCATTGCCTTATTGTTTTTCCTTGACTCGAACAAAGCCCAGTATGGAATGGCTTACACCGTATTGCAAAAAGGCATTATCCTGGCAGTGGTTGCTGTCTCCATGAACCTGGTAACCGGCTTCACCGGATTATTCTCCCTGGGACAGGCAGGCTTCATGGCGATCGGTGCCTATGTGACGGCAATTTTCCTGATCCCGAATGACAGTATCGCCGGAGTTTATTACATCAAAGGCGTCTCTCCGGTGATCAGCGGCTTTAAGGCCTGGCTGGAATCCGGCCCTGCCTGGACTCAGGCACTGATTCCTTATGCGGCTTTAATTGCCGGCGGATTGGTTGCGGCATTATTTGCAGCCCTGATCGGTATTCCCGTCCTTCGCCTTAAGAGTGATTATCTGGCGATTGCTACCCTGGGCTTTTCCGAGATAATGCGTGCGGTCATCTCCAGTCCTCAGATGGATAAAATAACAAACGGTTCCTATGGTCTGAAAAGCATCAAGGGTTTTTCTTCCCTGCCCCAGACCTTTGCAATTGCGGCTGTCTGTATCGCCTTTATGATTTTACTGGTCCGCAGCACCTACGGCCGTGCCTTTAAAGCCATCCGTGAGGACGAAATCGCCGCGGAAGCAATGGGCATCAATCTGTTTAAGCATAAACAGCTCTCCTTCTTCATAGGCTCCTTCTTCTCCGCGGTGGCCGGAGGAATGCTGGCGATGTTCATGCGCTCCATCGACTCCAAGACTTTCAGCATCTCTATGA
>JAFAFU010000001.1 GCA_023423335.1 Bacillota bacterium | reverse complement strand
AGGTATCGTTCTACCAGTTCTAACTTTACTTCTGGTTTTAACTTTCCTTCTCTAGACATAGAAATACCCCCATATAGAATTGAATTGTTATATTTCAATGTCCTATATAGGGGTAGCATATCACTTGGCCGGGGTTGTATGTTTTTCAGGTTTATGCGCTTAAAAACGGTTTTTTACAAGCGCTGCGATAATAAATAAAATTATTACAACAATCCATGATACCAATTTAATTGTTGATTGAATTTTGTTTGGAGCCCCGCACGATGTACATGTTTTCGCTTGACTAGACATTTCTTTTCCACATTCACTACACTTTATTAACCCCATAGTTAAACCTCCTTTGTATACACTAAACATTACCAATATCATTATATAGCTGGTATATAAATTTGTAAATAAAAAGATACCCTATACATTCCGATGCTTCTATAATAAAACACCAGCGACAAGTATGTACCGACACTTTCGGACCGCCAATGGCAACAGCTCCGTTAAATAATGTCCGCCGGGTTCTGGATTACGGCGTCAGTGTAATTCCCAGGGAAAAGATATTGATGGGAATCCCGAATTATTGTTACGACTGGCCTCTGCCCTTTGTCCGAGGGGAAACCCAGGCGGAATCCCTAAGCAACCAGGAGGCGATCGAACGGGCAGCCCAGTATAATGTTATCATCCAATTTGATGAGCAGGCTCAGGCACCCTTTTATTTCTACACAGATGCCCAGGGAGTGGAGCATGTGGTATGGTTTGATGATGCCAGAAGCATGGATGCGAAGCTTCGTCTGATACCGGAATACAACCTCCGGGGTGCAGGTGTCTGGCAGATCATGGCCTTTTTCCCCGCACTGTGGATGGTTGTGAACCAGCTGTTTACCGTGGAGAGGATATAATCTTTGAGGTCCCTGAAGAAAAATAGATCAAGGGTTTTGATTTACGCGGACGATATCACAGGGGCTGCCGATGGGTAGCTTTTACAGATACAGGAGGCTCTGTATACTTCCTTCATACACACTGTGTGAGAGAGGGATACGAGGACTCCTGTATTCACTATCATGATTATAATAATCTCTGTATATTGCAGCAACCCCTGTGAAAGCTGGCATAGATAGGGGGATAATGGACCTGTGTTCAACGGTTTTGCGAAGTCGTTGAGATATCTGTGTAATTATGGTATAATATCGATAGATATTATACCCAGCGCCGAACGAAGTGAGTGCGCATCCTGGCACGGAGTGCCAATACCATAGGCGCTTGCGCATATGGTATAATATTCTGGTAATTAACCCGGTGTTTATGAAAGCAGAAAGGAGAAGGGAACAGATACCCAAGGAATAGGCAAAGGGGTCCATCCCGAATAAGAGGAGATGAGAAGAGTTACATATAAGCTAAGCTTACTTACAGCAGTATTACTGGTATTTGTTATGGTACTTGGCGGCTGCAAGGGGGAGAAGAAGGAGACGGATGCCTCTGTGAATGATCCGGCCAAAACAGAGGTACAGCCGACAGAGCCTACAAAGGCCCCCGAGGAAGATACGGCAGAGGACGCGGAAGGGGAAGCCGCGGAGGTAAAACCGGAAGGTTATCCGGCAACCTATGGAACGGTGGAGGTTGTGGAAGAGATAATCTATAGCGAAGATTTTGAAGATGGACAAACGGAATTTACCGGAAGAGGAGCGGCGAAGGTTGCCGTTGTGACGGATAAGGCCGGAGAAGGCACAAGTTCCATGCTTGTCAGCGGAAGAACAGCACTTTGGAACGGTGCCACCGTTGATTTGTCAGAGCAGCTGATTATCAATGAAAATTATATCATAAAGGCTAAGGTATTTTATGAGAAGGGTCCGGAGACTGTTCAAATTGACTGTAAGGTTGAGAAGAATAACAGTGAGTACTTGAGCTTTGCGTCAGCAATCGCCAGGAAGGGTGAATGGGTAGATATTACCGGAGGCATCATCATTCCCAGCGGCACCGCCAGTGCTTATGTATATTTTGAGACCGGCTTTGCAGATGGTGAGTTCATTGATTTCTATGTAGATGATATAACGATTGTTCAGGAAGCAGCAACGGTAAATCGCGGCGATATTCCTGCCCTGAAGGAGGTCTATAAGGACCAGTTCAGTGTAGGCGTGGCTGCTACCGTAGGAGAGATTGCTGTATATCGGCAGGGTCTGATTATGGAGCAGTTTAATAGTATGACGCCCGGTAATGAATTAAAAGCGGATTCTGTCCTGGACCGCATGACCTGTATCTCTGATCCGAAATATGATGATAACCCGGCAGTCAAGTTCGACAGGGTAAAGCCCATCCTTGATTTTGCGAAGGATAACGGCATTCCGGTCAGAGGCCATACCCTGATATGGCACAGCCAGACTCCGAGATGGTTCTTTACAGAGGGTTATTCGGATGCTCCGAATGCTCCCTTTGTATCGAAGGAGCTGATGCTCAGACGAATGGAGAATTACATCCGACAGGTATTTGAATATACGGACGCGAATTATCCCGGTCTGATCTATGCCTGGGACGTTGTAAATGAAGCGGTAAATCCCAGTGACGGGGCCGCAGATGGCTTACGATCCAAGGATAGCTACTGGTATCAGATAATCGGTCCGGAATTCATTGAGAAGGCCTTTGAATATGCGAGAAAATATGCACAGCCGGAGGTAAAATTATTCTATAATGATTATAATACCGAGGATTCCGCGAGGATGCTTGCGATTATAAAGCTGGCAGAGGGGCTGAAGGAGAAAGGACTGATCGACGGTATCGGCCTTCAATGCCATTTAAATGTGGACTCTCCGTCACTGACCGATGTGGAAGCGTCCATCCGCCGTTATGGTGAGCTGGGTCTGGAGATACAGATTACAGAGCTGGATATGGGTATGACAGAGAATACGGATGAGGCATATTTGAGACAGGCCAAGCGATACCGCCGGTTATTCACCGTATTAAAGAACCTGGATGACACGGATGCAGCCAATATCACCAATGTAACCTTTTGGGGACTTTCGGATGATGTATCCTGGCTCAATAAGCCCGGTCAGCTCAGTTACCCGCTGCTGTTCGACAAATACCTGCTGCAGAAGCCTGCCTTCTGGGGTGTCGTCCTAAGTCCGGATATCCCTCTGTATTAGTAAAAATCATACCATTAACTATAAGCGGAACCGGGTTTGAATGTCCCATAATGCACTATTTAGACATAATACAAAAATGTATGCCGACTGAGCGGACATAATGTGTCCGATTACGGCATACATTTTTGTGTCTGCCAATATCCAGACACAGCCCATGGCTTACTGCATACAAGGAGAAGTTAACCCCTCCCGGCGAAGCTGCACAGCTCCGAATTAAATTTATCCATTTCATCATAGAATGACGCATGGCCGCTGAACTGGAAAGGAACCAGTCTTGCATTCCGGATGGACTTTTGCTGTATTTCGCCTAACTGGAACGGTACTATCTTATCATGAATCCCGTGAATGATCATGGTAGGAGCCTGGATCTTTTCAAGATCATCGAACAGCACTTCTTTAATCCAGGTTTTTTCAACGGCAACCGTAGACCACCCGGCTGCCTGCAGACCTAATTGGAAAAACCAATCAGAGAAAGCTTCGGTGATATGCTGGTAGAAGAAGTTATCCCCAAAGTTTCTGAGCATATTAGGACGGTCCCGATAAGTAGCCTCTATCATGTCAAGTATATTCTGCTCCGGAACACCATAAGGGAAATTAGGACGTTTGATCAGGCTTGGCGCCGCGGCCGCGCAAAGCACCAGTTTAGATACATCATATCCTTTGTGCCTGCCCATATAGCGGATAGCGATCGATCCGCCGGTGGAATGTCCGACCAGTGTAATATCTTTGAGATCTAAGGTCTCGATGACACACCGGACATCATCGGAAAGGCGGTCATAACCGTACCCATGGAAGGGCCGATCCGATTTACCGAAGCCCCTTTGATCAATGCCGATGCAGCGGAAGCCCATTGCCGGTAATTTGTTCAGTTGATATTCGAAAAGCTCGTGACTCCCCGGCCAGCCATGTAAGAATACAATGACCTTTTTGCTTGCAGGATTCAGATCTTCAACAAATAAATTCACATTTGGTTCAACAGTAACATAATATCCCATACGAATTCTCCTTAAAAACACTTCATTACAATGTATTCGCCGTAGAAACGATTGTGCTTTAAGTACGGTGAAATGTTTCGATACTTTACCCGCAGGAGGGTTTACAAATACCCGTGATAAAGTTATAATTGTTTTGACCTATATAAAAAGGATCAAAGGAGAGCTTACGATGAACAAGCGTATTATCAAGGAACTGTTAAGCTGGGTAATCGTCTTTGCCGCAGCATTTGTACTTGCATTAATAATTAATAAATTTGTTATCTTAAATGAAGAGATACCCTCTGGCTCCATGGAGAATACGATTATGACCGGGGATAAGGTTTTAACCTTCCGGCTGGCCTATCTGTTCAGTGATCCAAAACGCGGTGATATTGTGGTATTTCCGTTCCCGGATAATGAAAAGGTGGACTATATTAAAAGGATTATCGGTCTTCCGGGAGAAACGGTAGTAGTGAAGGACGGAGTAGTATATATTGACGGTGAGACTTTGGATGAGCCTTATGTAAGAGAAGCCTGGGATGAACCCGGTGACGGTGATTATTTTGAATTTACCGTGCCGGAGGAGTCATACTTTATGATGGGAGATAACCGGAACGATTCCCAGGATTCGAGATATTGGAATAATCCCTTTGTAGCTGAGGATAAGATCAGGAGTAAGGCACTCTTCCGGTATCCGAATTTCAAATGGATAAAGTAACGTACCTGTAAGCGGATAAGGAAGTGATCGGAACGGATAAACAAAAGCTTAAAAAAGAAATTCTCAGCTGGATTATTGTGATCGGAGCCGCAGTTGGTTTAGCCTTTCTGGTTAACAAAACAATCCTGTTTAAGGTGACGACGCCGACCGGTTCCATGGAAAATACCATTATGTCCAGGGACAAGGCATTGGCATTCCGCCTGGCCTATCTGCTTGGCGATCCAAAGAGGGGAGATATCGTAGTATGCCCTTTTCCGGATGATGAGTCAGAGGACCGGATTAAGAGAATTATCGGACTTCCGGGTGAGACAATAGAGGGAAAGGACGGATCGGTTTACATCGACGGAGAGCCCTTGGAGGAACCCTATGTAAAGGAGCCATGGGGGGATCCCGACGGTGGCGAAGATGAATTTGGCCCTTATACCATACCGGCGGATTCCTATTTCATGATGGGTGATAACAGGGTTGATTCGATTGATGCCAGACATTGGGAGAATAAATTTGTCCATAGGGATAAGATTAGAGGCAAGCTGGTCTTAAAATACCCGAATTTTAAATGGTTATATTGATATATAGTTAAATCCCTGATCCATGCTGATAAACATGGAAGCAGGGATTTTATCGTTCCTCTATATTCATAATGTATATTGATAATGCATCGTAACAAGCTTTCTATTTCTCTTATCTGCCATAGGGTGCAATTGCCTCAAGAATGGTCTTTTCAAGCGCTTCCCTGCCGTAATTGTCCACTTCGTTTTTATTCCGCTCTCCGTGGGTCAGACAGCCGGCGCCGCCGATGCAGCCACCGATGCAGGCCATGCCTTCAATGAAGTTGTTCGGGAGGGTGTTACGGGAGGCTTTTAGCAATGCGGCTCTGCAGGCCTCGATTCCATCACAGGCAATCGGATTTAAGGCAAAGTCATCCTTACCCTTCTCCTTGATCGCTTCCCTCACGGCCTCGGTCAGACCGCCGCTTCTCGCAAAAATACGGCCGTAATAGGAGGCATTATCCAACACCTCTAACGGCAAGGCTTCCAGATTGATTTCCTGGCTGTCAATTAATGCCTGAAGCTCCTCGAAGGTTAGTACGCTGTCCACATAAGGAGCGACCCCGGGACGTTTTATTTCCATTTTCTTAGCTGTACAGGGTCCGATAAAGACGATCCTGGAATTCGGATCAGTCTGCTTAATATATTTTGCAATGGCAGCCATCGGGGAAAGGTTATGGGAAATATGCTGCTTTAAGGAGGGGAACTGCTTCTGGATATAATCTACGAAGGCCGGGCAGCAGGAGCTGGTCAAAAAGCCCTTTTCCATCAATTCCTCTGCCTCCGCACTGGCAACCATATCCGCTCCGAGGGCCGCCTCCACAACGCTGTAAAAGCCCAGCTGTTTGATGGCACTGACGACCTGTCCTAACTTGGCATAACGGAACTGACTGGAGATGGAGGGAGCGATTACGGCGTAGAGCTTATATTTTCTATTATTATTGCTGTCCTTAATCAGGTCAACTACGTTGACAATATAGGATTTATCCATGATTGCTCCGAAGGGGCATTGGTACACACAAGCGCCGCAGGCAATACATTTATTGTTATCGATAAAAGCTTTCTTATCCTCATCCATGCTGATGGCTTTCACCTTGCAGGAATTCTGGCAGGGACGCTTATGATTGGCTATGGCACTGAAGGGACAGACAGAGGCACATTTACCGCATTCCACGCATTTGCTCTTATCAATATGGGCCTTCTGATTGACATCATAAGAAATGGCTCCCAGCTTGCAGGCATCCTCACAGTGGTGAGCGATACAGCCTCTGCAGGCATCGGACACCTCAAAGCCACCTACGGGACATTCGTCACAGGCAATGTCAAGAACCTCAATCACATTGGGATTCTCCTCATTTCCTCCCATAGCCAGATTAATACGCTCATTAACAATCGCCCGTTCTTTATAAATGCAGCAGCGCATTGTAGCCTTCGGTCCGGTCACAATCATCTGCGGAATTTTATAAACGGCATGATGCAGGTCGTTCTGGAAAGCGCAGCGCGCCACCTCACGCAGCACCTTATATTTCAAATGCTGGACCTTTGTATCAAACTTTCTCATAATATCCTCCTATGCTGTCGCTTTGACGGCAGCTCAAACCGTTCTGTCTTAAGGACAGTATCTCACTGTCAACAATATAGCAAAGCCTAATAATAACTGACCTTCACCCGTTTGCCGATCCTGGTCAGACAGTCCGACAGTTCGTCAATCAGCCTCATCTTTATACTGAAATGTATGTGCAGATCAGGGTTCTGGTGAGCCGGGTTAATTGCCTTTCCCACAAAGAAGCGGATATCTGTGGCATCCTCCAGCAAAAGCTTTGTAATCCGGGAGGCAGCATCCTCATGGATACTCCACTCAAGATAGTGGTTATTCTCCTCCAGATAATTATGGACATATAAAAGTACACGGTTGATGGTCACAACGCCCTCTGTAACAAGATCGATACCTTCGACTCTGGAAACCGGCGGAATATCAGGGTCGATATATTCCAATTCGGTGATTATCTCTTGTCCTAAATATGCGGCGGCAAGTGCGGAAGTGGTTCCTCCGCATACAATATGCGTTCCTTCCCCCGCAAAGAATAAGGACAACATCCTTTCATCCTCCGCAGGATCGGAGGGCGGCCCGATCAGCAGGTTAACCGGCTGCCGTCCCCGAATTTTAATCGCTGCAACCGTGGTATCATCACCCGGTGCTCCGCCATATAGCCTCACACATTGGTCAAGTAATATGGTGGACAGCATCTTCGCGGAGGATGTGCTGTCATAAAAGGCCTCCAGGAATTCCACGACATTCTGTCGCTGCCAGCCGAAATTTAAAGTCTTACCGACTCCTGCATAGATTGCCCCGTCGCTTAAGGCGACTAATACGTCACCGGGAGTGAGTTTAATATCAGATTTATAGATGGTCTTTTCGCCGATTTGCAGCTTAACCTTGTCATATTCCAGACTGCGCCCGTTGCGCAGAAAAATTACATGAGGATTGTCATATTGTATCACTTTTGCAAGAGTACTGTCAATAACATGTATAATAGTAAAAGTGGAATAGGCGATTCCCCTCTTCTCACAGACAGGCAGTGTGGAAGCCACGGTAGTAACACAGTTTTCAATGCTCATATGGTTGGCCATCATAGTGGAAATGATCTTTGCTGTCAGGGTGGAAAGGATACTGGCCTTTACCCCGCTTCCCAGTCCGTCCGCCAATACCATCACCATGGAATTTTCATCCTGCCAGACCGTCTCGACATGATCGCCGCAGAGCTGTTCGCCGGATTTATTGACACTCAGATAGCCAATATCGGTACATAGATTATTCATTTTCCAAAGTCTCCTTAAGATTAGTCAAGGCTATCTTGGTTTCCGCAGCAGTTTCGCCAAGTAATGATGCAATCTCCTGGACGATAAGCATCTGCTTCTCGATTACCTTATCCGTGATGTCAATGGAACGTTTGCTGATTTCTTCCTTCTTTCGCCTTGCTTTCTCCTCAGCGGTGATATCTCTCATAATACTGATGACGATATGATACATTTTATCATAAATAACGGTTTCCTCAATATACTTCTCATACTCAGGCAAATATGCGATCTGATCATGGGTATTTAGCCCGCTGGCCATGACCTCCAGATAAGTGGACGGATTTAAGAGCCGGACTACCTGCTGTCCCAGAATATCATGCTTGGTTTTAATATTAAAGATTTGTCTGGCAGCGCGGTTGATTTGCTGCACCTCCAGGTTCTCATTCAGTACGATGACACCGGTGGGCATGTTGTATAGGATGTTATCGGAAAAATTCTCTGCTTTCTCTTTCAGGTAGGGAAGGCACATTGTTAAATCCGCCTTGCCCTGATAGACTGCGACTGCCTTATCCCGGCAGGTGTTATAGCCACAGCTGCCGCAGTTTAGTTCCTGCTCTTTTTTTGATTTACCCATCTTCTTAAGGATTTCATCAATGGCAGACGAGCCGGGCATCTGAGTGTTTATCCTGAGATACGGGAAGGATTTATACAGCTTGTCCACTGCGGGAGCCTGTAAGGGGAAATCCTTCTCTCCGGAGAAACGGCTGATCGTAATATGATCCTTTACCGGAGTCCGGTGTCTTTGCTCCATTACAGGACCACCGACGCAGCTGCCGGCACAGGCGGACATCTCGATGAATACCTGGGACAGGCGGCCGCTTCCGATATCCTTAAGTGAACGGATGCAGTTCTCAATCCCGTCGATGCTGATGTAGTCATAATTATCATTGCCCAGGTTCATGGAGCGGAGTATTCCCCCCGCCACGGGAAAAAGGCGGGCTCTTCCTTCGTGATGTTTGTTTTTACACACAAGATCCTGTGCCTCAGCCGCTTCAAGCGCTATCCCGGCTTCTTTCAGCCAATCGGATAATTCCTCGAAGGTAAGGGCAGCATCCACAATTCCCGGATATTGCTCCGCCTCCTCCTTCTTTGAGATACAGGGTCCGATGAACACAGTATAAGCATCCGGATGCTCCTCTTTGATTTTCAGACAGTGGGCCTGCATCGGAGACACCACATTGGCAAGATAGGGCAGTGCTTCCGGATAGTATTTCTGGATTAAGGTGTTCACGGTATGGCAGCAGGAGGTGATGATTACTCTGCCGTCTCCGGAGGAAATCATTTCTTCATATTTGTTTTTTACTATTGTGGCTCCCAGCGCAGTTTCCCCGGCGCCGGCAAAGCCAAGCTTTTGTAAAGCCTGCTCCATCACCCGCAGGCTGGAGCCTTCATAATTGACGATAAAGGAGGGGGCCAGACTTACGAAGACTGGTCTGCCGGAGGCGATCAGAGCCTTGACAGCCGGGACATCATTCCGGATTTGCTTGGCGTTCTGGGGGCAGGAAACAAAGCATTCGCCGCAGAGGATACATTGCTCCTTGACGATGTTGGCCTGATGGTCGGAAAAACGAATGGATTTTACGGGACAATGCCGGATGCATTTATAACAATTTTTACAATTTGCTTTTTTTAGCTGTATGTAATGGTTCATAGGACTCCTTCTATTGCAGGGCAGACAGGACATTCTCCTTGAAGAAATCATCAAAATTATCCTTGGATACACCGCAGATGATATCGTCATTGATTCGGACAGTTACACCATCGGTACATCGGCCAAGACAGAAAGCGGCGGACAGGTTGATCGTCTCCTCCAGCCGGTTTGCTGCAATCGCTTCCTTCATTAGCCGGATGATATCATAGGAACCTTTGATATGACAGGAGCTTCCCACACAGATGTAGATATTCATAGTTGTACCTTCTCCTTTATATAAAATATGGTTTGCTTACCTGTTAATATATAACATTGTTAAAAATATGTCAATGTCAATAATATGTAATTATTTCAGTTTTCAGTACTCATGGTACTAACACATACGGGTGTATGTTCTGCCGGTATTATTGCCAGAGGAGAAGTAGTAATGACAAGGAAATAATTGCCGGGAAGGGATGAAACAGATAAAAGAAATGAGGAATAAAAGAGGAGAGAGTGAAGGAAGCCCGCTGGGCATTAAGATTGGCTGGAAAGACAGTTTGTGGGCAGAAGAGTAATGAAGCAGTGAAAGGATTAGGAGAACACGAAAGCCGCAAAGTCAGGTCGCCCCTCCTTTGCGGCTTCTTATCAGCTTTCCCCCCTAAGGCAAGCTAATATCTATACCAATGTAGGTATAAGCTTATGAATGTAAATAATGATCGTTGTACTGAATCACCTTTGCCATGGCTTCTTTCCCGGGGGCACCGGTAATATTGCGTTTCTCGATACAGGCAGTAAGGCTGATGGCCTCGTAGATGTCCTGTTCAAAAACGGGACTGATTTGCCGGTATTCCTCCAAACTCACATTCTCCAGAGAAATTCCTTTGTCAATGCAATAGAGCACCAGCTGCCCGATGATGCCATGGGCATCACGGAAGGGAACACCCTTATTTACCAGATAGTCCGCTGCATCCGTAGCATTTGCAAAACCATTTTTTGCACTGGCAGCCATAATCTCTTTATTGAATTTCATCGTTGCCGCCATACCGGTGAACAGGGCAAGGCAGCCCTTAACGGTATCAATGGCGTCAAAGGTCAGTTCCTTATCCTCCTGCATATCCTTGTTATAAGCCAGCGGTAAGCCTTTCATTGTTGTCAGCAGGGAAATCAGGGCACCGTAGACCCGCCCGGTTTTCCCCCTTACCAACTCCGCGATATCGGGATTCTTCTTCTGGGGCATAATGGAGGAGCCGGTGGAATAAGCATCATCCAGTTCAACAAAACGGTACTCATTACTGTTCCAGATAATGATCTCTTCACTGAAACGGCTGAGATGCATCATTATGGTGGAGAGGGCACTGAGCAGTTCAATCAGGTAATCCCGGTCTGAAACACCGTCCATACTGTTTAAGGTCGGGCCGTCAAAGCCCAGAAGCTTCGCGGAATATTCACGGTCCAGCGGATAAGTGGTTCCTGCCAGGGCGCCGGAACCTAAAGGCGAATAGTTCATACGGGCTTTAATATCGGCCAGCCTGGAGCGGTCCCTGCGAAACATCTCAAAATAAGCCCCGATATGATGGGCAAGTGTAACCGGCTGGGCTTTCTGAAGATGAGTAAAGCCGGGCATGAAGGTAGTTGTATTTAATTGCATGATTTCATGTAAGACAAATAACAGCTTCTTTAATAAAGCATCCAGTTCTGTGATTTCATCCCGGGTATAGAGTCTCATATCAAGAGCTACCTGGTCGTTGCGGCTTCTCCCGGTATGCAGCTTTTTGCCGGCATCCCCGATCCGGCGGATCAGGTGGGCCTCCACAAAGCTGTGGATATCTTCGTGCTCATTATCAATCACCAGACGATGGTTCAGAATATCCTCCAGAATACCCGTCAGACCGTTTACGATGCTGTTCTTCTCTTCCTCATTCAGGATTCCCTGTTTATGCAGCATGGTCACATGGGCAATACTGCCCTCGATATCCTGCCGGAAAAACTTCTGATCGAAGGAGATGGATGCATTAAAGTTATGAACCAGCTGATTTGTCTCTTTTGTAAATCGTCCGCCCCAAAGTTTCATTTGCCTTCCTCTTTTCTATCGATATCGACGGGTATATTTATATGTACAGGTATGATTATACATTATTAATGGCGGACTTAAGATGTCCGTAATTAAAGTATTTCATTAATATTTGTTATATATTAACTTGTTTTCATTAGAAATGCAATACCTAAATTAATAAATATACACAATATATTATTATTTAGTCATTTATCTGTTACATAATAATGCAGCCGGACATAAAATTGCATCCGGCCGCAAAAAAATCATAATATTTGTTAAGCTCCATAGAGCTTTGTGTATTTCTCCTTCAGATATTTAATGTAATAATCGGCGTTGAATTCTTCTCCTGTCACATCCTTTAATATCTGGTTCGTGTTCTTCGTAGCTCCATATTTATGGACCTGGTCGCGAAGGAATTCACGGATCGGAGTAAGGTTCCCTTCCTTCAGATATTCCTCCACAGGCATTACCTCCAGCATTTTCGCATAAATTTGGGAGGCGACTGCGGTACCTATGGCATAGGATGGGAAATAACCGAATTCACCACAGGACCAGTGGGTATCCTGAAGAATGCCCGTGGCATCATCCGTGGGTGTGATCCCTAAATATTCCTGGTATTTTTGGTTCCAGAGCTCCGGAAGCCGGTTGACATCCACATCCTCACGAAAAATCATCTTTTCTACTTCATAACGGATGATAATATGGATGGTATAGGAGAGTTCATCCGCCTCCGTCCGGATTAAGCTGGGAGCCGCTTTATTAATACCCCGGATAAAATGCTCAAGGGAAACCTTATGCAGATTATCGGGGTAGGCGGCCACCAGCTTATCATAAACCGGGATCCAGAAGGCTTCGCTTCTTCCGATAATGTTCTCAAAGAACCTGGACTGGGATTCATGCATTCCCATGGAAGCGCCTCCTCCGACCAGGGTCTGGGTCAGGGCATCATCAATATTCATTTCATAGATGGCATGTCCGGTTTCGTGGATAATGGAAAACATGGCGCTTTCCAGATTATCCTCCATATAACGGTCCGAGATACGGACATCATGATTGTGAAGCTGCATTGTAAACGGATGGGCACTTTCTCCGATGACACCCCGGTTAAAATCAAAGCCTACATAACCGCTTAAGAACTTACAGAATTCCTTCTGGGTATTGAGGTCATACTTAAGATAATTGTAGCTCTTATCGATGGAGTCGGCCTTTTTGGCCACCTCCTTAAGTAAAGGAATGATTTCCTGCTTTATTTTTTCAAAGAAGGTATCTAGCTCCCGGATACCGAAGCATTCCTCGAAATCCGCCAGCAATACTTCATAAGGCTCTTGATCCTTCCCGGCGCGGTAGCCGGCAAACTTCTTCTTATAATCAATAACTTTTTTAAGATAGGGTGCAAAATCTTCGAATTTATTATCCTTCCTGGCCTTGGACCATTTACGGTTTGCGATGGAAGTCAGCTCATTGAATGCTCTGTATTCCTCCGGCGGAATACTTTCCAGCTCCTCATATTTCTTACCGAGCTCCTTAACGATAGCTTTCTCGGTAACGCTGAGCTCTTCCTGCTCTTTTTTCTCCTGAAGTTTTTTTAAAAGCTTTCTGACATCCTCATTAATCAGGCTTTTCATATACTCGTCGGAGAGAATTCCTATGACCTTCGAGGTATAGTCCGCAGCCTCATAGGGCGCGAGGGTCTGTTCATCCCATTCGAACAGGCTCCTTGCTGTCTGCAATGCCATGGATTTATCCAGATAGGGCTGTAACTTTTCAAATGTTTTGTTCATGGTAACCTCCACAAAATCTAAGCGAAAAGCACGTGAGTACTTTTTAAAAAAGGGTTTTAAGGCATTATTCTTATTAGTATATCAGTTTTGTATCCCTATAGTAAGTAAATATATTCCACTCAATATGAAATAATTTTGCTTGCCGGGGTTCATAAAATCTTATAAAATAAAAGTGACTGTTACCACAATATACCACTTAATCATATAAAAGTAAATTCATTGCCGGTTATTTTTCAAAAATGTGATATAAGTCACAGACAACCGGGGACATAAGTGTTAACCCTTAGATATGGAGAATACTTTCCATATTTAAGTAGATAATATATGAAAGAGCGTCAAAAATATAATAATGCTTCAGGTGTCAAAAGCAAATTCAAAAATATGGTTAGTGAAGGTGCAAATTGACGACGTCATGATATTCGAAGGGCTTTTGACACCTGAATCAATAATATATACAATAATATATGGAAGGATGATAGATATGAAAAGTATGTTGATTGAACAGGTTATCGGGAGAGAAATCATGGATTCCAGGGGTAATCCTACCGTGGAGGCAGAGGTGATATTAGCGGACGGCAGCATCGGCAGGGCGGCAGTACCCTCCGGAGCTTCCACAGGTGCCTTTGAGGCAGTGGAACTAAGGGATGGTGATAAGAACAGATACCTTGGAAATGGTGTCAGAAAAGCAGTCTATCATGTAAATACGGAGATTGCTCAGGCGCTGATCGGAATGGATGCCTCCGACCAGATGGCAATTGATGAGAAAATGCTGTCTCTGGATGGGACCGATAACAAAGGGAAGCTTGGAGCGAATGCAATCCTCGGTGTATCCATGGCAGCAGCCAAGGCAGCGGCAGCTTCCTTAAGACTCCCTCTTTACCGCTATCTCGGAGGTGTGAATGCGAAGACTCTGCCGGTACCTATGATGAATATCATTAACGGCGGAAAGCATGCGGATTCCAGCTTGAACATCCAGGAGTTTATGATCATGCCCGTAGGCGCAGAGACCTTCTCGGAGGCTCTGGAGCACAGTGCTACGGTATTTCATACCCTGAAGAAGCTATTAAAGAACGACGGCTATGTGACCGCTGTCGGAGATGAAGGCGGTTTTGCCCCGAAATTTAAGAGTGATACGGAGGCGCTTGATTATATTGTGAAGGCCATTGAGACAGCAGGTTACCGTCCCGGTGAGGATTTCTATATCGCGATCGATGCCGCAGCAACGGAGATGTATGATGAGGCTAAGAAGGCGGGCAGGGAAGGGGATTATCTGTTCTGGAAAGCCAATGAGTATAAGACCGTCGAAGAGATGGTGGACTTCTGGGATCAGGTATGTAAGAAGTATCCGGTAATATCTTTGGAGGACGGACTGGCTGAGGAGGACTGGAAGGGCTGGAAGCTCTTAACCGAACGGATCGGAGGTAAGGTCCAGTTAGTTGGTGATGATCTGTTTGTAACTAATACCAGCCGTATCAGAGAAGGTATCCGCCAGGGTATCTCTAATTCGGTTCTGATTAAGGTAAATCAGATCGGTACTCTGACCGAGACTCTGGATGCCATAGAGATGGCGAAGAATAACCGATGGACCGCCGTTGTTTCCCATCGTTCCGGTGAAACGGAGGATGTTACTCTTGCAGATATCGCAGTAGCCACCAATGCCGGACAGATAAAGACCGGTGCTCCCTCCAGAACCGACCGGGTTGCGAAGTATAACCAACTCCTCCGGATTGAGCAGGAGCTTGGCAGTGCAGCCAGATATCTTGGGAGAGATGCATTCAAGGTATTTTAATCGAAGAGAATGGATAAAAAGAGGGTGTCCCGAAAGCTTAAGCTTTTGAGGACACCCTATCTGTCTGCTTACTTGCTGCGGCACAAACGAAAGCCTTGGTCGTAGCCCATGCTGTACGCTTCGAAATTACCCCGGTAAGAGGATTCGCAGGCTGTGGCATCACCGAGCCAACCGCCGCCTCTCCAAACCCTGACATAGCCGCTCTGATTATCTACAACTTCTCCGTACCAGTCCCAGCACCATTCCCTTACATTGCCTGACATATCGTAAAGCCCTAACTCGTTGGGGAGCTTGGTGCCGACTAAATTTGTTTTATTATTGTTGCTTTCTATCGTGGGCCAGAACCATTCACCGGTTAAGTATTCATCCCCGGAATTTTTCCAGTACCATGCCACATCATCTGCATTATCACTCCCACTATAAGTGTAACTCTTACTCGACTGCCCTCCGCCTGACGCATATTCCCATTCCGCTTCCGTAGGCAGCCGGTAACCGTCAGCATCTTCATTGATGGTTATCGTCCATTTCAATTCATCCATTTCATTCAAATTATTCGGGTCCTTTGTGTTCTTATCTATATTATAATAGGGTTTTAAGCCCTCTTTTAAGCTGCGTTTATTGCAATACTCGATACAGTCATACCAGGTTACCATCTCTACCGGCAAATCGTCGCCCTGGAATATGGAAGGATTGGTGTCCATTACCTCAAGCCACTCTTTTTGGGTTACCTCATACTTACCGATATAGAAGTCCGGTACGGTTACATTTTTTCCATAGAGATTAGACTTTGTGTTTGTAAAAGTACCGCCTTTGACCAACACAAAACCATCGGGCACATCTTTCGAACAAGCACTCATAATAACCATGATTACGATTAACATAAGAATAAATAATTTTTTCACTGGGTATCTCCTCTGACGGTCAAAAAGTTTTATGCGTTGAGACCTGTAATTGATCTCCGGCAACGCTGATGACCGTTCTTCTTGTAACGAACGGCCAACAACGTGTCCGGACTGACGGATCAAACTTTAAAACAATTGTTTTAAAGTTTGCTTTCGTCAACATCCCTTCATCCTTCTGAAAGATGTTTTTAACACACTATGTAGGTAGGTGTATGTAACTATGTTCTAATAACGGTCAATGGCCGTCCATTACCTTGCGTTCGGGTGATGTATTACCACACCGTTACATTAGCGTTACCGCTGCTCTGATATCCCTCTACCGCCAGTACCTGGTAAGACCAGCTGGATCCCAGATTCATTCCTTTACTTTTCCAAGCATTTACATGGTTGCTGAACGTGATTTTTACATTACTTCCTGTCCCTCTCTTTGATGTACGAACACTCCAGAATTGTGTGAAGGTTTTTGTACCATCAATAGAAGGTGCGTTGACACGCTGAGTGGTATAGATGTCATAGGTGCCGCCATCACTGCTTACGCTGCCCTTATGGGTTCCTGTAGGTCTGTAAGTGCCCCAGCTATCAACAACGTAATATTCGATGAGAGAGTTTCTGGTCCAACCGTAGAAAGTCAGATAGCCATTGCCGGACGGTGAAAAGATACCGGCATTATAGTTAACAACTCTGGAAGCATTACCGGAACCCCAACCTTTACCAACAACAAAGTTTCCGCAATTTGTCCATTTAACACTGAAATTACCGCCGGAACCGTTGGTAGCATTTACCGTACCGCCGCCATCGGTCCAATTCTGCCAGTAGTCTGTCGCTGCAAAAGCGTTCCCCGCAAACATACTGGTAAAGCACATAGAAATTGCAAAAATCAACGCCAAAACTTTCTTATTCAACCTTCTCATAAATAAATAATCTCCTCTTAAAGTTTAATTTTTATAGTTACATCTTACCTACATACAAATTGAATATAGCTTTATGCATTATGCCTCCTTTGCTATACGAGCCGCATCACTGTACTTCCCCCTACAGTATGGCAATGTATTACAAAATTAAAAAATAAAATCCAAGTCAATTTATGTAAGACAATCCGTATTAATACTACCATATTATAGATTTTTATCAATATGGTTTCGTAAAAATCGACAAAAATCTGTGTTTTATCCAAAAATAATTGGTTAAATACACTTTCGAAAACGTTTATATGAAAAATATACACAATAGTCTATAAAAAAATAGATATGAGAAGCACTATTTTAGTAAATATGCCTAAACTCAAAAATACCATAATATTCCTTGAAATCATGAAATGAGCCGGTAAAAAAGGCTGCCCTGAAATATTTGTCTTCAGGACAGCCCATATGCTTCTTATAAATATAGATATTGCTCAGGAATCTCGTAGACATTCCCGTGTGCCGGATAAATCATTCTTACCCTGTTTTCCATCAGAGAGTCCCAGCTGTCTGATACAACCGGATCATCATATGCCTCCGCCAGATATAATGCCGGCAGGTCCCCGGTAAAAGCACAGTAATGATCGATTATCAGGCTGATACTGTCATCGCTGTGTCCGGGCGTCGGTAACATCACACCTTCAATCCCGATTTCCTTAAGGAAGCTTCGGCTTTCTTCCCCGGAAAGGGTTATCGTATGATCGAAGGTGATATCCTTGAACTGTGCTCCGGGATTCTTCTTAAAAAATGCGTTGAGCTTGCCGACATAAGGAGTCTGGCAGCTGTGCAGGAGAAGACGTATCCCATATTCCTTCAGGTTTTGGGCAAGCCCGGCATGGTCCGGATGAAAATGGGTAATAACGAGGTAATTGATATCGCTTAATTGGATATTATTCTGGCTTAGCAGCTGCAAAAACTGAGAGAGGGTACCCGGCCATCCGGCATCCACGAGCAGCCAGCCTTTTGCAGACCGCACCAGAAAGTAATTTGTTGATTTATATGTCAGAGTGATAATCTCCATCTAAAATTCTCCGTTTTCAGTGCTTCACCTCATAGGGCTCTTTCATCAGGCACCGGCAGGCTTTGATGACATTGCCGCTCTCTACCGAAAGCTTCCTTGTATCACACAGATCCGGATTCCAGATATAGGGCATGCTGTCATACATATTCATACGTTCCCATACGGAATCGTCGTATGGTCTCGCCGGATCAGCACTAAGGTTTTTCTTTTTGTCCACGCCAACACCCCTTGATATAAAGATTGATACCCTAACCAAACATGCCTGTCCTTTGTGTTAGTTTGTGCCAAGCGTGCTTACACGCTTTGATTACGCAGGCACAAACTTCTAAGTGTGAATTATGATTTCTATCATTCACATTATTACTATATAACGAAAAATGGAAATTATCAAGTACAAACTATGCGTGATTCAATTTCTTCTGAAGCTCAACCACTAATATCGGCGCCATGGATAACAGCAGTACAAAAGCCCACTGTCTTAAGGTAAGAGGGACCACCTGGAAGATGGCTGCCAGAGGAGGTATGGTAATTACGGCAATCTGTAAGACGGAGCATAGCAGGAAGGACAGTACCAGTTTCCGATTAGTGAAAACGCCGATTTTGGACAGGGAATGGCTGCTTCTCATATTAAAGGAGTGGAACAGCTGTGATAGGCTGAGCACAGCAAAGGCCATGGTACGTCCTACCCAGGGTACATAAGCTCCGGGCATTGCCTGTGTATTCATCTGTTCTGTCAGGGACCGGTACAGAGCCGGAGTATCAAAGAAGCGGAAGCCTGCAACAAAGGCGGTCAGAGCCAGGGAACCGATCATGATACCCTCGAACAGTATCTGAAAGGCAAGGCCGTCGGCAAACATTCCTTTATCCGGCGGATTGGGTTTCTTGAACATAATATCCTTAGGGGCAGGCTCCACACCAAGAGAGATCGCCGGCAGGGAATCGGTGACAAGATTAACCCAGAGAAGCTGGACGGCTACCAAGGGGGTCGGAAGTCCTAACAGGATGGCAACAAATATGGTCAGAATTTCTCCGATATTACTGGACAGCAGGAAGTGGACCGCTTTTCTGATATTGTCGTATATACCGCGCCCTTCCTTTACCGCCGACACGATGGTGGCGAAATTATCATCCGTGAGAATCATATCCGATGCATTCTTGGCCACATCCGTTCCCGTAATTCCCATGGCACAACCAATATCCGCCGCCTTCAGGGCGGGCGCATCGTTTACCCCGTCCCCAGTCATGGCAACAACCTCGCCTCTGCTTTGGAAAGCCTTCACGATGCGTACCTTATGCGCCGGTGAAACCCGTGCAAATACACTGTAACGGTTAATGGACTTATCAAGGCTTTCAGAATCCAGCCGGGACAATTCTTCTCCGGTTATTGCTTCGCCTTCGCTGCTCAGGATACCGAGTTCCCTGGCGATGGCTTTTGCCGTCAGGATATGATCTCCCGTAATCATGACCGGCTTGATGCCTGCCTGCTTACACAGACGGACAGCCTCCTTCACCTCTTCCCTGGGAGGATCAATCATACCGATCAGGCCCACAAAGGTAAGCCCGCTTTCCAGCTCCGCAGGGGAGGGTTTATTGTCCAGGGCGGTGAGGTTTTTATAAGCTACGGCAATAACCCGGAGTGCCCGTTCTGTCATGGAATTATTAAGGGCGTTCAATCTGCTTTTTTCTGCATTGGTCAAAGGATATTGTCTGCCATTTTGATATATATGGGTGCACCGGTTTAACAGAAAATCAAAGGCGCCCTTGGTAACACTCCGGTAATTGGAATCGGGAGCTTTATGTACGGTTGTCATCAGCTTCCTTGCCGAATCAAAGGGCAGCTCGTAGACTCTTTTATAAGTTGAATCCAGATTTAACTTATCAACTCCGGCATGGTAGGCAGCGAGTACTAGGGCTTTTTCCGTAGGTTCACCGCTGACGGAGGCCTGTTTATTCTCCATCTGGAGGATGGCATCATTGCAGAGGGCCCCATGGGAGAGCAGGAAGCTGCCAAAATCACCGGTCATCTTCTCCCGTCCGTTCAGGGAGCAAATCTCGGTTACGGTCATTACATTCTGGGTCAGGGTTCCGGTCTTGTCGGAACAGATGACGGTGGCGCTGCCTAAGGTTTCCACGGCAGGAAGCTTCCGGATTACCGCGTTTTTCTTCGCCATGCGCTGCACACCGAGAGAGAGCATTATCGTTACAATCGCCGGCAGGCCTTCCGGGATGGCAGCTACTGCCAGACTGACGGAGGTCATAAACATGTCAAAGATGGGAAGCTGTTTAAAGATACCAAGGATAAAGATAATGATACAGATAATGAGTGCGGCAATTCCAAGTACTCTGCCGGTCTTGGCAAGTCTCTTCTGCAGCGGCGTCATAGGAGTCTCATCCTCCATAATCAGCTTTGCAATATGTCCGACCTGGGTATTCATACCGGTCTCGGTTACCACAGCAAGACCTCTGCCATAGATAATGGTGCTCGTGGACATAACCAGATTAATCCGGTCTGCCAGATTGGTTTCCGGTTTCAGACGAAGCTCCGCATTTTTCTCTACCGGATGGGATTCTCCGGTGAGAGAAGCTTCCTCCACCCTTAAGTTGACCGCAGAGAGAAGTCTTGCATCTGCAGGAACGAAGCTGCCGGTCTCCAGCAGGACGATATCTCCGGGAACCAGCTCGGCTGCATCCACTTCGTGAAATTTCCTATCCCTGAGCACATGGGCAGTAGGAGCGGATAACTTCTTTAAAGCCTCCAGGGCTTTTTCTGCCCGCGTCTCCTGAAGGACCCCCAGGGTCGCATTCAGGGTAATAATCAATAATATAATGATCGGATCTACGAAGTCCGGTGCACCATCCAGATAGGACACCGCAAAGGATATAACTGCCGCAAAGATTAGAATGATAATCATAAAATCCGCAAATTGGGCTAAGAATTTCCGTATCAGGCTTTTGCCTTTTTTAACCTCCAATATATTTTTGCCGTAGGTCTGCTGCCGCCGTTTTGCTTCTTTGGCGGTCAGCCCATGGTCAATGCTTGAATCAAGCTCCTTTAGGGTTTCTGCGATAGACATACTGTGCCACTGCATATTCTGCTCCTGATTTGGTCAATCTTCTTTTAATTATATGAAAAAGGGGATGGAATATGAATGGAGCCCGGAACCGGGACATTATAAGACATAAATTCTATGGAAAAAAACATTTACATCCGGGAAAAGCATAGAGTATACTCAGAGAAATGACAGAAGGTATTGACATTGTCTGAAAGAAGGGGAACCTATGGCTAAAACGATTACCCGGGATCTGACGACCGGGTCACCTGCAAAATTACTACTGCAGTTTTCTATTCCGATGCTGATCGGCAATCTGTTTCAGCAGTTTTATAATATGGTAGATTCCATTGTTGTGGGCAAATTTGTAAGCTCCGATGCATTGGCTGCGGTGGGAGCCACCGGCTCCTCTATCTTCCTTATCTTTGGATTGACCTTCGGGTTGTCGGCCGGTATCTCCATTGTGATTTCCCAATACTTTGGAGCCAAGGATTATGATAATGTAAGGAAGGGCTTTGCTACTGCCACCTATATGGTTGTCGGAGCAGCCGTGATTATGGGTGCCGTCGGCTTCCTGTCCAGCCGGTGGATTCTGGAATTATTGAACACACCGGAGGGTATCATTGCAGAGTCCGAGCTCTATATGAAGATTTCGTATGCCGGAATACTGGGCGTAGCCTGCTACAATGGTATGGCAGCCGTATTACGGGCGCTGGGAGATTCCACGACCCCGCTGATTTTCCTTATCATAGCCAGCTTGTTGAATGTGGTGCTGGATCTGGCATTTGTGATCCTGTTTCATTGGGGAGTGGCCGGAGTGGCGATGGCAACCATTATCTCGCAGTGGATCTCGGCGATCGGCTGTGTCATATATGCGATGGCGAAGGTTAAAATGCTCCATATGCCGTTAAAGGAATTTAAGCCTGACCGAATCATCTTTCGTAAATGTATCCGGCTGGGGATTCCGGTGGCTCTGCAGAATTCCTTTGTATCCGTCTCCATGATGGCATTACAGGGAGTCATCAACGGTTTTAATGAAACAATTATAGCAGCTGCTACCGTAGCGAATCGAATTGAACAGCTGGTATTACAGCCCGGCATGTCCATTGGAGCCGCGGTAGCCTCCTTTACCGGCCAGAATATCGGAGCCGGTAATCTGGGCAGGGTTAAGAGGGGAATGAAAGCGGCTACGGTCATCATCATAATTTTCAGTTTGCTTATGCTTCCGACGCTTTATTTTGGCGGTGAATTTCTGATGAGGCTCTTCACCAAGAAGGAGGATATTGCTGTCGTGACCTACGGCATGGAGGGCATACGGATTACCAGCTTCTTCTATACCTTTGTCGGTATGATTTTTATTACGAGAAACTTCCTGAGCGGTTCCGGCGATATCCATATCCCGATGGTCATGGGCTTTACTGAGGTTGTGGTGCGGGTAACGGCCTCCGGCCTGTTGGCGGCACAGATGGGTTTCAAGGGAGTTTTCTGGGCAACGGCGCTGACCTGGCTTATTACCGGTATCCTCGGTATCCTAAGGGTATTATCGGGGAAATGGAAGGGCAAGTCTGTCGTTAAGCAACCGGCGGAGACCGGCTAATCGGGAAGGCTCTGCTTTTTTTGAACCGCTTTTTTGTACCCGCGGTAAATTCTGCTGCAAATCAGGAGGCCCGCAAAGACCAGGGCTACCGGAATTAAATTATGCTTGTAGCGGTTATAATAGCCTGCGACCTTGCCGTAATTCTCCCGAAGGCTGTAGCCAAGGCCGATCAAAAGGGTATTCCAGACGGTTATTCCCAGAAGCGAGGAGGTAAAATAGGTGACCGGATTCATTCTGGCCGACCCCGCTACCAAAGCAATATAAGTTCTCACCAGGGGGATGACTCTGCCGATACAGACCGCGGAGGCGCTGTTCTTATTGAATTTTTCATAAGAGGAGTCAATGGCCTTGACGGATTTCGGAAACCGGCGCTTGATGGCATTTATGATAGCGCCGCCGCCGAACCAGCCGACGGCATAACAGATTCCGGTTCCGATCAGACCGGCGAGTATACTTAAAGGGAGAATAACCAGATAAGGCGTCTGATTCATCGATGCCACAGCCCCGGAGAAGGGCAGAACAATCTCGCTGGATACCGGAAAACAGGCGTACTCCAGCATGATGATCAGAAACATGGCAGCTACACCGTATTGGGATATGAATTGTGTCAGATAACTCATAAAATACTCCAAAGCCGGGATGTTTTATTTAATTATATTCCCTGAAGGAATGAATATGAGTTTGTTCTTTATTGAACGGAGTAGTAATTGCTTAATTAAAATTTTACTCAAAAAGAGCAGAGTATTGTTCCACTCTGCTCTGTGAGGGCGTATGGAACTAATAGCTTAACTTAATGGCATTGTCCTGCTTGGTGCAGGCGGTCTGCTACCACACCGCTACATTAGTGCTTCCACTGCCTTGTCCCGTAATGTCCATTATCTGAAAATCCCAACTACTCCCCAAATTCATTCCCTTGCTCCTCCAGGCATTAACATGGTTGGCAAAATTGATTTGGACATTGCTTCCGGTCGGCCGTTTCGCCGTTCGGACACTCCAATACTGCTGGTAAGTCTGAGTGCCGTCAATGGAAGGTGCATTGTACAGGGTGGTCTGATATATGTCATAGGTACCGCCATCGCTGTTAACGGCGCCCTTATGCGTCCCGGTAGGCCGATAAGTGCCCCAGCTGTCAACCACGTAATATTCTACAAGGGGGCTTCTTGTCCACCCATGGAAGGCCAACAATCTATCGCCGGAGGGCGACCAGGTGCCGACATTGTAATTACATACCCGGGCTACTGTTCCGGGAAGCCAACCTATACCGAAAGCAAAAGACCCGCAATTTGTCCATGTAACACTGTAATTGTTGCCAGATCCTTTAATAACATTTACTGCTCCGCCGCCACCAGTTCCAAAATACCAGTAGTTTGGGGATGCATTTGCAATTCCTGCAAACATACCGGTAAAGCTCAATGAAATTACCAAAAATAGCGTCAAAGCTTTCTTATTTAATTTTCTCATCGTATCATCCTCCTTAAATATAATTATATTGGTTGCTACTTACCTACCTGATTATTTGTATCTTATGTTTTGTATTACTTTCTTTCATGCCTTTGATGGTTGTTTCTCTTTGTAACGCTGCCTAAGGCTATAAATCGCTTCATTTTTAATGTGGATTTATTCATGCGGCGTATATGGAATGTGGAATTTTGTGAGAGGGAATTAGTAAAATACGGGTTTCTTAGAATTATGAAAGACATCTTGAAAAATAGAGAACACATTGTAAATCATTCAGATGAAAAACAGCATACGGAGCGAAATCTTATATATGACATGGATGTAACCGGGATGAGAAACAAAAAATGATCTTTTCCACCTCCCCAATAATAAACCGAGGTAATTCTTCCTCCATTTCATGGTATCATAATTGTATATATATGTAAATATTTAGCTTCCATATTTCGTAGTTTTGTATACAACCTTTAAGATTACATCATATATGATGATTGATAACTTACCCGGAATACACTAAGGGTGTAAAATAACTTGACAAAATGAAAAGTAGTGCTATATTAATAAAGTATATCGTCATTTCATAAGGTTCTATGAAATTAAACAATAGATAAATGCACGGATAAGGAGTATTAAGAGGAAATGTGCTTACAGAGAGCTGCCGGCAGGTGGAAGGCAGCAGCGTCAGACTCCCAACTCGCCTTTGAGCTTCCCGGCTGAACCATCAGTAGGCAGGGACGGGATCCCCGTTACAGGATATTAAGTGCAGGGACTGCGGGCAGCGGTTCATGAATTAGAGTGGTACCACGGAATTCACCTTCCGTCTCTTTGTTGAGGCGGAGGGTTTTTTATTTAATAGGAAATTACGTCCTATTGAATGAAAAGATAATTTTTAAGGAGGATTTATTATGTCATCACCTTATAATCATAAGGAAATAGAAAAGAAATGGAGAAAACAATGGGAGGAGAACCCCGTGAATGTGAAGGACGGGAAGAAGCCCAAATATTACTGTCTGGATATGTTCCCCTATCCTTCGGGCAGCGGGCTTCATGTCGGTCACTGGAGAGGCTATGTAATCAGTGACGTCTGGAGCAGATATAAGATTCTGAAAGGATATTACATCATCCATCCGATGGGCTGGGATGCCTTCGGACTTCCGGCTGAGAATTACGCCATCAAGATGGGTGTTCATCCGAGCAAATCCACTGCGGAGAATGTGGCCAACATTAAGCGGCAGATCAATGAGATCGCGGCGATTTATGATTGGGACCGGGAGGTTAATACCACGGACCCTGACTTTTATAAATGGACCCAGTGGATCTTCGTAAAGATGTTCAAGGCCGGACTGGCCTACGAGAAGCAGATGCCGATTAACTGGTGCCCCTCCTGCAAGACAGGACTGGCAAACGAAGAGGTGGTCAACGGCGAATGCGAACGCTGCGGTTCTTCGGTTACCAAGAAGAACTTAAAGCAATGGATGCTAAAGATCACCGAATACGCAGACCGCCTGCTGGAGGACCTTAATAAACTGGACTGGCCGGAGAAGGTTAAAAAGATGCAGTCGGACTGGATCGGCAAGAGCTATGGTGCCGAGGTGGATTTTACGGTAGACGGTACGGATAAAGCGATCCGCGTCTATACGACGAGACCGGATACCCTCTATGGTGCTACCTTCATGGTACTGGCTCCGGAGCATGGTATGGCGAAGGAACTGGCCGCGGAGGAAAAGCAGGCGGAAGTGGAGGATTATATCTTCAAGGCCTCAATGAGATCCTCGGTTGACCGTATGCAGGACAAAGAAAAGACCGGTGTATTCACCGGAAGCTATGCAATCAATCCTTTAACAAAGAAGCAGATCCCGATTTGGCTGTCCGATTATGTATTGGCGGATTACGGCACCGGAGCCATTATGTGCGTACCTGCCCATGACGAGAGGGATTTTGAGTTTGCAGTCAAATTCGGTATTCCTATTGTCCAGGTAATCTCTAAGGACGGTAAGGAGCAGCCGGAGATGACCGAAGCCTATACGGAGGCCGGAATCATGATCAACTCCGGCGAATGGAACGGTATGGCTTCCGAGAAGGCGAAAAGTGAGGTGCCGGATAAGCTGGAGGAGCTGGGTATCGGTAAGAAAACCGTGAACTATAAGCTCCGTGACTGGGTATTTTCCAGACAGCGTTATTGGGGCGAGCCTATTCCGATCGTACACTGTGACCACTGCGGCGCTGTCCCGGTTCCCGAGGACGAGCTGCCCCTGCTGTTGCCGGAGGTGGAGAAGTACCAGCCGACCGGTACCGGTGAATCACCCCTGGCAGATATCCATGAATGGGTAAATACCGCCTGTCCTGTCTGCGGAAAGCCCGCAAAGAGAGAAACCAATACCATGCCCCAGTGGGCAGGCTCCTCCTGGTATTTCCTGCGTTATGTGGACAGTAAAAATGATAAGGAGCTGGTTTCTAAGGAGAAGGCCCATGCGGACCTGCCGGTGGATATGTATATCGGCGGTGTGGAGCATGCGGTTCTGCATCTGCTGTACTCCAGATTCTATACGAAGTTCCTGTATGATATCGGAGTAGTGGATTTTGAAGAGCCTTTCACAAAGCTGTTTAATCAGGGTATGATCGGTAAAAACGGCGCCAAGATGAGTAAATCCAAGGGGAATGTGGTATCTCCGGATGACCTGGTGAATGACTATGGCTGCGATTCCTTAAGAATGTACGAATTATTCGTAGGTCCGCCGGAGCTGGATTCCGAATGGGATGACAGGGGTATTGACGGTGTTTACCGTTTTATCAACCGTTTCTTCCATCTGGTGACGGATAACAAGGATAAAAATACGAAGGCTACCGAGGAGATGGTGAAGGTAAGGAACCGGATGGTTTATGATATTACCACCCGTTTGGAATCCTTCAGCTTAAATACGGTAGTCAGCGGTTTCATGGAGTATAATAATAAGATGATTGATCTGGCAAAGAGGGCCGGAGGCCTCGATAAAGAAACTCTGGAAACCGCGGTCATTCTTTTGGCGCCGTTCATCCCTCATGTCAGTGAAGAATTATGGTCACAATTAGGTCATAATACTTCGGTATTTCAGAATACCTGGCCGGTTTATGACGAGTCCAAGATGAAGGACAGCGAGATTGAGCTTGCGGTACAGGTGAATGGCAAGACGAAGACTACGGTTAAGGTTCCCGCAGAAGCCTCCAAGGAGGAAGCGATTGCCGCGGCCCGCGAGGCGGCAACAGATAAATTGACCGGTACGATCGTGAAGGAGATCTATGTACCCGGTAAGATCGTTAATATTGTAGTGAAATAAATGACAGGATAAGGTCCATCCTTTAAGTATTACTCCGGATTCTAAAATATTATGCCGGAATTATACTTCGGGGTGGACTTTTTTGAAAAACATCTTATTTTTTGGAAATGCTGGTAAAATAATCTTTCATAATAGGAATTAATATGTTAAAATAAATGCTAATGGCAGGCAGATTAAGGAAGATCCTTGCTATAATTTCGAAGGATCCGGATTAGTCATTCTGACGGATGGATATACTGTATAATAATTGTCATGGACAGAAGGACGACTTAACAGGGGGTTGGGTGTATGAAGGTACTGGCGAAATTTACAAAGAAGGATCTCTGGAGCATACCGAATATATTATGTTATATCCGGTTTATGCTGATTCCTCTTTTTGTTGTGTTATATATCAATGCAGAAACAGCACGGGAATACCTTATGGCCGCCGCCGTAGTCTTCATATCAGGGCTGACGGATTTCCTGGATGGTTTTATTGCCAGGACCTTCGATATGGTAACGGATTTTGGCAAGCTGATCGATCCCATGGCTGACAAGCTGACGCAGGCTTCCCTGATTTTTGTATTGGTCGTAAAAATCAAATGGATGTTCCTGCTGCTCATACTTTTTGTAGTGATGCAGCTGTTCATGCTCGGCGCGGGCATCGCAATGCTGAAGAAGAACCGGAGGCTGAACGGAGCCAAATGGTTCGGGAAGGTATCGACTACCGTATTCTATGCGGTGATGCTGGTTCTGGTAGCAGCGCCGAATCTGGATATTAATATCGTGAATATACTGATGCTGGTTTGCGGTGCATTTCTGCTCCTGTCCTTCCTGATGTATATCAGGGAATATTTCAGGATGTACCGGGAAACGAAAGAAACAGAAATCAATATATAGTAGTTTCCGGAGGCCGTTGTCAATGGCCTCTTTGTTTTATATAACTTGCATGGAGGTGGAGCGTTGAGCTACGGAATGCAGATTGACATGTATGGAAACAGGGATGGGGACCTGGAACAGGCGGAGAAGCAGGATCGGAGACGCAATAAGAAGGGTAAGGGGATTCTATTGCTGTTTCTGATCTTGCTGTTTGTGTTTTATTCGAAGGATATGTTCACCCGGACTCTGATGGACAGGACCACTATAGTAAGGATAGAAGAGAAGGAAGATGTCACGGAGTATCTCCTGATCGGCGGCATGATTACGGTACAAGGAGAGAAGAACGCCGCGGAGGAAGCAAAGCTTACAATCAGTGCCGGTGATATGCCTTCCGAGGAATATACGATACGGTTCAGCGACAATACCGATTGGGAGCACAGCATGGTTACGGTGACGGATGGGGAAGGGGAAGCGGTATACTTGGAGCAGCTTGACGGAGCCGATAAAATCCGGGCGGCAGTCAGCAATCAGGAGGCAAGCCTGGCCAAGCCCAATCGCTATGGAACCTTAATTACCCTGGCTCTCAGGGAAGGCACCAGATTCCGGGGAAATATCCTCCTGTATGCGGCAGTCTGGCTGCTGATAATAGCCGAAGGCTTAAGCCATAAGCTTTGGCGCTGGGCCGTTGACCGGAATATGCTCCCCTCACAGGCCTGTCAACGGGCATTATTGATCGGGAGATTCTTAGTCTTCCTATTGATTTTGGTACTGTCAATACTGTCATATTCGGTCTAGGGAAACTTCTGTTCCCTTCCTTATGAGATAGGTTTCCTTGAGACAATAAAATAGAACCGTTTGATATATTAAGCGCAGCTCTATCAGTGCACCCGGATGATAATTTTCATTTGGTGTGCAATTACTGTAGGGGTGCGCTTTTCTGTGCGATAAAGCGGAATGCAGTAAATACAGAATTAAATGCGTTGATAAAATATGGAATAAATGATATTATTTTATAAAATAATGTAAAATTAATACACAAAGACCATTAACCAAGGAGGGATCAAAATTAAAGCAGCAGGGGGAAACTCAGTCAAGAGAATTAATAGGAGGGAAAAATGAATAAATTATCAGAATTTCATACTAGACGTACTAAGTCCGTAAGGGTTATTTCTAAGGTCATATCATTATTACTATCTATCATATTAGTGATTCATAATATCCCTGTGTATAATATGCAGAAAGTGAATGCAGAGTATACTGAGGACAGTCAACCTCCCACAGCACCGGTTAATTTTACGGTCACTCCGGTGTCAGGCTCCGCCATTACCTTTAAAACAACAGAACATACCAAGGATATTGTTGCATCGGTTTCCGGTTCTGCAATAGCCTTCGTTTGGGATGCATCTACGGATAATGTTGGAGTTGAGGGCTATGAAATATTCTGTGAAAATAATCCTGTTGGCAAAACAACGGTAACAAATTATACATATTCGGATGTTAACGGACCATCCTCA
>JAFAFU010000075.1 GCA_023423335.1 Bacillota bacterium | reverse complement strand
ATATATGGGTAAAGGAGAGCGACTGTGGCATTTCAACGTCATGGTTACGCATGGCGACTCGTTCATTAACCCGTTGTATCGGATTTTCCCTGTTACTCAGCAAATCCGCAGAAGTTACGTAATAAATCTCGCACAGGATGTGTCAGATGACGAAAAATAAGTATGCAACGGTCGATTTTGACCAGGTTAATGAAAAGGGGCTGAAATCCCTTATCGCGGCGATCAATAAAACCGGGGTTACGGTAATTGAGGTTGACTCCAGCAACCGCGCAACAACGAAAGATGGCGTTAAAGTTAAAACCGCAAAGCTGGTTCTTAACGACGGACAAATTCTTGCCATACAGGTAAACGATACTGGCGATATATCGTCTGTGAAACTGAATGGAAAAGCTATTCCTAACGCTCAGTCGCCGGATATCAAGACGCTTGGTACCGTCATGGGACAGGCGGCTCGCAAAAACTCCGCAAAATTCCAGAAATCACTGATCGCCAAAGCGAAGCGTGTTGCCAATCCGGTAGACAAGAAACCGGCAGTTAAATCCAACTTTCAGCGCCTGCAAGAAGCAAAACAGCGGACTGCTCAGGTGGTTGCCGCTTATAAGTCCGCGCAGAATTCGGTGTCTTTCAATCAACAGCAGATCACTGATTTGCGGGCGAAGCTGGATAAGGAGACGGGCCGACTCAATAACGAAAAGGCACGGAATGGCGAACTCAAACGTCGTCTTAAGCAACTGAAAGCAGGAAATTAACATGGAACAGTTAAATATCAATAAAGGGGTGACGATCAAGCCTGGGCTTGACGTGCTTCCCCCGCCAGTGACTGATGATGAATATCGCGCATTAATGGCCGGTGAGGACCGCTATCTGATGACGGAATCCAACACCCTGGAGGAAATCGAGGCTACGTTCTTCTATGACACGCCGATCCACTGGTGTGCTACGGATTTACTGGAGGCGATTAGTTCTACTCGTTTGCAGTTACACCGGACCATGCAGGCATTTGTCCGGGCATTGAACCAGAAGCTGAATGGTACCGGAATCTCTGCGGGGAGTGATAAAACGGGGGAGGTGGCCCAGAGCGGCGCGCGCGCGATCGGCGGTGCTGAAATTGGCCGGGCACGTAACGTTAACGGGCTGCCGGTCCTGCCAGCCATTATTCCGCTCAGTGATGGTCAGACTATCAGCATTCTGTTTCATAGCCCGACAGCGGAAAACCGGATCACCAATAGCGATACGCTGGTTGCTTTCCAGTTCTTACTGAATAAAAAAGACGTTACTCACACCGTTGCTCCGATGAGTGGACGTGATATGACGCTGGCGCAGGTCACCATGAAACTTGCCAACCTTGCAGAGAAAAACTCGGCAAAATTCCAGCGTGCGCAGAAGAAGAAAAAAGCCCTGGTTGATGAAATAACCCAACTACAGGCTGACAGTGACCAGAAAGAGGATGCCATGAGCGACCTCGCGGATCAGGTGGCAGCGGTAGAAGGGCAGAAGGTAGATCTGGAGCAGAAAATTAACGCTGTTGCATCGGAAGCGGATTCTCTTTATGAAGAGAATGAGCGTTTGCAGACGGAGATTGATCAGCTCAATCGCACAGGTGGGCGCGATACCATTGATCCAGCGGGGATGACTGGTGGGCACTCGCGCGCGCTGACGGATCGCCTTGCCAGTATCAAAAATCGTATGCATATGAACGGGGAAGTGACGCTCAGTAATGGAGCATCAATGAAGCAATTCATTGAGGACGGCGAAGGGTATATCCAGTTAACCGATTCGGATGGCAGCGTGTACATGATCAAGGCTAAATCCATACAGGGTGTGGACATGGCAGATGCGATCGGCAAGCTGTTTAAAGCCTATAAAGCGGGTAATGTATCGGAATATCTGGTCCAACCAGAAGAACATAAACCGGAAAACGTCGAACCTGAACCAGCGGAGGATACCGGTATCTCTTCGCCTGAACCAGAAGTCTCTGTAGGTGCATATCGATATGCCTTGCAAATGCGTCCGGCGGCCCCTGGCGCAATACCTGAAGGTAACAAAGCAATTCTGCCGCGCCCTGATGAAGGTGACCCGTATTATGAATATGCACGCTACGGCATTGCTACTTACGATACCCCGCTTTCTGATCAGCAAATGAGTGAGTACGACCTGAAGTTATTGCCTCGCGAGGATTCTTTCGACTTCCTGGCGAAGACACTTACTAATGGTCCGTTTGGCAAATATGCACAAAAAGCTCTGGATCTGGCCACCAGCTCACCAGACGAGTTCCGCGTAATGCTGAAAACTCAGTTTCAAAAAACTTTCCCCAATATTGCGTTTCCGGGGGGCGCTGGCACCGAGAAAATGGTGCAGAGCATGATCAATGCATTGCAGGCCGAAGTCGGTGAGATTACTCAGCCAGAACCTGCCCCGGCACAGCCTGATGAAACGGTTAGCGAAGCAGATGCAGAGGCTAATAAAGCCATTGAATATCTCAATAACGTGATGGATATGCAAAGCACTGACATGGCGGAGATCCGTAACGCCCGGGGTAATGTCCGGGAAGCGATTGCAGCCCTTCAGGCTGCCGGGCGTTTTGAGGAAAACGAAGAGCTGGTTAATGGCGCTGCTCGCCACCTGGCTGATCTGCTGGTAGCAATCCAGAAAGCGGGGGTAGCGGCATGACACTATCAGCTATTGAGTTAATGGATCTCAGCGATAAGTTGGATGCTCTGATGTCCAAAGCGGCTACCGCGAGTGGCATGGAGTTGCTGGATATCAGCGATGAAATTGACCAGATCATGCAACAGATGGGGTACGGTGTGTCCGGCGGCAGTAGTGGCGAGGAAAAACAACCTGCGGTACATGATGGTGTGCCAAAACTGGTTGCTGATTTCCTGGCTGATAAATTCGTCGATCAGAGCACCGATGCATTTATCGGTACCTTGCAGGATTTGAGTCAATATGTTGGCACATACATCGACCTGGACCAGGTTAAACAGCACACGGCGGCATGGATAGCCGCCAACATTAAAGAGGCAGCATAAGGCGTAACACGGATGAGCTTAAGCGATCAGGTGGTAATGGCCACCAGCATAGAAACGCTGATCGAGCTGCTAAAAAACCTGCCCGATTACGGGCGGGTTTCGTATGTGGTGACAGCGAAGGGAGACGAGGTAAAAACAGCGTTTGATATCGTCGATGCCTCAGCTCTTTTGGTATCCAATACTCTGGACGGGAAAATTAACCCTGACTATCCCCAGGAACTTCAGCCGCGCGACCGGACCCGCGCATCCAGTATTCTTCAGGTTAACCAGATATCCAAGGATTTGCGGCCTGCTCAGCTTACCGACTCCGGTTTATCCAGCCATGGAGCGCCGATAATTGGTGAGGACAATGCCGTTGAGTCAGGTAATGGACGAACCATGGGGATCATTAAAGCCTATCAGGACGGCAATGCGGATCGGTATCGTGAGTACCTGATTGAACATGCGACCGAATTCGGCATACGACCTGAAAAGGTTGAATCAATGACGGCTCCGGTACTGGTGCGCCGCCGGTTAACTAAGGTTGACCGCGTTCAGTTTGCCAAAGACTCAAATATTTCTGATCTTCAGGAAATGGCAGCCAGTGAAAAGGCTTTTGTTGATGCCGACAGCATAACACCGGCGATGATGGCGCTTTTTAACCCGTCAGAAAGCGGAGATCTGCTTAGCCGCAGTAATGACGCGTTTATTCGCGGATTTATGACGCAAGTTGGTGCCACACAGGCGGCTGGACTTGTAACTGAAGATGGGCGACCAACACGGCAACTTGTTGACCGGATACAAAACGCGATCTTTGCCAAGGCATATAAGGATGCGCGCTTGGTAAGGATGGTTGCAGAAGAACCTGATCCGGATATGCGTAATGTTCTGACGGCGCTTAATGCGGCGGCCAATGATTTTGTCCAGATGCAGGCTTTATCAGGAGAAGCGCACAAGCAGGCTGTGACAACTATCGTTGATAGCATTGAAACAGCGGATAGCCTCGATAAAAAGGCGCTGGCTGCATTGAAAGATGCGGTAGACCTGGTAAGGCAATCGAAGGAGTCAGGCCAACATATTACCGATGTTATTGCTCAGGGGGATATGTTCAGCGAAACGGCCCCGGAAGTGAAAGCACTCGCGTTGTTTATCGTCGCGAATAACCGTAGCGCGAAGCGTATGGCCACCGCCTTTAAGTTGATGGCACAACGTATCAATGATGAGTTACAGCACCAGGGCCAGGCGCTCGGGGATATGTTTGGCGGCGGTGATGTGTCGTTACAGGATATCCTTCGCCAGGTATCTCAGGAACTGGAAAACGAAGGTATGCAAGGGATATCCGGCGGTCTTTTCGAGTCAGCTTCCGGCGGTAGTTACAACGGTGTTGCTCCATATACCAGCTTGCTATTACATCGGGCATCCGGAATCAAAGACATTATTCATCTGATCAGGCTGCTATCCCGCACCGATCCCCAGGATGAGCAGCTTGTACAAGTGCTTGCGCATTTTGTCCGAATGCCTGTTGCCGACGTAAAAAAATGGTGCCGATTATTCGGTATCAGCAATTCGTTACTTCGCGGATTGTTAAATCACGCATCCTCCCTTGGGCGCGACGGCTTTGATGAGATAGCGCAGGCGATAAAAAACGGAGATATGCCACCAGCTATTGACTGGTTTTCCATTCGCCCAACCAGGGTGAAAGCATTCCTTAGCGCGGCGCATTCGGCATCACCATTGGCAGAAATGGTTCAGAGGTTGTCGCTCATATTCACAGACCATACCGCGTTGGGTGATCTGACTCTGGACGAGATGAAAGAAGCCTCCATTCAGTGGGCCGATCAACAAAATGAGGTTAACTCTGACTTCTTGCCAGTATTCAGGAAGGCCGTTAGTAAAGCTGATGATGCCCGTGGAATTCTGAAGGCATTTAAGGCATTGCAAAGTCAGGTTAATAAACATGTCGGTGATATCGATGGGGTAACGGCGGAAGGCAGGGATATCCTTAAAGAGCACGGCATAACGCCAGAGTTTATTGATGAGATCAGGACTGATATGCAGCGTGAGGTCGTATCGTCCCTGCAAATCGTAGCCAGAGCGTTGGCGGATGCTAATCCGAAGAGTGCGGCCATTGTTAACCGGGTTATTGGTGATATTGAAGCATCGGAGGGCATGGGGGCGCTGAAACTCTTCCTTTCGCGAGCGTTTAATCCTAACGGCAATATTCTCCCTGGCATTATTGGTGAGGCTAAAAAGTATGTCAGTGAAGAAGAACTTGAGCAGCTTGACCAACTACTTAAGCGATTCTCATATAACCCGCAGACACGCTGGCAAATGAATCAGCGAAGTATGGGTTCGGTCCACGAGAAAGTGTTATCTGCCATGAACAGTGCGATCGCCAACTCATCCGTATCTGAAGAAAAAGCTCTTGAGTGGGCCGACTCTTTTATCACGGAAGAAGTGGAAGAAGCCCGCGCTGGACAGAATGGTGGGATAGACCTGCGCAAGGAACTTGCTGATATTTATCGCCTGACCGGCGGTAAAATTTCGACCTTATCAAAGGTGGTTCACCACCAGGGAAGGGCATATGCAAATCTTAATGGTGTTGTTGCTGTCAATTTGAACGATGAAAATGCAAGTGCACTGTGGCACGAGCTGGGTCATCATCTTGAGTACAGTAACCCTGGTTTGTTAGAGAAAGCCCGGTCATTCCTGAAGGCCAATGTTGAAGGGGATAAGCCATCTTTCGTTAATATCGGTGGGCGTGGCAAGCCTGAATGGTGCTTCAGATCTCGATTGAGTAATATTTATATGGCGAAGGTATACCCGCCAGTCTCAGTGAGTAACTCCGGGAAAATTCGGCAGAAATCACCGACCATTTCCAAAACGTCAGCAACGGAAGTATTCTCTATGGCTCTTCAGTTGTATCATGACAAAGAGGCCGCTGCCGCATCACTGATGAATGGTGACGGATTGCTGGAACTGTTATTAGGTGTGGCAAAGGAGCTAAATAATGCAGATTAAAATCGCAGCGCCATTAGGCGGAGATGCCATTATCGAATTTGATGATAATGAAGAAGTTTCCGGGCGTTTAAGCATTATCTCCGGTGACATTACCGAGGACATGATCGCTGAAGCCATAGCTGGGGCAAATCCCAATAGCTATATGGGATTCGTTAACACCCTTGATGCTCCCGCAAGTGATGTTCTCCGAACGCTGCATCTTTACGCTGGCTGGTTTGTTGATTGGCCAGCAGTAGATGGTGGCGATGAGGACGACGACGATGATTTTGGTGATCATATAGACCAGATCATATATTAAAGAAATCCCGCCAATCGGCGGGATTTTTACCTCACGAGAAGCTCTTTTCTGATGTCAGCCAACAGTGCTCGTGCAAATCTCTCGGAGGTTTTTCGACAAATGCCTCTTCAGCCACATCCTGCCAGGGGATTTGTTTAGCCCATTCAGCTATAGCGTTATGGTTTGCCGAGAATAACGGTATTGTATAGGCCTTCAGCCAGTCTAATGTGCTGGAGTTGTGTTTTTGAGCGTGATGTTTCGCATGGTGTTTGGCGATCACGATCGTAGGCACTACCCATTTACTACCGTCAGTCATTGTGAAGTGCATATTACGGGGAACAGATGACTTTTCCATCAACTCCCGAATCCCGGGAAATTTCCCCAAGATCAATCGGCGATATTCATCGCTATTGCGCCCACCAAACTCTTTGGCTTTGAATTCAAGATATGCTTCAGAAACGAGAGGCGAATCCTCTGTGTTTAGAGTTATCGCCGTGAAAAAACCAGCAGGATTGTTTTTACTATGGGCCAACCGGTGATGCGAATCATAAAAGTACCCTTTCTCGCGTTCCGATGGTTTCGACAGCAACAGCAGGCGCGAGTCATAATTGGTTAAATTGCCAGTTATCACTGCATGAGCGCGATCGCTGATTTCCGCCGAGTTAATAACGATGAAAAGATCGTGCGGTCCAGTAAAAC
>JAFAFU010000069.1 GCA_023423335.1 Bacillota bacterium | reverse complement strand
CTTCAAAAGTGGAGCGCAGCCCGCCGGAAGGGAAGGAAGAGGCGTCCGGTTCACCACTGATGAGCATTTTGCCGGAAAATTCGCTGATGACCTGGCCGTCGGCGGCGGGAGACAGGAAGGCGTCGTGTTTTTCGGCGGTGAGGCCGGTCATGGGGTGGAACCAGTGCGTGTAATGGGTAGCGCCCATTTCAATGGCCCAGTCTTTCATGGCATTGGCCACCACGTCGGCGATTTCCGGGTTCAGGCGTTCGCCGTCGCGGATGGTCTTGGCCAGCTTGCGGTACACGTCCTTGGGCAGACGCTTGCGCATGGTGCTCAGGCCGAACACGTGGCAGCCGAAAAGCTCATCCGTTTTCTGCGTCTTTTTTTCGCAAGGCGTCACGGGCGCGGTGTTTATCGCCTTGAACATGGCCTTTTTCCGGGGGGAACTCATATCCTGTCTCCTTAGCGTTAAAAATCCTGCAAAAAGCGCCTGGCGGGGGGGCGGTTGGCCCGCCCCGCGCGCTTGCCGTTAAGATATTGTCGAATGCCTACAGGGCCTCGTCGCCGCGTTCGCCGGTGCGGATGCGGATGGCGTCCTGCACATCGCTGATAAAGATTTTGCCGTCGCCCACCTGTCCGGTGCGGGCCATGGAAACTACAGCATTAAGTACGTTTTCCACCATGGCGTCGGGCAGGACCACTTCCAGCCTGGTCTTGGGCAGGCAGTCCACCTGCATCGTGGTGCCCCGGTACACTTCCGTGTGCCCGCGCTGTCGGCCAAAACCTTTTATTTCCACATAGTTGAGGCCGTGAATGCCCATTTCGGAAAGCACGTTTTTGACTTTGTCAAACATGCTGGGCCTGATGATGATTTCCATCTTTTTCATGGCTGATTCCTTTCCCTGGAGGGGGGTTACAGGGAGTACCCGCGTTCGTTGTGTTCGCCCAGATCCAGGCCGGTGAATTCTTCTTCGGGGGCCACGCGCAGACCCACTGTGGCATTGACCACGAAGAGGATGATGCGGGTCATGATGTAGACGAACACCCAGGTGCCCACGATGGACACGAGCTGAATCCAGACTTGCTTGGGGTTGCCGTAGAAGAGGCCGTCGGCGCCATTGACGGCGGCGCAGGCGAAGAGGCCGGTGGCCAGCGCGCCCCAGGTGCCGCCGAGACCGTGGATGCCCACCACGTCGAGGGCGTCGTCATAGCCGAACTTGTTCTTCAGCAGCACGCCGCCGTAACACACGATGCCGCCCACAAAGCCGATGAGCATAGCCGGGAGAATTTCCACAAAGCCCGCACCGGGGGTAATGGCTACCAGGCCCGCCAGCGCGCCGGAGATGGCGCCCAGGCTGGTGGGCTTGCCCGTGCGCACCCATTCCACCAGCATCCAGCCCAGCACGCCGCAGGCGGAGGCCATGTGCGTGGTGACCAGGGCGTGGGCGGACAGGGGGCCAGAAACCAGGGCGCTGCCGGCGTTAAAGCCGAACCAGCCGAACCAGAGCAGGCCGCCGCCCAGCAGGGTCAGGGGCAGGTTGTTGGGCGTGGCCGGTTCAGCGCCGTTGGAGAGCCGCGGCCCAAGGGCCTGGGCGCAGGCCAGGGCAGCCGCGCCGGAAGCCATGTGCACCACCGCGCCGCCGGCAAAGTCCAGGGCGCCCATCTGGCCCATCCAGCCGCCGCCCCAGACCCAGTGGGCCATGGGAGCGTAAGCGAAAATAAGCCACAGGCCGGAAAAGAGCATCATGGCCGAAAAACGGATGCGTTCAGCATACGCGCCGGAGATGAGGGCTACGGTCAGCGCCGCGAACATGCACTGAAAGGCCATGAACAGGGTGTGGGGCAGCTGGGCCGCTGCGGGGGCCGATTCGCCGCCCACGCCCTTGAGGAACAGATAGGAGAGATCGCCGATGACGCCGCCCACGTCTGGTCCGAAGGCCAGCGTGTAGCCGATGAAGGCCCAGAGCACGGAAACCAGCGCCAATGCGCCGTAGCTGTGCATGTGCGTGGAAAGAATGTTGCGTGAGCGGACCAGGCCGCCGTAAAACAGGGCCAGGGCCGGGGTCATGAGCATGACCATGCAGGCGCAGATAAGAATAAATGCAGTATCCGAGGCGTTCATACGGACATCCTTCTGAGGTGTTTTGCGGGGGGGAATGGCTTTGCTGTCGCAATCCGCCGCCGCACCCGGTTCAAAACCTGTTCCTTTACGGGGCTGGCGCCTGTCCCGGACCGGGCTTCCTGCCGCGGTCTTGGAAGGAATAGCACGCACTGTGCCAAAGCCTGATACAGGGGCGGCAATATACATATAATTTATTTATTTAACTGTGTATTTTAAAAAAATGCGGGAAACAGACAGGAAGGTTGTCCGGGGTGGGCGCAGGTATTTTTCTACATTTATGTTGAAAAATAAAGAAGCCCCTGGGGTCGGAAAAAGACCTTCGGGGCTGCTTTTCAGAAAAAGTAAAAAATTTATAATGTTAACGGAAAAAACAACAATTATACAAAACTGTCGTTTTTATGTGAGGACTTTCGCCGTTTTTGTGACATGTTTATATAACATGCATAAAAATAAGATAATTTTTTCTATCATAAATTTAAGATGGCCCAGCGAAAAAACTACCTTTATGTCGATATCTTGAAACTAGCGCTGTTCTGCAGCGTCCTCCCCTTACGGCGTTGGCGATAGCAGCCGCCGGCCGCTGCAGGGCAGGCAGGCGCACGTCCGCACGCTTGCCGCCGCCGGGTTTTGCGGCGTCGGAGCCGTTTGGGAGCAGGCAGGGCGCGTGCGCCCGAGCCGCTAGAGCAGTTAGCGAATGAAATGAGCTAACTGCCCTGCAAGGATTTTCTTGAAAATCCTTGCCACGAAATGCGAGAAGGCAGGCTTTTGCCTGCCGTAAGCGAGCATTTCAAGTGTTAAATGCTC
>JAFAFU010000066.1 GCA_023423335.1 Bacillota bacterium | reverse complement strand
TGCTCGCTGTTTCACTTCAATCTGCCTTACGGCAGATTGGAAGCTCAAGTGCTGCGCACTTTCGCTCAGATGCACCTCGTGCTATATTTTGTCGCATACGCAGATTAGGAGCCCAAAAACTTCGTTTTTGAGCTCGCGTTTCACTTCTCCATGGAAAACCTGACGGTTCTTCGAGCAAGCTCGATAACCGTCACCTTTTCCATGGACTAATCTGCTCGGACTAATCTGCTGTACTAATCCGTCTGTCGTGACTATTATAGCACATCGGTTTTGTTCTGAAAATAGCCTATTTTATGGGATTCGGAGAGCTTTTGGTTTTGTGGATGGTGTGGATAAAGTGGATAAATTTCTGTCAAATTGGTGTAAAAATATGTAAAATTATACAGAAGCATATAGAAAATAAGAATTTTTTGGAGGAAAAGTCTATAAATGTAGAAAAGCCGGAGGGTAAAAGAATATCCACAGAATTATTCACATAAAATGTTGATAATCCTGTGGATAGTGTGGATAATTAAAGGCCGAGCAGGGCTTCGCCCACGGTTACAATGTCTCCGGCTCCCATAGTTATCAACATATCACCGTTCATACAATTTTGTAATAAAAAATTTTCAATGTCATCAAAGCTGGAGAAATAGTACACTTCTTTACCCAAATTTTCGAGTTCTCTTACTAAATCTTTCGAGGAAATATCACCCGGATCCTTTTCTCTGGAAGCATAGATATCAGTAAGTACAATTTTGTCTGACAGTGCCAAGGCTTGCGCAAAGGTTTTTAGATGTGATTTCATCCGGCTGTAGGTATGAGGCTGGAAGACACACCAAAGTGTTTTATGGGGATATGCCTTGGCTGCGGTTAAGGTGGCAGATACCTCGGTCGGGTGGTGGGCATAATCATCGATGATGGTCACTCCCCCGATTTCACCTTTGACTTCAAAGCGCCTCTCGGCACCGCGGAATTTCAATAAAGCCGCTTTAATCTTATCCATCGGGACTCCGACCTGCATTGCCAGACCGATTGCCGGAAGGGAATTTGAGATATTATGAATTCCGATGACATTCAGCTTGATTGAGTCGATAAATTGTCCCCTGAAATAAAGATCATAGCTGCCGGCGCTAAAGTCATCAAAAACGATATGATCAGCCATAAAATCAAAGGATTGCTCCGTAGACCGGTATTTAGGATCACGGATTCCATAGGTAAAAACTTCGCAGCTCAGATCTTTGGTAATTTCTTCATAAGCATGGATCTCACCATTAATAAACAACTGACCGTCCTTCGGAAGAAGTTTGGCAAACTCCCGGAAGGAGTTCCGGATGTCATCCAGATCCTTGAAGAAATCCAGATGGTCCGCATCAATATTTAAGATGATACTTCTTTTCGGATAAAAGCTTAAAAAGGTATTGGTATATTCGCAGGCTTCTGCGATAAAATGCTCTGATTTGCCCATCCGGATATTGCCGCCGATGGCATCCAGAATACCTCCTACGGATATGGTAGGGTCCAAATCCCCCTCCATGAAAATTAATGAAAGCATGGAAGTGGTAGTAGTCTTGCCGTGGGTTCCGGAGATGGCAACAGCATTATCAAAATTCAGCATCAGCTGTCCGATCAGCTCCGCACGATTTAAAATAGGGATGCCTTTATTCAATACCTCCAGATATTCCTCGTTATCTTCCCGAATGGCTGCTGTGTAAACGACCATATCAATGTCAGGCTTAATATTTGCAGCCCGCTGTCCGATGTTCACTTCTATTCCTAAGTCAGCGAGATGATCCGTGATCTTACTCTTATGGCTGTCGGAGCCGCTGACTTTATATCCCATATTATGTAAGTATTCTGCAAATCCGCTCATGCTGATACCGCCGATGCCGATAAAATGAATCCGGCAGGGGTTATTAAAATCTATTTTGTACATAATGCACTCCCTATTCTGAGTTAATTTGATAGCCAGGTGGTTTTTTCTATAGCTATTATAACCGTTTTTAGCTAAAATACAATAGTTGGGCAATATCTTACAAGGAATAAATATTATTTGATTGGAATCATTTTACTGTAATATATTCTTTTTACGGCTCCGGAATGCAAGTATACAAAGGTAAAAAGTGAAAAAAATGTTTAGAACAAGCCAAAAATCAGTTAACATCAGGAAAAACCACAAAAAGATGTAAATTTTATCTATAATCTTGTAAAAAATATTCACATTTTTGATTAAATATGGTATAATAGTCTCACTGGACAGGCTTATGGGTAGAATTTACTAGGTGGGGTTGAAACCTTGTAAATATTAGTAGCAGGGAAAAGGGAGGTTAACTTAGGTTTAGCATAACTTTTTCTTAAAACTAACGATAAATAATGACAGAAGGGGGACTATGCCATGCAAATTACTGATGTGCGCGTACGTAAGGTTAGTAAGGAAGGCAAGATGAAGGCAGTTGTATCAATTACTATTGATAATGAATTTGTAGTTCATGATATCAAAGTCATTGAAGGCGACAAGGGCCTGTTCATTGCTATGCCGAGCAGAAAGGCCGGAGATGGTGAGTACAGGGATATTGCGCATCCGATTAATTCGGATACAAGAGACAAGATCCAGAAAATCATCCTTGAAAAGTACGAGATCGCAGCTTTAGAGGCGGATGTAGACATCGAGGAGTAGTGGTAAGGCGTAATAAAAAGACAAAAAAGGCAGCGGGTGGCTGCCTTTTTTGTGTGGAAGGGAAGCAGAATAGCTCCCCATAATTCTATCTGGTTATCGATTGCCAAGGAATCCGCATGGATTAATACTACCGTGCAGGCAAATTCACATCAAAGCTCTTGATGGCAGAGGAGAGCTGCAGACTGACATTCTTTGAAGCATTGGCATCCGTTCCTTTTTTTCTGACGTATACGGTACAACCATCAGGGGCAGTGGAATTGGATAAGGTCATAGGCTTTGATGCACTGACAGTAACCCATTTGGCAGTCGCCACATCAAACTCCGCACCCGGTTTGATAATGCAATATTCATAGAGGTTTGTTTTGGAAGCCAGATTAAACACCAGAACCAGCTTTGAATTCACATAATAATAGGAGACATCCTCTGTGTTTCCCCCAATCAAAGGCGGAGCCGGCTGTCCGGGAATTTTTACGGTTACTGTCTTGGAGTACGGTACTTTATCGGTGGCAGCTTTACGAAACTGATAGGATGCATCCTTGGCGCCATTTTCATATAATACTTCAGGTGCAAGCTCCTCGATGGTCATTCCCTTCGTACATTCCACCCAGATATCGGAGGCCTCATCATAATACTCCAGGGTAGTGGTTGTGTTCAAGGTGAGCTTGGAGGAATTGACAACGATACTGGGAGCTTCCGCACGGGAAGGAATGGTAATGGTCACTTCCTTGCTGGGACGGTTTCCCGGATCAAAAGCATTCCCGGGGTCCTGGGGAAGACGGATAATAATTTTAGCACTCTTTACCCGGAAGGTTTCCACAGTATCGAGAAAGGCTTCGTAGGAAGCGGAGGTTTCATCCAGACTCACTTTTGTCCAGGCATAATTCGATGCTTTCCTCCATTCAAAACTATCCGTATGATCCGCATTTTCAAAGGTAAATTCGCCATCCGCTTTATTAAAGGTAACGCGGAAATCATTGATCTGCATAGGGATGGTGACGTCAACCGTTCTGGTAATCAGATCCCCTTTAAAATATAATATGACATCACTGGTTGTGGAAACCCAGGATATGTCCATGTGATAGGCTCCCGATATATAAGGACCTTCCACTTCGATCCAGTTCTGATTATCCACCGAATAATATACGACGGAATTATCATTGTCATAGACCTGGATGGTCAGTTCCTCATAATCGATAACACCGAGGGTCACAGCGGAGGCTGTTCCGGCATTTGCGGCAGCAGAAGGGGTGAAGACAGTCAGGAGCAGGAACAGGACGACCACCGATAAGTAATGATATATTCTAATTGATTGATTTTTCATAGATACCTCCATCTTTCCGGCCAGAGCCTGTTAATCTGCAGTCAGTATCGTCAGCTTACAGCCGCTTTCTATAACAAAGCCGTTGCTTAAGGTGATTACGATATTCTTCGTATCCGTGGAGTCGGTGGATAACTTATTGATTTTCGCGTTGGAAAGGTGAATCGTGGCCTTTCCCTTGGAAATAGTCGCCGAGCCGAAGATTGAGGCATCTCCCCAGGTAACATTGGCAACGCTGACTCCGTAAGAACTGTCAAACAGGGTCAGGGTAATGATATAGGTGGTAACATCCTGGGTTGTGGTGGTAGTACTGCCATCGGGATTTGTGACCACGGAGGTGGTTTTCTCCTTCAGGCTGCCCTCCGTAATCGACCAGGAAATCGGAACATCGTCGATTGTTGCCGTGCTGATTAAGGAGATATAGATATCATCCTTTAAAAGCTCATTATTATTCAGTTTGATGCTAAGGGGCAGTGCCTGGTCCGTGGGATTGACTGCGGAAGCCTTCTCCAGGCTGGCAACATTCACGGTAACGGTAGCAGTTGTTACGTCGGAGCCTTCCTCGTTCGTATAGGAACCATAGGTTACCGTATAATCCTGACCTGCGGCAAGGGTGTAGCCGTTATACTTTATCGAGCTGATAGCAGTAGCATCATTGGTGAATACATTAATTCCCGTGGTATCCGGGACCTTCGCCGTACCGAAATCCAGCTGGAATTTAAAGCTGGAAGCATCCTTTCCATCGTTGGACATATAGATCCGGTCGAAGCTTGTGGAGTATTCCTTGTTCACCGGATTATTTACCGCGGTACCTGGATACAGATAGAGCAATACTCCCGCGGCAGCAGTACTCCGGATTACCTCCTGATTTGCCAGTGTAAGCGTGGCATACAGCGTCTCCTCAGTTAAGGCGTCAACGCCTGCGGTGGAGGTAATTCTGGTGGTGATCAGATATGCATCCTCCGGACCTGTGCTGCTGGAATTGGCGGTGACGGAGCTCTTACAGGGGACGGTGCCCTTAAAGCTTCCATAGGTATCATAAAAATCTATCGTGGAAACGGAAGTAGCGGTAGGGCTATAAAGGAAAAAGGTCAAATAGCTTGAGCTGGTACCGGTCTGGCATACGCCTGCGGTAGATATCAGGGTGGTCAGCTGGGTTGCTTTCGCGGCAGTCGGATATACGGCGCCGTTGCTGCCGGTCAGATCCATTTCCACCGAGGCGAGGGCAAATTCCGAATTAATCGTTGCCTCCGTTGATTTTAGCCGTATATAGATATGGCAGCCGACCGGAGCAGAGCTCTTGCTGATGCTGACGGATGATCCGGAGGTGATCGCCTTCCAGGCGGCGGTCCGATAATCCAGTTCCTTGTCCTTACCTACGATGGTATACTCAAAGGGTACCGCTGCGGAGGCCGCCCTCACGGTCAGGGATAAAGTGGAGGAGCTGGTATAATTCAGGGAGATACCGTAGGTATCCTCATTCGGAGCAGCCTGCTGTGCCGGAACAGTGATTGTCGTGATATTTGACACCTGGGAGGAGCTGCTGGCATTGGTTCTGAACTGAAGGACAGCTTCCTTCCCGGTAGTGTTATCCTTGTATAATACCTCGGGAGCGATGTCGCTTAGAAGAAGATCTTTCGTGCTGGTGATGGTAACCCATTCTGACATGGTGCCGTCACGGTTTTTCTTACGGTAAGCCATACCCTTCTTTACGGGGATGGAAAACTTGGAACCGTTGATGGATATGCTGGGAGCGGCCGCTCTCTTTGGGATGGTAAGAGCAATCTCATTGCTTGCTCTTAAGCCAGGAGTAAGGCTGCCGGTTCCGTTCACCGGCGCCAGCCGGTAATATAGCTGGGCACCATTTGTATAATAATAGCTAAGCTCGGAATTATGGGTATCCGTATTCAGTATCCTCCAAGTAGTGGAGCCTTTTTTCCTCCACTGGATGGTACGGGTACCCGCATTACTGAAGGTAACTGTTCCTTTCAGCTTATTAAAGCTGGCCTTGAAGTTGGATACCTGCTTCGGAAGGGTTACGGAGACAATCTTCTCGGAATAATCCCCCTTAAAGTTCAGGGTGTAATTCACAGAGGTGGAGATCCAGGAAATATCCATGGTTATTGTCTTATTGCCGGAGATTCTGCCCGGAACAGTTTCCCATTTCTTCTTCGCCGAATCCGAGAAAAAGACGGCGGTATCCCGGTCATTTACCTGTAAGGTAATCGTACTGTCATAATAATTGATTTCCTTAACGGTGATACTGGCTTCAGCGGCTTCTGAGGATCGGTAGAACAGCAGGCCCGCGGTAATAAGGAGCAGGAGCAAAGCTGAAAATCCCAATGGTTTCAAATATTTTTCTGATGGTTTCTTTCGTAACTTTTCCATATTTTCTGCCTCTTTTCTTCAGGATATGAAGAAGTACGTCCGTGTATCAAAATCATATCTTTGGTATTTGTGTACAGTTTTCCCTAATCTATATATCGGCCAGATATCCGACAGCTTTATAGCAAATCGTTTTTTTAAGAAAAACTTAATAGATAACAGAAAAATTAATTTATGAAATTACGGCAGGAAGTACATCATAAAATCATGAAGTAGTTGCCAATCATTTTGAGAAAGCTTATAATTATAGCGCGTGCAATTGCTTAAAATAGCCGAAGCCGGTTACAGAAAACGGAATATATGGAATGAGGATTGAAAATGCATATTATAATAGGATTGGGAAACCCGGTTAATAAATACCAGGCAACCAGACATAATATCGGATGGGACGCCATCACACGGATCTCGGATGATTACCGGATTCCCCTGGATTTTAAAAAGCATAAAGCAATCTGCGGGAAGGGTTATATCGAAGGGGAGAAGGTGATTCTGGCAAAGCCCGTTACTTATATGAACTTAAGCGGGGAAAGTGTCAGGGAGCTGGTAGACTTTTATAAGGTTTCACCGGAGGATATTATCGTAATCTATGATGATATCAGTCTGGAGGTGGGACAGCTTCGGCTCCGCAAGAAGGGCAGCGACGGTGGACATAACGGGATTAAGAGCATTATTAGCCATTTGGGTACGGATGAGTTTCCGAGAATTAAAATCGGTGTCGGCGGCAAGCCGGGGGATTGGGATCTGGCGGACTATGTATTGTCCAGATTTCAGGGAGAGGAACAGGCTGCAATCCGTGAAGCCTTAAAGGATGCCTCCGATGCCTGTCGGATGATGGTTAACTCCGGAATGGATGAGGCGATGAATATCTATAATAGGAAGAAGGATACTCCGAAAAAGGAGAAAAAGGCGAATCCCAAACAAGACAAGAAACCGGAGGAAGGGCAGGAGGAACTCTTGTGAAAACCTTTACAGCACCCTTAAGGGAATTAAAGGAATTTAATGATATCAGGGATAATATAAAATTGAAGGACTTGCCGGTACAGGTGACCGGCTGTATTGATTCCCAGAAATGCCATCTGATCCATGGTCTTTCCGAGGATTTTAAGTTTAAGATCATTGTTACCTATAATGATCTTAAGGCAAAGGAAATCTATGAGGACTACCGCCTCTATGACAAGGAGGTTTTCCTCTATCCCGCGAAGGATATCATTTTCTACAGCGCGGATATCCATGGCAATGCGATTGTCAGGGAACGGCTGAAGATTATGAGGAGAATTATCGAGCGGAAGGACACTACAATCATCATGTCCCTGGATGGGGGTATTGACCGGCTGCTTCCTTTGGAAATGCTTAAGGACCGGGTGATTACGGTTAATTCCGACTCTGTAATAAAGCTGGAGGAGTTCAGCGCCTCCCTGGTTCATCTGGGATATGAGAGGCAGGCGCAGGTGGAGTCACCCGGAGATTTTGCGGTCCGCGGCGGTATCATCGATATCTTCCCTCTGACCGAGGAAGCGCCCTATCGTATTGAGCTCTGGGGAGATGAAATTGACTCCATCCGGGTATTTGATGTCGGCAGCCAGCGTTCCATTGAACAGGTGGATTGTCTGGTGATTTATCCGGCGGCAGAGATTATACCGGATGAAAACCGGATCCGGGCAGGTATCAGAAAGATTGAAGAGGAAGAGAAGCAGTACGTCAAGAGTCTGAGAGAACAGTTCAAAACGGAGGAAGCGGCGAGAATCCGTCAGATTATCGGAGAATTTAAGGAGAACCTGGAGGCCTTTCAGGGCTCGATTGCCATGGAAAGCTTTATCAATTATTTCTTTGAGCATACCATGAGCTTCTATGATTATTTTGGCAGGGAGGATGCGGTCTTCTTTCTGGATGAGCCCGGACGGCTGGCAGAAAAGGGAGAGGCTGTTGAGACGGAATTCAGGGAAGGCATGATCGGACGGATTGAGAAGGGCTATATCCTGCCGGGGCAGATGGATGTCATCTACGGCTATAAGGAGGTCTTCGGGATACTGGCCAGGAAGAATACCCTTCTGATCAGTACGATGGAGGTTAAGAACAATTATTTCTCCCCGAAGCACAAATATGATTTCACGGTATCGGCAGCAGCCTCCTATCATAAGAATTTTGACGTGCTGGTAAAGGATTTGGAACGGTGGAGGAAGAACAAATACCGGGTCATACTCCTGTCCGGTTCAAGGACAAGGGCAATGCGTCTCAGTGAGGACCTGAGGGATTTTAATTTAAGTGCCTTCTATAGCGAAGACATGGACCGGGTTTTACAGAGCAGTGAGATTATGGTGGCCTACGGCAATCTGCGCAGAGGCTTCGAGTACCCGATGATCAAGCTGGTTATCATTTCTGAGAGTGATATCTTCGGTACGGAGAAAAGGAAGAAACAAAAGAAATCAAGCTATGACGGGAAGAAGATCCAGAGCTTCACGGAGCTTACTCCCGGGGACTTTGTGGTGCATGAGAACCATGGCCTCGGGATTTATAAAGGGATCGAGAAAATAGAAGTAGATAAGGTCACGAAGGACTATATTAAGATAGAATATGCAGGCGGAGGCGTGTTGTATATCCTTGCAACAGGCCTTGACGTGATTCAGAAATATTCCGGTTCGGAGGGCAGGAAGCCGAAGCTGAACAAGCTGAATTCCGTGGAATGGAAGAATACAAAGGCAAAGGTTAAGGGAGCCGTTAAGGAAATTGCTAAGGAACTGGTGCAGCTCTATGCCGAGAGACAGGAGAAGCAGGGATACCGGTATGGTTCGGATACCGTATGGCAGAAGGAATTCGAAGAGGCATTTCCCTACGAGGAGACCTATGATCAGCTGCTGGCGATTGAGGCAACGAAGAAGGATATGGAGAGCACCCGGATTATGGACCGTCTGGTTTGCGGTGATGTCGGCTATGGCAAAACGGAGATCGCAATCCGTGCGGCCTTTAAGGCGGTATCGGACGGAAAACAGGTGGTATTTTTGGTGCCTACCACGATCCTGGCCCAACAGCATTACAACACCCTGGTGCAGCGGATGATGGATTTCCCGGTCAGTGTGGATGTCCTGTCCCGCTTCCGGTCCCCGGCAGAGCAGAAGAAGACCCTGGACCGCCTGAGAAAGGGAAACCTCGATATCGTGGTCGGAACCCACAGAGTATTGTCTGCCGATGTGAAATTTAAGAATCTCGGGCTTCTGATTGTGGATGAGGAGCAGCGCTTCGGTGTTACCCATAAGGAGAAAATCAAGCAGCTGAAAAAGGATACTGATGTCCTTACCCTGACAGCAACCCCGATCCCAAGAACGCTCCATATGAGCCTGGTGGGAATTAGGGACATGAGTGTTCTCGACGAGCCGCCGGTGGACCGTCTGCCGATTCAGACCTATGTCCTGGAGCATAACGATGAGATAATCAGGGAGGCCATCACCAGGGAGCTGGCCCGGGGCGGTCAGGTTTATTATGTGTATAACCGGGTTAATGGGATTGATGAGGTGGCAAATACGGTTGCCAAACTGGTACCAGAGGCTAATGTGGCTTTTGGTCACGGGCAGATGCAGGAGCGTATTCTGGAGAAGATCATGTATGACTTTATCTCCGGGGAAATTGATGTTTTGATTTCTACTACAATTATTGAGACAGGTCTGGATATCTCCAATGTCAACACAATCATTATTGATGATGCGGACCGGCTGGGACTCTCACAGCTCTATCAGCTCAGAGGCCGCGTGGGGCGTTCAAACCGGACCTCCTATGCCTTTCTTATGTACAAAAGGGATAAGATGCTGAAGGAGATTGCGGAGAAGAGGCTCCATGCGATCAAGGAATTTACGGAGCTGGGCTCCGGTTTTAAGATCGCCATGCGGGACCTGGAAATCCGCGGTGCCGGCAACCTCTTAGGCGCGGAGCAGAGCGGACATATGGAGGCGGTCGGTTACGACCTGTACTGCAAGATGCTGAATGAAGCGGTGAAGAATACGAAAGGGGAGGGATCGGACGAGGAAACCTTCGAAACCACCGTAGATATGGATATGGATGCCTACATCCCCGCTACCTACATCAGGAATGAGGTACAGAAGCTGGATGTCTATAAGCGGATTGCCGATATCGAGAATGAGGAGGAGCTGATGGATATGCAGGAGGAGCTGCTGGACCGTTTCGGAGACCTGCCGGGGGCTGTCAACAACCTGTTAAACATTGCTTTTATTAAATCCATCTGCCACAGTGTCTATATCAGCGGACTGGTCCATAAGGAAAACGAGGTGAAGCTTCTGATGTATCCAAAGGCAAAGCTGGCCGTGGAGCAGATTCCGCAGCTGGTTGCAAAATATCAGGGCATCTTAAAATTCATGCCGAATACAAATCCTTATTTTCTGTATCAGCTGCCAAAGCACCCGAAGGGGAAGACCGACAATATTGCTGTCTTCGACAGCCTGAAAAAACTGCTGGAGGATTTCAAGGCGCTGAAACAGGAGTGATTGTTTTTGACAGATGAAGACCTTGACAATCGAAAACAGCTTAACTACAATTAGGCTAGATAATATAGGAAGCTAAGAGGTACCGCCATGGAGAATAAATCGATTAAGCTATCAAAGGCAATGCCGCGAGGGATTATAACTATAATACTGATTCTGCTCTTCTTACAAGGATGCAGTCTGGGGAAAGAACGCTATGAGCTATCCCAATACAGCGGAAGCTCCATAAAAGCCTTCCAGCGGAAGACAGATACGAAGCTTACGGAGGAAGGTACGGGGGTATACAGCCTGGAGAATTCCCTGCAGCTGATGGCGCCGAAGGGGCAGATCAGCTCAATCATACTGCAGAAGGGCGGAAAGGAGTTCACCCTGATGGGGGTAAGGATCGGAATGGATAAGGCGGAAGCAGAGCCGGCCATCCGAAAAACCTATGGGAGCGAAACCTCAAAGTACATCGATGCGCCTACGAATACGGTAGTGTATACCTACCGAAATGACAAGAGTGAATTGTATGTATCCTACGATATCAACACAAATACGGTTGCCGGGATATCTTATTACGTCAGAGAGGATAAGGGCAGTAAGGAGGATAAAGACAGCCAGGAAGATACAACCTCCGGCGAGCTGATTGCCGTAGTGGGGGATATCCGGGTTTATTATAATGAAGCCATGGTCTACCTAAAGTCTGTCCAGGAGAATTATGAAGCAGAATATGGCAAGGATATCTGGAGCACCGACATCTTCGGGGATGGAAGAAGCTTCGGCGATCATATTAAGGACGAGGTCGTGAACCAGATTACAGAGCTGAAGATTATCGGAGCGAAGGCCAGGGAACAGGGAATTGTCCTGACAGAGGATGAGCTGGCAGAGGCAAAGGCCTACGCATTGGAGCATTTTAACGGTTTGTCGGATGCAGATGTGGATCGTTATCTGATTACGAAGGAGCTGCTGGAGAGAGTTTATGCGGATAATATGCTGGCAGAGAAGATGTTTGAGACAAAGACCATCAATGTAGATACCAATGTGTCGGATCTGGAGGCAAAGCAGATTACCATTCAGCAGATACTGATCTATGGGGCCGATATAGATGCCTCCGGCAAGGTGATTCCTTTTACGGCTGAGGAGAGAGAAAATGCTTATGACAAGGCAAACGGGCTGCTGAAGCAGGCGCAGGAAACAGAGGATTTCCATACCCTGGCGGAGAATAATTCGGAAGCGGAGACCATAGAATATACCTTTGGCAGGGGACAGGGGCCGAAGGAATACAGCGCGGCCTTCGAGCAGGCGGCTTTTACCTTAAAGACCGGGGAGGTCAGCGGTCTGGTATCCACGGAATACGGCTGGCATATCATTTATTGTGTAACGGATTTTAATGAGGATGCGACAACCCAGGTGAAAGAAAATATTATTGAAGAGCGCCGTACCGGAATGTTCTCCGACCTTTATACAGAGTGGTCCGCTGATTATGATGTTGTGATAAACAGTGAGGCCTGGGAGGCAGTCAGCTTTTATGAGTAGGAAGCCTGGAGAAAAGCTTCTCTAAAGCTTTTACAATCAAATAAGCCAGGCTGCTGCCCAGTAAGATTCCGCCAAGAATATCGGTGGGATAATGGACGAACAGATACAATCTGGAATATGCGATCAGTGCGGCGACCACATAAGCCAGGAGACCCGCAATTTTATAATAGGAATGGATTACCGCGGCGGAGGCGAAAGCTACCGCGGTATGCCCTGAGGGAAAGGACGGAGAATGAACTTTGCCAATAAGCAGGGGGATCTCAGGGAATTTCATGTTAGGACGGACCCTTCCAAAGAGAGGCTTTAAGATATCATCACCGAGAAGCATGGTCAGGAAAATGGCACAGAGTAAGGAAATACCGCATTTCTGGCAGCGTTTCCGGCACAGACATAAGAATGCAATCAAGATCCATAAAAACCCTGCATTACCGAGAGAGGTCATAAAGACCATGAATCGGTCCATGGCAGGGTTTTTTAATTGCTCCTGAATATGGAATAATACTGCTTCATCGAATTCCTGGATTAATGCTGCCATCGATATGCCCCCGGCCTGCTTTGTATTATTATATTTCTCCGGCATATGAAAAAGTACTTTGATTTCAGGGAAGGAATATCATCAGGATCCCTGCGCCGACCGCTATAATTCCGCCGACTCGTGTTAAGGTTAAGACTGCATCGGAGGGCTCGGCATTCCGGTATCTCCATCCATGGCTTAAATACCAGGAGGAATAGGGAGAGATTGCATTCCAGGCACCTAATAACATAAGAATAATAATAAAAAGATAGTTTTTGCCATCAGATGCAGGAAGAAGTTCGGAAGACAGCGCAGATACGAGCAGCTCACCGGAAACATATCTGCTTTCATCAAAACTGCCGTTCAGTCCGCCATAACCGCCATATCCCGCGTTTTCTTCCTGTGTCCAAAGATAAGTTACCTGATCAGGATAGGTTACCGTGATTTTATTCCCGTTTACTTTGTAGCTGTATTCCCGGCTGTCACAGGTAATTGTGCTGTTAATGGTATCGATACGAAAGATTTTGCCCTGTAGCTGGACATCATAAACAGTCTCCTTTTGCAGATCACAAGAAGAACATAACACAATCAGTACGAATAATAGAGCTAACAGCCATTTTTTAGTCCAAACCATCAGAACATCCCCTCCCATAAAAGTTTATGCTCCATGTTTCGCAAATCGGTACAGTCTGTTAACGATATGAGGTTATAGCCGGTACATTTTATAAGTAATACAGATTCTCGGACGGATATACCGGATCACTCGTAACATCAATACCAAGCTTACGCAGGATCTGCTCATCATTCTTGTTCAGCATAACAGTGCAGTGCGCCTGTACGCCCTTCAGCATGGACAGTCTCTCGTAGGCCAGCTGTGCGGTCGGATTGGTAACCGCGCAGATGCTTAGGGCAATCAGTATTTCGTTCGTATTCAGATGGGTGATCCTGCTGTTTAAGTCCTTCTCCTTAAGGTCACGGATGGTATTTAAGATCAGCGGAGACAGAAGATAGATATCATCGCTGATGCCGGCCAGATATTTGATGGCGTTTAATATGGCAGCGGAACAGCAGTCCATGGTGGCAGAGCTCTTGCCGGTAATGATCTTGCCGTCATTCAATTCAAATGAAATTACGGACACCGGTTCGTTTTCTCCGCAGTGCTCCTTCAGCCTGGCAGCGTAAGCTCTGGCCGGAAGCACACAGATACGATCCTCCTGTTTTAGCTGCACCTCCTCCATGATCAATTTCATGCGGTTTACGGATTCTTCATCCAGTAAGCCCTTCTTGAAGTCACAGATGGTAGTAAAATATCTGCGGATAATCTCCTGTTTTGAAGCCTCGGAAACGATGGCATCATCGACGATGCCGAAGCCGGCACGGTTTACACCCATATCGGTGGGGGACTGGTATATGGATTCCTTGCCGGTAATCTTTTCAATAATTCTCTTGACAACCGGGAACATCTCCAGGTCCCGGTTATAATTTACCGTTACTTTATTGTAATACTCGAAGTGGAAGTTGTCGATCATATTGACATCCTTCAGATCTATGGTCGCGGCTTCGTAGGCGATGTTTACCGGATGCTTCAAGGGGAGATTCCAGATCGGGAAGGTCTCAAACTTGGAATAACCGGCAGAACGCCCAAGGTTATATTCATGATACAGCTGGTTTAAGCAGGTAGCAAGCTTTCCGCTGTTCGGACCCGGGGCAGTTACAACCACGATAGATTTGGTGGTCTCAATATAAGGATTGATTCCGTAACCCTGCTCACTTACGATGGTATCCACATCGGCCGGATAACCGGGGATGGCAGCATGCTTGTATACCTTAATATTGCGGCGCTCTAATTTATTGATAAAAACCGTGGTAGCAGGCTGCTTGCTGTAACGGGTAATGACCACGCTGTTCACCTGCAGACCATAGCTGCGGAAATCGTCCAAAAGGCGCAGAACCTCCATATCATAAGTGATGCCAAAATCACCGCGTATTTTATTGCGCTCAATGTCACCGGCATATACGCAGATAATAATCTCTGCCTGATCCTTCAGCTTTTGAAGCAGCTTTATTTTCGCGTCCTCATCAAACCCCGGTAACACTCTCTTGGCATGCTTGTCGCCAATCAGCTTTCCCCCGAATTCAAGATATAACTTGTCATAATGATGGACACGCTCCAGGATGTACTTCGACTGCTCCTCGATGTACTTTTGCGGATCAAATCCGGTTTTCATATGGTATCCTCCTTTGAATACTTTAAGTTTGATATCGGCTATTTTGCCCCATAGCCTTAATGATTTTTGTTCTCCGAATAAAAAAATACACACTATTTCTATCATAAACAAAATTCAGGAAAAGTCAAATAACTTTTCATATTAACTGTAGAAAATATTTCGGTGGTACTGTAATATCAAAGGTAGTAAAATCAGGATAAGTATTACAGTGTGAAAGGGGGATTGCCATGTGCGGCAGATATGATTTTACGGCAGAGCAGAGTGATGAAATAAGAGAGATCCAGGAGAGGCTGAATGTAAAGCTGTGCGGGAAGGAAGCCAGGGCGGGAGAGGTATTTCCTACACATCAGGCAGCGATTCTGATAGGAGAGGCCCAACGGGTAGAGCCGGTCTTAAGCGGCTGGGGCTTTCCAAAATTCGATCAAAAGGGTGTCATCATCAATGCCAGATCAGAGACCGCCTTTGAGAAGAGAACCTTCCGGGACAGCTTATTAAACCGCCGCTGTATTATTCCCTCCACCGGCTTCTATGAGTGGGACAGCGGGAAGCGCAAATTCCTGTTCCGGCTGAATCAAACCAATGCGCTGTATATGGCAGGCTTATATATGCATTACCGAGAGGAGATGCGCTTTGTTATCCTGACCACCGAGGCAAATGAATCCATGAGGGAGACCCATACCCGGATGCCGCTGGTAATTCCTAAGAATGAGATTGAAACCTGGATTCTGGATTATCATGCAGTTAGTGAGATTCTTCACAGAATACCGCCGATGCTGGTCAGAGAGGCGGTTCCTGTTTAAGAAGGTCAAAAAAGTCGAGCATTTCACCGGATCCATGATAAAATAACAGTATCTTCCGGAAGAAGAGCATGAGGAGGTTATTGATGGATTACTCTAATATGATATGGTCGACAGCATCCTTCATTGAAACCAGAATGAAGGAGCCAATCGAATACAAGGAGTTAGAAGCAGCGGTCGGGTTCTCCTACCGGCATATCCGGGAAACCTTTCGGGAATGTACGGGGATTACCCTTTCCAGGTATATCCTGTCCCGAAGGATCGCAAACTCGGCCTTTGAAATCATACACACAGGCAGAAGCCTTACCGAGATTGCGGAGGATTATATGTTCGGCAGCTATGACACCTTTACCAGGGCGTATTACCGGCAGCTTAAGCTTCATCCGTCCGAGCTTAGAAGCGGCAGCTTCCGGAATAAGGTGGGCAGAAAACGTATTCTCATTGGATTATATGCTCCGGCGATTATCGAAGAAGATCCATCCATACCGGAACAAATTTCGGAGGTGGAGAAAACAATGAATAATATTCAGAAAACAGAACAAAGCTGTATTCTCTTTGGCGTACCTAAAGTGGCGTATACCTTTGAAGAATGCACGCCCTTTTGTGCGGCCTTAAAGGCCTGCCTAAATTATATGGGGCAGCAGATTGATTATTCTTATATCATGGCTGCGACAGGTGCCACTTTCCGGCTGAGATGGAACACCGATTTCTGGGATGGAGGAAATGTAGATATCACAAACATCTACGAAGACGGGTATGAAGCCTTCCGGCGGGGGTTTGAGGCGGCGGGGCGTTCCCACCGGATTTTAAAACGGGCGGAAGCCGGTAAAGAAGAATTCATGCGGTTTATAAAAGCGGAGATTGATGAGGGCAGACCGGTGATTGCCCTGGGCATCATCGGTCCGCCAGAGGCCTGCCTGATCACCGGCTACCGTGAGAACGGCAATACACTTATGGGATGGAACTGCTTTCAGGAAAATCAGGAGTTTGCAGGTAATGCAGGGTTCCATGAAGCAGGTTATTTTGTCACGGAGCGCTGGTGGGAGAATGAAATGACCCTGGCAGTCATGGCAGTCGGGGAAAAGCAGGAAAATCCCATTAGTACGAAGGAAATTCTCATGAATGGCATAGACATCATGAGAAAGGAAAAGCTAAGCTTCCGCGAATATGGAAAAACCGCAGATTTTTATGGAGGACAGAGGGCGTATGAGGCCTGGGCGAAGTCGGTGGGAGATGACAGGGAATTCCCTGAGGGGGCAATCCTGCCGATTCTTTTTGAACGGATCATGTGTCAGGGCGATGCGCAGGTCATGGTGGGGGAAGGCCGTTCCTATGCGGCCTGCTTTCTGGAGACGATTGGAAAAGCCAATGGGCCTGTAGCCGACCTCTGCAGCCGGGGGGCCAGGTATTTCCGGCTGGCAGCAGAGTGTGCCTTTAAGATGAATGAGCCGAAGGGCGGTTTCATGCAGGATGAAGCTGCAGCCAGAAAGTTTGCAAAGCCGGAAGTAAGAAAGCAGATCATACCCCTGATTCACCAGGCGAAGGAATATGAAGCTAAAGCCTGTGCACTCTGTCTGGAGATTGCAGAGAAGCTGTTTGCGTCTGCGTAATCAAAGCGAGTAAGCGCGCTTGGCACAAACAAAGACAAAGAGAAGGCACATATGGAGGATTATATGAAAGAATATAAGGGATTAATATTTGATGAGATGAAGGAAGAAGACATCGGGGAATTGACCCGGATCATGGAACGGGCATTTAATGAGGATACCAGGCTTCATCTGAATGAACCGAAGGGCGGTCCGGAAGGTTATGACAATGGGGAGTTCTTACGCAGATACGGACTTGATCCCCGGTCCGAGGCCTATAAGATAAGCGCCGAGGGAAGGTTGATCGGCGGCCTCATCCTGTGGATCAACAAAGAGACCAATATAAACCACCTGGGGAATGTCTTCGTGGATATGGACCGGCAGAATAAAGGAACCGGTAAAAGCATCTGGGATTTTGTTGAGCAGGAATATCCGGAAACCGTAAAATGGTGTACGGATACGCCGGCCTTCTCCAGAAGGAACCATAATTTCTACGTGAACAAGTGCGGCTTCCATGTGGTGGGTATTGAGAATCCGCAGAATCTTAGGGAAGGCAGCTATAGCCTGGAGAAGGTCATGAGATAAGCGGGCGGAGTTAAAGTTTCGGACAGGTAGTATAAGCAGATCTACTTCCATCGGCTGCTTTATTGGGTTTTTACTATTGAAATCTTTTTCACTATCTGGTATTATAATAAAAAAATTCGAGGTATTAATTATGTTAATTACTTTCTTTGCAACCACCACTACCGGCTAGGGCTGCTTTTGAAGTTAGTTGTCTCTGCAACCAACGACGAAGGTTAGCCCTAATGGTCGTGTGGCTGCAAGGAAATAGAGGAACACCTTGCATCACTTATAACAGTGTGCAAGGTGTTTTTATTTTTGAAAGGGGGTGTTTGCTCCGATGACTAATGGAATATTATCTCGATGTTCCAAGGAGCGGCTTACCGCAAACTCTTCATTTAAAAACTAAAATAAAATGAGGAGGTTATTATCTATGGTAAATTATAAAGAAATATTGGCAAACAGACTGTCCGAGGCGGTAAAACTGTGTTGCCCCGATGCAGAACGTATTCTTTTTAAGGAAAGCGATGGGGGTTTTTTCTGTGATTATGATATTCCCCCGCTGGTGCCTTCGGTTTTTTCAGAAATAGGCAAAAATGTAGTAGTCACTGATCTGGACTGTGCTTTTGAGCTGCACAGCTACTCCGGAGTTTACGAAGACGGCAGCGCAAAAAACCGTATATTACAGCGTATTTATGTAATCGTTTTTCCGACGGCTCATGAACTTGAGAATTATAAAAACTTTATCGCAGAGGCATTAAAATATGACCATAAAACGCTTGGCAATGAATTAAAGCTATTTTCAAGCTCGAATGAAATTGGGCAGGGATTGATATTATGGCATCCGAAAGGAGCCATGATAAGGTATCTGCTTGAGAGCTTCGGGCAAAAGGCTCATATCCTTAACGGCTACCAATGGGTATATACTCCCCATATCGGCAGGGCAGAGCTCTGGAAGACCTCCGGACATCTTGATTTCTACAAGGATGCCATGTATAGCCCCATTGTCATTGACGATGAAGAGTATTACTTAAAGCCGATGAACTGCCCTTTTCATATCAATATCTATAATGGCGAGATACACTCCTATCGCGAATTGCCCGTAAAATATGCTGAATATGGCTCGGTATACAGATACGAGCTTTCGGGGGCCTTGAATGGCTTAACAAGGGTAAGAGGCTTCACACAGGATGACGCACACATCTTCTGTACGCCGGAACAGATAGAAAAAGAAGTCACAGATGCGCTTAAATTTTCACTGTATATACTGCGTTCCTTTGGACTGGAAAAATTTCAGCCGTATGTTTCAACCAAGCCAAAGTACAAAGCGATCGGTGATGATAAGGATTGGGAAAGGGCAACCGAGGTACTCAAAAAGGCGGTTCTGTCGGCAGGCCTTGAATATAAGGTTGATGAAGGCGGCGGAGCATTTTACGGACCTAAAATAGACTTAAAGCTTTTTGATTCACTAAACCGCGAATGGCAATGCAGCACAATACAATTTGATTTTAATCTACCAACCCGCTTTCATATGTTTTATGTAGGGAGCGACGGCCAGCGGCATACTCCATATATGGTGCACCGGGCATTGTTTGGAAGCCTGGAACGGTTTATGGCTCTCCTGACAGAACATTATAAGGGGGATTTCCCGTTTTGGCTTGCTCCGGTTCAGTTCGGCGTTGTGCCGATCAGGGAATGCCACAATGACTATGCGATACAATTGTCAGGGAGGCTTAAAGAGCAGGGGTTCCGTGTTGATTTGAATAACGGCAGTGATAACATGAGAAATAAAATCAAACGTTTTCAGCTGGATAAAACACCATATATGCTTATCGTTGGTGACAGAGAGATTGAAAATAATACATTTGCTGTTCGTAGCCGCAAAGACGGTGATTTAGGAGCAATGGATATACCGGCTCTGGTCAATTACCTGAAACCTCAAATTGAACAGGGAACACCAAAATATATTATGGAGAGCGAATAGACGATATTTATACTCCCAGCATCCGCTTCTCACTTGCTTTATAATAATCCTCATCAATCTCTATTCCGATAAAACGGCGGTTCAGCTGTCTGGCGGCCACGCCGGTGGAGGCGACACCCATGAACATATCCAGAACGATATCCCTTTCCCGGCTGGCAAGCTTAATGATATGCTTCAGAACCGATATGGGCTTTTGGGTCGGGTGCTTTGGCAGCTTCAGCCGTTCAACTCCCATGCAGATCGGGCTCTCAACAAAATTATGCATCTCGTTTTGCTTGGAGAAGTTCCAGGTATGACCCTTGTTCCAGATGCAGACAATCAGCTCACAGCTATTTAAGAAGGAGGACTTCCGGATATTCGGGACCGGGTTCGTCTTGTGCCAGACCATAAACTGGAAGGTATCAAACTCGCTGTCAAAGATCTCATGCCATCTTCCAAGCATATTATAGCTGGTGAAAATGAAGATGTTGCCGGTGGGGGAGAGAATCCGTTTGAACTCCTGTAAAAAATCTGCCGGATCCAGTTCCTTCAGATCCCATTTGGCCACGTCATTATTGATCTCACTGCGCCAGCCAAACCTCATATTGCCTGTCGAGTATTTCGCCAGGTTATAAGGCGGGTCAGTTAAGATCAGGTCAATGGTCTTATCGGGGATTTCCTTCAGCATCTCCATGCAGTCACCATGGATCAGCCGATATGTATCTAAGGTATTGATATCGATCATCAGGGGGTGAACTCCTCTCGTTCCTGCCGTTTTGGAAATTTTAAGATTAAGCTGGACGGGATGTGGTATGTTGTGTATAGTATAGCATAAATTTGGAAAGCGTCCAACTAAATTGAAATATTTTTGAATATATTTACAAAACATGTCATGGGTCAAAACGAATTACAAAAGATAAGAATGAGTACCCTCGGCATAGTAAAAGCATAGAATAAGCTCCGTTTCGCGGTGTCAGAAAGTATCTAAACCAAAACGGAGCTTATATGATGAAAGAAATGAAGCAGTATTATTCTACAGATATTTTTTCTCCAGGGACTCTACCAGGGATTGATAGAACTCCTGTGTGCCTTTTTCTTCTGCTGATTTCTCGAATGTATCGGTTTCCCGGTTTACCTTCTCAAGAATATCCGCCGGCAGCTGGCGTTTGGCAAAGGTGTAGACAACGGCATCCTCCTTATCGATATGCCGTTTCAGAAGATGGGTATAACCTATGGCATTTGCGATAATGTCCAGCCTGCTTTCTTCCTCTCCACCCTGAACACGGTCCACGGCGGCTTTTAATTCCTGGATGTGGAGCCGGCCAAGGTCATGCTCTACTAACATTCCGTGGGTGATCAGTTTATTTCCCAAGGGACCGAGATGTTCTACCATCTCATTGAACAAAAGCTTCTCTTCCTTGCCGTGGTGATGAGCGTCGGCATAGTTGCGGATAAAATCAATCATCCGGTCAAAATCCTCATAGCAGACATCCTCGCCCTTCAGTACACGATAGCAGGCTTTGCGTACCACTGCAAGCATCCGCAGGATATATTGATGTTCCTCCATCATTAATTGGATACTGTCCATTACGATACCTCCATGTTTTGTTATTGTAATTGAACATAGTATACTCACCTGACAAGATTATCTTGATTTAATATTGCTGCCGTTTCGTCCGTAATACTTTACCGGCATCCTTGGGTTTTGGTCCAAAAATGCCGGCTTTGCAGGTGCTGTATATTAAGATGAAATTGGGGGAGCCGTATTATTCCAGGAACAGCTTGATATCGTCTTCTACCGTACCGATTCCTGCGATTCCAAAGCTCTCAACCAGGACCTTCGCCACATTAGGGGAAAGGAAGGCAGGTAATGTGGGTCCCAAGTGGATGTTCTTTACACCTAAGTAAAGCAGTGAAAGAAGAACAATGACAGCCTTCTGCTCATACCAGGCGATGTTGAAGGCAATCGGAAGCTCGTTGATATCCTGAAGCTCAAATACTTCCTTCAGCTTCAGTGCAATCAGAGCCAGGGAGTAGGAGTCGTTACACTGACCGGCATCCAGGACACGGGGAATTCCATTGATGTCGCCTAATTCCAGTTTGTTGTATTTATATTTGGCGCAGCCGGCGGTTAAGATTACGGTATCCTTCGGCAGGGCCTTAGCAAATTCGGTGTAATAGTTTCTGGACTTCTGGCGTCCGTCACAGCCGGCCATAACAAAGAACTTACGGATGGCACCGGATTTTACTGCAGCCACTACCTGGTCAGCCAGAGCAAGAACCTGATTGTGGGCAAAGCCGCCAAGAATCTCGCCCCGTTCGATTTCCGTCGGAGCGGAGCAGGCCTTCGCCAGCTCAATGATCTGTGAGAAATCCTTATGTCCGTTCTCATCCCTCTCGATGTGGACGCAGCCTGTGATACCGGCGGCTCCGGTGGTGAATAATCTGCCCTTATAGGAAGCAGCCGGGGGAACAACACAATTCGTGGTCATCAGGACCGGTCCGTTGAAGCTCTCGAATTCTTCCTTCTGCTTCCACCATGCGTTACCGTAGTTGCCTACAAAGTTACTATATTTTTTGAAAGCAGGATAGTAGTGAGCCGGAAGCATCTCAGAATGGGTGTAAACATCAACCCCGGTATCCTCGGTCTGCTCTAACAGCTGCTCCAAATCTCTTAAGTCATGGCCGGAGACCAGGATACCGGGTCTGGTGCCGACACCGATATTAACCTTGGTGATCTCAGGATTACCGTAGGTTCCGGTATTGGCTGCGTCAAGCAATGCCATGCCGTCCACGCCGAACTTACCGGTCTCTAAGGTAAGGGCGATCAGTTCATTAACACTTAAGGTATTATCCAGGGTTGCGGCTAAGGCCTTCTGCATGAATGCGCCTACGGCTGAGTTATCGTAATTTAATTCGTTGGCATGCTTCAAATAAGCGGCCAAGCCCTTCAATCCATAGATAATCAGTTCCCGAAGACTTCGGATATCCTCATCCTTCGTCGTTAAAATACCAACCGTAAGGGATTTCTGGTCCAGCTCCGTTCTGGTCACTGCATCCCAAAGAGCCGCTTCCGGAAGGGAGGCAGGTTCGGTTACTTTATTTAATAAGCCGTTTTTTAAGGAGAGGGTTTCAAATACCCTTTTATAGAAAACCTCATCATCGAAGTTCGCATTGGTAATTGTTGTGAATAGATTGATGGTAATATAGTGGTCAACCACAGCGGAGATTTCTTCCCCCTGATTTCTTAAGGCTGTTGTTACAGCGCTGAGTCCCTTTGTTACATAGATCAATAAATCCTGCATTCTGGATAGGTCCGGGGATTTTCCGCAGACACCGAAGTGGGTGCAGCCGGTGCAGCCTGAGGTCTCCTGGCACTGATAACAAAACATCTTATTTTCCATTCTTATGCTCTCCTTTATTTCCTTTAATTTATTTTATGAGATTTATCTGCTATGAGATTTATCTCATTGACTTCATCGGAACAAGGAGAGTATAATACGGTCAGAGATAAAAAAGTGTAGCCATGGCTACAAAAATGAAAAATATTTATTTTAGGCTATTGAAATGCTTATAGGAATAAAAGGATTACAGTCTAATTTATAGAAGAAATGCAAATATAGAGCGATTAGAGGAGATCGGAATGGAAAAGTATATCCCTATACTTAAGAAATGCGCGTTATTCCGGAATATTGAGGAGAAGGATCTGGACCGTTTGCTGCATTGTCTGGATTCACAGCTAAGAAGCTATGCCGCAGAGGAATATATCTTCCTGTCGGGAGATGAGGTTAACTATGTCGGTATCCTGGTATCCGGAGTGATTGAGATTATGAAAGAAAGTCTGGCGGGCAATAAACATATCGTGACATTTCTCGGGCCGTCGAATATGTTCGCGGAAGGCATCGTATGTACCGCCAACCGTATCTCTCCGGTTACAGTGCAGGCGAAGGAAGCTGCGGTGGTTTTGATGATACCCTATGAAAGAATCATCAAATCCTGCGGGAATTCCTGTTCCTTCCATGTCAGTCTGATCCAGAATATGATGGTTGTCCTAGGAGAAAGGAATGTGACATTAAACCGTAAGCTGGAACTCCTTACCCTGAAGGGAATGAGAGAGAAGATTGCTAGCTTTCTGATCAATGAAGTCAGGGACAAACGCAGCAACACCTTCCAGATCATGCTCAACCGGTCGGAGCTGGCAGATTATCTGAATGTATCCCGAACCTCCATGTGCCGGGAGCTGGCCAGAATGAAGGAGGATGGGCTGATCGATTATTATGGAAGCAGCTTTAAGATAATTGACAGGGAAGTGCTGGCTCAGTGCCTGGAATAGGGGATTAATTTAAGATAACAGGAAGCTTAACGGTAATGGTAACCTCTTCGGGGGATACGATGCAGCGGTAAGCAAGGACCTCAACCCCAGCCATATATGCTTCCTTTACTTTTCCGGCAAAGGCCGGATCAGTTTCGGCATTCGGGCTGAACCCGTCTGCTTTCTCGGTTTGCACTACAAATAATAAGACGGCACGGTAACCATGCCGTGCGGCATGAATCAGTTCATCGATATGCTTTCGCCCTCGCTCCGTGGGGGCATCGGGGAAATAACCCCAGCCATTCTTCTCCAGAGTGACGCCCTTCACCTCTACAAAACAGGCCGGTGCTGCTTCAAAAGTATCTGTCCTGTCATCCTTCTGATGATGGAGCAGCTGGATATCAAAGCGGCTGTTCTGATAAGTGACTTCTCTTTTGATCGTCGAATAGCCGGCCAATTCTTCTAGCCGGTCATTTGCGATAGCCTCATGGGCCAGAAGATTTGGAAGCTGGGAATCGATTGAGACCCAGCGGCCCTCCTTCATCACCATCCGCAGCTCATATTGGGTTTTCCGTAGGACTGAAGGGTGGAACGACAGCAGGACAGCGGCCCCCGGGGTAAGAAGCTCTCTTAACCGTCCCGTATTCGGTACATGACAGATCACCTCGTTACCGGAGACATCGATATATGCAATAAATCGGTTTGGCCTTCTTAAGAAGGTGCCATAGGCGGTCTCGTACTGTAATTTCACACTAACTCCTCATTTCATATATTAATCCGACGGGTTTCTTCTACCGTATTGTATCATATATTCCGGTAAGGTCTATTATTTAATTTGAAATATTTCTTACTGTGCTGATCAGACGAAAGACCTGGGAAGCGGCGGAGATCAGATTGGCTTTTGCAACCTCGTACCCCATGGCCTCCTCCACGGTCATCGGCAGTCTTAGCACACTGAAATAAGCATCGATACCCTCTTCATTGCATTTATCAGCATCCTCCGTAGTGCCGCCTGCAAAGGCGATTACCTTCTTACCATGCTTCTTTGCTAATTTGGCTACGCCAATCGGAGCTTTACCCATGGCAGTTTGAAAGTCCAGTTTACCTTCCCCGGTAATGACATAGTCGGCATCAATAATATCTTCCTCCAGACGGATTTCTTTCAGAATAATGCTGATACCGGATTCCAGCTTTGCATTAAGGAAGGTCACGAAAGCATAGCCAAGACCTCCGGCAGCACCGGTGCCGGGAAGGGTGGCAGTATCCTTGCCGGTGATCCTGTGGATAACCTCAGAATAGTTCTTTAAGCCCTGGTCCAGGGCCATGGCGATCAAGGGGGTGGCGCCCTTTTGCGGACCGAAGACATGGGCAGCACCCAAAGGTCCGCAGAGCGGATTATTGACATCGCAGGCAATCCGGAAGCAGCAATCCTTAAGCTCCGGCAAAGCGCCCTCCGTCCTTAAATCGGTAATCCTCGCCAGCTCTCTTCCTTCCGGGCTGACCGGACCGCCCTCCGCATCATAAAACTCATATCCAAGGGCCTTAAGCATTCCGATACCGCCATCATTGGTAGAGCTTCCTCCGATACCGATAATGAAATTACGGCAGCCCCGGCCGATCGCATCCTTAATCATCTCTCCGACACCATAGGTGGTGGTGTTCAGAGGGTTCAGCTGATCTTTTGGAACAAGCTTAATTCCTGCGGCCTCAGCCATCTCCATCACTGCTGTTTTGCCGTTCTCCAGTATTCCATAGGAGCAGGAAACCGTCTTTCCCAAGGGACCCGTTACCTCAATGGTTATATTTTTTCCGCCCATACCGGACAGAAGCGCCTCCACAGTACCTTCTCCTCCGTCGGCCAGGGGTTTCACTACCACTTCTGCATCGCAGACCTTAAGAATACCTTCCCGGGCGGCCATGCCGACCTCCATGGAGGATAAGCTTCCTTTAAATGAATCTATTGCTATCACAACCTTCATCTGCATTCTCCTTCAATCGGATTATCCTTTATTAACCCAATTATATCATGGGTTTGGCCATGCTAGAAGATGGATAAATCATATAACTAAACAATCCGGATAAGTCCCATCCGATGCAGAATGATTTTAGAAGTACTTGTAAAATTAAAGAATAAATGGTAACATTCAGATATAATTTCTGTAGAAAGGTGACTAAAAAATGTTCTGTACGAATTGCGGAAAAAATCTGGAAGATACAACGAAGTTCTGTATTTATTGCGGTGCACCGACACACTGGCAAAAACAAGCATCATTAACCCCTGCACCGATTGAGGATAAGCCTGTGGATCCGATTAAGAATACTCAGGAGCCAAAAAGGGCGGAGCCTCCGGTATCTGTAAAGAAGAGTAAGGCGAAAATATGGATTATCTCCGGTATCTGTGCCGCAGTAATTATGATCGGCGGCGGGGTTGGATACTTCGCGTATCAAAACCATGTTAAGGAGCAGGCAGTCAATGTAATTGCTTTCCTTGATGAAGGAGAATATGATAAAGCAATCGATCTTTTTGAAAAGTACAGCGGCAAGAAGAAAGCCTTTGATGATAAAGTATTGGAGGAATTACTGGATCGGACAAAGCTGGTCAAGAATGATTATTTTAATGAAAAAATTGATTATGCTTCTGCAATAAAAGAGTTACATAGATTCGAAGATTATAATATGGATGAATTGCAGGATACTACGGATGAAATATCCCGATGGATCAGCAGGATCAATCGTTCCAGAGAGAATTACAGGGAAGGGAAAGAACTATTTGACCAGGGTGATTATGCCGGCGCTATTGTAAAATATAACGCAGTAGAAAAGGAAGATACGAAATATTATAATCTGGCGGTAAAGGATATTGAGTGGGCACAGCAGGAAGAAGCGCGCCGTCTGGAGGAAGAGAGGATCAATAACCTTAGGAATCAGGTGCTTTCAGATGCCGAAAATTATGCTTATTATAATGATTACGAAGCCGCTGTCACGGCGATTGAGCAGGGGCTTGAAGAAATTCCGGAGGACCGGGTCCTGACGGATCAGCTGGCTCACTATAAGCTGTTGCAGGAAATGACGTTTAGAGTTACCGGTATCACATCTTCCACCTATGAGTATACCTATACGGATCAGGAGAACGATATCATGACGGTAGCCATGGAATTTCCTGTGCTGGAAGGCGATAATCTCATATACGAACAGATTAATCAGGTATTTGAAAGCTATTACACGCAGTTTATCGCTTCTAACGATCAAATGGCAGAAGATGCAAAGCTGTATGCAGATGAGGAATATTTTTACCCCTATTCATTTGATATGTCCTATTCGGTGCGATACAATAATAACGGGATATTGTGTATCATGTTGGAAGGCTATTCCTATACCGGTGGAGCTCACGGCTATCCGTTTCGGCAGACGCTGACCTTTGATCTTGCTTCAGGCAATTGGCTGGGACTGGACGATCTGATTGCGACAGATGAAGCCACCTTCGGATCATATGTTACGCAGGGGTTCCAGGAAATATATGATGAATATCCGGAGGAGTATTGGGAGGATGCTCCCTTAACCGTTCAGAACAGGACGGAGTATTTTTACAATATGGATTATTACCTGACGGAAGAGGGAATTTGTATTTTCTTTTATCCCTATGACCTGGCAAGCTATGCGAGAGGATTCGTCGAATTCACAATTCCCTATGAAGGAAATGAATGGATGTTTGAATTTTTACAATAATAAGCTTATTTTTAGCAAGAGGTTGTTGCACGATAGCAACAACCTCTTTTCTACTCGATCAACTCTAATTCCCGGGCACGGAGTACCGCAGCGGTGGATGTGTTAACCTCCAGCTTTTGATAGGCGATTTTGGTATGGGACCGGATCGTATTGATGGACAAGCCGGTCAATTCCACAATTTCAGCATTTCTATAGCCCTTCGCTAAAAGCTCCAATATAGATTTTTGCTGTTTGGATAGTTTTATGGGTTTATTAGGGGTACAGGTTATCCCCTTATGCCTTTTTGACCGGTCATAGGCAGACTGATAAATTTCATGCACATATTTATAATCAGGCGCTGATTTATCTTCGGCGTTCATTCTCTTCCTGAGCCTGTTAAGGATGGGAAGAATTGATTTCCCCTCGTCGGCAAACACTCTTACAAAATAATATGGCTCAGCATCTGCCAGTGTGGTCTGAAGCAGTTCAACGGCCTCCTGCTTGTTGCCCGTAATCCATTTGAGGATAATCAAAAGCACGGTGGCTTCTATTTTGTCCAGCAGTCTGCCGAAATCATAGGATAATGTCTTGATCCGTTCGCATAACAGCCCGGCTTTTTTGTATTCGCCCAAAACAATATAGGCCCTTGCCGTTGTAAAGTGCAGGTAAATTTTGTGTAATTCCATGTCCTGCCGGTCGATTACAAAATAATTTTCAAGCCAGGAGGAGGCGGCAGCCTTATCACCGTCCAATAGCTTTATTCTCGTTTCATATGCTGAAAAAACAGGCAAAAGGTATAATAAATTCTTCTTTTCCAAAAATTCTTTTATTTCTTCTCTGCCCCGCGCGGACTCCTCCTCCCGGCCCATTGCAAAGAGACAGGATGCGATATGCAGCTTGGATAAGAATATGAGTTCATCCGAGTCCGTCGCCGGATTTGGAGTCACAAGAGATAACGCCTCTTTTAACTGGTTTCTTTCATAAAGAAGCCCGGAACGTACTCCCGATTCGATAATGGAATAGTAACTGCCGAGCATCTGCAGGAAGACAGAGCGAAATTCCGCAAAATGCATTTCGGTGTTTACGGCGTAAAAGGAATAATCCCGGTGTGTCCGGTAAAAGAAAGGGAAATACTGGCACTGGGATTTTGGGACATTACAAACATTAACCACCAGGGTATCTTCGGCCGACAGTCTGGCTGCCTGCTGCGTAAAAGTATACCGATGATCAATGGTAAAGAGAAATAGCATACTTTCTAAAAACATGGAATATTCGCCCGCAATATCGTGAATTCGTCCATAAAGCTTATCCATATAACAAAAGAAATTTTCTACGTTGCTGTAGAACAGGGCGTACCAGGCGCAGCCAACGTATAAATAGGGGTTTTGTTCCAAAAAAGTGACCGGCAGATCATTGATAAAAGATATTTTTGAAAGCTCGGAGCTGGATTTCCCCGTGCTGTTCCAGAAATGATACAGGGCGGCGGCGGTTCCCTTCTTATCCTCGGCCCTGACGTAATAACGCAGTGCGTCAAAATATTTCCCTTCTTCAAAATAATAATCCGCCGCTGTTTTGTACTGGATATCGTATCGGACGACGAATTCTTTTTCTGCCTCCCTCCGCAAAAAATCCAAAAACAAATGATGATAGCGGAAGGTATCATTTCCTCTGCTGATAAACATATTTCCGCTGCATAGCATGTTAAGAGTCTGTTTGGCGTCGGTGTTCCCCGTCAGCCGTTCACAGAGCCTGATGGTAAATTCGTCCACGATGGAGGTTTTTATCAAAAAAAGACGCAGCTTATCGTCAAATTTACACCATATTTGCTTTTCTATGTATTCGTCCAGAAGACCGCCGTCCAGCTTGTGATCGGCGGTTATTCTACCGCTTAATGCTAAAGCACTGACCGCGATAGCCCAGCCGTCGGTGAGTGCAAAAGCCTGTTTTGCCTCGTCTTCGGTAATAAACCTGCCATAGCTTGAAAAAAATCGGCGTATCTCATCACTTTTAAAGGAAAGCTCGGCGGCATCGATGAAAGCGATCTTGCCGTTTTCTTTCAAAGGCGTGAAAAATCCGGGTATTTCGCTGCGGCTTAAAAAGACCACAGTAACGGATAGGGGGAGCCGTTTCACAATATAGATCAGGGATTTCAGTATTTCTTCATTCGTGATGAAATAAAAGTCGTCCAGAACAAGCGCATATTTTCTGCTGTCAAAGGAGAACCGGGACAATATATCAATGGTGTATTCCACAGGGGAATCATTGAAGGCGGAGTCCATGACAATCGCGGACAGGCTTTCTTTTTGAGGTATGGCAAAAAAGAGCGAGGAACAGAAAAACCGGTAGAATACGGCCGGCGTATTGTCATATGCGTCAAGTCCGAGCCAAATAGGGATACAGCCGGATTTTTGAATCCACAAAAGAGTGGATACCGTTTTGCCGCAGCCGCCCGGAGCGTTGACGTATATACACCGTTTTTCTGAAGCCTTATCAAAACGTCTGAGCAGCTCCAGACGCGGAGCGCAGATCTCCGGAAGCTTTATTGGAACCAGTTTGTCGGTTTGTAAAGCATTTGAGCTCATGCACACACCTCCTTACTGGTAAATAATAACATAAAATCGGATTGTCATCAAGGGGATAAAACTTTGATGTGATACTTTATTCCCAAGACATTCTTTATAAAACAACAGATTGGAAAAAAGTCTCACATTGAGCCATAAGGCAAAAAAAATAAATTTTTAATGCCTCACATCAATGTAGTTTTATGATTCTTCAGCCGCCTTTACAATGAAATAGTAAAAATACGTTATTTATGGGGGTGAAAATATGAAGCAGGTTCTTGAAAACAGTTTTGATTTTTCTATCCGTGCCATAGAGCTTATCCGATATCTGAATGAGGAGAAGAAGCCGTTTCCGCTGTGCGAGAGATTTCTTACATGTGCTGCGGGCATCGGAATATCTTTAAGAATCGTGCATATGACCGGCGGAAAGTCATTGGGAGAGAGCAGCCAGGCTTTATCCTATGCAGTTGAAGCGGAATACCTGCTTGAGATCATGGTGAAAACAGGATACTTGCAGGAAAAACAAAGTCAGCCCATTATAGATGACTGCCGTGCGCTGAAGGAGGCGGTCGGAAAGCTTGTTCAGAAAACGAAATGATCCGCTTTCACACCATAAATCAGATTGGGGGAAGTAACGATGGCAGCCTATAAACAGCCATGTTATCACTGTAATACATATATTATGCGCGACGCACGGTTTTGTCCCGCTTGCGGGAGCCATAGCCCCTTCGGCTATCACTGCCCCGCGTGCCTGCGGACCATAGATAAGGACAATAAGATTTGTGCCGGATGCAGGAGGGCGCTTACCGCTACCTGTCCGGCTTGTAAGAAAACGACCTTTGTGCAGGAGAAATGCGAGCTTTGCGGTGCCTCCCTGATGATCCGCTGCGGGAACCGGCGCTGCGGGGAGCTTCAATTTTTTGAGAATACGAAATGCACGGCCTGCGGAAAGAAAATTAATAAGGCGCGGCAATCCGGCGCGCTGTTTGGGAGGTAATCAATATGCTTAAAGCGTTTACACGAAACTATGAGGACAATTCCACCGAGGCGGGGTTTCAGTTCACCTTTTACTGTGACAACTGCTCGGATGGATACAAAAGCAGCTTTATTGAATCGGAGACCTATAAAAAAGGAAAGGGTTTGCGGGGACTGTCTGCGGGCGCGGGGATTATAGGAGGTCTTCTGGGTGGGAGGCTGTCAAGCATCGGCTATGCCGCCGGGCGCAGCGGTGATATTCTCTCGGAGCGGTTTCAGGGTATGAGCCCCGAATGGCAGAAGGAGCATGAAAAGGCCTTTGAACGGGCGCAGAACGAGGCGCACGAGCACTTCCACCGCTGCCATGCCTGTCATAAGTATGTCTGCGATGCCTGCCACAACGAGGACGAAGGACTTTGCGTTTCCTGCGCCCCGCGTCAGGAGGTCTATGTGGCGAAGGCCCGTGCCGACGCCATGAAAAGAAACATTGAAGAAGCCGGGAGAACTGCCAATGTCTGGCAGGGCAGGATTGAGAGCAGGCAGATCGTCTGCCCTTCCTGCGGTAAGCCTGCGGGGGCGGGTAAATTCTGCAACAATTGCGGTGCATCAATGGAGCTTGAAGCCTGTGCCAATTGCGGCGCGAAAATCGCGAAGGGCGTGCGGTTCTGTAACAATTGCGGCTCTCCCATGACCGCGTCGGAGACGGGCAGATGTCCCGACTGCGGCGAGGAAAATCCGCCCGGCACTAAATTTTGTGGAAGCTGCGGAAAGAAGCTGCAATAATTTAAGCCGTGTAAGGAGGTTTACATGCAGGCAAATGAATATAGCGCTTATCTAAAGTGCAGCCGGATAACCGGCGAGGTAAAGATCACCGTCCTCGAGGACGCGCTGCTTATCGCCGCTTTATTTGATGGGATCGCTATCCCGTATCCTGAAATAACCGGTTTCATCATCTGCGGTTATGCAGTCCGTATTCAAACCGATAACGGCATATATGAAGTGTCCCGTTTTGAACACGGCTGTGAACCGTTTTATCAAACCTTTTATGATACGTACAGCATGAAAGTACGTAAAGCCCTGTTCGTTAGGGGAGCGCCGATCCTTAAAACGAACGGTGAATACCGTTATGAAGAAGATGACAGGACCGCAGCAGGGAGAGCTGTTATTGAGATTTATGAGGATTGCGTCCTTCTTCTGCCGCCGGACGACGGAGCGCGCCGAATTCCGCTGGTATTTGTTACCGGCATGCATAAGGACGGATACGAGCTTACCCTGAGCCTTGACTCGGGCGAACGCTATTCCTTTATTCGTCTCGGGCATGATACCCAGCCCTTTGAGAGTATTGTTGCCGAAAGACTCCACTTTCTGCGGACCCATGCTCTGGAAGCTGTATGCAAGCTCGATGGCAGTCTTACCTCCACACAGGCATCTGCCATAGCCCGGATGCTGCCGGAGGGGGTTGCTGTACCGTTTGGTAAACTTGCCGCGGTAGCAGCTTCCTTTGCCGAAGCGCTGGAAATGCGTATCAGTCAAAGCCGTGTTGCCAGTGAATACCGGTTTCTAAAGGAGATCGGCGATCCTACTGAAATTTGCGTCGGGATGAAATCAGGGCTGGCAGGAGAAGAAGCGGAGGATATTTTGTGGCTGATCACACCAGGCAAAAGACCCGGCATTGCTGCGGTGGAGCTGGCACTGTCCGAGGAAACGGCGGCAGCTACATTTATATACCGGTTTACGGAAAGCTGGGATATCTTTTGCCGTACACTTAACAGGGCGATGGAAGCCGTTAATTTTAAACGAGAGGTGATCCGGCTGAAGGAAGATGAGCTGAAGAGACCCGAATACACCGATTACATGATGGCGGTAAAACGTACGGCAGCCTTGCAGTATCTGCGCAGCCGGTTTGCCGGACGGGTAATTCACACCTCGGAGGAATCGTGGCAAAAGGAGATGGCTGCTTATATGCTTTGATGACGCAAGCATAAATCGCAAAGAATAGCGCTTTTGCTATTCTTCCAATGACTCGCATGATTTTGCGAGACGATTCACACTACTCCCACCGTAATAGTACCCGTGGGAACCACAAATATAATCAGAAAGTGAGGATTTAATAATTATGAATAACCCAATTCAACCACACAAATCTAGTATCGGAGATTTACAGGCAAACAGCATGGCACTGCTGTGCTATCTTGCAGGCTGTATACTGGCTTTCATTCCCGTCATCCGGTATGTCGCCTGGCTTGCGCCACTGGCTATTTTCTTTCTGGAAAAAGAAAGCCGTTTTGTTAAATTTCATGCGATGCAGGCCTTTGTACTGGATGCCATAGGCAGGATACTCGGTCTGCTGCTAACACTGCTGTTCGGCGGTAATCTGGCAGCCCCGGCCTTCTATTCCTACGGAACGGTGGGGTTCATCGTAATGCTGACGACGCTGATTTCCCTTGTCAGCCTTGCCTTAGCTGTTATCGCTATGCTAAAGGCGTACAAATACGTCGAATACCGGATCCCGATTATAGGCAATATCGCCGCAGGGCTGTTACTCAAAGCAAAATAGGTACGATAAACGTATCTGCGGGATCAAAGCTGCAATCAATATAAAAACTGTGAAAGCCCCAAAATAGGATTTTTAAAGATTATAGGAGGAGAAAAATTATGAGACAGCGGTTACTATGCGTTCTTATCGCTATTCTGATGGTATTATCCCTTACAGGGTGCGCCAAAAAAGACGATGGAGGAAAAGAAAAGGACAGTCCTGCAAAGGATGCATCAAGCAAAACATCAACGCAATCCGGAGATAACTCGTCGGGGGAAGTGTCAACATCGTCCGAGAACAGTTTGTCCATCGAATTGCCGTCGGATTTGTTGAATGCAAGCTGGCCTGTGGATATCCTTCTCGAAGAACTGCCGGAGTATACGGCGGGGACTGTCACAGCTTCGGGAAAGGACGACGGAATACTCTATATCAAGATTAAGGACACAGATAAGTCCGAACTATACGTCTACCTGGGGCAACTGAGAGATTCCGGCTGGATTGTCGCCTCCGACGATACGGAGGCGGAAGCCATGCTTGGCCCGTGTACGGTAAATTTCCAGCTGCAGGGCGACGGCACGGTTCTCCAGATTGACGTATTTATTGAAGAGATTGGCACATGGCCCACAAGCAAAATCCCATCTGACATTATTCCGCCGCACGCCGGTATACTGATCGGTGAGGTGGAAATTTTAGAGACAATGGAGGATGTCTGGTACTTTAACTATACCTGTGACGGTATCGATGAAGCTGCAGCAGCCGAATATATGGAGATGCTCCGTCAAGACGGCTGGGAAGGTGACGACATGATGGTATTTAAGGGTTTTGAGTGGAATAGCAAGCAATATAAGGCAAGTATAGAGATTTATGAAACACTGGAAACACGAACAACCTTCTCCTGTAATTTCTGGCTCGAGGAATAGTCCGGGAAGGAGCAGCAGGATGAAGAGAAAAATAATCCTTTCACTGGCCATAGGCCTGATTCTATCTTGTACAGCGTGCGCCAAGGCGCCGGGGATATTCCCCGGTACTTCGCCCACACCAGATAATGTGCGGGAGAAGGAAGACGATTCTGCCGTTTTTCCCGGGCAAAGCAGTACAAAAGACGGGCAGCCTGAGGAAAGCCCGCCCGAAGAGGTGCAGACAAAAAGCTCGATTTATCCTCCCAGCATCTTTGTTATCGAAGCCTCCGGGACCTGGCGGCAGGAAATGGCAATGGGGTATTATGCCGACTATGAATGTGAGTTCTATGCAGATAAGCTTGACGAACTCGACAACCAGTCTGCTTCCGGGCAATATACCGGCGTTTTCTGGATGAAGACCACATTGGATACCGGTGATTTCTTGAAAGAGCTATTAAAGGATGTTCCGGTGGATATGCAGTTTGATGCGGGCGGTGAGGGTATCTGCAATTATATCAGTGTGATTTTAATGAACAGCTTTGAGCAGCAATTGTCGGGAGGAAGCTACACTATACCGGACGGACAGGGCGGCTCCCTGGCTCCGTCCGGGGATGTGCTGGCCGCCAGAGGCAGTTTCACCGCCGAGGCAGTGGAGGCCTATCTGGATGTGAATGCAAGAGGCGAGGCAGGCGAGTCCCTCGAACATCACGATACTCAGTCAGGCAGTACGGAGGTTGACTTTATCCTCCACGTGGAGCCGGACCCGGATTATACGGCGGATGAGCGCAAGGTTACGCTTTATCTGAGTACGGCCGAGGGAATGAGCGTGACGCTTGGCGGCGTATTGCGCCGTCTGCCCGGCTACTCGGAGGATTTGAAGGCCTACACCAGCCAGGGAAAGCGCGGGGAAATACTTGATAAACATCTACAATAGGAATATGAAAGGGAGGAGATTTATGAAGAGAGTAATGATTCCAGGTTTTGTTTTTGTTCTCATTATGACGATGCTTTCCGGCTGCAAGGGTGCGGATTCCCCTCAGACCGGAACAGATGAGAGTGCTCCGGCGAAACAGAGACAGAGCATACAGGAGGAAGAGCCCGGTAAGGCTTCAGAAGAACCGGATAAAGATGACGGGGTCTCGCTGGCCTCGATCCGCAAAGCAGCGGAGGCTTCGGGTTATACCGTTACGGATGGCCACCAGCTGGTGTTTATGAGCGAGGTTAAGGACGGCATTTCCATTGAGATAGACGCAGACGGCCAGAATACCGTTTATTCCTTTATCGAATGCGAAACCGAGGATGCAGCCATCAAAAACGCAAAGGATATCGACGATGCAGGCTATAACATTGCCGTCCGCAGCGGCCAGTTTCTCACTTGTTACGCTTCGGATAAGAAGGATGGATCCATAGAAGACATTCTCTTATCCTTAATGGCGGGTAAAACGGTACAAACGCAAAGGGAAAGCGGTATTTCATCGGAGCAGCCGCCACAGGAATCATCGGAGCAGACATCTGCACCGTCCGGTCCGGCATTGGCCGAACAGTCGGCAGCCGGATCTATCGCAGGTACATGGAGTTATAGTGATATATCCGGCCAGTATAACGCCGAATCCGGAGTGTATGAGGGTATATCGGGCATGGGGATTATGTATACCTTCTTTGAAGATGGAACATTCGCGCAATTGATTGCTTTCGATAGTTATATCGTTACTACAGGCAAATACAGCATCAAAGACGGAATTCTTACCTTAACAGACAGGATATCGGTCGAGAGCGGCAGCCAAGGCCAGTATTGGTACGAACTGGAGGAATTGCCGGACGCATCAGGCTATTATGAGATCGGGAGGGACGATACCGGAGAGTATCTGCTGCTTGGGCAGGAGGGCATGGCACCGCCTCTTGAACCAGTTATTAATGCTATGATGTTAAACCGAAAGAAATAAAAACACCAAAGACAACGGCGAATGGTTGCTGATCGGCGACAAGTGGTATTACTTCTACGCGGATAGAACGCTTGCAGTCAACATCAGGATAGATGACTATGAGGGGGGACCGGACGGCGTGGGGAAATAACCTCTCCTTAATCCCTGAAAGATACGCACGGATATATAATATATATTCGAAATTATACAAAAAGCTCGTAACCTTTTGAAAATCAATGGGTTACGAGCTTTTTATGAATACGGGCATTTACGCGCTATATGCGGCCCAAGGGACTTTACATTCAATAGATTCTGGTGCTTCCATATATTATAATATTTAAAACAATATTGATTATAATATTGACAATGGTATAAGATAATATTATAATCAATATTACAAACAACATAGAACGGAGGAGTTAAATTATGGAGAATAATATTGATAAGGGTTATTTTAAAGGATTACTAAAGAACAATAAATCTTTAAAAAAGCAAGTAGCTGTCTATTTCGATGACTCGATACTAGAACGTCTGGATATGCTTATTAAAGTTTTTTCCTCTATTAGTGATTCTAAAAGTTTTTCCAGAAACATGTTAGTTGAAGAAGCAATGCATAAATACATTGAAGAGTCCGAGAAATATCTAAAAGAAGAATATGGGATAAATCTGGATGCTTTAATTGAGGAAGCGCAGTATGAGAAGTATGATACAGTAATACTATCATCAAATGGCAGAGGGTTTGAAGACACATTTTTAGGGGAAGCTGAGGAGAAATGCTGGTATCCGTGTAAAGTAAGTGATAGCAGAGAAGGAAATTTGAAGTATATAGCAATTTATCGTGGACAGCCTGAATCAGCAATAACTCACTATGCTAAAATCAAGGAATTTAAATATGATTCGGAGAAAGAGTGCAAGGTATGCTTTTTTGATGGTGAACCAATCCCTTTACCAAATAGAGTAACGATAGGGAAAAAGGATAGTTGTTTTTTTATAGGTGCAAAATATACTAAGCTTGAGAGTCTATTGAACGCAGAAAAAGCTGAAGACATTATTATTATTTAATGATGGTGAATGAAATTCATTAATCTACCCGTTGCATTCCTATTGCATTCCAAACATAAAAGATCAAGGGTTCCGGAGTTTGTTAAAAACTCTGAAACCCTTGATTTTACTTAGTGCAGTTGAGGGGACTTGAACTTAACACAGTTTATGGGAGCCCCTGTTTATGCAGGTTTCAGATGTAAGGATTGAAAGTTTAACAGTTTATCATCGGGAAAGGAGAAACAAGAGCTCTTTCAGGCTATATAGGTATTAAAAACCTTCAAGTCGGCTGATTTGAAGGTTTTTCTTAAAAAACTTTATAACTGCTTGATGAATCAATATTGATTGATTCTGTAGATGAGTATAAAAAATTGCAACATGCTTTATTTAAAATTCTTCTTAAAAGCGTCAGCTCAGCTATTTGTATTGAAGGAGAGAATAGCGATACTCTCTCTTGCTTTTTGTATTTTTAGAAGCATAATAACACATATTATCAATGTATTATAAGAAAATAATAGCATAGCACATTAGAAATGGTAATCATGTGAACTTTCTTACAGTTTTATATTTTTGATTTCTGCTGGAGGGCTTATCTGGTAGAGTCATCTTAAGTTTTCCTTCATTTAACAAAGGATAAAGATAAGTTTTTTCCATGTTTTTAGCATCACTAAGGCCTAAATATTCAAGAATTTCTTTTTTAGAATGTGCTTCTACACAATAAGCCAATATTTTTTCTACGTTTTCAACGTTATCTTTGGGGGTCATCTTTGGGGGTAACAATGTCATCACTTTGGTTGATTTTATCAGAAAACACATAAATGGTTCCTCTGCCAACACCTTGAGCCTTAATCAATCCCTTATTTAAGAGTCCCTTAATCTCTATCAATGACCTGTCCCGGTTCAAATTACATAATTTCTGATAATCACTGTTGGTCATAACTTCATTTTTTCTTATAAATGATAAAGCAAGGGCTTCGTTCTCGGTAAAATCCATCTTAAAATCCTTAAGCCATTCCTTATCCTGTTTGGTAAGAAGAGTACCTCATTTGAAATTTGATTGGATTGTCTGGCTGTCATCTATGGTTTCTGAATTCTTTTCGAATTTCATAAATAAGTTGTTTTTGAATTTCCTGTTCATGTGATGAATATGAATGATTACAGGTTGTCGATATAAGTATTTTCATAGTATAATGGAAGAAAAATAAGGAGATAAGGAAGAAACTATAAATTTGTAAGGAATGTGGGTTGTTGGTATTGTTAATTTGTGGATAGATTGTTATACTTTAGGTGATGTCGAAATAATACAAAAAATTTCGAAAATACTTTTCTGCTGTAATATTTAGGGCTTTAAAAGCCTTTAACTCTTGTAATAGGAGGCAAAAGGGTGATAGACAATAATTGCGCTTTGGAAAACGTCTATACAAATGACGATTTTCAAGATGGTCAAATGACTTCACAAGTAAATTCTGAGATGTTACCTTTCTTTAAGGTAACCTTATTTGTTACGGACGAGTTAATTACGCTTAATCTAGCATCTCTCAGATTTGACACTGCGAGAATTGTTCGAAAGTTTATTTCTGAAGATAAATACATGAACCCATGCACTGTAGCTGAACAAGAGTATAAAAGCGTAATTACTGGCTTGAAATTTTACGAAAGCTATGGGGGTATTGGATTCCAGATAAAACAATTTACAACAACTGATAATTTATACATAGATTATGACAATTCATATAGCATATGCTTTCATGATTCGGATGAGCTAGCAGTATCTGAGATTTATTTCAGAATACTATTTGCACTCGATGACATTTGCAATAGATTTTTTGCTAACATGATGTTGCACAAACTTCAAAACTTCATTCGTGGGATTGACGTATTTTTCCATCAAGCTAAATTGTCTTTCCTATTAGACTACCAAAGCGATATCTTCGAACAGCAAGGCATTTTCAAGCTCTCAGAATTTATAGACATGAATGTATGGTCTATAAATTCTTCCATTGCCAATGAACTTTATCTCGACATATTAAGAGCAATCAAGCGGATAAAAAAGCCACATCAGGTTTTAGAGTTATTGGTAACAGATTTAAAAGTTAGGGAAAAATTCGTAGCAGAAAACAGATGCTTTTCTTCTGAGAAAACCTTGGAACAGATAGGCGTTGAAATGGGTTTAACGAGAGAACGTGTTCGTCAACTTGCTGAGAAAGTAATAAGGAAAATAAGGGAATCAAAAAGCAAACTGGAACTTATTAAGGATTTGTTCTTAACACTGAGGGCTCTTTGTGAAAGTGAGTTTTATATATCAGCCGATGAACTAAAACAGTTAGGTACTACAGTCAACGAAATAATTTGCCTTTCTGAAATTATGGGAGGAACAATTTTACTGCCACGAATAAATGGAACTGGCATCTTTCCTTTTAGGCAAAAGTCGGATAAATGTGAGTGGGCTGAAAAAATCGAGAAGTTTTCAGTATCGTTTCCCGGTCTTCTCACGCCCGTCGAGAAGCAATATGTTCTAAATGAGATAAAGTCTGTTTTGCATAATGACGGCATTGACATTCCTCTTACAGCTATTTCAGAGATTGCTTTTCGTGGTTATGTAGCGAATGATGATGTCCTTATTAAAAAGTCATTACGTATGGGAGACAGATATGAAATTGTTCTGGAGAAGTTCTTCCCTAACGGAATAAAACTGTATCAAACTGACGAAATGAGGCGTTTTCGGCATGGTTATGCTTCTCTTTTCAAGGATGACAATATCTCTGGGAATGACCATGCAATTTCGGTACGCGTAGCTGACCGCTGTATGCTTATTGACAGAGGGACTTATATTCTAAACAAGCAAATTAGTTTGCCGCCCGAATTCGTGGAAGAAATGCTTCAGTTTATTCAGCAGTATCCTTTTGATATGGTGATGACTAATGCGATACAGCATAGGTTTAACGAAGAGCTTATAGAAGCAGGCATAGAAAATAAATATTACTTGGTGAGCGTCCTGAAACAGTATTTCTCCGACCGATTCTCATTTCGGCGCGACTATGTAATCAAAGGAGGTGTATCGGGGAACTTCTACAGCAATATTACAGATTTCGTTAAGCAAAGAATAAATGGAGTGAGCTTCTATGAATTGCAGGAACAGTTCCCAGGTATACCTAAAGCTGTTATTTACTTCGCTCTATCTGACTACGAGAATGTTATACCTATGTATAATAAAATGTATATGCATAAATCTAACATTATCTTTCCGGAACAAAAAAGTGTTTTACACGTATTGAAGCAAGTTGTAGCTAAAGAACATATTGTCTCTGATGAGCGAATATTCGACTTAATTAAGAGAGAACACGTTGATTTTATCAGCAATAATAACATTAATACAAGTTGGTATCTGTTCAGCATTATTCGAGCTTTCTTTAGTGATGATTTCAAGTTCAGCAGGCCGCACATAATTAATGAGGCTTTCGATTCTGAAAACGGGCAGGAGGCTCTTAAGAGTTCGTTTTGGGGTAAAAAATATGTTTATATTGATGAGATTAAAAGTTATGCAAAAGAAAAGCAAATACAGATATACGACTTGTCAAAGTTGTTAAATTCTTATAGTGATAGATATCTTATTCTAAATAAAGAGAAGCTGGTGAGCATTGAGGAACTGGGCTTAAGCAAATCTGATTTTGCTCAAGTTGAATCTGTCGTTATTGAGGAGCTCGGTGAAATGGACTACTCAGAGATTTCCAGGTTAAACGTAATTAACAGACTTCCCAAAGGAGCAATCCCTATAACCGAATGGCTGGTATATTCGATAATAAATAGATTTGGAACTTGCGCTTCTGCTGTTACATCTACGCCACAGTTTATGCACTCAGTACCTATTATAATGAAAAACGGAACGGATATCGACTCAATCAGAGATGATTATGCCTCTACTGTAACAACGGAACGGCGAATAAAAATAGACGATTTATCTGATATTGATAGATTAGTGGAGGATATTATAGTCTCCGAGTTTTTCTGGGAAGAAGGGGATTACTAATGCCTAATTTGCAAGATTTACATCTAAATAAAAGTTATGTTAGTTACGGAGAAAATACCATTTCAGAATCGTTGATTAAACCATGCCTAAAAGTTGCTAAACGATACAGGAGGAGTTCAGGATTCTTTTCCTCCGGGGTTATTGCGATTGTTCTTGATGGAATAGTATCGCTTGTCAGGAGTGGCGGTAAAATTCAACTTGTTACAAGCCAACGCTTGAGTGATGCGGATATCGAGGCTATAAAAATTGGCTATTCCAAAAGGAATGAGATTATTGAGAATTCCTTCCTTCTAACTTTCGAAGAAGAAATTGAACGGCTTGATGATTCGAATTTGGACATCCTTTCTGAATTGGTGGCAAGCGGTATAATGGATGTTAAAGTCGCGGTAACAAAAGGGCTGGGCATATATCATGATAAGTTTGGAATTGTTGAGGACTCCAACGGTAATCGCATAGCATTTTTCGGTTCTTCAAATTCCACAGAATACGGTTACACACAAAATTATGAAAAAGTACGCATTGCACGTAGTTGGATAGATAATGAGTCAACAACAGTTGATGATGAAGTTCATGAATTTGATTCGCTGTGGGAAGGAACGAATCCCTATGTAGATGTTTATGATTTTAGGGAAGCCATTAAAAAATGCATATTGCAAGTTGTATCAAAACGAGAGGCAAACCGTAAACAAAAGGCTGTTGTCCTTCGTAGCTATCAAGAAGAGGCAATCAATGCTTGGGAGCAGAATGGATACAAGGGCTTCTTCGTTATGGCTACTGGAACAGGTAAAACTTGGACTGCAATTTATGCCGCTGACAGGTTACAGCAACATGAAAAGACGATTATCGTTATCTGCGCTCCATATAAGCACTTGGTACAACAGTGGTACGAAGATGTAAAGAAGGTATTTGCTGAATCAAGGATTGTTAAGGTGTCTTCTGAAAACCCCACATGGGAACAAGAAATCAAAGAAGAGATAATCCGCTCCAAACATTATCCGGACAACCAGATAGTTATTATATCTACAATTATGTCGTTTAACAAGGAGCGGTTCGAGAATGTATTGTCTACCACCCCCAGTAAACGTCTATTGATTGTGGATGAAGCACACCGTTTTACACCAAGGCCGGACTGGCTTTTGGAAAAATACGATTACCTTTTGGGCTTGAGTGCTACTCCTTTTACGGGCATAAACACCGCAATTGGAGATGAATTAATGGCTTGGTTTGGCGGTCGAGTTTATAATTTACCTATTGAATATGCTCTTGAAAAGGGGTATTTGGTTCCGTATTCATACCATCCGATTTATGTCGATGCTACAGAGCAGGAGGAAGAAGAATTTATTTCTGTTGTCAGACGAATGGCTGCCTGTTTTAATCCTCAGGGAGTGTTAATCAATGTTGAGGAATTTATCAAGCTGCGAAGACGACAACTTAGAATTATTTCAATGGCCGAAGAAAAAATCAGGTTGATGGATTCTGTTTTGGATAAAGTGTCCGACAAAGACCATTTTATATGCTATTGCGGTGACGGACATCTGTTCGATGACGAAGGGAACGAGCTACGGCATATTCAGTTTGTAAAAAGACGACTGGATGCACATGGACACCGTCCTGCACAGTTTACTGCAAGCGAAAATATCGTCAAACGCATGGATATTGTTGAACGTTTTAATAATGGAGATTTGACTGCACTTGCGGCTATTAGGTGTTTGGATGAGGGAATAAATATACCTTCCATCAAATCAGCACTGATATTATCAAGCAACGACAACTTAAGAGAGTTTGTTCAGCGGAGAGGCCGCATACTGAGAAAACATGATGGGAAAAAATCTGCGAGGATATTTGATGTGATTGTTCTACCGTCGACAGCAACGCCACGCATTGCGCTAATAGAGTTCCGACGATATTATGAATATGCCAGGTTGGCGACCAATGCGGATGAACTTCTCAGAGCGTTGGAAACGCAACTGCCCGATTATGGTATAACACTTGAACAAATAATTGGCGAAACAGCGCCGGATGTGGAGGAACTTGATGAATAACGAAACGATTATTGAGGACATGATTGGAAAAATAATTTCAATTGAGCAGGAGAACATGGAATCTGCGGAAGCAGAAAACAATGAGATTCGTGGTCGAATTGTCAATGCCATTCTTTCCGAACTTGAAAAGGCGGTGGCGGACGATGAAAATTAGGCGCATTGGGTATGAGAACTTTCGCGCGTTCAAGATGCGCGGCGACATCTGCTTTTCTACCGATGGAAAGGTAAATATTATTTATGGCGGCAACGGTACGGGGAAAACAACCCTCCATCAGTTGTTTCAATGGGTTTTTTACAACACAACTTCATTCAACAAGAGCTCAAGCGATAAACTGTATAATCTTGAATTTGAGTCAGAGCAAGCGATAAATTCAACATTCTCAGTTATTGGTGACATTGAATTCGAACAGGAGGGGAAGTTGTACCTTCTGCGTCGTGAATGGCAGTATCAAAAGAAAATGTCATCTTCCATCAATACGAATAAGCGTGTGACTCTCAGTTATAAAACAGAAGACTATGATTGGGAACGTGTACCGGGTGACAGTAGTGTTTTCATTGAGAAGGTGCTGCCATCAGGCTTATCAACTTACTTCTTTTTTGATGGTGAACGCATGATAACCGACCTAATGGAAAAAGGTCAGGATTCATCGAAAAAGCTAAAGAAAGCCTTGTATTCAATCTTCAATCTTCATCTTTACGAAAAAGCTTCACGGCACATCGGTTCACCTGATATTAAGACATCTGTTATTGGTAAGCTGTATCTGAGCAGGACTGGTTCAGGTAATCAAGCAGATATTGAAGCATTCAGAACCAATATAGAAAATGCCACAGAGCAAATTGAAGAAATCGATGCAAACATTGATTCACGCGAAGCAACCAAAACAGCTAATATTCAGGAAATCAGAGAGATATCTGAAACTATTGGTGGCGCAAAAACGCGAAAGGAGTATGAAGAGCTTCGCAAGATACTTAAGAATAGTGCCGACTCGATGGCAAAACAAATTGATGATGAACAGCTTCTCTTTGGAGAACGATTGGTTCAGTATTACCCAAAAATCCTCGCTTCCCGAAACGTGATGCTTGCCAAAAAGAAACTTAAACATAAGTTGGATACTGAGACTTTAATACCCGGAATTGAGAAGCCTCTAATTGAAGCTCTTCTGCATGGTGATGGAAAATGTATTTGTGGGCAACCGTTGGACGAGAACGCCAGAAACCATCTATCACATTATCTTGACCTATTGCCTCCGGCTTCATACAAGCGTGTATACGATATATTCACGCGCGAAGCCGAAACGGCTGCAACCGCTACTCGCTATGACCTCTCGAAGCATATTAAAAAGGTGCTGGATTTTAAACGCCAGCAGCATGAAACAGAGGATAAGATTCGTAGTATAGACGAGGAATTAAAGGTAATTACTGATATCCAAGGATTGGTTGACAGGCGTCGTGCTTTGGAGGCTGAGAACAAGAATATTGACTCAGAGCTTAATAAATACCGCGATAGATTGTCCAAGCTAAAGCTATATTTAAATAAGCAGAAAAAAGACTTTGATGCTGCAGTGGAGAGCAATAGTAGCAATGCTGTCATACGCCGCAAAATTGAAATAATGCAGACTATCAAGCGATACTTTGATGATGAACTTGTTAAACTGGCAAGGGAATATAGCAAAAAATTATGTGTAGCTATTCAGTCTCTTCTTGAAGCAATGCTTACGAC
>JAFAFU010000024.1 GCA_023423335.1 Bacillota bacterium | reverse complement strand
TCTTTATTGACATTCCTGCGCGAACAACCGACACGAATTATCATGTATGGCTTAATGCCCGCTATTATGATGTACTTTTGTATTCGTTTACGACAACAATTAGATAATAATTTTTGCTTCATCAAGGCCAAATCCATCTGACTAAAAATTCATCTACGGCACTTCGGTCCAGGGTAGTGAGTTATTCGCTCTGGCCGGGGTGCTTTTCTTCCTTTGGCTGATCTTGCTTTTAATATCGGTCACAACTAAAGCGGTCTTTGCCAGCTCCATATCCTTCTCTGCCTTTTCCCCGAAACACCTCTTCCTGATAGTATTTCTAGATTCCTGGAACTTCTCACTAATAGTGTTTATTATTTCATTCTGCCTTGAGGTGTCCTGAGTTAGGATACCTTTACAGTTATCACATACTGATATATCTTCATCCGGACAGTATTCACAATAATCTGATTTGTTCATTTCTAATGCTCCCTTCCTGCTGCCTTGGCAGCTAAATTCATATTGTTTCCTCCTTGTAATTTTTATAAATTAGGCATATAATACTGTTATAGCATTTATGTTTGAACCAGCTTGGGCAACCGAAGTCCTCTGCTCGTAAACAGAATGCTATTTTTGTTTTAATACAATAAAAAACTACTAACTTCATATCATAGTTAGTAGTTTGATGTTTTACTAATTGAAATACGTCAACTCCGCATTATATGGGTGATGCATAGTATGAAAGCCCTATGTTATTTATTAATAATACCTTTTCTTTTTTTATTTAGCAGTGTTTTAATAATTATGTAAAGGCTCAATACAATAAATGCAGGTATAATAAATAACAAAATAAGCAAGTATGTTGACTCACCCATAAGTCCATATTTTTCTGCTTGATAATAAAGCATGTAAACAATAATATTTGCAATCCCTAATATAATAGTGGTTGTATTAAGAACCAACTTTTTAATATATTTAATACGATCTATTCTATTAGCTGGAATATTAATATAAAACAAACCAATCAATGGGAAGATGGCAAGTATCCCCATATATTTTCCCATATAGCCTATTATTGGTAAAGATGAAAGAAATATTGTAGCGAATGAAATAGTTGTTAATGAGATTAAATACTTATTCCTTTTTTGCTTAACTATATATTCTGGCATAATCTCTTGTTTGATTTCATTAAGAATAGAATTTGGTACTAAAACTTCAGGTTTTGAAATTCTTTCTAACCTCGATTTGGTATCTACATAATTATTATATGTATTTATAAGTTGTTCTTCCAGAATTTTGTATCTATCAAAAAGAACAGCTTTTTGAGCTTCCAATGGTATCTGTTGTTTGATAATATTTAAGGTGTCATTCATTTCTTGTCTCTTTTCATTTAATTTATCCAGTTCGTTTTTAGTCGCATCTTTATCAACGTTCATTTTTGCAACTTCATAAATGAATGCATTTAACTTCTTGTTTCTTTCAGCATCCCATAATGAATAAAAACCAAACAGGGTACCTAATATACCAAAAATTCCTAATATTATATTAAACAGGTCCATGTTTTATTTCCTCCTAATGCGGTATTATATCTATAATCTGAATTATAAATTTTGCTTTATATTACCATAATACCTAAAAATCTACTAACTATCAATATTCAATTGTCAATGTACACCATAATATTCATACTTTTGTTTATAAATTGACATTTTTTATTTATTTGTTACAATTTTATTATAATGTATAGGAGGTCCCATATTGAGATGAAAAAAATTTTTACTAAAGTAAAAAATAATTTAAAGAGTGTTTTTACCAGTAACGACAAGCTCGCCATCTTAAGTTTAAGTTTATTAATTGTAACTGTTTTTCTATCTGTTTTATCTTATATGACCCCATCTAAAGGCCTACAAAATCAAAGAGGGCTTATGGGCGGTTTTTGTTTGTTTGCAAGCTTTTATCTAATTCCAATATTCAATATGCAAAAAAAAGATAAATTAATGTATGAGTTCGGTAAACTTATTGGCAATTTAGCAGTAGGCATTTTTGCGTGTTCATATTGGATTTTTAGCATAAAATATGCAAAAGTATCTATTGGGCTTGATATTATTATGTCATTGTTGTTTATCTATGTGATTTATTATTTTTTGTATAAGGTCTATCAAATTGCCAAAATCTTTGTTATCTTTATTAATAGATTAGCTACTAAGATATTTCCTAATTCAAACTCTAAGCCCAATGGGTTTAAATATGTTTTTGAACGCGTCACAGCAATTTTAATATCGGTGAGTGGTGCATTGGCTACTGTGTTGGCTATTGCCACAAGTATTAAGGCTCTTATTGATATGTTTTTAAAATAAATGGCGCTACAAGCATTAAATTCCTCAACATATCAGATTATATCTTTCTTCCAACTCGTCAATCACTGCAAGGCATAAATCTTTTGATAATGCGGTCCCATATTTGGCATGAATATTGTGCGCAACAGAGATCGCATTATTCCAGTATGCTTTGCTTTCTTCCGGGAAGTAAAATTCCTTATGCATAGAAAATATATCACTATAAAGCTGAAAAATATCAGGTATATCTTTATTGGTTGCAGATGCCATCTAATCATCCTTCCTGCCAAATGGGGTTTCTTCATCATCAGAGACCTTTATAAAACCGCCCTTAATCTTTTCCCAGGTGTAATGCTTCTCTTCATTTGAAGTATTTAAAAATCTCTTACTTTCCTTTTCAAAAAACAAGCCTATAAATTCATCTGCTATACCAAGGTCCCTGTTTTTGCATATTTCAATTACATTAGAATAACCATACAGCGGGTTATTATCTTTGAACCCCATATCAGCCTTGGTGGCCCGCTTGAAATCCGTATTTACTCTGTGGACAATAAATACATTGTCGGCCGCGTTCGTAATATCGGCCGTGCCTGATATATCATTCTTACGCAGAAAGCCCAATGACTTCCGTGGATGGGCAACAAAGTGAATATGTACATTCCACTGTTTTGCCATACTGCTTAGTGCCAATACAAGGCTCGTTTGTTTTTCATATTTTTCTCCGTTTACCCCGGCAAGATCAAGGCTCATCATATTGTCAATAATCACCATCCCGATATAGTGTTCTTCTATACAACTCCTAATTGCTTTCAATACTTCAATTACTCCAGTACCAAAATCATTGTTATAAATATGCATTCTGGCATCCATCCACTCATTGATCTTTATTTTGATTTCGTCTGGCACCGTGTAATAATTCTCGTATTGCGTTGATATTGCATATCTTTTTCCGGCAGCTTGCAGATGCATCCAGTTTAGAACCTTGTCTGACCTTAATTCCCCTGAAAACAGTGCTATATTGAAATTCTGTTCAATCCCGTTTATTGCTATCTGGGATAAAACGCTTGATTTTCCGGAACCATTATTTCCAGACCATATGCTGAGCTCTCCGGGGTTGAAGCCAATGATCCGCCTGTCCAGTAAATCAATGCCGCTGGTTATTGTTTTGCTTAAGTCGCGTTTGTGAGTTTTTATTTGTTTAGGAGTAAGGAATATTGATCCGGTTGGTTCCTGTGTGATGCCATTATGTACCCCTATGGCCGCCTTTATATCGGCCTTTCCTGAATTTTTGTTATCTAAAGACATATCAAAAAAAGGAACTTTACCATGTTTTGAAGGTATTCCATACATGGTTCTCCAAAATGCAAATTAAGTTTTGTTTAATACAAAATTTTCCACTTCTTTTCCTAAATAATTCTGGCATTTATCACAAACAGCATTTTTTATAATATCATTCAAGTTCCCTAAAGATTCTGAAAGGTGTCGAATAAAAAATTTGCGCAGTAGCTTTCCGGATGTTTATTTGCTTTTCTAAAATGGTGTAGGGAAAAAACTTTGGCTACATCCAGCCGCTAAGGTAAAACTGCGGCCCCTTACGGACAAGAAAAAGCTGCTTCGGATACATGGAAAACCTCCAATTCCAAAGCCGCCGGGATAAAAAAGGATGCACTTATTACGCCCTCCGCAATCTATTTTTTGACAAGAAAAGCGGCGGCTTTGATTTTTATTTCAAAACCGCCATTTGGCTTTTAGGCTGAAAACAGCCGCAAAATATCATCTGCCCCATATGCGGTTTTTTTTATTACCGCATGGCAGCTATCCTCTTATTGAATTGTTTTTTTACTTCACTAAGAAGTTTATGATCTCCTCTGCTTTTCCAGTTAAGGCATGTCCTGCGTCTGGTAAAACCATTATACATGCCGTTGGCACCAATCTCTTATATCGCTCTGCTGTTTCAAGGGAATTGAGTATAATGTCTTTTTCGCCTACTATCAACAAACTCGGCATGGTTAGGCGTTTCAAATCTTCATCCGTGAAGATTGGAATCGGCTCCATACGAGAATTGAAAACTTCCGCAATCAACTTCTGATAATTCAGCATGATTTCAGGGATTGGATTACCCCCGTTTATCATCTGAAATAGTTCATCAACTCCACTTTCCCCTTTAGGCAGGAGAGCCATTGCAATGTCCTTGAAAGCGTGGTTTTGACCGCCAATTCCGGCAGGGCAGAGAAGAACAAGTTTCTTTACTTTGTCGGCATAATTTGATGCAAACTTTGCCGCAAGCCATGCCCCCAAGGACAACCCTACAAGGTTGGCCGTGCTAATATGAAGCGCCTCAAAAACGTCGCTAAGCCAAAGAGCGTAATCCATATTGTCAAATGGCAGTTGCTCCTCATTGCTTCTGCCAGGTTCGCCCGGCAAATCGGGTGCGTAAACCCGAAAATACTTGCTCATTTCCTCGATGTCCCGTATCCACATTGCGGAATTCATACTGCTACCATGCAACATAATAACGGGTTCTTTTTCTTTGTCTCCCGCTGCAAGAAGAAAAGTATCTCCATATCGCGTCACAACATAAAGTTCCTCGTGAGAGATATTCATGTGGCTAAGCAGCATATTATAATATTCAATCACCGCTTGTTTACCTTCGTTTGTCTTAAATGCATTCATAAAACTGTTTCCTTTCTATCGTCAAGCAGCCAATATTCGGCTTCCTCAAAAGTTGGAAAGCTTCTGAAAACATGTCCTTTATTGCTTTCCACTAAAAACTCTTTGAACTTTCCCTTGGTTCTTTCTTCATCAAGGATAGCGGCGGCCTTGATGCCGTAGGTAGAGAATTTCTGCAATGCTATCCCGGCGATCCCTGTTCGCAAGCGCAAAAAGTCGTCGGACAATCTTTCGCCGTGAATTAGTAAACGGGTAACTTGGTTTTCAAGGCAAACCGTAAACAGCCAGATTGCATCCTGTTCGGTCTGCACAGATTCACCGATAGGGTCTAACAGGATATATCTCTGCTTGTTCTTCTCAATAATTTTGTATTCCATTTTTTCATGCCCCTTCACCGGGTCAGATATGGTAGTTTTCTCTTGGTTAGGATGATGGAATAAAACCTCTCTTGCTCTGCCTACCCACTCTAATTCTGTTTGATAGGATAGGACAATATTTTGACTGATTAAATCCCATATAGCAGATTCGCGTGAGGTTCTTCCCTGATTAAAAAAACTGAATTGCGATTTTGTCTGCTCGATAAACATTTGGCCCCTTAGTTCCTGCTCATATTTGCTTAGCAATTCATCTATTTCTTCATCGCTCAGCAGGTCGATCCATGCAAGTTGAAGTAAAATAGGTTTTTTAACCTCAAACATTTCCGGCGCAGACCGTAACCATTTCTTGAGTTCAGACAATCCCGCCTCTGTAATCGTATATACCTTTTTAGAGGGAGAGCCGTCTTGAGGGTAAAGCTCACTGGTCACAAAAGCGTTATCATCCAATTCAAGCAAAGCCTTATATATTTGATTGTTGTTTCCAGACCAAGGCATAAATGATGTTTCCTGCATGATTTTTTTCAAATCATATCCGGTCGATGGTTTGCAATTCAGCATTCCAAGTATCGTATGATTGATTGACATATATTCACCGTCCTTCTATAACTGTGTTAATAATAACATATAGACTTGAACATGTCAATTTGTTTTACATTCCGTCTGTTGGCTGTCTATCACGTTGTTTTGGTATTGGATAGTTGCTTCCTTATGCACTCGGCCATTTATACCAGAGGATAGAAAGAACACTTGGTTTTAAAGCAGAATAAAACAGGCATCGTTCGACCTGAACGATACCTTGTTTTAGACATCTTAACTTGGCAGTACCCATATAACATTTTGTTTTATACTGTCCTATGGAGGACTGTCGAAAGGGTGCTTTTTTGTGTCATGGAGATCATTTGTAAGTATACTACGCCCGTATATAGTTGCATAATAAAAGCATCTCATCTCTTATTCCCCCCCTTTGACATAGTTTACTTTTTCTGGTATAATTCTCTAAACTATCTCCCAATCGGCTCTTCTTTCATGACAATATTATATGTTTACCAAGGCAGCCGGTAGGGCGGTCATGCCATCCGTTTCGAGTCTTGCGAAAGGGGATGGTGCCTATGTATATTACATATAGTGATTTATTCACTTTTGTAATTATGCTTACAGCTATAATAACACTTATCAGAAATGATAAGCATAAAAAATAGCCGCCCTGCTCTCCGCAAAAGTTAGGACGGCTATTTTGATCTGATTTTTCGCCGAGACGGATAGGCTTTATCTATCTTCTGGCTGTCTTGTTAAGTATATTATAAATCACGGGTTATCGTTGTGTCAATGCATTCCGGGGAATAATAGGAATTATAACGGTTTATATTAATTATAAAACGATAAAACCGGGGATTTTATATGGATAACACAATACACGAAGAGGTGAGAACTTATGAAATATGCCATACTTTTTAGGGGTATTAATGTCGGAGGAAAAAATATCGTAAAGATGGAGGAGTTAAAGCGGTTGCTTTGTGATCTGGGTTTGAATAAGGTAAAAACCTATATCCAAAGCGGCAATGCTGTTTTGGAAACAACACTCAGTAAAGCTGCATTACATGATACGATTAAGGCCGGTTTTCTTGAGCGGTTTGGGTTTGAAAGCGGTATATTAATACGGAGTATAGACGAAATAGAGTTATTAATAAATGGGCTCCCTGTCACGGCGGCAGAAATAGCAGCAGCAGAAGACGCTGATCCGCAGGTTGAACATCTCTATGTCTATTTTCTGGATAACCCACCGGAGCAGGTGCAGATTGATGCTATTTGCAAAGAGTACGTCGGCTCCGATATATTGCGCCCCGGTCAAAGAGAGCTGTTCCTGCTTTGTCACCAGAGCATACGCAAATCCAGACTGGCAGTCCTCATTTCAAAGACCTTTCATTCGGCTACCGTACGGAACTGGAATACTGTCAATAAATTGTATGATATGCTGACAGCCTTATAATTCATATTATTATGTCTAAGTATTTGAATTAGGTATGATACTGATCACATTGCCCCTTTCAGGATCTCATAAAGCTCCTGCTCCAGCCCGCGGATCTGTTTTTTGTTCATGGCAAATTCAAAGATGGCTTCCCCTGCGTGGACAAAATCATACAAATTACAGTTTCCTGTCCTCTCTCCTATTCCAAACAGGGTGCAGTCGATGAAATCAGCTCCGGCTTTTGCCCCGACGATGGAATTCGCCACTGCCATTCCAAGATCGTTATGAACATGCATCTCAAGCTTCATGCCCGTATTCGAGGAGATGGTTTCAACCAGCTCCTTGGTTCGGGCCGGAGTTAATACCCCAACCGTGTCCGCAATCCGTATGATATCAACGCCTGCCCTCTTCAACTCCAGGATCATGCTGAGCATAAAACCGATGTCCGACCTGGAAGCATCCTCCATACCTACGGTCACAGAGATGTTCCGGCTTTTCGCCGCTTCCACGCACTCCAATAAATTCTTGATTACCCATCCTTTATTCTTCCTGAGCTTACTGTAAATCTGTACATAGGAGACCGGAGCACCGATATGGATGATGTCCGGTCCGCAGGCGATGGAGCGTTTGACATCATTGACATTCATACGGCTCCAGACAGAGATCTTCGCGCTCTTCTTATTTTCAATAATTCTTAAGATGCTCTCCTCCTCCGCTTCACTCAGTACCGGGACCCCGGCCTCGATTTCATAAACACCGATTTCGTCCAGAAGTCTGGCTATCTTCACCTTATCCCCGATACTGAGTGCGATTCCGGGGCTCTGTTCCCCATCCCTTAAGGTGGTGTCAACAATATGTTTTACTACCTTCACGGGCTGTCACCTCCAAAACCAGCTTTACAAATTCATCGTTACTGAGGCTTTTTCTGTATTCCGTGCAGATCTGCTTGACTGCCGCAAGAATAGTATCAATCACAGTTTCCTTTGGAATAGGAAGCTGCAGCTCCTCCAGCTTTAATTTCACTGCTCTCGTACCGGAATGCTTACCGATGACAAGTTCCTGCTTCTGACCGACACAGTTCGGAGCATAAGCCTCATAGGTAGCCGGGTTTTTCTTTAATCCGTCTGCATGAATCCCTGCTTCCACCTGAAAGATGTTCCTCCCGATAATCGGTTTTTTTCTTCCGATAACCTTATTCGTAAATTTTTCATACAGGAAAGCCAGCCGGGGCAATACAGTTAAATTGCGGTTCGGTTTATGCCTGGCTGCAAGCCTCAGAGCCATGATGACCTCCTCTGTGGAAGCATTATTCCTGCAACCGGCAAAGCTTGTTGTTACTGCCTTACCGTATTCCAGCATCCATAAAACTGCCAGAGCGCTGGCACAGCCGTAGGAATTCTCAGGACCGAAGATAATTATAGTACCCGGGAGAATTCTCTTAATTTCCTGAAGGATTCTGTCATAGGGATTGCAGAACAGGTCATCCAGACCGACAATCCGAAGCTCCCTCCTGCCTTGCAGCTGCTTCAGCCTTAAAATCTCCCTTGCATCATTCAGCTGTATCTCAGTAATCAGGTTATCGCCAGCTCCGCCCCTTTGGCAGACATATCGGTGAAAGCCGGGATATTTCACCATTTCATCCCCGATGGCTATATTAAGGATAAAGCGTCCTTTTTCCGGCAGACGCTCCATCCTCTCATACATAGCAACCGATAATTCCACTTCATCTACTCCGATTAGAAAGAGCAGTTCACAGAATTCATGTAATTCCTCTCTGGAGGGCAGAGTATGGTCAAGTGCGGTTAAGGTATTATCAATGATCCGAAGCATTATCCTTCCACCTTTCTGTCAGAGCTGCCATCTGGCCGTAATGAAAGTCCAATATAAATATGCTGTTATGTTTTTAATGAAATTAACTGAGAGTGTTTATACCAGGCTAAATCCTATATTCCTCCACGGGTATCCCCTGCATCAGATGCTGATCGACAATCCTTTCCACACTCTCGTCCGTCAGATTTCCATACCAGACACCCTCAGGATATACAACGGCGACCGGCCCCTTATCACATATACCGAAGCAGCCGGTATTTGTTATCATAACCTCTCCAAACAATTCATTCTCTTCAATTGCCTCCATAAATTTCTGCACAACATCCACCGAGTCCTTCGAGAAGCATAGCCCTTTTTGTTGTCCGTTCACCCTGCAGCTTGTGCAGACAAAAACATGATATTTCAATTTAACCATAGTAACCTCCACCTGCCGATTCCTGTGAATTTAGGCATCAGCATAATATTTGCAAAGCGAATTTAACTTTCACATTAGCTCCCGGCGGCCGCTATAGCTATCAGGAAGCTGATATTTCAGCGGCTGCCTTCTCTACCGACGCCTCTATCCGGTCATAGCCCGTATAAACCCTGATACCCTTTTGTCTCAGTTTTTCCTTCGGAGCGTCACCGATCCGCATGGCAATAACCGCTTTACAATCGGATATTGTCTGAATGATTCTGCTGATTTTATCGTTAACTAAGTCACATTCCTCCGGACCTGCACAGTATTTTGGTATGCCTCGTTTCTCCAGAAATATGGCTTTCCCATTTCTGAATTCATATACATAAAGTTCTGTTACCTGCCCAAAATGCTGATCTACGAGTCTTCCGCTTTTTGTCGCAACCGCTACCTGAATGCCCATATCTTTCTGCATCGCATGCTCTTTCTCTGCATTCTCCTGCCCCATATTACTCTGCCCTGTATTTTCTCTCTCCGTACTCTCCTGCTCTGCAATCTCTGGTACTGCGCCCAATTGCTTCATATCCTCCTGCCCTGCATCCTCCCGTTTTCTGTCCATCCCCGGATTTGCGTCCATGGTGTTCTGACACAGTTTCCGATCCGCAGAGCTGTCATTGCCCAAAGTTCCGGCAGCGTCGGCCCGGCACTGCCTGCAATGGTACATCTGCTTCAGTATTGTTCCGCACCTGATTCGCAGCTCCGTGACTTCCTGATTGCTGGCCTGAGGCAGGCGTTCAAATACACTGCCTTCCACCGGAATCATGGGCATTATATTTGTCATGGTACCGCCCAGCTCCTTTACCTTTTTTACAATCTCCGGGATATGATGATCATTGATGCCCTTCAGCACAACAATATTTATTTTACAGATAATGCCCCTGGCGGTAAGCATCCGGATACCGGACAGCTGGTTTGCCAGCAGGATGGCGGCAGCCGTTTCCCCGGTGTATCTTTCACCCATATAATCAACATATCGGTAGATTCTCGCCCCGATTGCCGGATCTACCGCATTCATTGTTACCGTGACATGGGATACCCCCGCCTCCATTAGCTGGCCCGCATACTGGGGAAGCATCAGTCCATTCGTTGAGAGGCAGAAGGTGATCTCAGGATCCTGCTTACGGATCAGTTCCAGCGTCTTCAGTGTCTCCGGAAAATTAGCCAGGGCATCTCCCGGACCGGCAATACCCACTACAGCCAGATTCGAAAGTTTTTCTTTTACCGCTTTATACCGTTCCAGAGCCTCCTCCGGCTTTAATACTGAGGTTGTGACTCCCGGTCTGCTTTCATTGGGGCAATCATATTTTCTAACACAGTAATTGCAGCTGATGTTGCATTTGGGCGCTACCGGAAGATGAATTCTGGCATACTGATGGGCACCGCAGTTATAGCAGGGATGGGTAGCCGTTTTTTCCTCCGGGGTCCGTCCGGATATTTCTTCTTTCCTGTTCAGCTCGAATATTGTAATTTCCTTCTCCATATCCGGATCTTTTCTATGAAGATGAAATACTGCGGCCGCTGTTTTTTTCGGCCCTCTATAATAACGATGGTACAGCTCTTCCCGAAAGCCGCTCTCTTTTCTGCCGATAATGACGTTCGTGATCTCATCCAGATAGGTCAGCGCTCCTTCATATCCCATCGTGCGCAGTCTCTGCCCTCCCATCCGGTCGTGAATGGGAAAGCCCCGCCTGACCAGATTGATCCCAAGCTCTTCCGCCATCCGTCTTCCGTCCGAGTTACCGATCAGGATATTGATGTCGAGTTCCTTTGCCAGTTCCTTTATTGTCTGAAAATCCGTATCCTCCAGTATCTCGACCCGTCCTGTCAGAAGCTGCTTTGTTACCTCCTGAAGCTCCTGTCCGACCAACTCCGCAAACCTCGCACATTTGGAGCCGGTTGCGGTAATTACCGGTACGATTCCATTTTCCACGCATAGCCGTACGGTGCTGTACACAAAATCCGGTTCGCCAAATACCGCTGCCCTTGCTTCGCTGTTATATTTATGGGAATCAATCATGGCATCCAGATAACGGGAGCGTTCTTTGTCCAAAGCCTCAGGAGACCGGTTACCGGATAGTCTGGCAAAACATTTTATCAGTTCATCATTATCCCGCAAACCCATCGGCAGATTAAGTGCTTCATAGGGAACTCCATAGTTAACCTTAAGGTAATGTCCGACGGAATTCGATTCCTCAGTAAAGGCAGATAATTCAATCGTATACCTGGCTCCCGCCATTTTTATGATATCTTCTATTCCGGTGCCGCTCTGCGGCAGCTTCTGATACCTCGGCTGATAGCCGCCATCCAGATTCTCCGAGAGATCCGGCAGAAGGATATACTCCAGAGAGAAGCTTTCCAGCAGCTGCTTTAAGTATCTGGTATCTGCCGGAGATAGCAGACTCGTAATAATGTTCACTTTATTATTCTTCTCCGTCTCCATCGGAACTGCTTTCACTATCTGAAGCAGTGCATTCTGATATCCTTCGTACTGGCTTCCGGCATAGCCCGCGGAATGAACCGGGATCACATGAACCTGCCGGTACTGCGGGTACTCCTCATAGAACCGATATAGGATCCTATGGATATCCTCTCCTATGGTTTCTGCCAGACAGGTGGTTGCGACTGCGATTACCTCCGGTTGATATACCTTAATCAGATTGACCAGTCCCTGGATGAGATTCCTCTCGCCGCCATAGACGGTTCCTTCCTCCGTCAGGGAGGAGGAGGCAATATCCACCGGTTCATTGTAATGGGTTGCCATATGACGCCGGATGTAGGTACTGCAGCCCTGGGAGCCATGAAGTATCGTCATACATTTCTTTATTCCATACAGTGCCGTCACGGCACCCATGGGCATACACATCCTGCAGGGGTTTACATTGAGCTTCACCAGGTTTCCTTTCATAGGGCCGCCTCCTTCCGAATGTATTTCCATACCGGGTGGTTAATGCTTTGATTAATTTCCTTCGTAAAATTGACTACTCCGTCGAAGCCGCATAAGGGGTGCTTCCGCTCATGGTTGTGGTCGCAAAAGCCAATCCCAAGCTTATAGGCAAGCGGCCTTTCCTTCACACCACCAACCAGGATATCCGCTCCCTGTTCCATGATAAAGCGTTCCAATTCGGCCGGATTGGCATCGTCCAGGATGACCGTGTCCTCACCGACTAATCCCTCAATGATATCATAATCCTCCTTCTTGCCGGTCTGGGTGCCGACAACTACGGTTTTCATACCCAGGGATTCGAACTGGCGGATCAGGGAGATCGCTTTGAAGCCTCCCCCTACATAGATAGCGGCTCTTTTTCCCTCCAGCCTGCTCCGATATAGGGACAGGAAATCCTGCAGCTTCTCCGACTCTGCTTTCCCAAATTCAACGGCCAGCTGCCTGGCTTTATCATCCCCCATGGCTTCCGCTATCCGGACTAAGGAATTGACTGTATCCTCTATCCCATAAAAGCTGACCTTTATATACGGTATTCCCAGCTCTTCTTCCATCCGGTTCGCCAGATAAGTACTGGAACCTGCGCACTGTACGACATTCAATTCGGCAGCCGGAGCCTGGATCAGGGTCTTGTAATCCGAGTCTCCTGTAATCGCAGAATTTACGGTTATCCCTATCCCCGATAAATAATCCTTCACAATCCACAGCTCACCTGCCAGGTTAAAATCCCCCAGGATATTTACTCCTCCCCGTTTTACCGGTATATGGGGGGTTATGAGTTCCATGATCGCATTACAGGCCATTTTATAGCCCACCGATTTATTACCTGAAAACCCCGGTGATTTCACCGGGATGACCCGGATGCTATACTTGGCGGAGGCTCTTCTGCATACGGCCTCGATATCGTCTCCGATAACTCCGACGATACAGGTGGCATAGACAAAAACCAGCTTCGGCCGATATTTTTCAGCCACTTCTTCAATTGCAGCCTCCAGCTTCTTCTCCCCTCCAAAGATCACATCCTGTTCCCTCAGATCTGTGGAAAAGCTGTTGCGATACAGCTCCTCGCCGCTGCTTAGGCTTCCCCGGATGTCCCAGGTATAGCTGGCACATCCGATTGGCCCATGTACAATATGAAATGCATCCGTGATAGGATTTAGGACCACTCTGGCTCCGCAATAGACACAGGCCCTCTGGCTTACCGCACCGGATACGCTGTTGGTGTCACATTTCATCCCATTTCCCTCGCAGCCGCCCTCCTGCTTCAGTCTGATGAAATCCCTTCTTTCCTCTAATACAACTGCATTCTCCATATCATACCTCCATGATGCCATTATGCGGCATCTCAAATCCCAAATAAATTATGGTTTAATTCGCTTTTTACATAACCATCTCAAAGTCTTCTTCCGCGCTGTCCCGGTCCATCCGGTCCATCAGGGCATTGGTAATCAGCTCCGCCAGCCTCATGCTGCCCTTGTAGCCAACCAGGGGCAGGTAGGAATGAATATACCGGTCAATTATCGGAAAACCGGCCCTGACAAAAGGAATATCCTCGGCCCGTGCAATATACTTGCCCTGGGTTCCGCCGATCAGCAGATCCACCGCTTCTTCCTTGATCCACTGATGGAGCTCATATAAATCTCCGGAAGCCTTGGCCTTACAGCCCTGCACCCCGAATTTGGAGAAGAGCTCTTCTGCGGCGGCTTCAAAGGCATCTCCCGGAGTGCCGGTCACCAGGTATTTCGGAAGCATACCCATCTCCAGGACAAATTCTGCGAGGCTGAGAACGGTATCCGGATCACCGAAGATGGCAGTCTTCTTATCATAGGTATAGGGGTGGATATCTATCAGAATGTCAACCAGCTGTCCCCGCTCCTCCTCCAGCGTATAGGGAACCTCTTTCTTTGTAAGGCTTTGTAAAGCCAGGATATATTCGTCGGTACGGCCGATGCCGACCGGTAACGGCAGCAGGCGGTACAAAACACCGCATTTCTTTGACAATGCTTCCGCCGAAGCTTCGCTCGCCATCCTGCCAAAGGCAATGGCATCGGTGCAGTCGCCCAGCGATATGATTTCATCCACCGAAGTACCGCCCTTCGGATACATCGTAAACTTACCGGTCATCGGGCTGTCCATAACACCGCTCGTATCGGGAAGCATCGTATAGGATATCCCCATAGCCTCCGCCAGCCGCTTCATTTCCCTCATATCCCCCGGATTGACAAAGCCCGGAAAAATCGCCACCTTACCGTTCTTCTTACCCGAGGATACGGACAGATACTGAATGAAGCTGGCTACCATATTACTGAAGCCGGTGATATGCGAGCCCTTATAGCTTGGGGTATTCGTGTGAACCATGTATTTGCCTTCCGGAATATCAATTCCCTGAATTAAGGCATTCAGGTCGTCACCGATGGTCTCCGACAAACAGGTGGTGTGCACCGCAATTATTTTCGGATTATAAATATCGAATATGTTCTTAGCCGCCGTCTTTAGATTCGTCCCGCCTCCAAAGACAGAGGCGCCCTCAGTAAAGGAACTGGAGGACGCCATCGCCGGATCTTTAAAGTGTCTGGTTAAAAACATTCTATGAAAGGCGCAGCAGCCCTGCGAACCGTGACTGTGGGGCATACAGCCATGGACACCTAAGGCCGCATACATTGCCCCTACCGGCTGGCAGGTCTTTGCCGGGTTAATTCTCAACGCACTTCTTTCATATGACTCTTTCTTTGTATAGTCTAGCATGCTTCGCCGCCTCCCATCCTTCCTTCCAATATCGGTGCTGTCTTCCACGGTGTCTTCACATAGCTCCAGGCCGGGGTGTAAATCCCCATTGTGATATCCCTGGCGAAGTTAACCGCGCCACGGAAGCATGCATATGGTCCGCTGTAATCATAGGAATGAAGCTGTCTGGATAATACACCGCCCTTTTGCGCCACATATTTATCCTTGATACCGGAGAAGAAAATGTCCGGTTTTAATAACTTCAGGAATTCCTCCGTCTCATAATGATTCAGGTCATCCACCATATAGGTCCCGTTATTCATATCCTTCACCATACCGCCGTAGTAGTCGATAAGCTTTTCTTCCTTCAGTTTATTGATATCCTCTTCGGACAAATAAACATGATATTTTTCCGAATCCGGTTTCACGGTGATGGACTCGATGTTCTTACTGTCAGCATCCGGTTTTACGAAGGGTATGACTTCCCTGCCCTCATATTCCTCCCTATGGCCAAATTCATATCCGGCCAGTATCGTATGCACTCCCAGATCATTTAACAGAAACTGATAGTGGTGTGCGCGGGAGCCGCCGACATAGATTGCCGCCGTCTTTCCCTTCAATCGGCTTTTATAATAGGCCATATCCTCCTCAATCAGTCCCAGCTCATCCGCTATGACTGCTTCGGTTCTTGCCGTAAGCTCCGGATCATTAAAATACCTTGCAATATCCCGCAGGGTTTTAATCGTACCCTCCACTCCGATGAAGTTAATCTTCATCCAGGGGATACCGTATTTCGTTTCAATCAATTCGGCAATATAATTTATGGATCGATGGCACTGAACCAGGCTTAAATTGGCTTTGTGAGCATTCTTTAGATCCTCGATGCTGCTGCCTCCGGTAAAGGTGGATACCACCTCATAGCCGATTCTTTTCAGCAGTCTCTCCGTCTCCCAGCCATCACCACCAATATTGTATTCACCAAGAAGATTGACCGAAAACTTATTCGTAATCTCCCTGTCACCCTCACCGATGACGTATCTTACCAGTTGATTGTTTGCGATATGATGTCCTGCGGACTGGCTGACGCCCTTATAGCCCTCACAGCTGAAAGCAATGCATTTTATGCCGTATTCCTTCTCCGCCCATTTTGCCACCGCATGGATATCATCGCCAATCAGGCCGACCGGGCAGGTGGAGCAGATCATGATGGTGGAGGGATGAAACAGCTCAACTGCTTCCGTTATGGATTTCTTCAGTTTCTTCTCCCCTCCAAATACGATATCCGGTTCCTGAAGATCGGTTGAGAAGCAATACTGCAGGTAATTGTCCTCCCCTTCCGCCGTTTTTGCCTTATGTCTTCTGGTCCCCCAGGAATAATAGGCACAGCCGATCGGTCCATGGGTAATAATAAAGGCATCCTTAATCGGCCCCAGAACAACACCCTTACACCCGGCATAACAGCAGCCTCTTTGCGTCATAATTCCGGGAATCGTCCGGACATTTGCCGCAATCTCATTATTGTTTTCATTGTTTCCTACATTGACCATATGCTCCTTGCGGTTTTTATAAACCTTGGAGTTATACTGGTCAAGTACTCTGTTCATAGCATCCATATTCAGCACCTCCCAGGCTAATATGCTTCCGTTGTCATTTCTCCGTTACGCACCCGGTAATTTTCCATAATGGGCAGAATAAATATCTTTCCGTCACCGGGATTGCCGGTTGAGTTCACATCCATAATCGCCTTTACAGCCATATCCACATCTTCATCATCCACAATCATCGTAAATACCCGTTTGGAGATCAGCCGGTTCGTCTCTGACAGGTACTCCCCGTGGGGGCTTGCAGGGATCTCACCGGAATCTACGATGGATCGCAGCAAGGTCATATCAATCAGCTTTTTCCCTCTGCCGAGAACTTTTCTGCAGGTGAAGGCCGGGATACCCGCCTCCGCCAGGGCTTCCTTGGTCACATTGACCTTATTCTGTCTGACAATCGCCATTACCTCTTTCATATACTTACCTCCATGCCGCCGTTTCGCGGCAGCTCAAAAACCCGGAAGAACAAAGAATGAGCACCTAGGATGTGAACATTCGTAGTTCTTCCCGTGTGAAGATGCTTTTCTTCACACTTACCTCCTATGCCTATAGGCATTTTGCCGGTTGAAAAGCGTTTTCTTTTCAGCCTTTATATTCCTTTTTTCTTTGTACTGATGGTATAAGCCTCTTCCACCGGACTTACAAAAATCCTGCCATCGCCAAAATGCCCCTCGTCTCCGGTACGGGCATATTTCATAATGATCCGGATGACATCCTCCTTATCCTTATCCTCTACTACCATTAAAAGCATCTCCTTCGGGATTTCATCGTAGAATACCTCCCCGACCTTAACTCCCTTCTGCTTGCCGCGTCCATATACATCCATCTTGGTAACAGCGGGAAATCCGGCAGATAAAAGCTCTGATAATACGATTCCAACCTTTTCCGGGCGAATGATCGATCTGATTAATACCATAAGTGCACCTCCATTATTCTATCTTTACAGATCCAAAATACCATGTTCCATTAAAAGCTCCTCAAGTCGCTCCTGCGTCATCGGCTTCGGGATTACAAACATATCGTTTCCGTCAATCTTACGGGCAAGTGTCCGGTATTCATCCGCCTGATTCGCCTTCAGATCAAAGTCAATGACAGTTTTTTTGTTGATCTCCGCCCTCTGTACCATGTTATCCCTCGGTACAAAGTGAATCATCTGGGAACCTAATTCTCTTGCAAATGCATCCACCAGCTCAGCTTCTCCATCCACCTTTCTGGAATTACAAATGATGCCACCCAGCCTTACCCCGCCCGTCGAGGCATATTTTTGGATCCCTTTGGAGATATTATTAGCTGCATACAGAGCCATCATTTCACCTGAGGCTACGATGTAGATCTCCTGTGCTTTCCCTTCGCGGATCGGCATCGCGAAGCCTCCGCACACTACGTCGCCAAGTACATCATAAAATACATAATCCAGATCGTCTGTGTAAGCACCCAGCTGCTCCAGCAGGTTAATGGATGTAATAATGCCACGGCCGGCACAGCCGACGCCGGGTTCCGGACCTCCGGATTCAACACAGCGGATATTTGCAAAGCCGCGCTTCATGATGTATTCCAGGTCAATATCCTCGCCCTCTTCTCTTAAGGTGTCGAGTACCGTCTTTTGTGCCAGACCTCCAAGGATTAATCTCGTTGAGTCTGCCTTGGGATCACAGCCGACAATCATGATGTTTTTACCCATCTCGCCTAACCCGGCTGTTAAATTCTGTGTAGTGGTTGATTTTCCGATTCCGCCTTTTCCGTAAATTGCAACCTGTCTCATAGCAATAACCTCCTTATGTTTGTGACCGGAAGAAACTCGCTCCACGGGTTTCTCCTCCGCCTGTATGCAGGCATTATTCGCATATGCACTTTCGTGCAAATAAGAAAGACGTCTCTGCTTCCCCGGAAGAGCGACGTCTCTGTCTGAATGTGCCAGGCCGTTGACCCTTAGAGGATTTCGGCCTTAATTCTTATACCTGTTGCATTTGTAATTACCGATAATTATTATAGGTGCAATTTTATCATCTGGGAATTTATGTTTCAATACATCGAATTGTCAAATATTATTTAATTTCTATTTCTTTTTTTGCACAATTTCACTATCTCAGGCTTTTAGCAGCAGGGACTCCCTCTCCGAAATGGAACCGGCGGTAATTGTGTCCGGTATAAAAAATAGCGCCTTAGTATTACTAAGACGCCCGTGCCGCTCCATATTCTTATCATCTATAACAGCAGGGCTAAAGTCGCTCTGCCCTATGACCGATCAGTCTGATATTGAAAAATATTATAACTGTGGAATTTTCTATTTGTCAAATATAAAATCAAGCGATTTTTATTGCATAATTTAGTAAATATTTACAAAATTCCATTCTGCACCTCTTCCAAACTATATTTTTATATTTATTGAAATAAAGGTGAAACTGTCATATAATATTATAATGTTAGTGCAATTTATACAATGGAGCCTAATCTGCACTAAATTCATCATGGGTTCTGAGATACTGCGTATCGGTATCATGGAGGTTAATATGACAAAAAAGGACTTGAGAATTAACTTGGTTAATCTGGGAATACATAAAGAACAATGCGTAAATGCTGCTGCCGTGGAGCAGTTTGACGAGGATGAAATTTATGAGAAGGATGGACATGCCTATCTGATCTATGACAGCGAGTTATCTTCGGAGGAAATTAATACAGCTCTTCTGACGAAACAGGCAAATGACCTAAAAACCATCAAAAAGATGATTACTTTCTTTGCCGGCATTACAATCGTATCGCTGTTAATATCCGTCGTATCCATTCTTTATGCTTTAGCTTAGCTTGATATAATACTCCGGAACAATCTCTTATTTGATACAGCATTGATATATCAAACGGAAAGGAAGTGTTAACTATGAGTACTGCATATTTGACCATTGATGACGGCCCTACCAAAAATACGAAGCAGCTTCTGGATTTTCTGCTGGGGAAGAACATCATACCGATTATGTTCTTCTGGGGTGACCGGATCAAAGAGGCCAGAGAGAATGGAATTTATGCCATTCAGCATGGCGCATATATTGGTAATCACACTTGTACCCATCCTCGTTTTTCATCCATTCCCCTGGAACAATGCATCAAAGAAATCGAAGACCAGGAAGCAGCTATTAACAGCCTTTATGAAGAAGCCGGTGTGAAACGGGAATATAAAATCTTCCGTTTTCCCTATGGTGATAAGGGTGGTGATATCGGCGATGAAAAAAGGGACGCCCTTCAGAAATATCTGGCATCTCATGGCTTCTGCAAGCCGGATTACAGTCTTGTTACATATGATTGGTATTTTGAAGAAAAGCTGGACAGAGATTATGATACCTTCTGGACCTTTGACTATGAAGAGTATCGTCTGCAATACGATAGCGATTTCTCCTATCCGATGATCATGGACCGCATCGCTGATCCTGAGCCATTACAAAAAGGCACTCTGCAGGACCCGAAAGCCCATAATATCATATTGATTCATGACCATCCCCAGACGGATGATATCGTACCCGGATATTTCTATGATATAATACACAGAACTCTGGATGCCGGAGTAACTTTCCTTCAACCGCAGTTTGTAACTATATAAAGCAGCAGGTGAGCCTTATCGCTCACCTGCTTTTATAATCCCGTCCGAGTACTTCTTCGCTCCATTAAAACGGTATTCTGCCAGATTCCGTTACCATCTCTGCCAATCCTCTCGCGATAGCCGACCATACGAAAACCTACCTTCTCATGGAGAACGATGCTGGCACGGTTGATTTCAAATATACCGGACTGAAGTGTCCAATAACCACACCGCTCCGCTTCCTCTACCAGTGCCCGAAGGAGCTGCTCTCCTACCTTCCGGCCCCGGAATTCTGATTTGATATAAATACTGACCTCTGCAACCCCGGAATATACCTTCCGGCTGCTATAGGGCATAAGGGCCGTCCAACCGATTACCTTGTCTTCAAAAACAGCCACCAATCTGCAGTCCGGCCGGTGGGAGGCATCCCATACCTCATAAGATGGAACCTCCGAATGAAAGGTCGATGTCTTCATATCGATCCCCTCCCGGAAGATCTCCGCCACGGCACCCCAATCCGAATATTCCATTGCTCTGATCATAATCTCCATAATTCGCGCCTCCCCGTTTAAAAAAACCTATAAGATCATACGATCTTATAGGTTAATATCCATCGAGGCAACGGGACTTGAACCCATGATATAGCTACCTGATTCGTCGCCGAAAATACGTATAATATCGATAGATACTGGTTTTGTGTGTATTATTATTTTTCATAATTTACTATCATTTTTCTTGATAATAGCATGTTTTTCATATGTATGCAACACGAATAATAGGGATAATACGATATTATTATAGCTTGCGTAATAATAAATAATGCATGATGCCTCTTGGTAATATTGGGGGCATTTTTTTATTTACTAATTTCATCAGCAGTAATATAATATTATGGTAAGTATTGGGATTTTACAAAGGAGGATATTTTATGCATAGCAATGATCTGAAAAGCCTTGTTGCATCGACCGGAATATATAATGAACGTGAGTTACCAGATGAGGAGGTCAACACAGCTTTATTAGCGAAACAAACATTATGTTTACAGTCAATTCGTGGCATGGTGATGTTTTTTGTGATTATATCATCTATCTCATTTTTTTCTTTACTACTGTATTTGTTTCTCTCATTCATAGCGTAAATACGGTGATATAAAAATCCCCGGCCTCACAGCCGGGGGTTCCGTTTTCGACGTCGAAAATGAGGCTGCCTGAAGAGAGGGTGTGATTTAGATACTACTCGTACAAAGCTGTGCCTGGGAAAAGAAAAGCAGACCCTGCACTTCTCGAAATCCTCAGGGATGAGTCCGCACATATAGAAATTATAGAAGTGCTTGTATCCTTCACGGGTTCAATCACATCCCGTTCCGGAGCCTCGAACTCCGGATTGTATCGTCGTCCTCCCAGGTAAGGCATTTATTAATTTCTTACTTTTTCCTTAATATTCCCAAAGATAATTGCCATTTGATGGATATATATGTATAATTTTGTTGTAGTCCATTATTAAAATCACAAAAGAAAGGTGGTACATATTATGAAAAAAACTTTAAAACGTATTTTTGCGCTAATATGTGTTGTAACTATGTTCAGCGCCCCTTCTACTGCTCTTGCTGCTTCTGAACCCGTATTAGTTTACCAAGATGACACGAGCAAATTCTTTGAATTTCAGCCAGATCCATATTTTGTTTCGGCTGGTAATGGTACAATATTACAAGATACAACTAATGCACAAAGATGGTCTGTTCCAGCTGGGCATGGTTTTTTAACACAATTTGATTTAACAGGACCCGGAGCGTTTAATGTACGAATATATAAACTGGAACCAATAATGGAATTAGTATATGATGAAACACGTGGTCCATATTTCAGTTTTTTTAATCACTATATACCTCCAATCTCAACTAATACAGACTATTTAGTCGTCGTTTTCGCAGTAACAAATATATATATTACTGGCTATGCGGGAACGATCTATTAAGTACGTCCCGGGCTGCCTATAGTAGGTGGCCCTTTTTATGTACAACTTAAACTGTATGTTAATAATTCATCGACAGCACTTCGGTCCTGGGTAAGCTATTTTCTGCTCTGGCCGGAGTGCTTATCTTTCTCCCTGATCTATCCGCTGCTCACTCCCGGGGTATCGTAGTAATGGCCGATTGTAAATTATTCCATCCCATATATTGACATGAAATCACATATAAGGCATACTCATAAGTATAATAGTTTATTGGAGGGGTACCTATGAGAATAAGAACATTGATTTGCATGACTTTATGTATATTCTTGTCTGGGTGTGATGCTGCTTCTACTAGTATGCGGAATGATATAACTTCTACACACCAGTCATAACGAAGAAGGGAAAAAAGCTCCAACATCAGATGTTGCATCGTCGGATTCTAGTGGTATAAAGACAGTGGCGAGTACTTCAGAAAAAGATATGGAGGACGATTAACTTAACCCCTTCTTTCTCTCTCGCACAGACATGGATTGAAGTAAATTAAGGAATGTAGTAATTTGGATCTTTGGTTTCAATGTGAAATATTGATTATGAGGAGGATTATCATTGAGAAAGTTTTATTATTTGTCTTTTATTTTGTTATTGATTACATTTGCATTTTCAGCATGTTCTTCAGGTACATTGCAACAAGATTATGATGCGTTATTAAGGGAGAAAACCGATATCGAGAATGAATTAGAATCGTATAAAGATAAGTACGATAGCTTAAAATCGGACTATGAAGCAAGCCTAAATGAAAGAACAGAAACTCTCCTTAATAATTTACCACTTGAATTTGGTAAGGCTTGGGCTACTTCAACTTTTGGAGAGAATACAGAATGCGCTGTATTGGGAAATTATTTATATGTCATAGTTCATACAGACTATACAATTAATGAAGATAACATTTCCTCTATAATGCAAAGTTATATGTCTGCACTTAAAATATATAAAGCTACATATACTATAACCCCTGATCAATTATCTTTTAAAACCATATCTGTTTCATTTTTGGATATTAATAATTATGAGATTATGAAATTAACATTTGAAAATTTGAACGGATCGTTTAAAAGTTTAAATACTTTGGTAGACTTTGTTGAAATAGAGCAAATAGTTAGCGGAATTAATAAATATCTCAATTAAAAAATAATATTAAATCCACCCCTGCACCAACAATATCGTTCCCCTCGTGAGGGCGTAGATTGAAATAAATTAATATACTAAGGAGGAGTAGTAGAATGCCAGAAACAAAGAAATGTAAACACTGTCAATCTGAAATTGACAAAAAAGCCAAGGTATGCCCGGCTTGTAGAAAAAAACAAGGTAGTATCCTAAAATCTGTAGTAATTGCTATTGTTGTAATCGGAATAATAGGAGCCATAGCATCTCAGGCAAATGATGGGCCAAAATTAGTTGACACAGCGGGGGACGCTGCAAAGGATGCAGCAAATAACTCAGATAAGGCCAATGCAAACACTCCGACACTATTGCCAGAAAGGACCTCATTTTCCATTGGGGAAACGGTTGAATTAAAAGATATTTTGGTGACTTTTTTAGGCGTTACAGAATCTAAGGGAAGTGATTTTAATAAACCAACCGCCGGAAATGTTTTTGCTTTATGTGAATTTGAAATAGCCAATAATTCAAGTAAAGATATCACAGTCAGCTCCTTACTGAGCTTTGAAGCCTATTGCGATGATTATTCTACATCTATAAGCATTATGGCTTTAGTAGAAAAAGGTGATAAAGCTCAGCTGGACGGATCGGTGGCAGCCGGCAAGAAAATGAAAGGTGTTATCGGATATGAGATCCCGGAAGACTGGAAAGAGCTTGAGATTAGTTTTACACCTGATTTTTGGTCAGGAAAAGATATAAAATTCATTGCAGCAAAATAAAAAACCGCCCTTGCTGCAAACAGGAGCGGCAGTACAATAGAATAACCACAGACCACATTACTTCCTCCCGAAGTAATGTGGTCTGTCGTAAAAGACGCCGAAATAGAATTAACGGGTTTTGCTGGTGATGCGGCTATCATATTCTATGAGCGAGATTAGAGGCATTCGAAAGTCATCTATAAATAACGGCCATATCACAATCAATGAAGTAGTTGTAGATGTTAACCGCAAACATGTGCGAAAAAAGTCTATACTCACACATTTTCAAAAGAGCGCGAAGAAGTGGATGATGTAATTGATGATTACTTTGAAATAACACTTGGAATCAAAGGTACCGACATCGACTTAAAGAAGTATAAAGCCTGGTTAATGCTTTATGAGAAGGAGGATAGTAATAAATCACTGAATGAATTTAAAGCATTTATGCAACACAAATAAAAAAACCCCCGGTAATCCAAGGGTTTTATAATCGAGGCGACGGGACTCGAACCCACGGCCTCTGCGTCCCGAACGCAGCGCTCTACCAAACTGAGCCACGCCTCGAAAAATTTACCGGCGCACATCTTTTACAAGAGCACCGCATTAGTTATTATCTAATAAAAGTACCAAAAAGTCAACTGTTTATTTTATGAATATCTATAATTTTTAACCTGACGGGTATCTCTTTTCCGGTATATTCATATTTGTGACCTTCCCGAAAACCCCCGTTAAAATATACTTTCTTTCTATCCCCATTCTTATTAAAAATATTTCATCCTTTTCAAAAGTTCCTCGTATCCGCATTTGTTTTCTTTATGTCCGGTCTGAAAACAGGAAGAAAAGCACTTCCTGGGTAAAAACAGACCTGAGACGGGGCGGTTAAGTGAACCGATACTCGGTTCACTGCCCTAATCCAGGTCTGATCTCTAAGATGCTTTCGCATTATTTTCTATTACTTTTTCTATTATGTCTACGAGGATAATTGTGGTTGCCTTTTGGATAATACGAGGTGCCTCGGGACAATTAATATATCAATATGCAGTGATAATTCCACCCTCATTCGCATAGAGAGAACTGACGCCTGCCGTGTCTACGATAAAGCAATCCTTAAAGGGAACCCTCTTTAATATCTCGTCCTTAATGAATAATGCCCTCTCATAATTATTGCAATGGGAGATACCAAGAGTTCTCTCCTGGGGTCTGACCACATCGTGCTCGATTGCTTTCGCCATAGCCAGCAGTGCTTTTACAATACCGCGGGCCTGGTCCAGCTTACAGATCGTACCCTCCGGTGTCGCACCCATGACAGGCTTAATATTAAGAGCACTGCAGATGATTGCCTGAAGGTTCGTTAACCTGCCGTTCTTTCTTAAGGTCTCAAGAGATTCCAGAACAAACTTCGTCTTTAAGTTATCCCGGAAGGACCGAACCGCAGTGATAATACTGTCAAAATGATGCCCCTTCTCGATCAGCTCCTTGATTTTCATTGTAATTAAGGTCTGACCTACGGAAGCGGAACGGGAGTCGATAATCTCAATCTTCTTCTCCGGATGGTCCTCCAGATATAATTTCTTTGCCAATTCGGCACTGTTATAAGATCCGCTAAGGTTGGATGACAGGGTCACTACATAGATATCACCATCATAATCAAATTCCCTCATATAATCATCCGGAGAGGGACATGCAGATTTCGGGCTGTTGGGACTCTCCTTGACCCTGTGTAAAAAATCCCGCTGGTCAAACTTCTCATTATCAATAATCTCAGCATCATCCACGATCAGTGTCAGCGGCACTAATTTAAAATGTTCATCGTTTTTCAGCTGTGCCGGTAAATCAGTACAGCTATCTCCAATAATTTTATATGACATCTTCATCCTCCATCATACCTTGTATAAATTATTTACTAAATTTGTATATTAACCATATCATCTAGTTACGTTTCCGCATAATATAGTTTTTATTACTATATATAATAGCATACGTAATACTAATTGCAAGGAGTTTATGAAAATTTCATAGTTTTTATCCACAAATTATTTCATAAAAGCATTCACCGGATATATTATTATTTTCCCCGCCTGCGTTGAATTTATGATACGCCGACTTATTTTTCTATCTATATAGCCTGAAAAACACTATACCGGTTTCTCCGAGGCCTGCTTGCAGGCACTATTTGCAAGAGCACGCTCACACAATAAAATACCGTCCCCAGAGGAACGGTATTATTATATCATGAACATCATAGATGTAAGCGGATATTACTCGAAAGCCAATGGCTTTCTCGTTCACGCTGCGCTTACCGTGTATATCATATCATGAACATGAAGCGTGTTCATGATCCTCGTTTATTTCGCCAGCAGCAACATGATATCATTACTTCTCTGGATGAATCTGGTCATTGCCTCAGGCTCCAAGGGCTTATGCCCCAGTAAAGCCAGGTCATAGAGCTGCTCACAGATCATTCCGGCATTCTCCGACTGTTCATTGGTTATAATATACTGTACCAGCTTATGGTTTGCATTCAGTACCAGGGTCTCACCCTCGCCGAACATACCGGAATCCATGCCATTCATACTATACATACGCATCATTTCCTGCATCCTGCGGCTTTCCTCCGACAGAGTGATTACAGAGGATACCTTATCATTCTTCAGCTTCTCCACCTTAACCTCAAGCTTCTCCTTGCCCAGCACCTTACGGAACAGCTTTGTCATGGCCTCGGTATTATTCTTCAGCACCTTCTGGTCCTTCTTCTTTGTCTCCTCACGGAAGCTATCGGTGATATCCGCATCAATTCTCTGGAATTTGAGCTTCTGGTCCTTATACTCCAGACGGGAAATGAACGGCTGGTCTATGTTGTGGGTCAGGATAAAGGCATCCAGACCGGCATCCTTAAACATATTGATATACTGGCTCTGCTGCTTCTCGTCGGTAACATAATAAATGACGGTTTTATCCTTCTCGCTGACCTCATCCTCAGCTTCATCATGATGGTGGTCATGTTCCCCTTCTCCCTCATGATGATGGTCATGTCCGCATTCGCCTTCCTTATCATGGTCGTGCCCGCAGCTGCTTTCCTTAGCTTCTCCTTCCGCTTCAGCCTCCGGAGTATTCCCCTTAACTGAGGCCACGTATTCCTGGATTGTAATATATTTGCCCTGCAGGTTCTTAAAGATCAGGGAGTCCTGCATCTTCTCGGCAAATTTCTCGTCCTTTAAGCAGCCGAACTTAATGAAGGGGCTGATATCATCCCAGAACTTCTCATAGCTTTCCCGCTCGACCTTGTACATCCCCGTAAGCTTGTCGGCAACCTTTTTACTGATATAATCGGAGATTTTCTTAACAAAACCATCATTCTGCAGCGCACTTCTGGATACATTCAGCGGCAGATCCGGGCAGTCGATGACACCCTTCAGCAGCATCAGGAACTCCGGAATGACCTCCTTGATGTTATCTGCAATAAATACCTGGTTACTGTATAATTTGATAACTCCCTCCAGGGAATCGTATTCCGTGTTGATCTTGGGAAAATACAGGATGCCCTTCAGGTTGAACGGATAATCCATATTCAGATGAATCCAGAATAAAGGCTCCTTATAATCATGGAATACATCACGGTAAAACTTCTTGTACTCCTCCTCTGTACAATCATTCGGATGCTTTGCCCAGAGAGGATGAGGGTTATTGATCGGTTCGGGCTTCTTGTCTTCGGCCTTTTTATCATCGGAATCAGAAGCTTTTCCTTCTTCGTCCACGGTGGCATCTATAATATCCGCATCCTCAGCCTTATCCTCTTCCGGTTTATTGGCATTATTAAAATAAATCTCTACTGGCATGAAGGAGCAGTACTTTTGCAGGATTTCCTTGACACGATATTCGTTAGAGAATTCATAGCTTTCCTCATTCAGGTGCAGAGTAATATCCGTACCCCGTTCTGACCTGGCACCTTCCCCCATCTCAAATTCCGTACCGCCCTCGGATTCCCAATGGACCGGCTTCGCATCCGGCTGCCAGGACAGGGTATCAATAGTTACTTTATCCGCAACCATGAAAGCAGAATAAAAGCCCAGGCCGAAATGTCCGATGATTTGGTCCTCGTTTGTTTTGTCCTGATATTTCTCCAGGAATTTCTGTGCTCCGGAGAAGGCAATCTGGTTAATAAACTCATCCACTTCCTCCTCCGTCATACCGATACCATTATCACTGAAGCGGATGGTCTTTTCCTCCGGATTGACAGTAACGGCGAGTTTATAATGGTTATCCTCGGGGAGATTCGCCTCTCCCATGATCTCCAGCTTCTTCAACTTTGTAATCGCATCACTGCCGTTGGAGATCAGCTCCCGAACAAAGATGTCATGATCGGAATATAACCATTTTTTGATAATGGGAAATATGTTCTCCGAATTGATGGATAAATTACCTCTTTTTGTACTCATAGTAACTCCTTTCCTAATTGTTTATATTTAATTTTTATTATCATAATCAGGGGGCCATGCTCCGGACTTCACCGAAAAAATCCTCCCGGATGCCGCGCTGCGGCATTTCAGTTAATTGGAACAGAATATGGAATATAAACCTGTACATTTGATATGATAATACCTAATAATTAAAATGTCAATATAAAATTAGCACTCTTTATGTAAGAGTGCTAACAATAACCGGTCTGTTTTTGTTGATTGCATTGCTTTCTTTAATCCTCTTCACAGGCAATTCCCTGCTGTTTAAGGAAGTCCTTAACCTTGCGATCCCACTCCTGCTCCAGAGTTTTATCCAGGGTAAAGGTTTTGATGGCGGTTCCGGTGACAATATGAAGCTCCCCCTTTTCAAAGCGTACATTGATGTAAAGGCCGCCCACATCCTCCGGCCGCAGCTTTCCTGCCAGACTTCCAACCAATTCTTCCGCCTCTGCCGGGGGCAGTTGGAAAACAAGCTTCATGGCAAGCGGCGTCTTGTTTCCCTTGATCATGGAGAAAGCCATGCCTTTTACCTCACTCCAGGCCACATACCGGTTCCCGTTCCGTTCCTCCAATTCTTCCCTGGTAAAAAAGAGTTCATTGAATTGTCCTAAGATTCGGAAGGTAGTGAAGGTCTGTATTTCCAGCTCCCTCAGGATAAAGCGATCAAATACCGTATTGGTCAAAAGCTTCGCCATAAAGGGCTTCACTTCGTTTATGCAAAAGGATATCATTCGTCTCACCGGCCTGTCATTTTATTTGATATAGTTAAAATATGTTAATTTTACTGATACATTCAAATTCCTAGTATATATTCTGCTGAGTGAAGAACACTATCATCAGAAGCTATATTTAAATTATTATAATACTCTTAAAAAGGAGGATTGTAATCATGTACTTTGAACCTTCCCGCAAAACCTATTATCGTTTCCCTTCCAACCAGAGTATCACAGAGCTGGATTCCAGGCGTTATTTTCCTGAGAAACCATCCCATCTGGCAGAAGATATCAGAAACCATGCTCCGTACGATAACCATGTGACGGAGCGGGAAATCTATTATGATATCTAAACCAGAAATCTGATCAGCCATAATATAAGAAGATGCGCAGGGTAAAAGGCATAAAACAGATATTTTATGCTTTTACCCTTTTTCCCATTATAAAGGGCAATTGGTATCATAGCCAGCATCGCAAAAATCTCAATCGTAAGCTGGTTATTGGCATCCCGGAAGAAGGTGCCGGTAACAATCAGCAGGCATATGCCAATAAGAATTTTACTTCCGCGAAACAGATAAAACGCCACGATTAAAAGGATGCCCTTAAAGTCATAATCTGTCTTAAGAATAAACGCAGCAGCGCAGAAGCCTATAGTTATCAGAGCATCAAAGATATTGCTCAATAAGAACTGCTTCTTATATTTGTTCTCGACCATGCTCATCAGATAAATCGCAAGCAATCCCAGGAACAGGGTAAAAAATACATTCTGGTACTCAAAGAGCCTGCGGAGAAATAGATCCAGCATAGCCGGGTCCGTAAAGGAATTCTTTAAATCCGTCAATACATCTGCCCGATAAAAGCCGCGATAGAAAGCCAGATCAAAGGGTATCTCTGAAATTAAGGCGAAGATCCCCAACCGGGTCAGGTATTTTCTGATATTACTGGTATGGTAGAAGCCCTCCACCAGCATGAAGACGAAGATTGGAAATGCTATTCTTCCTATCGTCCGTGCAGGCAGGTAAAGATCCGGGTTCGAGGTTAAAAGTATAGCTCCGATATGGTCGATCAGCATCGTAATAATAGCAATCAGCTTTAACGTAAAAATAGTCATATATCATATTCCTCCCAATTTATTTAGATATGCATTCTTTTATTCAATTCCGTTCTCATATTATCCCCTTCGAAAATAACCAATGCAGCCAGAGAGATTGCACTTGCCGCAACACAGATTACGGAAGGATACAGCGCCCGCACCCACCCAAACAGAATAAAAATCAGCGGAACAAAGCCGAATATGGCATCCACAAAGAGATAAACAATCAGATCCCTTACCCCGATTTTAAGAAGCTTTGCTCCGATTGCCATCACTATCATAGCGACAACACAGACCGCCGGGATTACATAATCGATGGACCACCCAAGCCATCCCATGGAACGGTCCCAGAGTACGGAAAGGATACTGAGTAATCCCACCTGCCATACAATTGTTTTGGGTATGTTATTCTTCTTCCGGATAATGAAAAACAAGCTGATCCACATGCAGGCAATGGCTGCCGCTACCAAAAGGGACCATCTGGAGTCTCTCGTAAAGATGGCATTCACGGCAAAGCTTACGACAACCGCCACTACAGAGATCAAAATCATGATGCGTATAAAGATATTAAATTCCTGATAAATGGTCGGGATAATAGGAAACACTTCCTCCTCCGAATCTCCGTCTCCCTTTATGATCCCCCCGCATAGGGGACATATCCGGTGATTGCCTTTGACGCTCACCTTACAATGCTCACATAACTGCATAGCATACCTCCGTAATTTTACCTTACCTCTACAGGTCCCCCGCATTGGAGGTAAGAGTTATGGATACTCCCTCCTGCGTCAGATTCCTGTAGAAATTCTTCTGTATGTCCGTCCCCACAAAGGGCGATGCAAAGCTGACAACCAGCTTATTCTTAAAAGAACATATCGCAATCTGCGGTCTTTTTGCACTGGTGAAGCAGTTCAGCATGTTGATATAGGGGGCCAGCTCCTCTGTCATTGCTATCTTGCCCACATTGGATAAGGTGGCAGTTATCCCTCGGTCGCTTAAAAACTTCGCAAAGCGGAGTATCACGTCCTTCATAAAGAGCGGAACCACCCGCATGAAAGCATTGTGCTCCAGGGCTCCGAGCCGGTTCATATGCTGTCTCAGCTTCTCCTCGGTAAGCTCCCGTTCAAAGCCGGCCTTAACCTCAGCAATGATGTCCTCCAGCTTGTCCGAATTCTTGCCGAAATGATAGCGGATATTAATCGTTCCAAAGAAATTCCTGGCTGTGACCGAGGGAAAATAGGTCCTTAAATTTACCGGTACGGACAATACCACCGGATATTTTCTGCTTCTGGCCGGCATTTCCTGATAAATGGACCGTATGAACAAAGCTGTCAGATAAACCGTCAGAGTGCAATGGTAACGATGTGACAGCTCTATGACCTCCTTCACCGGCATCTCTCCCTCCAGGACTTTCATCCGGTTATCAATCGGTCTTCTTCCCAGTATATGATATGCCTTTGTCAGTCTAAGCCGCTTCAGGTTCTTATTCCCGGTGTAGTGCTTAAGAAAACTGTCGTCCATCTTCTGGGCCGGGGAAGCATCATAATCAAGTCCCGGAAGCCGGTCCCCAAAATCCTCCCGGTATCTGCCGGTAATATAGT
>JAFAFU010000006.1 GCA_023423335.1 Bacillota bacterium | reverse complement strand
TTCCGGTATTTTTTCGATAAGCTCACCGGCGTAGGTCTTCATTAGTAACTGCTCATCGTTGGTTAGGCTTTCTTGGTCAGCTAAGGCAAAATACTTGTCTGCCAGTATCTGCACTGCCCCGTATTCTACTTCGATATCTTTCCTTCGCTCATCATGGGAGTCCAACATAATCTGAATTTCTTCATTCAGATCCTTCGAGGATTCCACAAGCTCTTCAATTTTTGTGATGTATTGACCAATTTCCGATCTCTCAAATTTTGCTTTTTGAAGGGCCAATACTGCTCCGGCCAGAGTCATGACCCCCGCCGCAATTGTCAGTATGGGATGTTTTGCTATCAATGTTATTAGCCCGCTCTTGCCTACAAATGCATCTTTTATTTTTTTAATGACCCCGGAAATAGCAGTCGCGCCATTGAATAATAAGATTGCAGTAGCCAGCCCTCCAATTGCTCCTCCGATCGCTATTGTGACATCCTCCGGTATGATATTTATGACATCTGCCATGGCGCTAAGTGCATCAGCCAGTAAACTCACTGTTTTCGACACAACGGGCTTCAATAGGCCTACCAAAGAATCTATGAAATAAAGGAATCCTTCACCCACTTTTATAGCAAATGGAGCAATAGCCTCATTTACCTTTTTAAAGGCATCGGCAAGCTTACCCCAGTCAATGCTATTTAGTAGTCCACTAAATACATCAAGCAGTTTGGGCAGCCCTTCGCTAAGTACCCAGGTACCGATCGGCTTAAGGATATCCTCGTAGAAGCTCTTTATATTGCTGAAAACAAAATCGGCAACAGGCTTTAATGCATCCTTCAAATCCCCCAGCGCGTCCAGAGTAGGGCTGATTGCATCCTTCAGCTTCTGGAGAGACTTGGCCAGTCCTCCATTGGTCTCAATCGCATCGTTTGCACCCGGTGTTGTGCCAGGTGTATCTGTAGGTGTCCCGGGAATGCTTGCAGAAGTCTTCTGCCCAGAAGATACCACATTCAGCTCATCGAATCCTGCGAGTGCCTTTTTTGCTTCTTTTACTGCATCACCCACACCGGTAATATTCTCAGCTGCTTCCAGAGCGCTCTCTGATACGGCCCCGGCTGCATTAACCGTCTGCTTCCCGAACATGGCCTCCGTTACGGACCTAAAGCCTTCAGCAACCCCCTGCAGCTTGCCAAGCAGGATATTAAGGCTTTGTATGATAGGCGTAAATAAATTAATGAAACCTTGTCCCAGAGTAGCTTTTAAGCTTTCAAATCGGAGGGTTAATACCCTCACCTGGTTCGCCCAACTGTCCTGTGTCTTGAAAAAATCACCCTGTGCACCGGACAACCGAGACATTACATACCTGTAGCGAAGCATGAGCTTTTCCTGTTCGGACATCTTGGCCGTAGTCTTGCCAAGTCCTTCATTAAGGGCGTACTGATCAAGAGCGGTCTGGGTCATGATGACGCCAAGATCCTTTAGGGTTTCTGTCTCACCGGTCCATATGGACTTGAGTTTTGTGAAAGCAGTGTCGGAGCTCATATCGTAAAAGCTCGCCACATCTGCGGCCAAGCCTGCTACTGACGTTGCCATCTCATAGGCCGTCTGCTCCGTTGTTCCCATGGACCTTGACATAGTGCCCAGTACACCGGTGTAGCGCTTGGCAACCGTTTCCGATAAGCCAAACTGCTCCATAGCATTCTTGGCAAAGTTATTCACGTCCTGATTCATGCTGGTAAATGTGGTGTCTACAACGTTTTGAACTTCAGTTAATGCACTTCCAAGGCCAAGGCAGGACTTTGTAAAAGATGCTACTGCAGCAACACCGATCACTGTCCCGATTTTAGCACCGAGCCCACTGAAGGCACTCTTAGCCTGTTTCTCAGCACCACCGGCAAGGCCGCTTAACTGACGGTTAAAGTATTTCTGATTGACATCCAAACCCAGATCAATTCTGCCGACTTCCATGCTCATATGTATTACAACCTCCTTTCCGCTTATTTGTTTGGTTTATTTGCTAAAGGTTGCCTTTGCCCACTTTTGGAAACCTTCCCAGTATGCCTTGTAAGCTTCCGGATTTTCTTTCAGCTTCTTGTTTCGTTTCATCAGCCACTCATTGCGGATCCGGCGCTGCTCCTTAGTGAATTCCTTGATTCGTTTCGGATCCTTTTCTGACCGGATTGATACGATCCGGCCAAGCGGAGTGTCCGGCATGATGCCGCCAAGGAGAGAGCAGAATTCCATCCAGGACATATCGTCCTCGTCATTCCGTATCCGGATCCCGTATTGTTTGAGGAAACTCGATTCAATCAGCTCCCAGTCATCAAAGAGATCATAATATTCATCCCTGGTATCTTTATTTTTGAAATCGTGCTTCGACTTCCTCCGCAGTCGCACCTGTGGCAGCCGCCATGATCCCGGAGTAAACAATTTTATATTCCGGGACAGGAAGATCCAGATCATTTATTGTATCAACCGACTTCTGGCCGATCAGCATCGCAAGTGTTTTTTCCATGAATGCGATCTCGTCATACTCTCCGGCATTTTTATTGGATTTACTTACAGTCTCTTTGATCATCAGCTGCATGTTTAAAATAGTGCTTTTCCTGTTGTTGACCGTTACTACGATTTCGTCCGTGATCTTCACGATTGGCAGCTGGTTAGTGATTTTTGCTGAAATATCTATAATTTTTGACATTGCATAAGCCTCCTTTTAATTAAAATAAGGAGCAGGCCGTCATTTCCTGCTCCCCTTTCCGTTGAGTTTCATTATCCCTCGTGCGGTGTGTAAGTGGGTTTCCCGTCGGACAATGCTTCCCACTCCAGGGCATCGATTGCGGTACTGTCTCCACCCAAGGAAGTCACATTGAGTACGCAGTTAAACTGCAACTCATCCTGGTTCGGGAACGTAATCTTAAACTGGGAATTACAAGCCTGACCATTTGCCCACGCTTTTGATGCAACATAATCGTTGCCGGGATCGCCATAGTTACGTTTTCCGCCCATAGAAACAGTAAGGGATTTGGCAGTCATCAACCGCCTTGCCCATCCTGCCTGATCCATTGGATTCCACTCTTCAACATTCCCGTCGATGCCAATTGCTAATGATTCAGCATCTGTTACAACAACAAAGGTACCGGGAGATGTTCTGCCGGCAGTATTAACGGCAAATGTGATCTCATTGACCGGATTCACACCAGTCGATGCAAAGAACTGTATGTTCATTTTAAGCATCTTATATCATCCTCTCTTATAGGTCATGGTTAAATCAATCACGTACTCGTAGATATCATTATCATTGGTCCCTACGGGTACAGGTTCATCGTTCAGCATATTGAAAAAGCACTCTGTACCGTTTATCACGACATGAGTGCCCTTGAAAATATCATATATGCTTTTTGCTTTTATTTCTGCGGCATCGGGATCTTTGGACCACTGGACCAATATACTGATGCCTTTGGTAGCCATTGAGGTGTTAGCCAGGCCACCAATCGCAATAGTGTCTGAGGAGCTGGCACGGCCGTATACACAGATGGATTTCTCCTTCGTCGGATCTGTTCTGCCTATGTAGGCATTTTCTATACTGACTATCTTAGGCTTAAGCCAGTCCCTGACCTCTTTCAGGGTCATATCGCATCACACTCCTGTCAGTCTCTTGTAAATTACCCGGAAGGCCTTCAGTGCAAAACCCTTTTTCCTGCCGCTAATCCAGGGATCGTACCATCTGCCTTGGGCATGTGGATTCTTATCTCTGTTAAAGTGATATTCCGGATGGAAATAAAGCTTCCTCGCATATGGAGTATCGGTTGATATTGTTACATGTCCGCGCTTTGATCGACTGGCGTCTATCATGGTTGACTCATTTTGCATGGTACCGACATCAAAAGGCATGACATTTGCTGTAATCACATCCGTCTTCACGGCCTCGGCAGTCTGCTCCAGGGCGGTAATCTGCGCCTTGGACAGCCTTCTGACAGCAGCGCTATTCATTTTTACCTTTACGTGCATTACATCAACTCCAATACTGTAGCATAGACGGACCCGTCCGGGTTAAGCGGTCTCTGGCACCGGTATATTTTATAGGCCCTTCCTGTATCTTTCCTGACTGTACCCTTGGCAATCACAGGTATTACCGGGAAAAGGTCTCCCAAGGCAACCAAGACCCCCTCCAAGCGTATAATATGCTTTTCCGCATCCATGATTTGATAGGCCTTGCCGCTGAACCAGCATTTTGCCGTAAGGGTTGCGGCAGGCGGTGTATAGCCATCCTCGTTGAGTTCCTGATCGATTGCTATGGCCCAATCCTGATTGAATAACTTTTTTGGTAACTGCGGTAATTTATCCGGTATCATCAGCACACCGTCCTTACCATTAATCCTGTTTGCCTTAACAGGGAGTACGCAGCCGGGCTTACTCCGGCTGGGACCGATTCGCCGGTTCCCTGTCCGAAGCTGAGGCTCAGTCCGGGAACACTAAAACCGCTTAATGCTCCCGGATCAGTACCGTAATCTTCATAATACTGTGCCTGCAGCAGAGTAGCCTTTTCAATCTTATCCTTCTGGAATGCGGTCAGGTTGGCAAATCCCCTGGCTACGATTCGGTTAAAGGTGAGCTCATCAATCTTGCTACTAGCAAGCTCTAAAAGCTCAGGGTCTAAGGTTTCACTAGTAGCATAAGCCATGATTAAGCCCCTTTCTTTTCAGCATCGGTAATCTTCTTTGTAATGCCGTTAACAGAAGTGGCATTGCCGATATCGATACCGTGCTCTTTTGCGTACTCGGTCAGCTGCTCAACAGTCATTCCGTCAAGCTTACCGGGCTCTTTGGCAGGAACCTGGCCTGCTTCCTTAAGAGGATCCTGATCGGGTGCCTTCTCTTTGGCTTCAGCCTTTTCTACCGTATATCCGCTGCGTTCAAACCACTTGATCAGCTCAGGATTGTCAGTCTCCCCCCTGCCATTGGCAAATGCAACGCTGGCGGAAATGCCGGTATACTGCTTGTTTGGTGCGTATATCTTCGCCATACTTTATCCCTCCATAGCTGTGATGGCATCTGCAATAAATGCTTCAATCGCAGCTACCAATTCGGCCTTAGTCATTTCTTCGGTATCGGGCAGCTCAACCTCGGCCGCGAACTCCAGGAGCTGTGCCTTCGGAAGCTTATCCCAAAAGGTCAGAGCATCGCCGGTGTCCTCGACGTCATATCCATTCCGGGTAAACCATGCGATTACCTCTTCCTTTGCATCCGGAATAGCTCCGGCGCCCCAAATAAACTGGACGCCGTTGATGTCAAAGTTATGATTTTCATTAGGAGAATATATTCTTGCCATATGCCATACCCTCCTTACGCGACCTTGATCTTACGTAATACACCTGCCGCTTTGGTTGCCTTCAGAGCTACAGCTGCCACCATTTCGACCTCACCGGTCTTCACAGCTCCCGCAGTCGTAAAATCAGGAAGCCAGGTCTGAACCGGGGCAACACCTGCCATAGAAACGCCGTGGAAGCCATCCAGACCTAAGCGGACTGCATACAGAGATGTAAGCCCCACATCCCCGCCGGTAAGGACAGGAACGATCGGATTGTTGGTACCGGGCTTTGCCCCGAGATCCATCAGGACAATCCCATTATAGGATTCAACCTGACGGCCAAACTCGTTCATCGTAATTGTATACGCAGCGGACCGGCGTGCACACGCCCTGATCTTGCTGATCAGTTTAGTGTTACCGCCGATAAAGGACGGTGTACCGTCTAAACCGGATAAAAACTCATCAAGCAGGTCAAGAAAGACCTTGTAGTTGCTGTCTACGGCTCCGGAGCTGGACAGATCTATCGCGGATCCCGGGATAGTCTCAGTGCTGGAACCCGTCAGCGCTTTCTCTAAACCATCAAATGCGTCACTGTCAACTGCACTGTCGCCATTGATGACAGTATCGTTAAAGAGGGCCTGTGCCGCCTTAATCTTCTGTGTCATCTGCAGATCAACCTCACTGATGATGCCGCCCATATTGGCAAGCACACGGTCAATCTGGAAGCTTCCGCCGAATACCTTAAGGTCTACGGTATATCTCTGCTTCTCGGTGTTCTGCGGTGTATATTCGCTGTTGATCGCACGGAAATCTGCTGTCGGCTGGGTAATTAACCGGGTGTAGCCATAGGTAAGCGTCGCACCGCCACCCGTGGGAGAAACTGCGTCATCGAATGTCATGTTGTCCAGAATGTAATTATTCTTTCTGAACTCATCAATGACACCGATCTGGATATCGTCTTGCACATTTTTTTGTGCTTCTGCTAAAGTAATAGCCATAAATTAATCATCCTTTCTGTGCCTGAATGGACGCTGCTATGGCATCCTTCAGGCTGATTTTAGTTGTTTGTTGCTGCTGTGTCTGCTGACCTCCAGCACCGACCTGGAAGCCGGCTCTCTGCTGTTGCTGCTGTGCCTGTTCTTCCTTAAAGAGGAATTTTTTGCTCTCCTGCAAGGTCTTCAGCTGATCATCAAGTCCGGTTACCTTTCCGTCATCACCAAGGATAAGCTTTGTTTTATCAAACAGACCTGCAGCCAGATCCTCGTCATGCACCTTGCCGGCAATCGCCAACTTGATCGCATTGTTGAGCTTTAACTCTTTCAGCTCCGCCTGATGGGTTTCATCCTTGGTTTTGTTCTCGGCCTGCAGAGTTTCGATCTGCTTCTTAAGATCAGCATCGCCGGTAGATTTTTTGAGATCTTCCAGAGCTTTCTTATTATCCTCAACGGTACCTTTGAGGGTCTTATTCTCTTCGGAAACCTCATCAAATCTATGCTTTGGAACATAAGTTTTTAATTCATTCCCGGATGCCTCGGCTGCTTTTGTAGCCTGATCCTCTGTTAACCCTAATGCGATAAAATCTTCTTTCTTCATTTCTTCTCTCTCCTTCGCTTTGTTATCCCGGTCTCGTCCGGTGGATTGAATTGTATAATAAAAGCACCCCTTAGAGGATGCTAATATTGAACATAATAAAACCACCTACCGTAATGATAGATGGTCTTATTTGATTTCTATTCCTTCTTTGTAAGCTTTCTTAGCCTCACTCAGGCTCATTTTGTTCGGGCCTCTTAGATCTGTTTCTTTTTCATTTGGGCCACTATTCTGCCAACCGCAGTTATCGCAGATATCAAACTTGTCAGTACTTTCACCGCATACTGGGCAATCAATTTTTAGGCTCATATTTCAGTCTTTCCCCTTTCCAATATTCATATTTTTCGTCAGGCTTAAATAATGTAGATATTTTCCCGTCTGCTCTTCCAATGGCAAAATCATTTGTGGATTTACTGTATTTAAAAATAAATCCTTCATCAGTAACAAAGCCCTCTATATCTTCTGATAAATCAGCTGCAAGCAGTTCCTGTGCGCGTTTCATATAATCAGCTTCTGTCATATTCTTGTATTGATGTAAATGTTTTTCAATGTGTCTGCGATACTTTTTAGCAGAAGAGAATTCAGACACCAGCCAATCTTTATTATTAATTATACCATCCGGTACAGCTTTTGCAATAGGTTTAACCGTCTGGCCCTTGAAAAACTTGGCACGCATCTGCCATTCTCTTAACTTTGCACCATATTTTCTGACGTTCTCCGGATCCAGACTGCCTTCTTTAAGTCGTTTGTATTTCTGGACATTACGATTGATCGCCGTTTCCCTCTGGGCCTTCTCATAAGCTTCTCCTATTTCTTCCTCATGCATCGGCTCTGGCTCCTCGTTCACTTCCGGGAAGAATGTACTCATGGCGTGCCGGCAATTTGGATGGAATAGACCCCCTTCAATTGCCTGGCTTAATAACGGATAATCTCCATCGTCAGCACTGCCGCCTGAATAGACATCATCTATGTATACCTTCCCTTGCCAAGGCTGACATGTCGGAGAACTCTGCATGTACTGGCTTACCAGCACCAGACTTACCCCCCATTCCTTCCGGCGCTCCCCTTCGCCCATGAGGAATACCCGCTTATTGGCTGCTCTGACGGCCATCTGAGCATATGATGCTATATTTACCTGCCTGCCATCCGCATATGTGATACAATTAATCCCCTTAGCCAGAAAGTCCTTTGTTGCCATGTCAATAGCTTTATCAAGAGTGGTTGCACCTGATCCAAGGAATACCTCAGTCTTAAAGATGGTCTTCCGATATACATCATCCATCTGCCGAAGAGCTGCGATCTGAGCTTGCTTGAAGTCCTTATTAACGGCATTAATCAACCGTTGAAGCTTGGCATTGTCACCCTGGAAGAAATCATCTGAAGGTGTACCCCTAATCAGTTTCATACCCTTTTCAAGAGCATTGGCAACCTCCTTATCGGCTTTATGTCCACCCTCAAGAAACTGCCTCCTCAGATCTGATTTAGTAGCCTTATTAAGCTTCTTCGTGTAGCTGGCCATGATCTCCGCATTCTGATTCTTGAATTTCCGGATCTCGCGGATTTTCTTCGCCTGCCACTGCTCCCACTTGAAGCCCTCATTTTGCTCCCAGGCTAAATGCCCGCCAAGGTTCCGACGCATGGACTTAATAAGATCTACCTCTATTTCCTGCATGATCTGGCCAACATCATAATCATTTATTTCCACAACCTCCTTTCTAAAATTTCAAATTATAAGTTTATTTCATTTCCTTAGCACGTTCAATATAAATCTTCCAATCATTGGCCTCTTTAGTAAACATTGATTCACAATTTTGTACAAATTGCTTGATTCTTGATTCTTCATCTTGATAATCCCCGGATCTCATTGCAAATTGTCGGGATTCTATCCATAGAGCATTACATATTGCTCTATAATTTGTCCATTTCTCGTATGCACGAGTCACATTTATGTATCCTTCCGAAATACTAATTAGAGCAGCTAATATTGAAACTATAATAGTGCTCAAATCAACCTTTGATGCTAAAGAGATAACAGGTATTAATGCCGAGGCTATAATTCTTCCAAAACAGCAAATATAAAATTTCTTCTTATATTTTTCGGAACTTTCATGATAATAAATCGTTATTTCGTTTATCTGATTTATATACTCACAAATATCCATGTTTTCTACTTTTGTTCCGAAAAAAAATTTTTTGTCGTACTCCTTCATGATCACACCTCCTATTGATTATTATAAAATAATGATTTTCAATAATCAACTTACATTGAATATTTATATATCTTCGTTATCGTCAGTTTTCATTAATGGTTCTTCGATATTCATGCTGTCCTCTGCCTTGATGCGAGCTACTTCCTCTGCCTTCTCCTCATCGGTCATGGTATCGCCATATAGTTCATCAACTGCTTTCTCAGTACTCATTATCCGATATGAGACCGCTTTGCCCACAACCTCGACAACAGTGTCAAATCCAGGAGCGGCATATTCGCCAAATTTAACGGAAGCTTTATGCTTACCCGGAGGTCTGCTCTGCATAGTATCGTATACCATCATGACAGCAGCTACCAGCTGAGGGATGACTTTATTTAAGGCATTGATGATCTGGCCCCTGGTATAGAGGGTGACCTTTTCTTTCTCACGTTGGCTCTCAGCATTATCCGTCTTCTTCAAGTCAATACCAAGTGTGGCCGGAGATATAATCCCCTGGAGCACGATGTCCAGCCAGCCGGAATAAGACGCTTGATATGCTTCGTGAGCTATCTCTGGCTGGGAAACTTCTATCTTCCCCTTTTCTCCTTCAGCTAAAGACGAGCCGACACTCACAAATTGATTGTCGAATGGATTAGGCACGAGCAGTGCACCCGAATTAGCATCTCGGGGAATAAGGTCTTCCGGAATATATCTCTTGACCCTGCCTGAACGGACCGCATCAAGCCATTGGCTGATAATCTCATCCAAGGCGTCAATATCATCGGTCTTTGAATCAAAAAGCGCTTTGCCTCTGCCCTTCCATTTTGATGACGCAAATATCTTTAAAGGAACACCCATAATGAAGTCTCCGGCAAACGTAACATCAACCAGGGCCCTAGTCCCATCCAGAGTACTAAGCGGAACTTCTTTCCCGTCCTCTGAAAACAATTTATACCGTACATATCCCTTGCCGTATGTCTCTTGAAGGCGATATTCTTTGCTGCCTATCGGATAGTTAGTGTAAAAGAGAATTTCCTGCAACCTACCCCGTTTGCGAACATAATCAACCGAATCCGCTTCAAAGAACTCAATTACAGGATATTCGCTTACCTCAGGATCAACGGATATCTTGAAAGCTCCGTCGCCCGAAGCAAGGGCTCCCTGAATTGCCTGGCCAAGGATCTCTTCGAAATCATTATCAGTTGCCATCTCATCCCACAGGTCCTTTAGTGGCGTCGGCTTGTTATCCTTGCTGTCTTCGCCCAAGCTAATATCATCTAGATCAGCCAGAACTATATCCTTGAACCGGTCAATGACGATCTGCACGATACCGCTATGTATCTTCCGGACACGGTCCTGCGGCACGGACGCCCAGAAGCGTGCCTTGCTGACGTCGTCGATACCGGCCTGCTTGAAGAACTGTTCAATCTCGGACGGATCGCCACGGTACCAGATCTGATTTTTAAGCACATTAGCTTGAAAGCTCAATGGCTCCTTGATCGTAATCTTGTGGTCAACAGCCGGGGTGATCTTAAGTAGTTTGATAATCATACTTTTAAACCAATTCATTTATATGGTTCCTCCTGTTCCTATTTTCGTTTTAAACGGTATCCACCCGTACTGTGCAGCGTTAATTGTATGATCGTTTCCGTCTTCTGGCTCGTATTTGTCATCCTTCCAGCTGTATACCTCATGCTCATGGATATGATGAGGGCAACAGTCAAGGACATAATAATAGACCACATCATTGCAGTTGATCCAGCCAAGCTGCAGGTGAATGCGATCTATGATAGTGATTTTCTTATATGCGTTCAAGAAGTTGTATAGGCATGGATGGGTACGCTTATATTTTAGGCACTCTGTAATCGTGGCCTGATCCGCGTTATCTATAAATACATCCCTGGAAAAGCCCCACTCTTTACGATTACGCTCCAAGAAGGCTATAAGCCGGGGAACTATATCCGAAGGGGCAAGTGGTATCTGTAGATCCCGGTTGTTATATACCTCTTCTGACAGCACAATACATTTACCACACTTCGTAATTCCCTCGAAAATGAATGCGAAGGTGTCCGGGCTTTCCTGGCTGTATGCCGTATCCACACCACAGGTGAAGTATTCGAACTTTATCTTCCCGTCCTTGATCCACTGAAGCAGCTGCTGCTTGCTGATTACATTCTTCCCCCGGGCGAAGTTAGGGAAGATCAGACCGGTTGCCCTGCCTCGGAGGCCTTGAATTTTATTCTTATATAGCTTGGTGCCCTTTGGGACATTCAGGATAATCTGATCCAGCTTTTCTTTACTTAATCCAAGATTGTCCCGGAAATTGAAAAACCAATGAGTCCAACCGGGCTTAGCTTCCTCTATGAGCATATTATTAATCTCGTCCGGAGCGTCAGTCTTATATTGTGGTAACGGCCGACAGCAGTTAATATACTCTTTATACACCGGAAGGTTGGGATCGTCCGGATTAAGTGTCGCCATAGTATAGTCAGCACGCATGACAGCCTCTCGTACAAACTCGATATCCGCTGTATTGATCTCATCGATGTAAAGGCAGCCGTACTGGCCGCCGAGGGCCTTCTGCCATTTCTTCTTGTCACCGTAGCCCATTACATAGACAACTTTATCACCATTACTGGTATGATAATGGATGTGCGGTATCTTCTCGTCTTTGGTGCCGTTACCGTTATACTCTGTCAGGATCCCGAAGTCATCGATAATACCCAGATCCTTATTGATAATATTCTTCTCGGCGGTACCGGTATCCTTGGCAGCTATGATGTGGTATTTCTTCTTACTTTCAGCCACCAGAAGCATGAATTTAAAAATGCCGACGGTAGTCTTACCGGCAGCAGTGACACCTTCCAGTACTTCAAGCGGAGCATTGTGTCGCAGGAAAGCTATATATTTATCTGATAGCAGCAGGGTTTCCTGACTCAAGATTAACCACCCCTTATTTGAGTGATAAGACTGTCAAGCTTACTCTTCTCCTCGGACAGTCCGGATAATTCAATCTTGTCTTTGAACATTCCTAAATGCCGCCCCAGGAGCTCCAAGGCCCGGACCTTATCGCACGTAGCCACCTCAATGCCGTTCTTGCCCATCTTTATACCGGCAATTGCTTTCTTCTTATCCTCCGGAAGCTGATCCGTAGGAGTAATCCTGACTGTGTCCCAGGTCTTCAGTTTTCCGGTATCCGGATCCATAACGTAGCTGCCGCTAATGATTATCGGTTCATCTACTACCTGGGCAAAGTCAGAACCATTGGAAAAAGCTATGGCTGCAAGCTCATTTAATACCTTATCTTGGGTGATCTCGGTACGGCGTTCACGGTCCTTCATACGCTGTTCAATATATTCTGCAACCTTAGCATTTCTTAGTAATCGATTTGCGTTAACGGCTGCCGCTTCATCGCTTTTACAATTCTTATAGACCGCCTTATATGCTCTGGTGGCATTAAGGTCTATAAGATATTCATCTGCAAAGAGCTTCTGCTTATCGGTCAATGCCATCAGGCTCACCTCCTTAATTTTGGCTATAAGAAAAGCACCCCGAAGGATGCTTTTTAATTTATTTAATCACATTGTTAAGAATTCCTACAATTCCAGTTGCTGCAATATCACTAGTCAGTTGTGTTAAGAAGTCGGGAATTCTCTTTATTGCGCCCGATAATAGATTTCTATCCTTTTTTCTACACGCATCATATGCATTTTGAATGGCTGCATGATTGTTATTACCAAAATAATTATCTTTAATTTTATTTTCGAAATATTTTTCTACTTTATCCCAATCCAAGTCGTTCGTTATATACATATGACTATTGTCTCCGATTATACAATTATTAAGAGTGTTGTTCTCTAAATTTATAGTGCTCATATATACCTCCATATTACAAAACAGATATATTACTATCTCCTATATGACTTGATGATATAGAACAATTCTGCAAATTAATATTTTTATATGATGAATTATTCATACAGTATGTAAATGTTTCCAATATTTTTATCAAAAATTCTTTATTATTACAATTAAAACTGAGCGCCTGACCAGAGGTAAGTTCAACAACTAAAAAAGTATCTTCCCTACTATTTAGGTATAAAATTATTAATATAGTGATCGTTCCTATAACTATTGCCGTTCCTCCCAGCGCCTCATTAAAGTTAAAAAATATAATACCTAATATCAAAATTATTATAGCTATAACATATGATATTCCCGGAGGTTGACCTATTCGTACCTGTGAAATATTTCTAATTTGAACGATATTACCATTAAATTTGAACACATTATTATCAATTATTAAGTTATCTGTTTCAATTTTTTTGTTTGTTTTCAAATTCATATCGATTATCCTCCCTTAATCCTATGATTACAAATTATACCATAATATTCAATATTATTCAATACATAAATAGGGCATCCCATCTAAACTGGACGCCCTACCTCCGCTCTTGGAGGTTTTAGAATTATCTTATGCCCTTTAGGCTCTGATTTTTATTAAATAAGAACAGCGCTCCAAACGATGCTAATTTTTTATCAAATACCCATTACTTACTGCATACTCTTTTAACCTGCAGCACTGTGTATAATAATTATACATATCTTTAGCTAAGAAACCTAAATTTGTGTTCCTGATTTTGTTAGCGTTACATGTGGTCACAGTATAACAGTATGATGCATTGTAAATACTGTCTATAATTTCTATGATTTCAGTATCAATAATAGGAACATATGATATCAGCTGATCATAATAACTTTTAACATAAATTACATTATTGTTCAAATATTGAATATATGTTGCATATTCCCCATTATTAAAAATCATTGGTGCCTTATCATGAGGATCTATCTTCGAACAAATATCTTCAAAATCCTTTTGAGACAGATTGACAAGTGCTTTGTCCTCCCCTATCGTCTTATCTCTTAAGTGCGATATTGTTTGTTCAATATTTTTAACAATTCGTACTAAAGGCATTTTTAAACATTTAAAGATTATTTTCTGTTTTCTTCTCTCTGGTATATGTATCTGCACAATGTAAAAAACATAACTTCCCATATATGCCAGTCCTAACTGTGATAATAGGTTATAATAAAAATCTGCATTGTTAAATAATTCAGGTATATTTTCCGTTAACTTATATGATATTACAATTATTGCAGAAATCAATAATCCGATTGTTAAATAAAACATCTCTTTGTTTTTAATTTTCCTCATAATACCCTCCTTTATTCCACCGAATAATACCACAATCTGACAGTATTTTCAATACCAAAAGGCACCCTGCCGATCATGCAGAATGCCTTTCATGGGGTGCCCCTCTGGGGGAGTGAGGGAAATCAGCCACCAGGCTTTGACACCCGGCAGCCGTCAATGAGGTCATCAATTGATGACTTTCTCATCTTAAATAATATCACGGATTTTGTTGATTTTGTTGAAACTTTTGAAGGTGTGCTTTTATCTTTCTGCCCACTCCTGTAAAATCCATATTTATCAGCTCCCCGATCTCCCGAAGCTTCATTCCGTCTATATACCGATATTCAAATATCTGCCGCAGCTCACTGTCCGGAATATCCCGTATGTACTGTTCAATCTTAAGGATCTCTTTCCTTGCCTGGTCAAGCCTCTCCTGATATACTGCAATCAGCTCGTCCCTTACAGCAACCTGCTTCGGGTCGTATACCCAGACTCCCGTATGATATTCCGTGTATGGGAATTTTTTAGAAGATCCCCTTATCGTATCATGCGTGGTAGTAAGCTTTTTATCATACAACTTATTAATTCGGCACTGTAGATCCTCTGCTTCCTTAAGCAAGCTTCGATACTGTCTCAGCTCTTTATCCGTCAATCAATCACCCCGCATCCTTCGCCTTGCCGATATGATAATGCTCCCTGGTGCAGCAGAATACTGTCTCTTTTACCCCGTTATGCTTTCGCCTGTACTGATACGGTCAGGTGTCACGGTTAACCCGCCTCGTAAAGCGGATCTCTCTGCCGCAGACCCTGCATTTCTCGAAATCCTCAGGGATGCTCCGTTTCTTCCGGAATTTTCTCCGGCTTACTGCTCTTCCTGGATATCCCGTTGAGGTAAAGAAAGTTATTCAGGGTACTTTCCTTGATTCTGTAATGCTCCTGGATTTGCTTCCTGCTCTTCCCTTCCGTGATATACATCCTGGTAACATCCTCGACGGTCATATTCTCCGGATATTTCTTCCCGTTATCCTTCTTCGGCGCCGGATACTTGTCCAGGGATTTATCTTCCTGTGGAGCTTCGATCCTCTGTGTCTCAGTCATCTTCTCTTCGACCGGATCTAACGCAGAATTGACCACGTATGTGGACGTTTTCTGACTATTCGACTGCTCCATATCCCTTATCACTGCCTCAAACTCCGGATTGACGATCTTCGGTGTGATACCCAGGAGCTGTTCAAGTTTGATAATCTGGGTTTTTATAAATCGTTCAAGAGTAGAAGATATTGAATCCTTAAATTCTTTGTACTGCTCCTGCGAAATTACCAGGGACACGGACTCAAGTTTATTTCCTTGTCGTATGTCTATTTGAGTTATCTCATTTTGTACCATTCCACAAAGGTATTCAAGATCTTCAATACCCTTTCTGGCTTTCTTGATATCCTCAACCTCTGCGATCCGCTGATCAGCCTGTTCTAATAATTCCTTACTGTTCATCCTTTTCCTCCTTAAATTTTTTATTGTAATTTATCAACACTAATGGTAATATTTTGTAGAAAGGCGGTGTTTTTATGGCTGGTGTTCAGTGTTCATTCTGCTCAATGGTTATGCCTATTACCATTGATACTTGTATGCGAAAATATATATCGTTTGAGAACCGTCCCATCTCTTATGATTCAGCGGGCAAACCAATATATTCTATCTCTTGTATTGAGTTGACTTTTCTAAAATGTCCAAATTGCGAGCAATACACAATATATGCGGAGGGCATGGGTGATGCAGTCAATGATATTGATACTACTATAAGACCAACGTCAGACGCAAAGCATTTTCCTGAATACATTCCCAAAACAATAAGAGATGATTATGAAGAAGCCTGCGCTATAGTTTCCTTAAGTCCAAAAGCATCTGCTACATTGTCACGCCGTTGCCTTCAAGGTATGATACACGACTTTTGGGATATTAAACTAAAAAACTTAAATCATGAAATCACTACACTTAAGGATAAAATTACACCTGATTTATGGGAAGCCATTGATAGCCTACGCCAGCTTGGTAATATCGGTGCTCATATGGAAAAAGATACTGATGTTATTATTGATATTGATCCAGATGAGGCTGAATCCCTTATTAAATTGATCGAATTACTTATGAAGGAATGGTATATTAATCGCGAAGAAAGGAAAAAGTTGTTTTCTGATATCCTCTCTTCAAATTCTGATAAACAAGAGTTACGCAAAAATGGAAATCAATAATTCATCCACAGCACTTCGGTCCGGGGCAAGCTGTTCTCTGCTCTGGCCGGGGTGCTTATCTTTCGCCAGCCCTGCAGGTATGTATTGTATATGTCATTGTCGTATCCGGATAGCATTACATACCCTCTATGTTGCAACAGTACTTCCAGCAGCTCCACATGATCCTGATCGGACATCTCATGCCGGTACATCTTTCGTGACTGGGTGCTCATAAGATAAGGCGGGTCCGCATAGATCAGGACGTTGCTGTGATTAAATGACTTAATCAGCTCTACCGCCGGTCTGTTCTCGATCTGCACCATCTTTAAGCGCTGTGCCACACCGGTAATTACCGCCGGAAGGTCATTCCAATACCGGACTGCGTAAGCTGCTTCTCTCCCGGCAACATCCCGTTTAAATCCCACTTTTTCATATAGACGGAACCCCTGCCCCATCCCGGACCGTATCAGGAAGTTTTTTGCCCTTTCGACATCAGATAATTCTTCCGGATTTTCCGGAAAGGCGTTATCATATTCATGCCTGGCATACGGGGTATAAACAATCTGCCTTATCAATTCCTCCCGGGTACCAGGCCCCCGTATTACCCGGAAAAGGTTAACCACATCACCATCCAGATCATTTATGGTTTCTATTCGGGACGGCTCCTTGTTAAGCAGTACGGCAATCCCGCCAGCATATGGCTCCAAATAACTGTGATGCTGTGGCATATGTGATATGATCCAGGGAGCTATCCGCTGCTTGCTCCCGGGATATCGTAGTAATGTTCTCATGTGGCCTCCTTAGGTAAATATATTAGTTTGTTAACATTTTCTTACATTCCTTACTTTTTGCTTAATTTTTCCAGTTTCTATTGCTAAATTATGTTTATTTATGTATAATTTTGTTGTAATTACATTTAATACTCTTGCAAGAGAAAGCAACAGTTAACCGACAAAAGAAAGGAAGGTAATGGTCTATGAAAAAAATAATTAGAAAAATTACTGTTCTGGTTTGTGCCTCAGTGTTGTTTATTCTACCTGTATCTACTGCTTATGCAGCCTCGACACCTGTTTTAGTCGGCACTATATCTAATCTAAAAATTTACGAATATCAAAACGAACCTTTAAGACTTGACCCTGGTGATACTGTTGTTATTGCTGACATATCTAATAATGGATCCGCTTGGACGATACCACCCGGATTGACGTTTCTTTTCAATGTGGATTTTACATCATATAGTACAGGTGCTCTTCTGGTTGAATTTCACAGATTTACACCAAGCTATATGTATATGTCGCAAACAATATATTCAAGTGCCGGTTTTGGAATTGTTTCACCGGGACCAGAAGCAACTTATTTCGTAGTCTTAAAAGCAACCGGCACAGAACCTGTATACTTATCTGGTTATGCAGGAGGATATTTTAATTAACATCCATATGTGTCAAGCCGTCATAAAAATAATCAGTTTATAAAATCATCATTACTCAATAATTCATCTACGGCACTTCGGTCCAGGGTAGTGAGTTATTCGCTCTGGCCGGAGTGCTTCTTATCTCGCTAACGCTGCCTTCTTTCTCATATACTGCCGGATGCGCTGCTCCCTGCATGGCTTACAGATCAGCTCCGGATGCTTCTCGTAGAACGTACCTCCGCACCGCTTGCAGTACTGAGGCCGGATCCGCTCGAACGCTGTGCAGCTGTCGCAGTCGGTCTGACACTTTGTGCAATGCCCGTCCCAGTGCTGGCAGATGTCCTTTTGCCAGAAATCGCTGTCATCAAAGAACTGCTTATATTCAAACCTCAGGATGGCTGCCAGTCTCGTCAACAGCTCCCGGACTTCTGCTTTTTCTTCCACGGTCATCAGTTTATATTGCCCGATCTTCCTTAGTGGTCGGTTGTCCCCAAAGACCCCCGCTCCGATATATTCTCTGGCCTTATCCAAGTTCTCCGTAAGGTAAAACCGGTAGACCAGTCCACGGATCGCCTTATCTGATTTGCCAATAGCTTCTGAAATAGCCGGGTACCGGTATCCCTGCTTGATCATGTCAGTAAGCAGCTGCAGCTCCTCCGCCGTCCACTCAATATGGTTATCTGCTTTAACCGGCCTGTCCGGAATTCCAAGATCGCAGCACCGCCTTTGAATAGCTCCGCAGGTTCTTCCAAACATCTTTGACAGCTCCACGTATCCATACTTCTGCTGTTTCAACATTCTGATAAGCTTCGCGTCCTCGGCCGGAGTCCATGGATCCGTTTTTACCTTCCGTCGGTGATCGAAATCATTCTTACGCTTTTTCTTAACCCAGGCAAGCTCTTTACCAAGTGAATTCTCTTCAAATCGGGAAAAGTCCAGCAGATTCTTGTTTTTCTCTGCCCATGCCCAGAAGTCATCTATGTAAACTACTTTGAAGCGGTTTTGGTCCACCCGTTTGTATTTTACCGGGAAAGCTCTGTCATTGATCCAGCTCTTCGTCAGATAGCCGGTACCGCCTGTATAGCCCAGAGCCAGAAGAAGTTGATTAAAGGTTATGTAATCACCGCTGTCCAGAAAAGCACCCAGACCAAGCCTCTGTACCATGATCATTATTGAATTTTTATTACGGCTCAGATTAGTCATCAGTGTCGGCATTGATAAGGTTCCCCAATTATCCGACAAATAGGCTTTATCCTCCTGCGACCAGTTTCTTTCCTTCCCCATTATGACTCACCCCATTATATTCTCCCTGCCAGCACCGAGTATGTACAAAGCAGTACCCCCCCCGGTTGGTCTTGCAGGCCTGAAACTCCGCTGCTGCAGCTTCCTGCTCGGTTATGTATTCCTGGCAGATCTTGCACCGAGAATGCTTGGCCTTATCGATCAGTTTCTTATCGTAGTCCATGATCAGGCTCCCTTCTTCTGGATGTCTTTCAGATAGTCTACAATCTCGGTCATGCTTGTCGTCGAGTGTTCATACCGTTGCTCATAAGGGGTTTTGATCCACTGACTGGTTTTCTGCTTCAGACATAGATGATAGTGCGCTTGATCATATTTCTCATTCCGATTCCAATACCTTATCATGCCCTGGTATTCCTCGACGATTAACCTATCGCCTCCGGGGAAATCGTATTTGTAGTAATGACAATCGATATGCTCATCGTAATACCACTCTCCCCATGCCTTATAATTTTCGGCCCATTCCTTACGTTGGTCATTGTTGCGGAGGATGGGCAGCTCCGGCTGTACTGGCTTTTCAGTAGCCTGTTTCTCCTCATCAAATATGCCAAACTTTGCATTATGTATCTTCTTGATAAGGGAGATATAATAATCAATATCCTCACACTGCTTGTATAGATCCTTTATTTTCCCTCGTCCGATAGCATCCTGCGCTCTTTCAATGGCTTTGATTAATGGTTTGAGGGTTGTATTAAAGATCTGATCTTGCTCGGCCAATCCCTGAACTGTTTCCGGTACCGTCTGGATGATATCGGCCTCTACGGTTTCAACCTGCTGGGGTTCATCCGATATGGTGATTCCCATATCGCCATATTTACATAAATTCTCTCCTGGCTCCTCTGTGACAGTATCAATTTTCGGCGCCCACTGATCAAGTGCGTCGTCGCAGGTATTACACGGAAGACCACCATCAGGGTCAATCACCTTAAACTCTTCCGGGGTCATGTCGTTATACTTGCAGTTATGGCATCCTCTTTCCGAAATATTATCTTCATCCACATCGTTCACGGTTTCGGGCTGATTATCCACAATTTCAGGGGTATCGTTCACTAACTGGACGCTATTAGGCATCTTTTCACGATACCAAGAATCTGTTTTAGCCTCATCCCTTGTATAATGCCAATGCTCGCTTTCGGATGATATGTTATGTATGGTACCGGTTTTGTCTTTTACATTGAAATACCTTGGGGAGAAATCGGAATATTTTGAGATAACTTTATATTTTTCAACATCTCCGCCTCCGCCTACATTGTAAATGATCGTTCCTGGCTCCGGTTTTTTGGCATCGTAGGGATTAATATCCTCCTCCGAGTACTCAATGAAATTGCTACTGCATTTAATATCACTGGTACAGATATTAGGATTAGTGAAGCAATTACATTTACCTCCGCCAAACTTACACGGCTTAAACTCTTTTTGCGGTCCCTGTTGCGACGTCGCAACTTTCTCCGGTTCCGTTTTCGCCGGCGAAAATGAAACCGTCTCAACCTCTTCCTTAATCGGCTTACCGATCTGCCTGATCTCTGCCTTTGTTGTGGTCAATGTCACCTGATCCAGCTGATCCTCGGTCAGATACAACATCTCAGACAGCTTACTGCTACTGAATTCCCGGTACCGGTCCAGCAATATCGGAGAGTTGCCATCCACTGAAAACCGGTCATTGATGCTCATAAACTTGCTGGCCTGTGCTGCACTTATACCGAACTCAGCTTTTGCAAAATCCGATATGCCGGTGTATCCTTCATCCTGATATAGCTGGTTATCCCGGATATATTTGAGATAGTATCCGATCGCCACAAAACTCCTGGATGCGCTGTTGATATTGGCTCTTATATACTGCTTAACCTCATCGAGTTTGATCACTCCATGGTACCATTTCAGATCTATCTCAACCGGTAGCTGCTCTTTGGTCTGCTCTATCGCTTGTCTGATTTCTTCATCCACTTAATTCCCTCCTTGCTTTTTCAAAAATCCATCCTCAATGACCTTCACCAGCTCCAGAAGTATCTGCCGGCACAGGTCACAACCATATTTTGCATCGATCTGCCGCATATCCTGGATCAGATTAACCCAGTCTTCCAGGGCGGATATGTCCTTCCACCTTAGATAAAAGTTATATGTGTCCTTAAATATCGCCTTGACCATATCCGGAGTCGGTGTCTGTTTATCCATTCTGTCATGCCCCCATGGTAACCGCAGTAACCGTACGGTAACCGTTGGCTTGGTTACCGCTAAAGCCTTGATTTTACTGACAAAACCGGCACGGTAACCGTAGTAACCGTTAATTTTTACGCGCGTATAGAAAAAATATTTTTATATTATTCCTGTAACTATTGTGTATATAAGATTGATATTTTTCACGGTTACCGCGGTGAAACGGTTACCGCAGGCCTTAAAGCCTTGATTTTCCTGGGTTTTAGCAGTAACCGTAATTTTAAAATCGGCGGTTACCGTACGGTTACCCTATGTAGGGAATGGTACTTTTTGCTGTTCTGCCGGCTCAAAATCCGCGTCATCTTCTTTAAGACTGATGCACCAGGCTTTCATTCCATTGATACTAACTGTCTTAAAAGAACGATCAGCAGCACACTCCGTATATCCCTTCTGTTTCATCCAACTAGATAAAGCCTTTGAATCATATCCGCCTTCACTGCATATCTTTTCGAACATGCTTTTAAGTACGTTGATCTTCCCTCCGGATATACTCCCCCAGCACTCGCCGACCGGCATATTTCCTTTGGTTGCGAATTTATAGTGGTTCGCGGTAATATTATCTCTAAAATACTCATACGCCCTTAAATTTGTATCAATGGCTTCCTTCGTGCTCAGATGCTTCCCTATTTCTTCCGGCTTCAATGCACGGCCATCGCAAAAAATCCACTTTGTAGCCAGTACATCAGCCGTCAGTATCATCGCAGCGGCCATGGATTGCTTTTCCGTGGCTCCGGAGCTAAGGGTGTGATAAAACTCCTTGTATAGCTGTTCCGCTTCCTCCTGCGCCCCCTCATTCCTTAATAGGGTAATAAATACCTTCCCGGCATGTCCGTAATTCTTTCTGATGACATCTGCAGTCGAAGGCGCATCTTTAAACAGGTTGCTTTTACATTCGATTTCTATAACCCTGTTCACGGCTCCACCGCCGGATGAACTGTTCGTTATGGGACCTTCCCCTGATGTCAGCACGCAATTTTTCCATGTCGGGGTTTTCTGAATGCCTCCAGTCTTTTTTCCTCTAATTCGGCCTATTCCTTCACAAAGCATATAGACTATAGTTTCAAATGTTTTTTTGTCTTTAACCAGCTGGAATTCATCGAGGACGAGCGGCATACTGTTTACAAATCCGGCCAGAAGCTCTGTGCCTACCTGGGTGCCGTTAAAGGTTTGCATATATGCATCTTCTCCCGGATCCGCCCATATCGATGTAGCCAGCATTTGTGATACTGTTTTGCCGGATTCTGATCCTCCCCAGAAATGTACGATAAAATTTAACTTCCCAAGGGGCTTCAGCAACACACTGGCAAATCCCGCAGCCAGCATTATCCTTGCCGGTGAATCGGTTTTCCGTAACTGCTTTGCCTCATTGAGCCACACATCAAAGTTTCCTCTGCTCTTAATGGATCCGTATATTTTTTCAAAATCGTTATTTCCGTCGAAAACCAGGTCTTCCGCATATGGGCTAAACTCGCCCCGGTTCGTCCAGCCTAGCCGTCCGACGCTGTTATGATGCGGCAGGGTACTGTAGTTAAGGTTTTCAATGTCGTGGAGATACCGGACCAGGTTCCTGGAGCTTTCCGATGTTACGGCAACGTCATTGACGGCCAGTTCCAGGATGCTCCGGCTATCAGCCAGGATCCTCCGCTCATAAATCTCATTCTTCCAGCCCTCGCCGCGGTTAAAGGCGATGCGCACCTTCCCTATACCCGTATCAATATTCGTAAGCCGCTCCACCGGCATAATTGGATGCACACAGGCGATATCCTCCCCGTTACGTTCGTTTCGTCTGGTAACCCCGAAATCATCGGCCAGCCATTCCCCGGTTTTCAATTCTAGCTGTTGACCTTCAAACTGAGTAACATTGTCTATGAACCTCTGCGTCCGGATCTTTCATCTCCTCAGTCGGAATACAGAATACCTGAAAGCAGGCATACTTATATGCAATGGACATGGCCTTATTGGTAGCCTTGTCGCCGGAGTCCATTGCCTCGCCAATGACCCTGGTCTCAATGGAGCTACCATCTGTTGTGAAGAATCTATATGTAATTCCAAGCCTTACATAAAAGAGCAATGTGCCGTTTTTATTAATCTTCTCTTCCCTGCTTTCAGAAGTTACTTCAGGAACGATAAAAACCTTATGTTTCACCAGGGATGGCTGCAGGGCATTCATAACATCATCAATTCCACGATACATGAAACCTTGCTGCTGATTCTTCTTTTCCTTGCCGATGGCTCCGATTTCAGCCATGACATTGCTGATTGCGTCGTATATCTTACCGCTTTCTGCCATCAGACATCCCTCCTTTCAAATAGCAATCCGATGCTGTTCAGATACATTTCCACCTGCTGCAGCTCCTCCGGCATGCCGGTGACTGTAAAGATCGCCTTCCCTTCATTAGTGACAATAAAGGGTGCTTCCAGATCATCCGGATCGTCTGCAACCCGGGAAGGCTCCTTAATACCCATAAGCCTTTTCTCCGTTGCCAGCCGTTCCTCTTCCCTGGCCCGCTCCTCAGCCTCAGCCGCTTTCCGGCGCTCTTCCTCACGGATACGTTCCTCTTCCCGGATCCGCCTCCGTTCTTCCTCTCTGACACGTTCCCGCTCTCTTTCAAGCTCTCGTTCCCTTTCAAGACGCTGCTGTTCCTCCATACGGGCCTGAATCTCCCGTTTCTGTTGTTCATACCGGTTGATCAGGCTGACGGCCTTGCTCACATCCAGATCGCCCCAGAACAGCCGCAGAGCTTCTATGGTCTTCTCAGAGACCATGGATTTAATCAGGGTTACGTCATTCTGGATCTTATCCAGCCTGGCGGTCATGTCATCCCGGACAGATTTCATGCTGGCGGTAGCATTCTCCCAGCGGGTGTCGTAAATGTTGACAAGCCCGATTTCACCTTCGACGAGTACGGGATACTTAAGCATAATCTCATCAAAAGCCTTTTCAATTTCCTTAACCTTAGCCTGCCGCTGCTTCTCCTCGAACTCCTTCACCTGGTCGTCGATAATCCCGATCGGTTCATTAATGATCTCCAGCAGCTCCTTAACATTGCCCTCGAATACAGTGTAAGGCTTCAGAAACTCATTCTTGACTTCAACCTTCTTATCATTCACGGCCTTAACCATCTTCCGGAGCGTGGCAACGTCCTTTTTGCGCTCGGCCTTGTTTCCTTCGGTGACTTCCAGCTCCTTATAGATTTCCATCTGAGCCAATAGCTGGGCCTTGATATCATCAAAGTTTGTGGAGATAACCCCATGCTGCTGGCTTACTACAATCTGTAATTCATTCATTAGAACGGGCCCTTCTTTTTCTCTTCTGCCGGCAACGTAAAGTTCAAAATCATTGCGATCTCGTCTTTGGTTACAAAATGGCTTTCCTTCTTGGTTATCTCAGCCAGAATGCTCACTCTCGTCTCTGTATCAAGTAATTCCTCATATCTGTTGACCGGAATAGTTACCATTAATTCATTTTCATTCATTTGATACGTCCTCCTCATTAAATAATTCCGGGTAGGCTCCATAATCATCTGGCACCGTCACGAACGGAAGATCCTTCTGCTCGCAATCACACTCCTCGCCATGATCAAAGTATCCATCGCACACAGGGCAATACCAACAGTCGTGACTCATAGGCTATTCCTCCATCACGGCATCAACAACCATGTGTGCATGCTGCCGACAAATGTTAAACTCCTTAGTCACAATCAGATCATCCACGGATCCGCAGATGATACAGCCGTTACCATACTTACTGATGCAAATCTCCCCGTCCTCTACCCAGGTATCTACCTGCTGGCAGTCGTCAAATCTCAATGTCTTGCGATATTCCTTCGGGATCACTACTCTGTCCAGCTCGTCCACCGCTCTGCTCATACCAGTTACCGTCTTGCTGATCCGTATGGTATTGCCTTCAAGGTTAATTCCAAGACGGTCCCCGTCGTTGATTTCATACCTGCGTCTTATTTCGATAGGCAGTGTAATCCTGCCTAAATCATCCAGTCTTCTTACAATTCCGTTTGCCATAATTTATTTGACCTCCTTCATTTTTTGTGCGATAATGCACTTATGATAGTTTTGTTTTGAGCCTATGCAGTTTCGCACACTGCTGGGCTCTTTTTCTTGCGCACCATGGGCATTCATAACCTTCTGGCAAGATCTGTTTCAAATCGCTAATGCCCCAAAGCCGGCTGCAATGAATACACCGTTTCATTCTCATATTCGGCCTCCCTTCCACGGGACATGGGTCCGCCGTTTCTCCTCCAGAATGCCAACAATCTTCTGCTCAATGCGCTCGATGTCTTCCTTGACCATCTGCTTCTCTTCCAGGAGCCCCAGACCGTCCAGGACCCTGTAAAAGCCGGTTGCAATATGCAGCGCCCTGGTGGCATCACTGAGGGCCTTATATGTACTATTGATGCTCACGATATTTGCATCCCTGAGATGATCCTGCATCCGGCATTCGCTTGTAATTACGTCCTGTCTCCGGACCAGACATACTGTTTCTTTCTGCATAACTTCCCTCCTTCCCTAAATAATTGACCAGCAGCACATCCACTGCCAACAGCACCAATCCGATACCACACCGGATCAGGGCTTGTCCAAACCCCATGGTTTCCTGATCCACTGCTCCGGCGGTCAGCCAGATGCAGCCGACAGCGATGACAAAGAGGAAAAATGCCAGCAGGGTTAGTATGTTATGTTTCATTTTTCACCTTCTTTCTTGTAGAATTTTGGTAATATTTGTGGTATAATCTCCTTATCAGTTTACTAACTGAAATACATATGAAAGGAGTTGTTCTCATGACTGAACTTTACAAACCTGGCGAGGACAATAAGCCAGCTGGCGATTACAAAGAAGTTGGTCCGAGAGGCGGAACTGTACCAAATGCAAGAGAAATAACCATTGATCCAGGCGATCGGCTTCCTCCAACTCAAGAAAAAGGCCACAAATGGGAAAAGCAATAGGCCTTATGAGTCACTGTTCATAGCAGTGGCTCATACTGCGATTTGCTTCCTCCAGAAGCAAAGGCACTTACCAAAGATATTAATTTGCAACCATGCCTCCGCATACCGGACACCGTTTTCGGTATAGCTTGTGATATAATGCTTCAAGACTTGTCCCCCCTTTCTACCTTTTTCGCCCTTACATAATAAGTGCCTTTTCTTCATCACTGAACTTGATCACAGTCGCTAGCCTTCTGAGTTCGCCCAGGGTGAATGTTCCCGGACGCTTCTTCTTGTTCTGAAACGTACGCTTAGTACATCTGAGCTTTATAGCAATCTGTTCGTCATTTAAGCCGTACAATTCCATGTTTTTAGCAATGTAAGCTCTTGTAAGCCTGTCTTTCTGTAACTCTTCGGATTCTTTCAGTTTTGGCATGTGCTATCACCTCGCTTTCTGTTGCATATTTCTTCCTTTTCTCCTATAATGTATTTACCGGGTGAAGCCGGAATACACAAGAAGGGGAAAATAATGAATGACATACTTTCTTCAATAAAAGATTATTTCCAGCTCTTAATTGAGCCGTCCATAGCACTTTTGATAGGTATTCTGACAATTGTGGTTACTAAGGACTCAAATAAGTTCGAAGCTGCTCGCGAAAGACTAATCAACGCTTATCATCCAATATTCTTAGCCGCCGAGCCTTACCTATTTAAAAAGATAAATACGGAAGCTGCGAAACTGTTCATTGCGCGTTTTAATGAAATAGAGCTCGAGCATTCTCTGTTTATTTATCCTTCCCTGCGTCATTGGGTGTGTTTGTTATCTGCGGCATTGACATCTGACTGTAGTCAGTCACAGCTTGACGTATATTGGACAAACATATGCCGATATATAAATAGTGACTATGATAATCTCTGCAAGAAGACCCATATGCCTATACGAAGTACTGCATACAGATTAAACAAGTCCCAATTTTCATCAAAACCTGCCTTGTATTGGGGGACGTTTAAACTGCTTTTCTTCCCTATGATTACATTTGTGGTTATGATCCTTGTTTTTTTATTCATAATGGGGTACATAAATTCCTTATTAAAATAAGTATTGAAATCAATCCGACAATGAAAAACTTGAATCTATCTTCCATATCAGCCTTAATGCTAAGTCGGCCTATCACGATTACCACGATAAGACCCCATAGTATTAAGGCTAAAATTCTGACATCCACCCCTCTCACCTCCTATCCTGTTTTGACTTCTTGTGTTTCCGCAGCATGTCCGCCCGATAGCTGTTTTGGGTGAGTTTATTGTTTCTTTTCCGTCTGCTCCAGCTCCTGCATCCGCTTCCTACACTTAGCAAGCGATGCTTCTGTTTCAGCTATCTGCTTATCCAGTTTTGCTTCCTTTTTTATAATTGCCTTCAATTCCTCTTCAGGATTCTCATATACCTTAGCCATATTCTCACCTCCTTCTACATCACCATTTGAGCGTTCAGATCGTTGATATCCTCAGCCAGTGCCATAGGCAGCTCATAAGCCTCAATGATGGCCACAGCCATATCTGTCTGGCTTCGCTTAATTGCCTTATACGATGCCGACAAACCAAACTCTCTCTTAAGTTGACCATAGATATCCGAGTAAACCTTTGCGCGAAGCGATTTATCCTGATATGCATTGCTGTCCTTACCGCCGAGGCAGTTTACACCTTTCTTCTTGACTGCTGCAGTTATCCGATCACACTCGATCCCAAGAATAGGCATATCCATCTTGAAAGCTTGGAGATCGTCATTGACAGCGTCTACCTTCTCTTCTACCTGTTTAATTGCCTCAAATTCAAGTTCGAGCAATTGTATAGGTGTCTTTGGCTTTTGGATGATATCCGCCATGTCGTGGAAGCGGTTAATGTACTTAGCTGTAAATTCTGTACCTTTGATGCCGGTAAGCTTATGAGCTATAAATTCGCAGCCTTTCTTCGTTACCATGTAGCATGGAAGCTGTTTATTCTGTTCGCTTTGGTATGTGCTTTCTACGAAGAAATGTGACGGCTCAATTTTGAGCTTTCCCAATTCTTCCGTATAACCTCTAACATCTCTCAGGATGTTCTTGTGGTCCTTGCCGATCATTTCGGCTACCTCTAGCGAGATAATTGTTTTTTGTTCTAATCCGTTCATACATTCTCCTTTTTTGCGTTTACGTAACTTTTTCAGCAAAAAAAATTTCGGACGGGTTTTCAATTTCTAAATAAATACACAGTTTTTGAATTTCTTCCCTATAAAAATCGCTTTCACCATTTAGTTTTCTATAGAGAGTGGCTGCATTAATGCCTAGATAATTAGCCACTCCACGCAATGTCTTGCCTCGCGCATATACTATGCCCTTAAATTTATTTTTGTCCAGCATACTCATATTCTCCTTTCTTGCGTTTACGTAACTTTATAATAACACATGTATTTTTTGCTGTCAATACGTATACGCAACTTTTATTTTCTTTTACGCAAATTATAGTTGCATTTTTGCAACTATAATGCTACAATTAAATTCAGAAAGGCGGTGTGACCTTGGAGTTTAAGGATAAAATCAAATCATTGAGAACGGATTTAAATATGACAATGGAGGAACTAGCAAAACAGGTTGGCGTTTCTACCCCTACGATTCAGAGATACGAAAGCGGTGAAATAAGAAATGTAAAACGTGATAAAATTAAGTTATTAGCCAATGCGCTACAAACATCTCCTGCATACCTTATGGGATGGGAAGATATGAAATATCGGTTAAGAGATGCAAGGGCTAGTCGTGGATTAACCAAACAAATGCTTGCCCAAAAAATTGGAATGACAACTGAAGAAGTTAGCGATTTAGATATAGGAAATTTGTCGGTGATTAAATCAAGAGAGCAGCTGGATTTATTGTCACAAGCTTTAAATGTTCATATTGTTTATATTTTAGGTATAGATAGCCCAGGTGATTTTGATAATGACGATTACATTAATATGCTAATTGATTCTAACTTATGTTTATCAAATAGTGATGGTGTTAGCACAATTGCCGCACATAAAGCAAACAATGAAAACTGGACCCCTGATGAGCTAAAAAAAATCGAAGAATACAAACAGCTTCTTCTTGCCGCAAGAAACAACAAAAAATAGGCACGGTTTGTCCATGCCACATAATATACTGGCTTTACTAATTATGGGGAAGGCGATTAATTGACTTACGAAGAATTATCCTTACTATATGATCACTTGACTATACTTGAAATCAATTTGAGTCATGTTAATGGGCTCAAGGGATTGTATGTCGATGATTGCATTGCCATAGAGAAGAGTTTAAGTCTCACTGAGAAAGCCTGTATCCTTGCAGAAGAAATTGGGCACTATCTTGTCAGCTCCGGAGACATTCTGGATCAGAGTAAAACAGAAAACCGCAAGCAGGAGTTAAAGGCCAGATGCTGGGCGTATGATAAGCAGATAGGCCTGATCGGCATAATTGATGCATATAATGCCGGATGTCATAACCTTTTTGAAATGGCAGAGCATCTTGGAATCACTGAAGAATTTTTATCTGATGCCCTTGCATATTATCGGAACAAATACGGTGAATACACCATGATAGACAGCTACATAATTTATTTCGAACCGTGTCTCGGCGTGATGAAGATTTTATAATGGCAATATTAATAGCTAATAAAATCGGAGGATACAATAATATGAGCTTTGTAATCGGATTTGCAACACCGCAAGAAGTTATTATTATGAGTGATGGAAGAGCCAGAAATTCTCTATCTAGGGAGATTCTATCTGAATCATATAATAAAACAAGAAAAATAAATAATAATGTTTGTATAGGGTTCTCAGGAATTGCTGAAGTAAGTGAATGTATAATAGATAATTTTATGAAATATCCCGAAATAAACATTGATATAATTAATGCCGATGATACAGCGGTTATTCTATGTGAAATTGCAAAAATAGTAGCCTCTAATGTAAATGCTGATAATATACAAATGGTAATTGCCGGACTAGATGCTTCTGGCAAGATTACTTTAAATTCGTTTGCTAAATGTACAGGTTTTCAAATCAATAAACAAATTCCAACAATATCTCACTACTGTTATGCAACACTTAATCCTAATGGTTTTGACGGGGATAAATTATTTGAACATTACATATGTCTTACACAAATGTCGATAACTAAAAGAATGGAAAATTGTATAAAGCATGCAGCACAACTAAATGATACTATAAATAATCGCGTTTTTAAGTGCAAAATATCTAAGTAATCTTTAATACAAAATAAAACCGCCTCAGTGTTACCAGCACTGAAGCGGCAATGCAATAAAATAATCAGGTGATTATAATACTGCCTCAAACAAGCCTATTATAACACCTTTAACATAAATCAACAAGGGTGTATTTTTTATGCCCAAAATTAAGGAGGAGCATATGGCAAAAGCAAAAAAATTACCCAGCGGTAGCTGGAGGGCTCTGGTTTATAGTCACTCCGTCAATAAATTAGATAAAGACGGAAATATTTTATGCGATAAAAAAGGCAAGCCTAAGAAGAAGCGCATATACGAATCTTTCACGAGCGATGATCCAACACCGGCCGGGAGAAGAGAAGCCGAGCTTTTAGCTGCTGAGTTTGCCGCAAATAAAAGGAAGAAGAGTAAATTTGCAAATCTTACTCTTTTCGAAGCTATCGATAAATACATAAATAATTCCGATGCTATATTATCACCAACCACAATTCAGGGATATAAGAAAATTAAAAGATACAGTTATCAGGAATTAATGGATATTCCTTTAAAAAAACTATCTCCAGAGTTGCTAAAAGAAGCAGTTAACCGCGAAGCGAAGCGACCATCTAAACGAAACAGTAAAAATCCTAAAACTATATCTGCCAAAACAGTTAGGAATTCATACGGACTGATAACGGCCGTCATCAATGAATATTATCCTGATCTCGATTGTACCATTCCGCTGCCGGCGTTGAAAAATGTTATCAAAGAGCTACCAGAACCCGAAACCATCATAAACATTGTAAGGGATACAGAAATTGAATTAGCAGTCGTATTGGCTATGTGGTTATCATACTCAATGAGCGAGGTCAGAGGACTTAAAAAATCATTTATAAATAATGGATATATAACCATTAAAGAAGTGGTAGTCGATGTAAATTGCGAGGCGGTGAGAAAGGAGCAGGCAAAAACATTTACACGCACAAGGCAGCATAAAATACCAATATATATACAGCGTCTGATTGATAAAACGGATCCGGATGTAGATGAGATAGTCACCTTGAGCGGACAAGTCATATACAGGCGGTTTACTAGGCTACTAGCCAAGAATGACATATCGCATATCACTTTCCACGATCTACGGCACATGAACGCATCCGTAATGGACATGCTGAATATTCCATCCAAATACGCTCAGGAACGCGGGGGATGGAAGACGGATGCTGTCATGAAAAAGGTTTATACACATACATTTTCGAAGGAACGCGTAAGAGCAGATGAGATAATAGATGATTACTTCGAAAAGATGGTGGGGCGTAGCGATATCGATATAAAGAAGTATAAAGCTTGGCTTATCCTTTATGAAAAAGCTGATACCGATGAATCATTAGATGAATTTAGGGCAATGTATGCAACACAAAATGCAACACAAAATAAAAAAGCCTTGATAAGTCAAGACTTTTAGCATGCAGTCGAGGGGACTTGAACCCCTACCCAGAAACCCGGACTAGATCCTTAGTCTAGCGCGTATGCCAATTCCGCCACGACTGCATTTTATTGTCCGCTGTCAGCAGCGAACAATAGTGATTATATCATTCCCGTTCACTATTTGCAACACTTTTTTCTCAATTTTATTGTGTAAAAGTATCCTATTACCGCAACTGTTTTTGGGGGTAACTTGACTTTGAACCGTATCATTCCTGATACTTTAAAACTACTTCTTTTTCCGGATACAGGCGTCAAATGCATCCCTCATAGCCGGATTATTAATCAGGTTCCCGCGATAATCAAATCGTGAACCATGGCAGGGACAGTCCCAAGTCATTTCATTCTGGTTCCATTCCAGCTTACAACCCAAATGGGGACATTTGGTTGTTACAAAGTAATATTTATCGTCTTCATCCCGGTATACTCCGACTCTCTGTCCGTCATAGCGTATAACTCCGGCCTTCCCTTTCTCAATATCCTTCAGCTTGTCATGGGGTATCTTCAGATATTCTGACAGGAGGCTGATGGTTATGATGGCCGCATCCTTTAGGAAAGCCCTGCTGCCGGAAAGCATTAATCTACGCGGGTTAAACACCTTCTGGTAATCATGCTTTCTGCCTGCAATCATTTCACCGATTATCATGGCAGATACCATTGCACTGGTCATACCCCATTTGTTAAAGCCGGTTGCCACATAGATGTTCGGTGTCTGCAGAGAATACGTGCCGATATAGGGAATTGTGTCCGGTGTCATGCAGTCCTGGTTGGACCATATATGACGGATTTTTGCTTCAGGATAATATTTTCTGATATTCTTCTCAAGCTTTACATAAGCACTTGCAGGCTGATATTCACCGGTTCTGTGGGTGGTACCTCCGAAAATTAAAAGCTCCTTATAATTCCGAAGAGAAAAGCCGTCCGGATCCGCGTCAAGATACATCCCGTCCATATGGGTTCTTGAATCCGCATCGCCGCCTTCAATAGCGCTCAAATAATACCGCTCCTGATGAAGTTTAAAGAAATAATACCCTGGGACATTGATGAATGGATAGTGGGTCGCGATAACCACCTTCTTGGCTTTTACACTTCCCTTGTCCGTCTTCACCAGCCCATCCTTATGAATCTCCGTCACTCGGGTATTTTCATAGATGGTCAGCTTCTCTGCCACTGCATCGAGAAATTTAAGCGGATGGAACTGAGCCTGATGGTCGAAGCGGATAGCAGCCTTTACCTGAAAGGGTAATGTTGTCTCCTTGGTAAAGGTTGCCGAAAGCCCAAGCTTATTAGCTGCCTCAACCTCCTGCTTTATTTTGAACTCATCATCCAGGGCATAAATATAACTCGGAAGAATTTCATAATCACAATCAATCTGAAGCTCCTTGATCATCTCTTCATACATCTCGATGGCCTGCTGATTAGCCATTGCATATTCCCAGGCACGCTCCTCCCCCTTATACATCATGAGCTTCCGGTAAATCAGTCCATGCTGAGAGGTTATCTTCGCTGTAGTATTCTTCGTCATTCCGCTTCCGGCTTCCTTACACTCCAGGACCACAGTCTGGATGCCCTGCTTCTGCAAAAGATACGCCGTCAGAACTCCTGCCAGGCCGGCACCGATTACAGCTACCTCGGTATTGATGTCTTCCGTCAGGGGAGGCTTTGCAGTCCTCTCTCTATATTCACCGTCAGGCTGCATCGCATAACGGTATTGCTTCTGGACCCACAGGGATTCTCCCCGTTCGGTACCGCTTTCTTCAAATGTTCCGTTTTCTTTCCAAAGAATCGCCATTTTATTTCACCTCAAGGCTATATTTACCATAAGGCAACCGGATTATTCGAGCTTTCATAAATATAATTACAAATGCAGGCCTGAACATGAAAAAAGCCCTCACAGGGCTAATTCAGCGTAAGAAAAAACTCCCCGAGTAGGGCTCGAACCTACAACCCCACGGTTAACAGCCGTGTGCTCTACCATTGAGCTATCGAGGAATATG
>JAFAFU010000044.1 GCA_023423335.1 Bacillota bacterium | reverse complement strand
CAAAGCTTGCAGTTGGCCGCGAATAAAGAAGACCTTGCGGTCGATTTACTGAAAATGCTCGTCGATAGCTTTGAGCAAGAAACCCATGAAATGGCACAGCTCATCGAAGATGAAGATTTTCCACAATTAGAGCATGTGCTACATCGGCTTTATGGCGCAACCCGCTATGTGGGCGCTCCGACCCTCCAAGAGGTTTCAGGTCAATTTGAGCAATTTGTATCGACCTTACGTAAGGAACGCCGTAAAGCAGATGACGCTTTTGTCCAAGAAACCCTGAACCGTTTTGATGAGTTAAAAAATGTCATGGCTCAAGTTGAACACGCAGCTCAACAAATCTTAGCCAAACAAAATAATTAAGCACAGTCCGACTAAAGTCAGTGCCGTCCAGCTTCTGTTGTGACTGCACTGTCATGTATCCTGTCAGGGTGCATGCTATGCTCGGGCGCAGAAACAACAAGAGTAATTACCATGGCTTTATTACGTGTAGAAAAAAATAATGGCATTGCAACGGTTTACTTAAACCGTCCAGAAAAACGTAATGCAATGAGCTTTGCATTGCTCAAAGAATTGGTCAGCACCGCTGAAAAATTAAAAAAAGATCGTAGCTTACGCTGTGTCATTTTAACCGGTGAAGCCAATGTATTTAGTGCTGGCATTGATTTGGCTGACCTAAATGATCCGAAAAATCGTGCCTATGCTGCATGGGAACTGTTAAAACCCGGTCAAAGTTTATTTCAAAAAGCCTTTCTGATTTGGCAGCAACTTCCTGTGCCGGTGATTGCCGCACTTGAAGGCTTTTGTTTTGGAGCAGGCATGCAACTTGCCTTGGCTGCCGATATCCGTATTGCCCACCCGAAAACGCAAATGTCAATTATGGAAAGTCGTTGGGGCTTAGTTCCTGATATGGGCTTAACTCGCTCACTCAAAGGTGTGATAGGACTAGATTTAGCCAAAGAATTAACCTTAACAGCACGTATTTTTGACGCAGAATATGCCAAGGAAATTGGCTTAGTGACGCATTTAAATGAACAGCCTTTGCTTCAAGCGCAGCAGTTAGCCGAAGAATTATCACAACGTTCACCAGATGCCTTGGCAGCAGCAAAACAAGTGCTAGATGCCATGGAACATAGTCCAAAACGATCTTTACGTTTAGAAAAAATCTGGCAATTTAAATTACTGCTCGGCAAAAACAGCCAATTGGCACGTAAAAAAGACAAGAACCCAGAGGTTCAGTTTTTACCACGCCAATATAAGTAAAATAGTCACACAGGATAAATTGAGTACTGCACATGGCGTTTGATCGTAATACAAAAATTGCATTTTTAGGTATGGGGCTGATGGGTAGCCGCATGGCCACGCGTCTCATTCAGGCAGGATTTGAAGTTGCGGTGTGGAACAGAACTGCCGCTGCGTGTGATGAGTTGATTGCGATTGGCGCGACGGCGCTTCAATTGGAGAAGATTGCCCATTATCCTGTGGTTTTATCTTGTCTCGCAGATGATGCTGCTGTTGCCGCGGTGTATGCAAGCCTCGAAACCCATTTAGCGGCAGGACAAATTATTGTCGATTTTTCGAGTCTTTCTGTAAATCAAACCCATCAATTGGCTCATGCTGCAAAGTTAAAACAAGTCACTTGGATTGACTCTCCTGTTTCGGGGGGCACAGCAGGTGCTGAACAAGGCACTTTGGTCATCTTTGCCGGTGGTGATGCTCAAACGATTCAAGATTTGAGTCTGATTTACAATGTTTTATCTCAACGTGTTACCCGCATGGGCGACTCAGGTACAGGTCAAGCCACCAAAATTTGTAATCAGCTGATCGTTGCTGCCAATAGTACGTTAATCGCCGAAGCCGTTGCATTGGCCGAGAAATCAGGTGTAGACACCACGTTATTAGCACCAGCGCTTGCCGGTGGTTTTGCAGACTCAAAACCTTTTCAGATTTTAACTCCACGTATGGCCTCGCATCAGTTCGAACCCGTGCAATGGAAAGTTCAAACTTTATCTAAAGACCTGAATAATGCAGTCCAACTGGCCGCCGAGTTTGAGTTAAGCATCCCTGTTGCCAGCCTTGCTTTATCGCAACTCAAAGCCCATCAGGACAATGGTTTTGCAGAAAAAGATTTAGCCACCATCATTCAACATGTCGAACAAAACTAACGACTTTCACTTTAGAAGTAAATTGCTTCAAGGACGATATACATGACTCAGCTCGCGGTTAATTTATCCATGATTTTTACCGAAGTGCCGTTGTTAGAGCGTTTTGCTTTGGCTCGTGAACATGGTTTTAAGCATGTAGAAATTCAGTTTCCGTATGAGCTGAGTATTGAGCAAATCCAAACCCAGCTCACTATCAATGATTTAAGCCTGTGTTTAATTAATGTCCCTGCGGGTGATTTGATGCAAGGCGGCGATGGTCTTGCGGGAGTTCCGGGGCGTGAAAATCAATTTCATCAGGCCTTAGAGCAATGTATTCGCTATGCCACTGCGTTAAATGTACCGAGTGTCAATATTTTAGCCGGCAAACAGCCCCAAGATG
>JAFAFU010000035.1 GCA_023423335.1 Bacillota bacterium | reverse complement strand
GCGTATACGCTGGGGTAAAAAGATGCATAGCCGTGAAGATAAAAGCCTGTACTTTGATAAGCGTGCTTATGCCAACGTTCAAGCCGCAGAGGCCGTAAAATCTGGTCGTATGAGACTGGATAAGGGTAATGAAACTATTGAGGAAGCGTCGAAAATCCCTGTAGGGATTAACTCCGCAGGTCAATGGAAGGTGATGACTAAGGAGGATATGAAGAAAAAACTCAACCTGCACTCACCAGACCATTGGGATACATATTGTTTCGCTATGCTGGCGGATTATGTTCCCCAGGATGAAGTGCTTAGCGTCGAAGACGAAGCGCAGGTTGATGAAGCTCTGGCATGGCTTAATGAATGAATATTTGCTCTAATAAATTGTGTTTTTTAACTACCGATGTTACATTGAACCTGACCTCTTGCGCCTTGTGGCATTTTCGGTTTATGCTTATCAGGCACCTCATTAAAACGGGTGCCGGGATTGGAACCCCGGATAATGCAAAAGGCGACACAGACGCCAAAAGCGTCTTTTTTTTGTGTCATGCCATCGCACAGCCATACGTAGCACATAGCTCCGAGATCAATGGTAGTGCTGGCTGGGCTGCCGAAAGGCAGGCCGGTTCCCTTTTGCGCCGGTAGTTCCAACCCAGTCAGTGCTACCGCCATTGAGATTGGAACCTCACGCGGTAGCTCCTTAAGTTAGCAAAAGGAGGCTGCCATTATGGCTACTATCCCTACCCCAACTCACTCTGAATTTATCTGGCGCTTTTACTCCTGCCAGAAACGTCACTATCACTTCGTTATCGCAACAACAGAAGATGAGGCCCGCTCTCAGCTTCCTGACGCCCCATGTATTTTCTCTGCCCGTTTTTCCACTGATTCACGCAATTCTCTCAGTTATTGGTGCCTCCCTGTTAACGCTTCTGCTCAGGAGGGAGTATGAGAACGTCATTAGTCACCCGTGAAGAAATGATTGAGGCAATTGAACAGCACACATCCTGTATCAGTACCAGGGATATACCGGGCGTTATTGCCAACTACTTCATGATCACCAAACAACTTTACCGGAGAAAGGACAAGAACGCTGTTCACCGCATTCTGTTGTCTGATATCCGCGAATACCTGCTCGAACAGGGGCATCTGAATTACGCAACCGTCGCAGCCGAAACACGCAAGGAGGCACACAGAATGAAAGCAACTAACGTTAAATCAGAAAAAACTCATGCACCTTCAGTTCAGGAATCGGAGCTGGTGGTTGTTCAGAATCAGTCTGATGAAATTCCCGTTCTGGAATGGCTGGGAGTGCGTGTAGTGACAACTAAGATCCTTGCTAAGGGGTATGGGACAGATGCGGATAACATCAAGAAGAACTTTTCCCGTAATGCTGAACGTTTTTGTGAAGGCAAGCATTTCTATAAAGTTATTGGAGATGATTTGAACAATTTGCGAGTGACTTTAAGTAACTCACAAAATCCTATCTCTCCTAAAGCCCGCTCACTCATCCTCTGGACGGAACGCGGCGCAGCCCGCCACGCTAAAATGATCGAAACCGATCAGGCATGGGCATTCTTTGAAAAACTGGAAGACAGCTACTTCCGACAAAAAGAACAGCAACCGGTTGCAATCCCCCAAACATTACCAGAAGCCCTACGCCTGGCTGCCGAACTGGCTGAACAAAAGCAGCTTCTGGAACAGAAAGCCCACCAGCTAAATCAGCAGCTGGTGGCCGCCGCTCCTAAGGTCGATTTTGCCGACCGGGTATCAGTAGCTAAAGGGATCCTGATTGGGAATTTTGCAAAGGTTGTTGGACTTAAGCAAAATGCGCTGTTTGCCTGGTTACGGGAGAACGGCATCCTGATAGCGTCCGGTGGACGTAAAAATGTGCCGTTCCAGCAGTACATCAACGCGGGGTATTTCACGGTGAAAGAAGTGGTGCTGGATGATGAAGATGGCTACCAGATACGGTTGACGCCTCAATTAACGGGTAAAGGCCAGCAGTGGTTGACGCGTAAACTGCTCGATGCTGGCTTGTTAAAACCGGTGGCGGCTGAATAATGGAAGAATGCCCGGTTGATGCCGGGCATAATTTATTGCGCGCTTTCGGGGTTGTCGTTTACTGGCTGCCCCTTCTTGGTTTTACGGCTGCGCGTAACTGATGCGGCTGACTTAACCTTTTTCTCTTCGCGAGTGATGGCAATTTGTTTTTTTACATTTTCAATATCTGCCAGGCGATATATTTTTGCTTGCGGCCAGCGGTCGCAGATGATCGGTTCTATGGAGTCATAAAGGCTAAATTTTGCTTTTTCGAATTCACCGTTGATGATAATTCCATCACGGAGAGTTTCATCGCAGATAAACACGCCACACAGTGGCACATGGTAACTAACTGATTTACCATCATTGTAGTTAGGGCTACTGGAAATGTAGTGGACGCGCAGCATTGTTTCGCTAAAGCCGTGTACGCGCATACGGAATTTTTCATCCTCCGGGTACTGCTTCATTAGCTCTTTTGTTGCTTCCAGGTTCTCTATGTATTTCGCACTGTGCTCATTGATCCCCGCGCTTTTTTGGATGCGAATGTCCTTATCAATCAGATGAATAATGCGGCCAGCGGTCATGTTGACGCTGTTCACAGCTTCTGTCTGATAAGTTGTAACCTTACGCACACCGCGAAGGATGTTAGGCACTGGATATAAAATAGTCTTTGGGATATTGAGGTCTGGGTACTGTTCCAGTTCCCGCGCCATTAAAGTCCATTTATCAATTTCAGCCTGAATGCTGTCAGTTTCTTTGAACGGTAGAACGACAACCGGGCGTACAGGACGACCGTCGCTGGCTGTATCAACGTGTTGGGCGCGTGCAACAGCTTTTTTTAGAAAGAGATCCCTGAAGCTGACGAACTCCTGGTACAGTTGTTCGCCGTAGACATAATTTATCATTGATCCTCCTCCAGAATTGACATGGTCAATAACGCCCGGCTGAGAAAACCGGTCATTACTGACCTATATTATAGAGGGATCAAACAAAAATAATAGATTTATTAGTGCATTTATTGTGAGTCTAACTGGTTAGTTGCCATGAGATATTCGATTGTGTCAGTGAGGTCATCCAGGTCGTCTTGGGTGATGCGGTACTCCTGATTGGATATCTTTGAGTAGTGTTCAGCAATGGCGCGGGCAGCGTCGGTTTCGGCAGGGTCTACAGATAAAGCGTTAGAGCAATGTCTAACGTCGTCGATGGTTGGTTGAATGAAAGCCATAATTATGCCTCACTGTATTGACAACACAGAGCCTGAAGCTCTGACCTACTGTTTCACCCATGATCCATGCTGGGGTAATCTAACAACATTGCGCTGTGTGTAAGATGAGCAATGCATAGCTGTAATGCCGTTGTATAAGGTTTCCCTGTTTGCTCATTTCCTTCTGAGCCGCTCTACAACGCTGAAGACACATTAAATAGTGAATCCAAAGTCGTATTACGTAACGGCGGCAAAACTATAATTTATTAGAGCAATTGTCAAACAACTATGAAAAACAATCCAGTTTTTGGCTGGTGGAGTGGGATTTTTCTCTCAAAATTTATTGCTCTAATAATTCTTGATTTTTATGCGCAGCTGGACGTAAACTCCTCTTCGGACCTAATAACTTCGTATAGCATACATTATACGAAGTTATCTTAAGGGTTATTGAACATGATCAATTTACCTGTAAATCCATACAGTTCAATACCTTATCAGGTCAAATAGTGATCACTTGATCATTTGATCA
>JAFAFU010000003.1 GCA_023423335.1 Bacillota bacterium | reverse complement strand
CACCCACAAGGTCAGCGCCGGACGGCGCTCGGCAATCGCCTGGGCGATGCGCAGCACTTGCTGGGCATGGGCGAACGTGAGCACCACCAGACGCGCTTGCGCCAACCCGGCAGCCAGCAGGGTATCGGGCCGACTCGCATCGCCATGGAACACCGGCACTCCGGCGGCACGCTCGGCCTCGACCTTCTGCTCGTCTGCTTCCAGCAGCAGATGCGCCACGCCGGCGTGGCGAAGAATCTCACTGACGGTCAGGCCAAGCTCGCCCGCGCCGCAGATGATGACGTGGTCTCGAAATCGCGCTGTCTGCGCGGTGATCTCAACTTCTTCAGCCTGGGGTGGCTGAATGACGCCGCCGGTGCGGCTCAAGAACCGGGCAAGTACATCGTGATGGCGGATCAGTAGCGGTGCCAGGGCCATGCTGAGCACCAGCGCAACTAGCATGGGTTGTACGACGGTCGCGGGGATCAGATGCTGCTGCAAGACCATGCCCAACAACAGCAGGGCGAACTCGCCGCCATGCCCCAACGCTATGCCCGTGCGCCAGGCATCGAGGGCGGACAAGCGCGTCGCCCGCAAGGCCAGGGTATTGAACACGATCTTGACCGGCACCAGCACTGCCAGCCACGCCAACACCGTCAGCGGTGCCGAAAGAATCTGTGCTCCGTCCAGCTGCAGGCCGACAGTCACGAAGAACACCCCCGACAACACATCGCGAAACGGTTTGAGGTGGTTTTCCATGCGGTGCCGGACGTCGCTCTCGCCCAGCACCATCCCGGCCAGAAACGCGCCCAGGGCGGCGGATACGCCGACGGCGTGCGCAGCGGCGGCCGCGGCCACCACCACGCACAAGGAAACCAGCACGAAGGATTCTTCGTGGCCCTGCCGCGCCCCCCAGCCCAGCAGGCCATGCAACAGACGACGGGAGGCGAGGGCCGCTGCCGCGAACAACATCAGCACGCCCAACACTTCGAGCAGCACGCTCTCGATCTTCGGCGACTCGCCGCGCGCCCAGATCGCCAGCAGGGCCAGCAGGGGCACGCTGGCCAGATCCTGAAAGACCAGCACGGCGATGGCGCTGCGGCCATGGCGTGTGGTGAGTTCACCCTGGTCGGCCAACTGCCGGCTGACCAGCGCCGTGGAAGACATGGCCGCCGCAGCGCCGAGCAGCGCAGCGCTCTGAGCTGGCTGCCCCAACCCCATCAGCATCAGGGTCAGAGGTGCGGCCACAACGACCATCTGCAAACTGCCAGCCACCAGTACGGTCTTGCGAGTGAGCCAAAAGTGCCCGAGGGAGAATTCCAGTCCGACCATGAACAGCAGCAGCGCCACTCCCAGCTCGGACAGAAAATCAAGCGCTTCTCCCGGCGCGATCACGCCGGTGACTGAGGGGCCCAGTAAGGCGCCGGCGGCGAGGTAACCCAGCAAGGCGGGCACTCTGAACGCCGCCGTCGCCACCGCCGCGAGGCTGCATGCCGCCAGCAGGATCAGGGTGGCGCCGAGCAAGTCCTGCATCGGTCAGCGCCCCACCTGTGCAGATGCCCAGCGCACGATGTCCTGCGCGCCCAAGGCGCCGGCCTGACGCCCGATCTCCCGCCCACCCTGGAACAGGGCGAGCGTCGGAATGCTGCGGATGCCGAACTGCGCGGCCAGGTGGGGTTCTGCCTCGGTATTGACCTTGGCCAGCCTGACCCTGGGTTCGAGCTGGCGCGCCGCTTGCTGGAACTGCGGGGCCATCATCTTGCACGGCCCGCACCAAGGTGCCCAGAAATCGACCAACAGTGGCAGGTCGCTGCGCTCCACGTGGCGCGAGAACGTCGCCGTGGTCAACTCGATGGGTTCGCCCGTGAACAAGGGCTGCTGGCAGCGGCCGCAGTTGGGATGTTCCGATAGCTTCGCAGTCGGTACGCGGTTGATGGACTGGCAATGCGGACAGACGAGGTGAAGATCATTCTTCATGGTTCGCCTCCTTGGACCACAGTGAGGCTGCCGCGCTTCGGGTCACAGACAATGCCGACCAATCAACGCCTTGGAGCCAATCGTTCCCGTCTTTGCTTACTCCGGCCTCTTCCAAATGAGCAGCGATGAACGCTTCGGCCTGCATGAGCCACCTTTGGACAGTATCTTCCTGACTAGGAATCAGCAGGATTTCAGAGACGCTGCTGGCATCCAGCCCGTCCACACGGATAAGCAGAAAAATGCGCCGCCACAAACGCGGCATGTCCTTCAGCAGGTCGAATGCAAAAGCGAACTCGCTCGACCGATCAACTAGCTCCTCCTGTTCCGCGATCGTTGCGGCATCGGGATGCTGACTGTCAGCGATAATATCGGCCAGCCTGAGTGTGTCATCGGGCTGATAAAATTCGAAGACTTCCTCTTCCACCATGGCCTCGGCGACGTCCTGGGCATCCGCTTCGACCGGCGCGTCCAGAGAAACGAATTCGCCAAATTGCCGGCTGTTTGCCACTTCGTGATCCAGGACGGCGAACAGATGCTTCAAAAGACCGGTGTAAGCCTCTTTTTCCCCCGGCACGGATTGCCATTCCACCTCAGCTCGGACAATCGCTTCATCCACCACGTCGCGCAGCGTCGGATAATCGCGCGGTAAATCGCCGACGGCCCGCAGATAAGCCAGCTCACGCCTTGCGACAGCCTCAAGTTTCGACAGTAGAGGCATTCGGGTCACCTCGGCCTTATGGGCGGCTGATGCGGGTTTTGCGGCAATCCGCACCTTGAGCTCGCGCAAGCGCTCGCGTCGTGCTTTGCGCTTGATTTGATCCTGAGCATGCAGTCGGTCAAAATGCTTCTTGGCCTGACGGAACAACGACTGTGCGAGCATCTGCGCGAGGGGCGTCAGCTCGTCATGTGATGCAGTAACGCTGACAATCTTTTTGCCGGGCAGGTGCATATAGCCACTGGCCAGAAATTGCCGCTTGATCTTGTCGCGATCAAGGACGATTTGAAGTCGCGCTGAATCTTTAGTGTGTTTGTCGAGCAATGGCTTGAGGGCGTGCTCGATCACATTTCCCAAAGCTCTCTGCCAAGGTTCATGAAACTCTTTGTCGATAGCTCGATAGCTATATTGTATCTGCATGTATGACTCCTTCGATGTCATTTCTATGGAGGCATGAATCGAGGATGCTCATATCCATAGATTTTGGTTTGGCACGCTCTTACCCCAGGCGCGTTTTGCGAAGACTCCAACTCAAGAACAAAAGCGTGACGCCATAGACTGCCGCATGGAAACCCAACAGCCAGCCTGCGGCCACGAATGACTCGACCGGACGGGTAAAAAATATCCACAAGACGATAGCACCAAGGATAATCGAGAGCAGTCCACTGAGGGCAAGCCAGATTTCACCCTTGATTTCCCGACGCAGCCGAACGGCGGCAGATATCTCCAGCACACCGGTGAAAATCGCCCAGAAGCCCACGCTAGCCCATAAAAAAGAAGCCAAGACTATCGTGGCGACCCAAGGAGCAACCAGGACGACGACGCCCGTAAGTATGCCGACAATGC
>JAFAFU010000065.1 GCA_023423335.1 Bacillota bacterium | reverse complement strand
ACGTATCAGTCCAATACAGCCAATGAGAAAATGGAAAAGGGCGATGTGATCGACGTTCTTGTCAGCACGGGTCCGGCCAGTACGGAGACCGGCAGCGGTAATGACAATGATAACGGTGACGTCACCTATAAAGGAACCCTAAGGATAGATGAGAACCCATTCCTGAATGGAATGAGTGACGGTGAGGCCGATATCTATTTTGAAATGCAGCAGGAGGGCTTTGAGCCTGCCAATATATATGAAGGATTTTTAACGGCAGAGGATTTCCCGCTGACGATAACGGATATCATTGGGGATAGTGATGTGCCGGGTATTGTAACCATGTATGTGAATGATGATCCGTTCATAAAGCCCGGAGAAACGAAACCGTATACCTGGACAGTCAATTTTGAAGCTGTGGAGGAATAGCTTGAAGGGTAAAATAATCAAAGGCATAGCCGGATTTTACTACGTTCATGTACCGGAGGATAATCTGGTTTATGAGTGCAAGGCGAAGGGTATCTTTCGTAACCAGAAGTTGAAGCCTCTGGTCGGTGATGACGTAGAGATTGATACCAATGATCAGCCGGAAGGAAAAGGTACCATAACCGATATCTTTCCGAGAAATAATGAATTAATTCGGCCGGCTGTTGCAAATGTTGACCAGGCAATGGTGATATTTGCGGCAGCTGAGCCTGCTCCAAATCTTAATCTGCTTGACCGTTTCTTAATTATGATGCAGAGGCAGAGGGTAAAGACTGTGGTATGCTTCAATAAGAAGGACATTGTAACCGAGAAGGAGGTATCCCTGCTGATGGATACCTATCTTCGTTGCGGTTATGGGGTTATTAGTACCAGCACCCTGAAGAAGGATGGGATACCTACCGTTTATCAGCTGCTTAAGGGTAAGACGACGGTGCTTGCGGGACCCTCCGGAGTCGGCAAATCATCGCTGATTAATGAACTAAAACCGGAAGCGAATATGGAGACAGGCAGTGTCAGTGAAAAAATCAAAAGAGGGAAGCACACAACCAGGCACTCAGAACTGATTTATGTGGATGAAAACACTTATGTCATGGATACGCCGGGGTTCAGCTCCCTCTATATTAATGAGATAGAGAAAGAGGAATTGAAGGATTATTTTCCTGAGTTCAAGGAACTGGAAGAAAGCTGCAGGTTTATCGGATGTATACACCTGAATGAGCCCGGCTGTGCCGTGAAAGATGCGCTGCGGGAAGGGACCGTCAGCCGCGTCCGCTATGAGAACTATAAGGATCTGTATGAGGAGCTGAAAGGGATCAGGCGCTATTAACGGACCGAGATTTTTGAGCAGCCGTGAAGCGGCGGAATGGAGATTTTACATGATTAAATTAGCGCCATCCATATTGGCGGCGGACTTTAATATACTGGGTGAGCAGATTAAACTGCTTGAAGCAATGGAAGTACCCTATCTTCATGTTGATGTCATGGATGGAAACTTTGTTCCCAGTATCAGTTTCGGTATGCCTGTTATAGCTTCGATCCGAAAAAATTCGAAGCTTATTTTTGATGTTCACCTTATGATAGAGGAACCTATCCGCTATCTGGAAGATTTTAAAGAAGCGGGAGCAGATATTATTACAATTCATGTGGAAGCCTGTAGTGATTTGAAGAAGACGATTGACAGGATAAAGGAGCTGGGTCTTAAGGCCGGGATTACCTTGAAGCCGTCAACCGGTTTGGAGAGCCTGAGAGAGGTTATAACTGAGGTTGACATGGTTCTGGTTATGAGTGTAACCCCCGGTTTTGGCGGACAGGCCTTTCTTCCGGAAGCACTCCAAAGGATCAGGGCTTTAAAGGATATGGCAGTAAAGTCAGGAGCGCGGATTGATATTGAGGTGGACGGAGGCATTACGGCGGATAATGTGCAAGAGGCTCTGGAGGCGGGGGCAAATGTCATCGTTTCCGGAACATCAATATTTTCCGGTGATATGAAAGATAATATCCATAGGTTCCGGAAAATTTTTCAGGAGTTTGAAGCCGGAGCGCAGTAAGCGGTTTTGGTTGAAGATGTAAGGCGGTGGAAAGCTTTGACAGATAAAAGGGATAATATATTAATCATCACCGGAGGGCATATTGACGAAGACTTTTTGCAGAAGCAAATCAGCAGGGCATCATATTCCATGATCATAGCAGCTGACCGCGGACTGTTGATAGCGGACCGGCTTAAGCTTGTGCCGGATTATATCGTGGGAGATTTTGATTCCGTGCCGGAGAAGGTTCTTGATAAGTACCGGGCAGCATCCGCTCCGATAAAAACCTTTCCGACGGAAAAGGACAAGACGGATACTCAAATTGCGCTGGAACTGGCACTGATGCACAGCCCGGGAGCAATCGATCTGGTCGGTGCGACAGGGAGCAGACTGGACCATACTCTGGCGAATCTGCATCTTCTGTTACTCCCGCTGCAGCTTGGGATCAATGCCTGCATATTGGATGAGAATAATAGGATCTACCTGAAAAACAAAAGCTTTTATCTGACGAAAGAGGCCCAGCACGGGGATTATGTATCCCTGCTCCCCTTTACGGGAGAGGTGAAAGGACTGTCCCTGACCGGTTTTAAATATCCGCTGGATCATGTAACCATGGTTTCAGGGAGCAGTCTGGGAATTAGCAATGAGCTGAGAGAGGAAGCTGCAAGAGTTGAATTTACGGAAGGCATCCTTGCCGTATTTGAGACGAAGGATTAAGATAATAAACCTTATGATCCATAGTAACAAAAAACGATTGGCAGGATGATTGGAAATATAGATTAGGACTGTAGGAAGGAAGACACGAATGAAATTAGGTATTGTAGGTTTGCCCAATGTGGGAAAGAGCACACTTTTTAATTCATTAACCAAAGCAGGAGCGGAATCCGCCAATTACCCGTTCTGTACGATAGACCCGAATATCGGAATCGTTGCAGTTCCCGATGAGAGATTACAGGTGCTGGGAGATTTGTACCATTCGGAGAAGGTGATTCCGGCCATTATTGAATTTGTTGATATAGCCGGCCTGGTAAAAGGTGCCTCCAAGGGAGAAGGTCTTGGGAACCAATTTCTCTCCAATATCCGTGAGGTGGATGCGATTGTCCATGTGGTACGATGCTTTGATGATCCGAATGTAATCCATGTGGATGGTTCCATAAATCCTTTAAGGGATATTGAGACCATTAACCTGGAATTGATTTTCTCGGATATGGATATCCTGGAACGCAGAAGGTCAAAGGTTATAAAGGGTGCCAAGAATGACAAGGCGTTGGCGAAAGAAGCAGAGCTTTTGGAACGCTTAATGGCTCACCTGGAGGAAGGCAGAACGGCAAAGAGCTTCCAGGCTGATGCGGATGAGCAGGAGCTTCTTGACAGCTATAATCTTCTCACTGCAAAGCCTGTAATCTATGCTGCCAATGTAAAGGAAGAGGATCTGGCGGATGACGGTGCCGCGAACGGGTATGTTAAGACGGTCCGTGAATTTGCAATGGAAGAACATTCTGAGGTATTTGTTATCTGCGCCCAGATCGAGCAGGAAATTGCCGAGCTGGAGGAGGATGAGAAGAAGATGTTCCTGGAGGAGCTGGGACTGTCGGAATCAGGTCTTGAGAAATTGATCCGGGCAAGCTACCGTCTGCTGGGACTCATCAGCTATTTGACCGCAGGTCCGAAGGAGACAAAGGCCTGGACCATCAAGATTGGTACGAAGGCTCCCCAGGCTGCCGGTAAGATCCATTCTGACTTTGAACGGGGCTTCATCCGGGCGGAGATCGTGAACTACCATAACCTGGTGGAATGCGGCGGCTATAATGCGGCCAGAGACAAAGGCCTGGTACGATCGGAAGGCAAGGAATATGTGGTTCAGGACGGAGACGTCATCCTGTTCCGTTTTAATGTATGATTCAGGGGTCAAAAGCCCTTTAAGCATTATAGCCTCGTCAATTTACACATTTCTGATTATAATAAAGTGATGCAAGACATAGTTCGATGAGCAACTGTTATGAATGAATTATGTTTTGTATCACACTATTAACAGTTAAATTGTGTAAATTGACGAATCATATATTTAATTGGCTTTTGACACCTGAATATGTATGAGTTTTCTATATAAATTTTACGGAAAGAGGTGAATGGGAATGCATGTACTATTAGCAACCAATATCCGATTCCCTAATCTGGGAATTGAACTGAAAAATGTGCCGAACGGTTTTGATGTATTTGGTTACCATATCGCATTGTATGGGGTATTGATCGGATTAGGAATGCTGTGCGGATGGCTGATCGCCGAATGGATGGCCAAAAGAACCGGGCAGAAGCCGGACTTTTATCTGGACTTTGCTTTGATTGCTATTGTTGTATCCGTTATTTTTACAAGATTGTTTTATGTTCTTTTCTCCCTGGATGAATTTAAGGATGATCCGCTGCAGATTTTCAATCTTCGAAGCGGAGGGCTGATGATCTATGGAGGTATCTTTGGCGCGGTATTAACCGCATTTATTTACACCAGAGTCAAGAAATATTCATTCTGGCTGTTGGCGGATACGGGATGCATCGGTCTGATCACAGGACAGATTATCGGCCGCTGGGGTAATTTCTTTAACAGGGAGGTGTTCGGGAAATATACGGACGGTCCCTTTGCGATGCAGCTGAATATCAATGATGTATCCTACGATTATACCATGTCCATTCCAAGCCTCCAGGAAAAATATGCGGGTAAGGAGACCTTGATCAACCGGATATTGGAAATCAGGGAAAAAGCCGAAGGAACTGTAATCGATGGGGTTCAGTATATTCAGGTCCATCCCACATTCCTGTATGAGTCGTTATGGAATCTGGGATTATTGATACTTCTGATTTTGTATACCAAGCATAAGAAATTCGATGGTGAGGTAATGCTTCTGTATATGGCAGGTTATGGCCTCGGTAGATTCTGGATTGAAGGACTCCGTACGGACCAGCTGTTTTTATGGGGCACGGCCATACCGGTTTCCCAGTTAATTGCAGCGCTTATTTTCCTGGCCTGTGCGGTTATGATTATTGTAAAACGGAGAAAAGCGGGTAAGGTCAGAGTAAAGTAGGGCTAATTACCTATTTCGTGGTTTTTGTCTATATATTGACATAATTTGTTCGATTTTATGAAACTCTACAATATATTGTAAACTGCTTGCCATTAAGCACAGAAATCCTAGTAAAATAGGGCTTTCTGTGCTTTATTTTTTTACTTTTGGACTTGCTAAATTCCCTAAATTATAATAAAATGAACTCATGAGTGGAGCAAAGTGGTGGAAAGTGGAGTAAAGAGCCATCAAAGTGGTACAGGCTACCTTAAGAAAAGCGGGTGCAGAAACTTATGTTCATGGGTGAGTTTAATCATTCAATTGATGCAAAGGGAAGAATTATCATACCATCAAAGTTCAGGGAAGATTTAGGGGACGAGTTCGTAATTACTCTGGGTCTTGACGGCTGTCTTTTTGCGTACCCGAATAAGGAATGGGAAACCTTTGTGAACAAACTGACGACGCTTCCGGGAACAAAAGAATTCCGTCAGCTGCAGCGCTATTTTATGTCCTGCGCATCTGCATGCGAGGCGGACAAGCAGGGAAGAATATTAATACCGGCAAGGCTCAGGGAAAATGCGGCCCTGGATAAAGATATTGTTTTTGTCGGCGTATTAAATAAGATTGAAATTTGGAGCAAGGAACGCTGGGAGAGCAATAACTATTACGATAATGTGGATGCGATTGCAGAACACATGTCGGAATACGGTATCAGCTTCTAACCGGTATCAATAAAGCTGGGACAAGCAGCCTTAGGAGTCCGAGATATGGCATTTGAACATAAGTCAGTTCTATTAAATGAAGTAATTGACCATCTTAATATCAATCCTGCCGGCATCTATGTGGACGGTACCCTGGGCGGCGGAGGGCATTCCTTTGAAATCGCCGGAAGGCTTGACGCCGGAAGACTGATCGGAATTGATCAGGACGAGGCTGCAATCCGGGCGGCAAAGGAGAGATTATTATCGTATGGTGACAGAGTCACGATTATCAGAAGCAATTACTGCGAGATGAAAAATGTTTTAAGGGACAACAATATACTCCGAGTGGACGGAATTCTTCTGGACCTCGGAGTCTCCTCCTACCAATTAGATACTCCCGAGCGAGGATTTTCCTATAAAGAGAACGCACCCCTGGACATGAGAATGGATACAAGGAGCGACAAGACAGCAAAGGATATTATTAACGGCTACAGTGAGCTGGAGCTGTATCGGATCATCCGGGACTATGGGGAAGATAACTTTGCAAAGAATATCGCAAAGCATATCGTCCGGATGAGAAACGAGAAGCCGTTTGAGACAACCTTTGAGCTGAACGAGGCTGTGAAGGCAGCCATACCCGCCAAGCTGCGGGAAGGAACCGGACATCCTTCCAAGCGGACCTTCCAGGCGATCCGGATTGAATTGAACCGGGAACTGGAGGTCTTAAAGGATACTCTTATGGATATGATTGATCTCCTCAATCCGGGCGGAAGGCTATGTATTATCACCTTTCATTCTCTGGAGGACAGAATTGTAAAGTCCTGTTTCAAGACGAATGAAAATCCCTGCACCTGTCCGCCGGGCTTTCCGGTTTGTGTCTGCGGGAAAAAGCCGTTGGGACGGGTGATATCCAGAAAGCCTATTCTTCCCTCTGCGGAGGAATTGGGAACCAATAAGAGGTCGAAAAGCGCAAAGCTTAGAGTATTTGAAAAGCTCTGAAGATAAATGAATGAAAGGTCACAAAAGACGAAACAGTGCACAGGAAAGAGGAGCCAGGGCTTTGCTCTGGGAAATAACCGGCATTCGATGACATCGATTACACAGGATAACTAGACTTAAATGGTGCGGAGAGAGGGGTTATTACATGGAAGTAAATAACAGACGATATCAATCAGAAAATCAAAGGACAGGCTATGTGGAAGGGAACACCGTAAGGAAACTCAGCGCGGTTCCTGATATCAGGCGGGAGCTTAATGCGGCACCGGCTCCCAGACGTCAGCCGTTACCGGAGAGAAGACAGGTACCGGAGAGGCAGGAACGAAGGGCGCCCAGAATGGTATCCGGTATTAATATGGCTTCCATGCTGGTGCTGACAATGGCAATCGTGGCTACCTTTTATTTCTGCGTGGAATACTTAATGCTTCAATATAATGTAAAAGCCATAGAGAAGGAAATTATCTCTCTTGAGCATAATCTGATCACAATGCAGAACGAAAATGACGCTGCATACGAGCAGATCAATTCAACCTATGATCTGGACTATGTGTACCAAGTTGCAGTCGGAGAACTTGGAATGGTTTATCCGAATAAAAATACGGTGATCACTTATCAGGGCAATGATGAGGGGTACGTAAGGCAGTATCAGGATATACCGGAATAAAACTTGTGGACGGGGTTGGAATACGATGGAAAAAATGAAGGAAAAGAAAGTGAAGATATTTTCCCCACGAATGCAAGCAAGACTATTGCTTGTATTTTGTGTTATTACTCTGATTTTGACCGGCCTGATCGGCAGGCTGATCTATATCATGCAGACCGATGGAGAACGATATGCCAAGCAGGTGCTCTCCAGACAGTCCTATGTCAGCTCGGTATTGCCATACAAACGCGGTGAAATCATGGACAGGAACGGCACAGTACTGGCAAGAAGCGAGCTTCAATTCCGCCTGATTTTAGATCCTAGAAATCTTCTGATGAATTCGGAATACATAATACAGACAACGGACGCCCTGAAAGCGGATTTTGGAATTGAGCCCTCTGAGATACAGAGCTTTCTAGAGAACAGGCCGGACAGCCAGTATGTTATTCTAAGAAAGAACTTAAAGCTGGATGAGGTGAATAAGTTCAAAGAGAAGCTGGAGAATAACAAGAATATTAAAAGTATCTGGTTTGAGGAAGAGTATGTCAGGAGCTATCCCTTCGGTTCCCTCGCCTGTGATGTCCTTGGCTTTACCTCGGCGGACAACAGAGGGTTCTGGGGAATTGAAGAATTTTATAATGAGGAGCTGAGCGGAACCAACGGAAGGGAATATGGTTATTATGATTCGTCCCTTAATATTGAGCGTATTGTAAAGAAACCTCAGCATGGTCATTCCATCGTAAGCACGATTGATGCCAATGTCCAGAGAATCATTCAGAAATATATTAAAGAGTTCAATGAAATAACCGGGAGTAAGAACATCGGTATTCTTGTTATGGATCCGAATAACGGGGAGATCATTGCCATGGCCTCAAACCAGGAGTATGATCTGAATTCACCCCGCAGTCTTGACGGTATTCTTCCGGAGGAAGAGGTCACGGCTATGACTCCGGAGCAGAAACTGGAAGCCTTGAATAAGCTTTGGAGGAATGAGGTCATCAGCTTTGGCTATGAGCCCGGCTCCACCTTTAAACCCTTCACGGTTTCTGCCGGCTTGGAAGAAGCAAAGATATCCGAAAGCTCCACCTTCCTGTGCGACGGGGTAGAGCATGTCGGAGGCTATGATATCAGCTGTAACAGTGTGCATGGGACCCTGACCCTTGGGCAGACCCTGATGAAATCCTGTAATGACGCCATGATGCAGATTGCCGCCCTGGAGGGGAAAGATACCTTCTATCATTACCAGACGAGCTTCGGCTTCGGACGTAAGACCGGAGTGGATCTGCCCGGTGAGGAAGCAGGTATTCTGGCTGCCTATAATAATATGAATGCTACCGATCTTGCGACCTACAGCTTTGGCCAGAACTTTAATGTTACCATGCTGCAGATGGCGGCAGGCTATTCCTCCCTGGTGAACGGCGGATATTATTACCAGCCCCGTATCGTAAAACAAATTATCAATGCCGAGGGTGCTACCGTTAAGCAGATCGATAAAACCCTGATCAGACAGACTGTCTCCAAGGAGACTTCTGAGTTCATCCAGAAATATATGTACCAAACCGTAGAGCTGGGCACAGCAAAGCCGGCTCAGGTGCCCGGTTATTCCGTCGGAGGCAAAACCGGTACGGCAGAGAAACAGCCCCGTGAGGCCAAGACCTATCTGGTATCCTTCCTGGGCGCGGTACCTGCGATCAATCCGGAGGTCGTAATCTATATCATAATCGATGAGCCGCAGAATGTAATCAAGCAGGACGACAGCTCCATTGCAACAAAGCTTGCAAGCAAGGTACTGACCGAGATCCTTCCCGCATTGGGAATCTTTCCGGAAGGTGAAATTGACTATCTGCTTCCCGGTGAAGAGGATGCCGCTTCCCAAACGAATGAAGATCAGGAGACGGGATCAGAGGAACAGACGAATTCAGGAGACGGGATCACAGGAACAGACGAATAATGCAGGCGGAGCCGGAGAGAATAACGGGACCGGAGAGAATACTGGGACCGGAGAGGATAGCGGGAACCTGGGGGAGGAAGCGATCGCTCCGGAAGATAGCGGAAATCCTGAGGAAAATGCAGAGTAAGAGCTTTAATAGAGCCGCAATCGGACCAATGAATGAATAAAGTGACATCATTTGTAATAAAATGAAACGATAAGACATTCAAGGTTTGATAACATGGCAAGAAACAGGACATATAACAGGAAGAATATATTCATCATAGTAACGATCGTCATTATTGCCGCAATAGGCCTTACCTTCCGGCTGGGATATTTTATGATATATAAATCAGGAGAATATGCCGCCCGGGCACAGGCGCTTCATGAAAGGGAGAGGGCAATCAAAGCGGCGAGAGGAAGTATCTATGACATCAACGGGGTGGAACTGGCTACCAATAAACCGGTATGTACGATCTCCGTTATCCACAGCCAGATCAAGGATCCGGAGAGGGTAATCAAGGTATTATCCCTGGAGCTGGGGCTTAGCGAGGCCGCGGTCAGAAAAAGAGTGGAAAAGGTATCCTCGATTGAACGGGTAAAGTCCAATGTCAATAAAGAAATCGCGGACCGGATCCGGGAATACGACCTGGATGGAGTAATGGTGGATGAGGATTATAAGCGTTATTATCCCTATGACAGCCTGGCTTCCAAGGTGATTGGCTTTACCGGCAGCGATAATCAGGGGATTATTGGGCTGGAGGTAAAGTATGAAGAGTACTTAAAGGGTGTCGACGGCACAATTCTGACCCTGACGACAGCCCATGGAGTAGAAATCGAGAATGCGGCAGAGGACAGGATTGAGCCTCAGCCCGGAAATGATTTATACATAAGTCTGGATGTAAACATCCAAAAATACGCGGAGCAGGCTGCAAAGAAGGTATTACAGTCCAAGGACGCGAATAATGTCAAGATAATTGTTATGAACCCCCAAAATGGTGAGATATATGCGATGGTCAATGTTCCTGAATTCAACTTAAATGACCCCTATACCCTGAGCGAGGAGCTGGCGGAGCAGTACGCGGGGGTAACCCTGACAGACCAGCAGAAAACGGATCTGTTAAACGGGATATGGAGAAATGCCTGTATCAGTGATACCTATGAACCGGGCTCGGCCTTTAAGATTATTACGGCCACCGCTGCTCTGGAGGAAAATGTCGTGAAGCTGACGGACCGGTTTTTCTGTCCCGGCTATAAAAGGGTGGAGGACCGGACAATCCGCTGTCATAAGGTCGGCGGTCACGGCAGCCAGGATTTTGTTGAAGGCATTAAAAATTCCTGTAACCCTGTTTTTATGGAAATCGGGGCAAGGGTCGGAGTCGACAAAATGTATACCTATTATGACCGTCTGGGTCTATTTGATAAAACAGGGATCGATCTGCCCGGTGAGGCCAACTCCATTATGCATAAGAAGGATATTATCGGAGCCGTAGAACTGGCAACCATGTCCTTCGGGCAGTCCTTTCAGATAACACCCCTCCAGCTGCTGACTTCGGCCAGCGCGGTAATCAATGGAGGCAAACTGGTTACCCCGCATCTGGGCACAGCAATCAAGAGCCCGGAGGGCAGGACAATAAAAACCCTTCAGTATGAAACCTCAGAAGGAGCGGTATCCAAAGAAACCTCCGAAACAATGAAGATGCTTCTGGAGGCAGTGGTATCCGACGGAACCGGTAAGAGGGCATATCTTCCGGGCTTTCGAATCGGCGGTAAGACGGCCACCTCCGAGAAGCTGCCAAGAAGCAGCAACAAATACATATCCTCCTTCATCGGCTTTGCACCGGCTAATGATCCCCAGGTGATCGCTCTGATTCTGATTGATGAGCCGACGGGCATCTATTATGGCGGAACCATTGCGGCCCCTGTAATTTCGGAGCTGTTTGACAACATTCTCCCTTACATGGGAATTGAGCCAAACTATAGTGAGGCTGAAGTGGAAAAATATAATATCGGGTCCTTTACCGTGCCGGATTTTTTGGGAAAGACGGCCAAGGAGGTAAAGGATCTGCTGAAGATATATGATTTTGGAGAGCTATACAAACTGGGAGAAGGGGAGAAGGTTATTGAACAATTTCCTCTGCCGGGGGAAACCGTAGAGAAGGACAGTGACCTGATTTTGTACTATAATTAACATATTGTCTTTTAAAAGGTTATAAAGTATAATGGCTAAGTTAATAATAGAACAAATACTAGTATGAATTACGCCTGACAGCATAGGGGCGGATAGTGCCGCCGGAGCGACGGCATGGGAGGACTTTTATGGATTTTGCGGATTTTAAGGTGATTTTGCCTGTAATTATATCATTTGGCGTATGTGCGGTGCTATGTCCACTGCTGATTCCGTTCCTTAGAAAATTAAAATTCGGACAGTATATCAGGCAGGAAGGACCGGCATCCCATCGGAAAAAATCCGGCACTCCCACCATGGGCGGAATTGTCATTGTTTTAAGCATTTCCATAACCTCATTAATCTATATCAAGGACTATAAAGAAATCGTACCGGTTTTATTTGCTACCATAGGCTTTGGTATCATCGGCTTTATTGATGACTACATAAAGGTGGTAATGAAGCGGTCCATGGGACTTAAGGCATGGCAGAAGATGCTGGGACAGATATTGGTAACGGCCATTCTGGGCTATTATCTGGTGAATTTCATGGGAGATGTAACCCTGATGCTCATTCCCTTTTCCGGCGGGAAATACATGGATATCTCTTATCTGTTCTTACCGATGTTCTTCACGGTAGTATTGGGTACGGTAAACGGCTCGAATTTTACAGATGGTCTGGATGGCCTGGAATCCAGTGTGACGGTGCTGATCGCAACCTTCTTTACCGTAGTCGCGATAGGCATGAACAGCGGGATTTCACCGATTACCGGAGCGGTGGCGGGAAGTCTTCTGGCCTTTCTGCTATATAATGTTTATCCTGCCAAGGTATTCATGGGAGACACAGGGTCCTTAGCCTTGGGAGGCTTTGTGGCCGCTTCGGCCTATGTTATGAAGATGCCGCTGTTCATCCTGATGGTAGGTCTGATTTATCTTGTTGAGATAATCTCCGTTATGCTTCAGGTCGGTTATTTTAAGCTTACCGGCGGAAAGCGGATCTTTAAAATGGCGCCGATTCATCATCATTTTGAATTATTAGGCTGGTCGGAGACCAGGGTAGTGGCGGTGTTTTCCATTATAACAACAATACTCTGTCTGATTGCACTGATGGGACTGGGTTAAATTAAACAGGAAGGCCGTATAGGAAAACGGCGGAACGGAGATTTACAATGCAGATGAAGGATAAGAAGGTTCTGGTGTTTGGGGCGGGAAAAAGTGGTGTCTCTGCGACCAGACTGTTGCAGAAGCAGGGAGCTGCCGTGATTTTATATGACGGGAACACGAAGCTTAAATCCGAAGATTTCCGCGACAAATTTGATATAACCAGGAATTTTACGGCTATATTCGGAGAGTATCCGGAAGAAATGACGGATACCATCGATCTTTTGGTGATCAGTCCGGGTATCGCAATTGACCATCCTTTCGTAGAGAAGATAAGCGCCAGGGGTATCCCGGTATGGGGCGAAATTGAGCTGGCGTACCGCTTTTCCAAGGGCATGGTCATCGGAATTACCGGTACGAACGGTAAAACGACAACCACAACCTTAGTCGGGGAGATCATGAGGACCTTTTGTAAGGAAGTATATGTTGTCGGCAATATTGGCAATCCGTATACGGATATTGCTATGGAAGCATCGGAGGAGTCTGTCTCAGTGATTGAACTCAGCAGCTTCCAGTTGGAGACGATCCATGAATTTAAGCCGGATATCAGTGCGATTTTAAACATTACACCGGACCATCTGGACCGTCATCATACCATGGAAAATTACATCGGGATGAAGGAGAACATTGCCAGAAACCAGACGGCGGCGGAAGTATGTATCCTAAATTATGAAGATGAGGCACTCCGTGCAATGGCCGGCCGGCTGCATACAAGAGTAATGTTTTTCTCCAGTGCGACACAGCTTAAAAGCGGTCTGTATCTGAGCGGAGATGAAATATATTATGCGAAGGACGGGGAAAAGCAGCTGATTTGTAACGTCAACGAACTTAAGGTTCTCGGTAAGCACAGCTATGAAAATGTCATGGCCGGTGTGGGAATTGCATTGACAATGGGGATTCCGATGAATTTGATAAGGAAGGCAATCACTTCCTTTCAGGCGGTGGAGCACCGGATTGAATATGTGGAGACCATCCATGGGGTAACCTATTATAATGACTCCAAGGGAACCAACCCCGATGCTTCCATCAAGGCGGTTCAGGCGATGAGAAGCCCTACGCTGGTGATCGGCGGCGGGTATGATAAAAATAGTGAATTCGATGAGTGGATTGAAGCCTTTGGCGGCAAGGTGAAATATCTTGTGCTTCTTGGCCAGACCAGGGAAAAAATCGCTGCAACAGCCCTCCGGCATGACTTTACCAATATTATTATGGCGGAGGATTTACGAGAAGCCGTAAGGGTGTGTGCGGAAAAAGCCGAGGAAGGGGATGCGGTATTATTATCCCCGGCCTGTGCCAGCTGGGGGATGTTCGAGAATTATGAACAGCGGGGCAGGTTATTTAAGGAGTATGTCAGGGAAATGTTATAACCTACGCTTGCGATGGCTTACCATCGTGTATTAAACATCATGGAGGATGTCATGACCAGAACAGCCGGTGAAACCAAGCAAAAGAAATTGCATAGCTATTATGACTACAGCTTACTGTTCCTAACTTTATTTCTGTTTTGCTTTGGCTTAGTCATGATTTACAGTACCTCTTCCTATAATGCACAAAGAGTATACGGCAATCCTACCCACTACCTGGAACGTCAGGCGCTCTTCGGCGGTGTTGGGATATTAATTATGCTTTTTGTATCCAAGATTGATTATCATCTGTTTATCACCAAGCTTCCGGTGATCAGGCTCAAGCCGATAACCGTATTGTTTTGGGTATGTATGGCGCTTCAGATCTATGTATTGATCTTTGGGGAGGTAATCAACGGAGCAAAACGCTGGATCAGCCTGGGACCCCTGGGAAGATTCCAGCCCTCCGAGCTGACAAAAATAGCGGTTATCCTTTTTACCGCATACATAGTAAATATGGCACCCAGGAAGCTGGATAAATTCCGTGGTTTCCTCAGGGTAATTTTATTCATCTCTCCGCTGCTTGGCCTGATTGTAATCGAAAACTTTTCCACCGCACTGGTGGTCTGTGTCATCATGGTTTCGGTCTGCTTTGTAGCCAGTAAAAAGAAGGCATACTTTGTTGTCTCGGGTACTTTTCTGGCAGCGATGGGAGCACTGTTGATTTTCTTCGTATCCTATCGGTCGGAGCGTATCACCGTTTGGCTGAATGTGGAGACAGAACCCAAGGGATATCAGATATTGCAGGGCCTGTATGCAATTGCGTCAGGAGGAATTTTTGGTAAAGGCTTGGGGGAAAGCATGCAGAAGCTGGGCTTTATTCCGGAATCCCATAATGATATGATTTTCTCCGTTATTTGTGAAGAATTAGGGCTGTTTGGGGCAATTGCCCTGATTCTGCTCTTTATCCTGATGATCTGGCGAATCTTTATCATAGCGATTAATTCACCTGATCTGTACGGCGGACTGATAGCTACCGGTGTTCTGGCCCATATCGCAACTCAGGTGCTGATCAATATTGCGGTTGTAACAAATACCATTCCCTCTACCGGTATCCCGCTGCCCTTTATTTCCTACGGAGGCAGCTCGGTTATGGTAATCCTGTTTGAGATGGGTATCGTACTTGGGGTATCCAACCAGATAAGGGCGGAGCGGTCGTAAGCCCATGGCTCCGGCATCACTCTTTTTCACGTTTATCACGCGGACAAAGGAGATTTCATATAGTAGTATTATATTTCCTTAATCGTCTGAGGTGTGCTATGTCGAGTATCAAGATCGTCGGCGGGGAGCAGTTAAAGGGTGAAGTTAAAATACAAGGTTCAAAGAATGCAGCATTACCAATTATTGCTGCTACTATTTTGAATAAAGGTATTACGATACTTAAGAACTGCCCCAAAATTCTTGACGTCTTCCATATGATAAAGGTTCTTGAAGAAATCGGATGTAAAGCCACATGGGAGGGGAATACCCTGATTGTGGACACGACTATTGTTAAAGTATGTGCTGTCTCAGAGGGAGCGGTCAGAAAAATGCGCAGCTCCATTCTGTTTCTCGGTGCTTTGCTGGGACGGTGCAATGAAGCCAGTGTTGCCTATCCGGGAGGCTGTTCCATAGGAAAAAGGCCGATCGATTATCATTTGAATGCCATCAGGAAGATGAATATTTCCCAGGAGTTTTTAGGTGAGGATGAGAGTGTCATCCATTGTTCAACAGATAAAATACTAGGAAATGACATATTTTTAGAGTTCCCCAGCGTTGGTGCCACGCAAAATGTTATTCTGTCCTCCGTACTGTCGGAGGGGGTCACCCGCATATACAATGCGGCCAGGGAACCGGAGGTTATGGAATTATGTAATTACCTGGTAGAAGCAGGTGCAAGGATCTGCGGAAAAGGCACTGCCTTTATCGAGGTGGAGGGAGTTAAGAAGCTGCATGATGCCACCTATACCCTCCCGCCGGACCGCATCGTTGCCGGAACATATATGACTGCGGTTGCAGCTGCCTGGGGAGAAGTTTTATTTACGAATACCCCGGTCAGGCAGATTGATTCGGTGATCCGGATCTTAAGAAAAATCGGCTGCTATATTAATACTGACGGCGATAATCTAAAGATTAGCAGCAAAGGAAGACCGCTCCCGGTCGAATTACTGAAGACGCAGCCCTATCCGGGGTTTCCGACCGATATGCAGTCGCAATTCATGACTGTCTTAAGTCTGGCGGAGGGCAAAAGTACGATACAGGAGGAAATATTCGAGTCCCGGTACCAGAATGTGGAGGAACTGAGGAAGATGGGAGCGATCATCAATTTGGAGGTCTTGAGAAACCAGGCAGTTATAACGGGTGTAAAGAAATTAAACGGAGCCGTAGTGGAAGCCCACGATTTGAGAGCAGGAGCAGCCATGGTTATTGCCGGTCTTGCCGCACAGGGGACAACGATCATCCGGGAAGCCACCTGTATCGAACGGGGTTATGAAGATATCTGCAGGGACTTTTCGCTCTTAGGAGCCGACATCCGGTATTGCAGTGAAAATGTTTTATAAGCACATGGGAGTACGGAATGGGGAAATTAAAGCGCAGGAATTCGAATAGTGTACGAAAGAGGTTCATGGTCCGCGGCCTGAAGCTGGTAGTATTCATAATACTGCCTCTTCTGATCTTCGGTTATCTCTTCCGGGTGGAGGATATGACAGTCATCGGCGTGACCCGATATACACAAGAGGAGATAAAGGAGCAGCTTGTGAAATCAAGGCTGGATACCAACAGCCTGCTCCTTTATCTGAAGTATACTTATTTCACCGATGTGAAGATACCCTTCATTGAGAAGGTAGACCTGGAGCTTACGGACAATAATTCCGTCAGGGTACGAGTTTATGAAAAGATGGTAGCCGGCTGCGTGGAATTCATGGGTGAGTTTCTGTATTTTGATAAGGATGGGATCATCGTGGAGAGCTCTCCGGAACAATTACCGGACATTCCGCTGATAAAAGGTCTTCAGTTCAATAAAATTCTCATGAACGAAAAGCTGGAAGTACAAAAGGAGGCATTATTTGGTACGATCTTAAATCTTACCCAACAGATCGATAAATTTGGTCTTGAGGTGAAAACAATCCGGTTTAATAAGGACTCTGAGGTGACCGTGGATTGCGGTGATTATGTTGCTCTTCTTGGTAAGAGAAGCACCTATGATGAAGTTTTATCCGAGCTGAGAGATATCCTGCAAGGCTCCGGAGGGGAGCTAAATCAAGTATTGGACAGGTCGGAAGGAACCATATTGGAGCTTGATATGTCAAATTTCAGCCGGGGTACGAAGGCGATTGTCGCTACACCAAAAAAATCGTCAGATTAGATAAAAAATCCCGAATTTAATCACATTTTTTTAAAATTGTGCTTGATTATTTGGGAATTTAAAGATATTATATATATTAGGATTAGGAACACCATAAATTGTATGAGATCAGAAATTAATCCCATCATAATGTGGTTTTTAGATGGATTTGGAATCAAAAATAATAGCTGGTTCGCAGTGCAAATCAATAGAAAGAATACGATGAAGGAGGAATTGACCTTGCTTGAGATAAGAACAAATGAGGCGGATACGACTGCAAAAATACTGGTAATTGGGGTAGGGGGAGCAGGAAATAACGCCGTTAATCGGATGATAGAAGAAAGTATCGTTGGTGTTGAATTTGTTTGCGTGAATACGGACAAGCAGCATCTGAAGAATTGCAAGGCTCCGCAGTGCATCCAAATCGGTGAGAAGCTTACGAAAGGTCTTGGAGCCGGTGCACAGCCGGAGATCGGACAGAAGGCCGCAGAAGAAAGCAGGGAACAGCTGTCGGAGCTGATTAAGGGCGCCGATATGGTATTTGTCACCTGCGGTATGGGCGGCGGCACCGGAACCGGTGCGGCGCCGATTGTTGCACAGATTGCTAAGGATATGGGTATTTTAACGGTTGGTATTGTGACAAAGCCCTTTAAGTTTGAAGCAAAGACCCGTATGGCCAATGCAATCAGCGGTATTGAACGTCTGAAAGAGCATGTGGATACCTTAATCGTTATTCCCAATGATAAATTACTTGAAATTGTAGATCGCAGGACAACCATGCCGGATGCTTTAAGGAAGGCGGATGAGGTACTGCAGCAGGGGGTTCAGGGTATCACAGACCTGATTAATGTACCCGGTCTCATTAACCTTGACTTTGCTGATGTTCAGACTGTAATGAAGGACAAGGGTGTTGCGCATATCGGAATCGGTATGGGTACGGGGGATGATAAGTGTGTGGAAGCAGTGAAGCAGGCAATTACCAGCCCGCTCCTAGAGACAACCATCCAGGGTGCTTCCCATGTGATTATCAATATCTCCGGTGATATCAGCCTGGTAGAAGCCAATGAAGCCGCTACTCTGGTTCAGGAATTAGCGGGAGATTCAGCGAATATTATCTTTGGTGCAATGTTTGATGATACGACACAGGATGCTGCTACCATAACAGTTATCGCTACGGGTCTTGACGGAAGATCCAAGGAACCGGTTAAGACACCTGATTTCTTAAGACGTCCCGCAGCCTCTACGGTACATACTCCGGTTAAGCCGGAGATCAGCATCAACCGCAGTTTTGCAGCGAGCAGCCCCTATAGCCAGCAGTCTGCTTCGAGTTATCAGCCGAATTATCAGACGGATCCAAACCGGAGACCGATTATCAGCCAGCCTGCCAAAGCGCCGGCCAATACGAATACCGATCCGAGCGGAATTAAAATTCCGGAATTCCTTCAGAAGAATCGACACAATAAATAATAAAATAGAAAAATAATTATACATAAGGGATTAGGGCTGTCAGATTATTTGTAAATGAATAATCTGACAGCTTTTTTTGTACCAAAAATAAAGATTTATACTTTTGATGTAAGAAAATGTAAATGAAAACAAAGAAATACCCACCAGAAACTGACATAAAATGGAATCAAAACAAGTTATAATCGATATGTACAATGTACAATGTACATACGACATGTACATCAGTGCATGATCAAATGCCTGGTATTATATGCGGGACGCGGATGGAAATGGATCCGCAGCTTATGTGCAATGTACATGAACTGTACAATGCACATAAACGCAAGATGATTTACCTTGTTGTATGGAGGTGAAAATTGTATCTAGAGGTTTATCCGGATATTATATTTATCCTGAATTTCTGTTTCGACTTTATCCTGATCCTCCTGTTAAAGAAGGTGAACCGGAAAAACGGCAGAATCCTCCGGGCGGCTCTGGCATCGGCAGTCGGTGGTGCCGCGGCAGTTCTCGCAGGCATTTTCCCCTGGCTGAATGTGATGATTAAAGTGCTTATTCTCTATGGAGCCGGCGGGGTACTGATGATACTCATTGCTTTCGGAAGAATGAAACTCGCTGATCTGCTGAAGCAATTTATCGTATTAAATCTGATTACATATTTTGTAGGTGGACTTATGAATTCAATCTATTATCATACGAATCTGAGATTATCGCTGGTTAACTTGGGGAATCGTATCAATTTCAGCAATATTCCATGGCAGTTTGTCGGGTTTAGCTTTCTAATGATTGCTATTGTTACGCTCTTGGTTATCCGGCTGCTTTTCTGGTACCGGAGCAATGCCCCGGAGACCTATGAGGTAGAGCTGGTATTGGACGGCAGGAGTATTCATACCAGGGGACTGATGGATACCGGAAATTGTCTCCGTGATCCGATCCATAAGAAACCGGTTATGGTAATCGAAAATACACTGATGGATGGGCTGATGACACCGGAGCTTGCAAAGGACATCGAGGAAGCGAAGCATTACCTTGAGGGAAATGAGCTGGATACCGGTCAATGGAAGCTTGGAACAGAAAGTATATTGCGCCTTAGGTTTATCCCTTACCGGTCGGTGGGTAAAAGCGGGATGCTGCTGGGGATTAAGCTGGATAAGGTATTGATTGATACAGGAAAGGAAACAATCTGTAACGAGGGGGTTACTGCGGCTTTCTGTGATAACAGGCTCTCTTCAAAGGAAGAATATCATGTGATATTGCATAAGGAGCTTTTGTAGCAGGAGAAATGAAAATGGTTCGCATCTTTTCGCGAGACTATTCACACACGGATGCACGCAATGAAGGAATAATGGGAGGTTAGCTATGCTTTTAAAGTTATCAATACAAAACAAGTTTCAGTTTCGGATGATCCCGGACATCAGGACGATACTATTTGGACAAAAAGGGGAAATCCACTATATTGGTGGAGCCGAGGTGCTGCCTCCGCCACTGGATCCGGTGAGGGAAGCTGAGGTTATTGCAGAATTAGGTACGGAACATGACGGGGAAATGAAGGCAATTTTAGTGGAGCACAACCTAAGACTTGTAGTATACATAGCCAAAAAATTTGATAATACCGGAGTTGGGGTGGAGGATTTGATTTCCATCGGAACGATTGGCCTGATCAAGGCAATCAATACCTTTAATCCGGATAAAAACATCAAGCTCGCAACCTATGCCTCCCGTTGCATCGAGAATGAGATTCTGATGTATCTGAGAAGGAATAATAAAACCAAGCTGGAGGTCTCCATCGACGAACCTCTGAATGTGGACTGGGACGGGAATGAACTGCTGCTGTCCGATATTCTCGGGACAGAGGAGGATGTGATATACCGTAACATCGAAGAGGAAGTGGACCGGAAGCTTCTCAGAAAAGCCCTGTCAAAGCTTTCCGAACGGGAAAGAATTATTGTTGATCTGAGATTCGGACTGAATACCGATGACGGAAATGAAAGAACCCAGAAGGAGGTCGCTGATTTGCTGGGTATCTCCCAATCTTATATTTCCAGGCTGGAGAAAAAAATAATAAAAAGACTGAAAAAAGAAATGGTACGTTTTGAATAACAACCTTATTTGGTAAACATTTCTTGCAGGCAGGTCGTATAAAGAGGTAGTAAAAAGTGAATCATTTCTACTGACACGAATCACAAAAACTGTGCTTATCAGGCAGCCTATGGTCCGTGTTAATGACAATGATTCGGAGGTTTCGTCATGGCTCTTTATAAGGTTGAGATTTGCGGTGTGAATACATCTAAGCTGCCATTGTTAAAAAACAGTGAAAAGGAAGAATTGTTTCAAAAAATATTAAACGGGGATAAGGAAGCAAGAGAGCTCTATATCAAAGGGAATTTGAGGCTGGTGCTTTCCATTATCCAAAGATTTTCCAACAGCAATGAAAATGTGGATGATTTATTTCAGATTGGCTGCATCGGGCTGATGAAGGCAATCGATAATTTTGATATAACACAGAATGTCAAGTTCTCTACCTATGCAGTGCCTATGATTATCGGAGAAATCCGGAGATACCTGAGGGACAATAATGCGATCCGGGTCAGCCGGTCCTTACGTGATACGGCATATAAGGCGATTTATGCGAAGGAAGCCTTAGTAAAAAAGAATGAGAAGGAGCCGACCATCAGCGAGATTGCCGCTGAAATCGGAATCAGCAAGGAGGATATTGTCTATGCGCTTGATGCCATCCAAAGTCCGGTTTCCCTCTATGACCCTGTCTATGTCGAGGGAGGAGATGCCCTTTATATCATGGATCAGGTCAGCGACAAGAAGAACCGGGAGGAGAACTGGATTGAGGAGATTTCTCTGAAGGAAGCGATGGAGAAGCTGTCTCCAAGGGAGCATAATATCATCAAGCTGAGATTCTTCGAAGGAAAGACCCAGATGGAGGTAGCTAAGGAAATTAATATCTCCCAGGCTCAGGTAAGCCGCTTGGAGAAGTCGGCGCTTAAGAATATGAGAAACTATCTGGTATAAAGCTTTTTTCCGTAAACAATATGGGAAAAGCGATAATCATTTCATCCTTGGATGAATTGATTTTTCATAGAAAGGACGATCGGGCAAATTATCCCAGGGGAATATTCCGGGAATTTGCCCTTCGTTCTGTCCGGAGATTGAAATAAATTGGTAAAAAGATGAGAAGAAGAGAAAATTTAAGGATTTTATCATATACTTTCTCCGGTCTTTCATTATATAATAATGTTAAATATATCCATGTGACTGGACAGAAATTAAATTAGGAGAGATAGGGATATGAAGCGAATTAAAATTATATTCATGATACTTATGGTACCCATGGTTACGATATCCTGCAGCAAAGGAAAGAATCAGCAGACGATGGAGGGTGATATCCCTGCAACTGCTTCGGAGGCCGTTCCTACGGTGTCATCCATGGAGGAAACCAATACAACGGATAAAAGTACGGATCCCGAAGGGAAGAATTCAACGGTCTATGAGATAAAGGAAGAGGTCTATGAATATGAGAAGATCGTTATAAAATACCCTCAGATTACCGGTCTTTCCGATCAGGAGAAGCAGGAGAAGATGAATGAGTTTATCAGGGAGGATGCAATGAGGGATGTGGAGGACTCGAAGACAGAAAAGGCCACCCTGGAGGTTAATTATGAGGTATCTTTTCAGGGGACCGATTTACTCAGCATCAAGTTTATCGGATATTCCTATTATCCCGGAGCTGCCCATCCGAACCATACCTTCTATTCCACTAATATCGATGTTGACCAGGCAACCAGAATTAAGCTAAAGGATGTTGTCGACATAAATGACAACTTTGTTGCCGCCTTTATTGCATACAGTAAATATATAGGTCCCCTTGAGGCGGATCAAGGGCTGGAGGATCTGCTGGAGGAGGAGTTTCATTCCATTAGTAGGGAGGGATTATCGGATGCAGACAGGGCAGGAGTCTATACCCCATACTATAGTTACTTTACAGAGGAGTCTCTGGGAATTGGGATTGAAGTTCCTTTTGTCGTTGGCGGATATGCCTTATATGAGGTACCCTATACGGATATTACGGATTATATGCTCCCGGAGAAGAACATATGGAAGGACTTTCCGGGACTTGAACCTGCCAAATAATCCGAAAAGGACAGAGCCAAGATAAAGCAGAGGTTGGAAGTTACCTGCAATCCGAAAGACATTGGCAATCCGATTGGATTAATGTATCATATAAAGTATACACATTAATCAATAGGAGGGAAGAACCCATGAATGAAGTGATGAAACAGCTGCTCGCCAGAAAATCCGTCAGGATATTTGAGGATAGACCGATTAGTAAGGAGATCAAGGATGAAATAATCAGAGCGGCCCTGGAAGCACCTACGGCAGGTGCTATGATGCTCTATAGCATATTGGATATTACGGATCAGGAACGAAAGGATAAGCTGGCAGTAACCTGCGATAACCAGCCGTTTATTGCCAAGGCACCGCTGGTTCTGGTATTTCTGGCGGATTACCAGAAATGGTATGATGCCTTTTACTATGGGGACTGTAATCCAAGGAAACCTGGGGAGGGCGATATTATGCTGGCCTGTGCCGATGCAATCATTGCTGCGCAGAATACCGTGGTTGCGGCACAATCTTTTGACATCGGTTCCTGTTATATCGGTGATATCATCGAGAACTGTGAGGAGGTCAGGGAGCTGCTCGGTCTGCCGGACTATGTCCTGCCGGCTGCCATGGTGGTATATGGATATCCGGAAGAAAGTCAGAAGGAGAGGAAGAAGCCGGTCCGGTTTGAGAGGGAGTATATCGTGTTCGAAAACCGATATCACAGGCTCACGAAGGAGGACCATGACCGGATGCACCAGATCCGCCATGAGAAGGCAGGATTGCCCGGCAGGGATATGAATGAATATCTTAAATCCTTCTGCAAGCGCAAATATATGTCAGATTTCTGTTTGGAAATGAACCGTTCTGCGTCAGAGTATCTGAATAATTTCAGGATATGATGGAGAAAGCAGATAAAAAACTTATGAGGTGATAGGAATGGCAGACAGGAAAAAATCCTATAAAGAAATTGCAAGAAAGCAAATGACGGTAAAAGGCGGAAGTTATGAATACTATGATCTGGCCGCCTTAGAGAAAGAAGGCTATGATATCGTCCGTCTTCCCTATTCCATCAAGGTGCTTTTAGAGTCGGTGCTGCGCCTGTGGGACGGAAGGGTTATTACGGATAGTCACGTAAGGAGTCTTGCGGATTGGACCAAAAGCCGGGGAAGTGAGGAGGAAGTACCCTTTAAACCGGCCAGAGTAATTCTTCAGGATTTTACGGGAGTCCCGGCCGTGTTGGATCTGGCTTCCATGAGAGCCGCCATGGCGGCTGCAGCCGGGAGAGGCAACCGCCATGGTTCCAGGGGGCTGGATCGGATTAATCCGGAGGTCAGGGTAGACCTGGTCATCGACCATTCGGTTCAGGTGGACAGCTATGGAAGTCCGGAGGCCTTATCGGAGAATATGAGGCTTGAATTTGAGCGGAACAGCGAGCGGTACCGTTTTTTAAAATGGGCGCAAAACGCCTTTGGAACACTGACGGTGGTTCCGCCGGCCACCGGAATTGTACATCAGGTGAATCTGGAATATCTGGCGCAGGTAGTCTTCATGAAGGAAGAAGACGGTATCCGGACAATATATCCGGACAGCCTGGTCGGAACGGACTCCCATACAACCATGGTGAACGGTCTGGGAGTACTTGGCTGGGGGGTCGGAGGTATCGAAGCAGAGGCCGGCATGCTGGGACAACCATCTTATTTTCCCCTTCCGGAGGTAATCGGAGTACGTATGACGGGAAAGCTGCCGGTGGGTGCTACTGCCACGGATCTTGCCCTGAGGGTTACGCAGCTGCTGCGAAGCAAGGGTGTTGTCGGTAAATTCGTGGAATATTTCGGCGAGGGCATCCAGAGCCTTACTCCGGCTGACAGAGCAACGGTTGCAAATATGGCTCCGGAGTATGGAGCTACCTGCGGTTTTTTTCCGGTGGATGAGGAGACTCTGGAATATCTTAAGCTGACCGGCCGGTCAGAAGAACAGGTGGAGATCGTCCGGGCTTATCTTCAAACCAATGGAATGTTTTATGATAATGATATGGAAGCCGTATATACGGATGTAATCGACCTGGATCTGTCAACCGTAGAGACCGCCTTATCCGGTCCGAAGCGGCCCCAGGATCTGATTCCCTTAAGCAGAATGAAGGAAGCCTTTCTGGATTCCTTAACGGCAGCCCATGGGAATCAGGGACATGGTCTTTCCGCGAAGGAGATAACAAAAGAAATGAGGGTGACAATGCCCGACGGAAGGGAAAGCGTCATGGGGACCGGGGCAGTTGTCATCGCTTCCATTACCTCCTGTACGAATACCTCCAATCCCAGTGTGATGCTGGGAGCAGGGTTGCTGGCAAAGCATGCGGTAATGAAGGGACTCCGTGTACCTGCCCATGTAAAGACCTCCCTTGCTCCGGGCTCCAAGGTGGTAACCCGTTATCTGGAAGCTGCCGGACTTCAGGAATATCTGGATCAGCTGGGCTTTGCGACCATCGGCTATGGCTGTGCGACCTGTATCGGTAATTCCGGACCTTTGCCGGAGCCGGTCAGTGCTGCCGTCACCGAGAAGGACCTGCTGGTCGCCTCCGTCCTATCCGGGAACCGGAACTTTGAAGGCAGAATTCATTCCCGGGTGAAAGCGAATTATCTGGCCTCCCCGCCGCTGGTGGTGGCTTATGCCCTAGCCGGAACCATGAATATCGATCTTACAAAGGAACCCTTAGGTACCGGCCGGGATGGAAAGGAAGTCTATCTGGCGGATATCTGGCCTGTGAAAGAGGAGATCTCCAGGCTGGAGGAGGAATTTGTAAAACCGGAATTGTTCTCCGAGGAATATGCGGCGGTCTATGGCAATAACAAAAGGTGGAACTCCATTGATGTTAAGGAAGGCGGCTTATATGAATTTGACGATACCTCCACCTACATCCGGAATCCTCCGTTCTTTACGGGTATGTTAAAGGAACCGGGCAGCATTGCACCTTTAAAGCGGCTTAGGGTTTTGGCAAGCTTCGGGGATTCGGTCACAACGGACCATATCTCCCCGGCAGGGGCTATCGGCAGGAATACCCCTGCGGGAAAATATCTCCTGGAGCGCGGAGTGGAGAGAAAGAGCTTTAATACCTATGGCTCGAGAAGGGGAAATCACGAGGTGATGATGCGGGGAACCTTTGCCAATATCCGTATCCGGAATAAGCTTGCCCCTGGTACGGAGGGAGGCTATACGACTTATTGGCCGACCGGAGAAGTTCTGCCGATTTATGATGCCTGCAGGAGGTACCAGGAGCAGGATACCGGTCTGCTGGTTCTGGCCGGAAAGGATTACGGGATGGGCTCCTCCAGGGACTGGGCAGCAAAGGGCCCCAGTCTGCTCGGCGTGAAGGCGGTGCTTGCAGAGAGCTTCGAACGAATTCATCGTTCCAATCTGGTAATGATGGGGATACTCCCCCTTCAGTTCCTTAAGGACATGTCCGCGGAAGGCTTAGGCCTTACCGGGGAAGAAAGCTTTGATATTGGCATTTCCGAGGACGTGAAGCCCAGGGATATCATAAGGGTGACCGCCAGGGCCGGTAATGGCAGGGTAACCGAGTTTGATGCCTTAGTCCGGTTTGACTCTGCCGTGGACGTGGATTATTACCGCCATGGCGGGATTCTGCCGATGGTCCTGCGGCAGAAGATGGCAGAAGGAAATAAATAAACCAATGTAAATTAGAAGGAGATAACGGCGGGAGGGAGGTGGAATACATATGAAGAGTAAAAAATTATTATGGATTGGTATACTGATCGGCTTCCTATTTGCGATGCTTTTATTTGGTGTGGTTTTTGCAGTCCAAAAGCTGATTGCCCATAAGGAAGTATCTCCGGATAATTCCTTCCCGGTCATTACTCAGGAGGGTGATCTGACACCGGGACCGGCTCCGGAGAAGGAGGAGTTTCGGTGGGAAGGAAGCTGGGAGAGAACCGGTGATACGAAATTTGAAGGTTCCATTATGGTGCTCAAGAAATTGGAGAACGGAGCTCTCTGGTTTAAGATATCCGCCCATAACGGAGGAAATAGCAGCGAGGTATCCGGTGAGGCAGGGGTGGATGAAAATATTGCCTCCTATGAGGACCAGGACGGGAGTTTCGGGCTCAGCTTCACAATAGCGGCAAATACCATTACAGTGGTCATGAGCGGTGAAATGGCCGGAATGCCGGAAAATGCGGTTACCTTTGAGGGTATCTATCGGCCCGGTAAGCAGGAGAAGCTTGAGTATACCCTGACGGAGCTGGGAGTATTTGAAAGTGAAGAGCAGGAGGCAATATTTAAAGAGCATACGAAGGAGGGTTACCGGCTATTTATGGATACCTTCCAGCTTACCTATAAAACAGAAGACCTGGACGGCTTCCCTGCAGCGGTAACTACCGGAGGCATCCGCGGCTTATTTACTGTAAACGAGGGTATTATTATGGCAGGTCCCGACAATACCTTCTGGGCGGCAGTGATTGACGGAACAGTAATAAAATACTATACCAATACGGAGGACACGAAGATACTTCCGGTTACCATTGACCGGTGGAGAACCGGGTTTGACGACCGAAAGGTGATCCATGGTATCTTGGGCTCCGAGATGCGGGTGCTTACCCGGAACGATCTTACAGATACCGGTTTTGAACCGATGAAGGACCATTCCTTCCAGCTGGAAATCAAAGATTTCGGACCGGCGGAGTTCCTCGGAGGCACTGTAAGGAAAAAGGGTGTCAATGCTTCCGTATACTATCTTTTCAATGGGCAGGGGGAAGTGATTTATAAGATTCCTCCGATGGAAGCGGGAATCTTTCATAAGACCAGAGCCATCTCCTTCCAGACCATCAGCTCCGGAGAGATTCGTTATGGTGCCAGGACGGATATCGAGGACATTATTATCATGGAGGAATACACGGATCCGGATCAGGAATATGGGGATATTCCTTTTGTCTGTGTAAGAATCTATTCCTGGGACGGAACAGGCTTTACGGATAATAAGAACTTCTATGAGGAGCTTAACCGTACGAAGCAGAATGATAATATTCTCGTTATTATGGAAAACATATTCGATATGATCAGCAGGGGAAAGGAACCAGCCACAGAGGGGATTGAGATTTACCGGGACTTCTCACAGAAGGTTGCCCTGGAGGAATGGGGAGAGCTAAATCTTGTACCTGCCGGTCTTATGGAGCAGGGTAAGAAGCAGCTGAAGCTTTATCTGACGGATAAGGAGAATAAAATTATATACCGGTATCCCGCTGCCAGGCAGGACAGCCTGCACTCCCTACGGGAAGCAGCCTTTCTTGATGCGGACGGGAATTCCTCCCTGGATCTGGTTGTATTGGCGGATTACGAGGATGGGACAGGAAAGTTATACTCTGCCTGCGATATTTATCTCCGGTCAGGAATGGAATTTATCCCTGCGGTAAGTTTTGCGGAAGGGATCAATGCTGCCGGTAATCATGGCAGCATAGCCGCAGTTTTAAGCTATCTTGAGGGCAGGAAGGTTGGTCTGAATATAAATGATCTGGCGGCTTATGGAGTAACCTTCTTCCCGGACCGGAGCTTTACGCTGGATCTGGAGGATTTGGGGAAGATGAACGTGGCTGCCGGTACAAGAAAGGGCCTGGGCATTTATGAACTCATCCTGTTTCTAACCGACAACGCCGGAAATATTCTCTACCGGTTACCGGGGCTTAGGCAAAGAGACTGCCACAGCATTTCGGAGATGGATTTTAGAGATATTAACCAGGACGGCAGGAAGGACCTTCTCCTGATTATCAATTATACCACGGGACTGGGTACGGATGGAGTTACCCCCGCTCCCTTCTGCAGTATATTCCTGCAGCAGGAGGATCATTCCTTTATCAATGTGCCGGATTTGGATGACTGGATTAATTACAAGGAAAAGGGAAAAACCATAAAAGACATCATACGCATTGTAAAAGAACTGGAAATTGAGTAAAAGGATAAGCAGCACCATAAGCCACAGATTGTGTGCTGACGGTGCTGCTCTTTACCGTTCCAATTCCAGCCTCGCCAATTGGAGGCAGCCCATGATACCCTGTCTTCCTCCTAAGGAGGCGGGGACGATATAATTCTCCGGGTTCTCCAGCTGGGGTGTACGGATATAGCCGTTCAGCAACAGCTTTACCTGTGTGCGGATTTTAGGAAAAAGCTGCCGCTGATTCATGACTCCGCCGCCAAGCACAATCCGATGGGGTGAGAGAACCAGGATATAAGCTGCAATCCCCTGGGCAAGATAATATGCTTCGATATCCCAGGCCGGGGAATCGGCGGTAAGAGCTCCGGCATTTTTATTGTATCTTTTTTCAAGAGAGGGACCGGAGGCTAAACCCTCCAGGCAGTTTTTATGGAAGGGGCATACTCCTTCGAAGTTATCCTCCGGATGCTTCGTCAGCAGGATGTGTCCGGCTTCGGGATGCAGCATGCCGTGGAGCAGGCCGCCATCCAGATATACGCCAACTCCGATACCGGTTCGGACAGTGATATATACGCCGGAAGCAAGCCCTTTGATACTGCCCCAGGTTGCTTCCGCAAGGACGGCGGCATTAACATCCGTGTCAAAACCGACAGGGATGTGCAGAGCCTCCTGCAGAGCTCCTACAATATTGTAATTGGACCAGGCTAATTTCGGTGTGGAGGTGATATAACCGTAGGTCTTCGACGAACGGGAGAGGTCAACCGGACCGAAGGCTCCGACGCCAAGGGCTTTAATATCCTTGTCCCTAAAATATTTTATGATTTCCGGTACGGTTAGGGCAGGCTCCTTCGTCGGAAGGCTGACCTGATCCAAAATATCCCCCTGCTCATTGCCGACGGCCAACACCATTTTCGTTCCGCCGGTTTCCAAGGCTCCTAATAACATAATAACCCTCCATTGGCTTTACAATAAACTGTGTGTCATTTTTATTATAATCGGAAGAGAGTACTTTATCAATATCCGCAGCCGGAAATAATGACGAGGTATTTCCAGACGTAATCTGTCTCAGTCCGGCATAGAATATAACAATAAACGAAACGGCGGAATGGGAGTTAGTATGAAACGACGGGACTATTTCAGTTTGATCTTTCTATTGACTTTGCTGGCGGTATACTCCCGACTGATCTATGAGGATGCCGCGATTATCAGGCCTCAACCCTATGAGAGCTACAGAGCCGGTGAATATTACGCGTTAAAAGCGGAAGAGGGCTGGGAAACAGCGAATCAAAGTATTTATCTTTTTGAGGAGGTTCGATACCGAAAGAACGGAATAGATGTCACCTATCCCCATTTTACGAAAGGAGCGTCCGAAGAAGCGATGACTCATTGGAATCAGATCATTGATCAGGACATCCGGGAAATAATGGAGATCTATTCCTTTACTCCGTTTCCAAGTCCTCCCCCAGTTCCTTCGTCTCCTGAACAAAAGGAAAACTTACCGGGAACAGGGGATACGGCGCCGGTTTACCTTAGGCTTACTTATGAAATCAAGGCGGCCGATCACAGTTATTTCAGCGTTTTCTACAAGGTTGACTTTAATCCGGGCTTTGTGGCACACCCGACGGAGCTGGCTTATACGACGAACATCAGTCTGACGGATTCACGCAGGATCGGTATTAATGATTTGGTCAAAACGGATGAAGCCTTCGTAAAGGAGTTCAGACAATGGGAAATGATTTCCTATGAGCCTGAAAATGAAGAGCTGAATCTGGCAATCAGGGATTATTTCCGGGGATTATCGGACAGTGAGCTGCTGCTTGGTTTTCAGAATGCGGATATCATAGGGGCGGGTAATTACCTTGGAATTTATAGCTATCTGACCCCGGGGAGATTGGGAATCAGTATCGGGGCTCCGAATTATCTGGGGGATCATGTGGAATTTGAGAAGAGCTTTTCAGAGCTTACAGAATTTCTGCTGCCGGGAACCGGCCTCAATTGAGGGAAAAGACAGAAGGATGTCTGAAATTAACACATAGCATTATCCAAAATGTTAACACGATTTACTGGAAATTCTTATATAATATAATATAGAATAGATAGTATTATGAGGTTAAGCTATCCGTCTATAAAAGCAGGACAAGCGTTTACAGCTATGATATTTAAAGTTTACGACATACCAGGAGGAGAGGACATGAGATCTATGATAACAAAGCTTACATCCTTAGCCATTATTTGTTCCATGATGCTTACCGGCTGCTCCGGTAAATCAGGAACCCAAAAGACAGAAGGTACCACTCCGGCTCCTACGAAGGAAGCAAATACGCCGGAGCCGACACAAAGTCCGGCCGTACCGGTTCCGACAGAGAAAACAGCTCCGGCTCCGGAGGCAGTGCAGACACCCGGCGCCGCGACCTATACGGATTCCCTGGAAGGCTACACCGGTGCTTATACGACAAAGGAGTATCGGAATGTGTTCTTAGAATGCGGTTATTCCGAGGAAGAGATTAATGCAAAGCTTCAAAAGGCCTGGGATACCATATTCTATGGCGGTGACAGCCACCGGATATATTATGAATCCGGTGAGGATGAGGCCTACATTCTGGATACCGGCAATAATGACGTCAGAAGTGAGGGCATGTCCTACGGCATGATGATCTGTGTCCAGATGGATAAGCAGGAGGAATTCGACCGGCTGTGGAAATGGGCGAAGACTCATATGCAGCAGACCGGCGGTCCGAACGAAGGGTATTTCAACTGGTCCATGAATCCGGACGGAACCTCCAGATCCAACGGTCCGGCCCCGGATGGTGAAGAGTATTTTGCGATGGCATTATTTTTTGCCTCCAACCGGTGGGGTGATAAGGAAGAACCTTATGATTACGGCAACCAGGCAAGATACATTCTCCGCCAGATGCTTCACCAGGAGGATAACGGCAGCGGTTCCAATATGTTTCATCTTGAGAAGAAGCTGATTAAATTTGTTCCGGGTTCAACCTTTTCTGATCCGTCCTACCATCTGCCTCATTTTTATGAGCTTTTTGCCCTGTGGGCAGACGAAGAGGACCGCAGCTTCTGGAAGGAAGCGGCTGCAGCCAGCAGGGAATACCTGCCTCTGGCCTGCCATCCTGAGACGGGACTTGCTCCGGATTATGCCACCTATGAAGGAGTACCGGTTGCTTCTGGCGGCAATCATGACCTTTTTGCTTCTGATGCATATCGGGTAGCAGGTAATATCGGACTGGATTATTCCTGGTTTGCGGCAGACCCCTGGCAGTTGGAGCAATCCAACCGGCTCCAGCAGTTTTTTGTGGATCAGGGGATCGGAAAGCATAACAGTATATTCAGTGTGGATGGCGTTCCCCAGCCGGGCTCCGAATATCAGGCAACCGGACTGGTGGGTATGAATGCCATGGCATCCCTGGCGGCCTATGGACCGAATGTCAAGGTTATGGTGGAGGATTTCTGGAGAAAAGAACCTGCGATGGGGAAATGGAGATATTATGATAACTGCCTGTATTTCTTCAGCTTACTGGCGTTAAGCGGAAATTACCGTATCTGGGAATAACCCCCTTAAATAAAGTGATCAAGTGCAAAGGACTGCTGTATATTAGGTACGGCAGTCCTTTGTCATGCTGCCATTTGCCATATTTTTAGAATAATAGTATAATATAGTGGAACATGGTAAAAGTTCATATTCAATAGGAGGATACGGATGAATTCTTATATCTATGAGGCAATCGAACATGGCACTAAATTTCCGGCTAAAATTTTTGTGACATCCATTGGACAGTCCACCTATCACTGGCATTATGATTATGAACTGATTCTGGTTCTCAAAGGCTCCGTATCCCTGAAGCTTTGGCCGGAGGCCTGCATACTCAGGGAAGGCAATCTTGTGATGATTAACAGTAAGGTGGTTCATGGACTAAGCGAGACCAATGAAAATAATATCTGTCTGATCATACAGATGAAGCAGGAATTATTTGAAAACTGGAAGGATAAGAATCGAAATTACCAGTTTTATCTAAATTCTTCTACAGATGTAGTAAAACCCATGGTGCCTTATGACATCTTTACAAAAACGGCGGCTGAAATCGGATTGAGATGCTACGAGGATTCTCTCAGCAGCTATTACCGCATTCAGGCCCTGCTGTATACCCTGGTGGCGGATATCTTTGAGCATACACAATATGACGTCCGGCAATATGCGGATAAGAATACGACAGTGGAAGAAGCGGATATTCTGCTTCGGATTATTGAATATGTGGAGAAAAATTATGCCGAGGAGAATATCGCGGACGGGTTATGCCGTTATATCGGAATGAGTGAAAAGACCCTTTACCGCTTTCTCAAATCCCATACGGATCTGACCTTGAAGGAGCTGACCATTTCCATCCGGTTGGAGAAAACACTACATATGCTGACGCGGACGGAGAAGCCGATTTCCTTAATTGCACAGGAATGCGGCTTTGGAACGAATAAGACCTTCTATCGGATTTTTAAAATCGAATTCGGTATTACCCCGAATGAATACCGCCAACGGGGAACCAGGGTCGAGGAGAATAAACAGGTCCAGGGGTACATTGATTATGACAAGCGGGAAGCAATTCGATTATTACAGAAATTCATATAGGAGCCTCGGGAGGAAGAGATGAAGTGCGATAGAAGCTACCGGTTAGGCCTGACCGGCAGAATAAAGGATATGACAAAAAAGCTTACCCTGGAGGAAAAGGTAAGTCTGATGAGCGGAATAGGATATTATTTCGGCGGTAATTATGATGTTTCAGAAAGTACAAACAAGCATTATAATTACCGGCCCTTCTATTGCGGCGGTCTGGACCACCATAAAATACCCCGGATGCTGTTTACGGACGGACCCAGAGGCGTGGTCATCGGGAATTATAAAAACACTTGCTTTCCTGTCACTATGCTGAGAGGAGCAACCTTTGATATCCTGCTGGAGGAGAGAATCGGACAGGCCATCGGAAGGGAGACGAAGGCCAGGGAATGTAACCTATTCGCAGGAATCTGCATTAACCTTCCCTATCATCCGGGTTGGGGAAGGAGTCAGGAGACCTATGGGGAGGATTCCTTCCACATCGGACAGATGGGAGCGGCTCTGGTCAGAGGAGTGCAGGAAGAGAATGTCCTTGCCTGCATCAAGCATTATGCTTTTAACTCCATGGAACTCTCCAGGTATCTGGTAGATATCGAATGCACCAAAAGGACTGAGAGGGAGGTTTTTCTGCCCCATTTTAAGGAGTGCATTGACCAGGGAGCCGCGGCTGTCATGAGCGCCTATAATTCCTATCAGGGGAGCTGCTGCGGGCAGAATGGTTATCTGCTGAAGCAGGTATTGAAGGAAGAATGGGGATTTGATGGTTTTGTAATGAGTGATTTCAATGAGGGAATTAAGGATACGGTCACTGCCGCCAATAGTGGTCAGGATATGGAGATGTGTAATATAAGGTACTATGGGGATAAGCTTGTGGAAGCCGTCCGGTCGGGGAAGGTTCCGGAGGAGAATATCGATGAGGCGGTGCTTAGAATTGTAAGGACTCTGATCGCATTTACGGAGGAGGATGAGAAGCACTATGACCGGTCTGTGCTGGGCTGCAGGGAGCATGTGGCCCTGGCGCTGGAAGCAGCCAGAAAAGGAATTACCCTGGTCCTGAACAGGGACAATGTATTGCCCTTTCGAAAAGGAAGAGCTTTAAGGATCGTAGTTTTCGGAAAGCTGGCTGACAAAGAGAATACCGGAGATCACGGTTCCAGTATGGTGTATCCGCAGTATGTCGTGAGTCCTCTCCAGGGAATTGCCCGGGTATCGAAGAACACGGAGGTGATCTATTATCCCGGCAGTGATATAGAGCATGGTAAAAGACTGGCTGCGGATGCCGATTCGATTGTATTCGTGGCAGGATACAGCCATGATGATGAAGGAGAACATGTTGCAGGGGAGGATGCCGCCTGGTACGGAGGCTACAGGGGCGGAGACAGAACCCATTCCTTGGGACTGAAGAAGGAAGAAAGTGATTTTATCAGAGCGGTCGGACCGGTGAATTTAAGTTCCTGTGTTGTGTTAATCGGCGGAAATATGATACGGATGGAGGAATGGAAGGAATCCGTCAGTGCAATTTTATTGGCCTATTACCCGGGTATGGAGGGAGGAACCGCCATTGCCGAGATTCTGTTCGGAGATGTGAATCCCAGCGGCAAGCTGCCCTTCGTTATAGCAAAGCAGGAAGCGGATCTGCCGCAGATCAACTGGATTACAGATTATCAGTATTATGATTATTATCATGGCTACCGGAAGCTGGAGAAGGAAGGAGTGGAACCTGCCGTGCCTTATGGCTTCGGCTTATCCTATACCACCTTCACGGTAACGGAGGCTGATTTTAAGGTGGAGCAGGATACCATCCTGGCCTCCTGTACGGTTACGAATACCGGTATGCGGACAGGGGATGAGATAATCCAGCTTTACGCCGGCTATCTTAATTCCTCCATAGACCGGCCGGTGAAGGAGCTAAAGGGCTTCCGGCGGGTTTCCCTAAAACCCGGAGAGAGTAAGAGAGTGGAAATTAAGACCCCGACAGACCGGCTCCGCTGGTTTAATGAGGCTGAGGACAGCTGGGAGCTGGAGCATATGGAATATGAAATGTATATCGGGACCAGCAGTGACCGGAGGGATCTGCTGGAGGGCAGAATAACCCTGTAGGTAAGCTTAAAACAGAGGATATATTATTTATCAAGAATTTTCTTTAATTCATTCATAAAGGTGTTAACATCCTTGAACTCCCGGTAGACGGAAGCAAATCTTACATATGCGACAGGATCCAGTTCCTTCAGCTTATCCATAAGGATTTCACCGATGACGTGACTGGGAATCTCCTTGTCCTCACGGTTAAAGATGGCAGTCTCCACCTCGTCGACAAGCGCCGTGATCCGATCCACGGAAATCGGCCTCTTATGGCAGGAGCGGAATACTCCGGCCTCAATCTTGGAACGGTCATAAGGTTCCCGGTTATTATCCTTTTTGATCACTACAAGAGGAATGGTTTCAACCTTCTCATAGGTAGTGAACCGCCGCTGGCATTCATCACACTGCCGTCTTCTGCGGATGGAATTATTATCATCGGCCGGTCTGGAATCAATGACTCTGGTGTTATCCTTATTGCAAAACGGACACTTCATATATACCTCCATACTGCCGCAAGGCAGTCTAATGAATAAGCGAAAAGCAGGGCTTATGCTTTTTGCCGGTTGAATGCTTTTTTTCAACCTGATCCTCCCAAATTATACTGTCTTCGGGCATATCTTCCATAATGCGATACAATTAGATTATATTGAAGTTTGTCCAAATGGTCAAGAAAATTATTACAATTTGTAGGAAATCAGTACTAAAAATATTCTATTCACATTTGACAAGACATTTCTCGGCATCGATGTCTACCAGGATGATATCAATACCGATTTGTTTGATATTGCAGGTATTAATTACATACTCATGATCCCTGCCCAGAATGCCCCATACCTTACATGGACCGGGTACTATGATATGTGTAATGTGGCCGGTACAGATGTCAAATTGTATGTCGCAGACATATCCCAACCGCATGCAATCCCTGCAATTTATGACTTCCTTCTCCCGGAGCTCACAAATGCGCATATAATCACCCTTATTCTTTCTTGGTTTATTATATGCGCATTTATTTGTAATTGTCACCGAATTAATGATGAAACATTAAAGGGAAGCTACCTTTTCCTCCAGCTCCCGCAGCTGTTCCCTGGTAGGAACATAGTTGATCTTGATCGGATCCAGGATAATCTCTACTCCGATTTCTTCCAATGCCTGGTTCACGATGCCGATGCTTTGTCCGCTCCAGCCATATGAGCCGAAAGCAAAGCCCTTCTTACCCTTCGGAGCAAGTCCCTTCAGGTAGGTGAGAAAGGCGCCGATATTCGGGGTAACTCCATTATCCAGGGTGGGGGAGCCGACCGCTAAGTAACGGGCAGTTAACAGTTCCATCATGATATCGGACAGGTCATTTACTTTCAGGTCAAGATATCTCACCTTGACTCCTTTTCTGGCAAAGCCTTCGGCAATATAGAGGGCCATCTTCTCCGTGGAATGCCACATGGTATCATAGATTACGAGGGCGGTATCCTCCGTCTCCCCATTCGCATAGGAGCGGTAAGCATCCATGACCTCCCTGATATAGCTTCTCCAGATAATTCCGTGGCTCGGAGCTATCATTTCGATATCCAGACCTTCCAGAATTGCCAGGGCTTTTTTCGCCTGGTTCCCGAAGGGCATCAGGATATTGGCATAATAGCTTCGGACCTCCTTCATGACAGCGGGCATTTCCACCTCATCATCAAAATGCTTGTAGGAGGTATAGTGCTGGCCAAAGGCATCATTGGAGAAGAGGAGCTTTTCCTCCGGACAATAGGTTACCATATTATCGGGCCAATGGAGCATCGGAGTACCCACAAAGCTCAAAGTACGTTTTCCCAGGGACAGGGTATCGCCTGCCTTTACCTCCTGATACGGATAGGAGTCGCCGTAATGGGCAATTAGACCCTTACGGCCGCTGGGGGAAGAGGTGATGATAACCGCTTTCTTGGCTATCTTCATTACCGCCGGGATGGCCCCGGAATGATCCATTTCCACATGATTGGAAATTACGTAATCGATATCCGCCGGGTCAACAATCTCAGAGATACGATCCAGCAGCTCCTCGGCAAAGGATGCTTTTACCGTATCAATCAAAGCAATTTTCTCATCTACGATCAGATATGCATTATAGGTAGCTCCATGATGGATGCTGTATCCATGAAAGCTTCTGGAATTCCAATCGACAACACCGACATAATAGATGCCGGGTCTTAACTCGGTTTTATTCATATGCGATATTCCTCCTTATGATTTGAAATTAGTAATTATTATCATTATAGTAATATGATAAATATATTTTGTCAAATGGATTATTCGTTACAATGATGGGGGGCAAATATTTCTTGTCAGAATAAAGGCTCTTTGCTATACTATCTTTAAGCAAATGATTCCTTCCTTGCGGGAGAGACAAGGGAAGGAGAACAATATGTTCAGCAAGGCATATAGTGCGGCTGTCCGCGGAATTGACGGTATGGTTGTTTCCGTGGAGGCGGATGTCAGTGACGGCTTGCCTCTGTTCGATATGGTAGGGTATCTGGGCTCGGAGGTCAAGGAGGCCAGAGAGAGAGTCAGGATCGCACTGAAAAATTCCGGATATATGCTGCCGGCCAAACGTATCACCGTTAACCTGTCTCCGGCAGATATCCGAAAAGAAGGTACCGCCTTTGATCTGCCGGTCGCTATCGCAATTCTTACTGCCTTCGGTTATATCCCGGAGGAGAATCTGAAAAATGTTCTGATTGTCGGAGAACTCAGCCTGAACGGAAATCTGAATAAAGTAAACGGTGTCCTGCCGATTGTGTACTCTGCGAAGCAGCAGGGCTTCTTGACGTGCGTCGTTCCCAGGGAAAATGCCGGCGAGGGAGCCGTAGTGGAGGGTATCAACACTTATGGGGTATCCACCTTACTGGAAGCGGTGGAACTGATTAACGGGAAGGAAGGGGTCCGGCCGGAGAAGGTTGACATCGAGGCGCTCTTTTGTGGCGTTCATGAGGGGGAATCCGTTGATTTCTCCGAAGTGGCCGGACAGTTGGCAGCGAAACGGGCTATTGAGATCGCAGTCTCCGGAATGCACAATATTCTGATGGTTGGTCCGCCTGGAGCCGGTAAGACGATGCTGGCCAGGAGAATACCCTCAATCATGCCCGAACTTTCCTTTGAGGAAAGCATGGAGATCTCCAAAATCTACAGTATTGCCGGGTTGCTGGACAATAGGGCCCTGATCTTAAGGAGGCCCTTCCGTTCCCCGCACCATACCATTACCCAGACTGCCTTAATCGGCGGAGGCATTATACCGAAGCCCGGAGAAATCAGCCTGGCCCATCATGGAGTCCTGTTTCTGGATGAGCTTCCGGAATTCCAGAAGAATACGATTGAGGTACTGCGCCAGCCCTTGGAGGAAAAATCGGTAACGATTGCAAGGCTGAATGCGGCATACAAATATCCCGCGGGTTTTATGCTGGTAGCGGCAATGAATCCCTGCAGCTGCGGTTATTATCCGGACAGGAACAAGTGCAGCTGTTCCGTTAATCTGGTGAAGCGCTATCTCGGCCGCATTTCAAAGCCGCTTCTGGATCGGTTTGATATCTGTATCGAGGCCCTCCAGATGAATTATAAGGAGCTGCAGTTACAGGAGCAGCAGGAGGCCTCCCTGGATATCCGGGCAAGGGTTGCCGTAGCCCGCAGAATCCAGATGGAACGGTATCAGGGGCAGAATATCTGGTTTAACTCCCAGCTCACGCCCCGTACGATTAAGAAATACTGCAGGCTGGAGCCTAAGGACCAGCTTTTGCTGGAGCAGGCATTTACCAGGATGAACCTGACTGCCAGGGCATATCATCGGATTTTGAAGGTTGCCCGGACAATTGCTGATCTGGATCAGAGTGAGCAGATAGGAACCAGGCATATCAGTGAGGCGATCTGCTACCGGAGCATGGATCAAAAATACTGGGGAGAATAGTGTGAATTATAAAAAACATAATTCATACTTCAAAGTTTGTGCCTGCATCATCAAAGCGTGTAAGCATGCTTGGCACAAACTAACTCAAAGGACAGGCATAGTAAAGAATGTTTTTTGAGCTGCCGTGAGGCAGAAGGGAGGTTATTGCAGATGAACAGGGAAGAATACAATTATTGGCTGGCGAACATTAACCGGATCGGGGCCAGAAAGATCGAACTGCTGATCAATAGCTTCGGCAATGCCGAGGAGGTCTATAAAGCCTCCGGGCAGGAGCTGATGTCCGTGCTGGCAGAGCGCGGTGACGCGGCAGCCGCAGGTTTTTGTAAAGCGGATATGGACAGGCTGGCAGCAAGTAAGGAGCCGGAGAAGATCCGTGCGGCTTATGCAAAGCTGACAGACAAGGGAATACGGTTCATCACCAGAGAGGAGGAGGATTACCCCGACAGGCTGAAGGGGATTTATGCCGCACCCTTTGCACTCTATGTGAAAGGAAAGCTCCCCGGAGAGGGGCATAAGTGCCTGGCGGTGGTCGGAGCAAGGGAATGCACCGGCTATGGTAAGGAAATGGCTGCCTGTCTGGCAGGAGCTCTGGCGAGGGAGGGAATTATCATTATCAGCGGTCTGGCCAGAGGCATTGATACCTGTGCCCATAAAGGGGCCTTATCCTCCGGAGGAGTGACCTGCGGAGTCCTTGGCTGCGGAATTGATATCTGCTATCCGAAGGAAAACATTAATCTGTATATGGAGATGCAGAAGGAAGGAGGAATTATCTCGGAATATGCGCCGGGAATGCCCCCGCTGTCTTGTAACTTTCCTATGAGAAACCGGATCATCAGCGGACTTTCGGACGGAATTCTGGTGATCGAAGCGAGGGAGAAGAGCGGCTCCCTGATTACCGTGGACATGGGACTGGATCAGGGGAAAGATATCTATGCGCTTCCCGGCAAGGCGACGGACCGGTTGAGTGAAGGCTGCAATAACCTGATTAAGTCAGGGGCAAAGCTGGTCGCCTCACCGGAGGATATCCTTGAGGATTTCCTTCCCGAATATCACCGCCGGGAGGATGAACGGCGAGGGGACCATATTTTGTTGGAACCGGGCATAAAATCCGTATATAATTTTATAGGAAGGGAACCGAAGCATCTGGAGGAGATCTCCTCCGGCACTAAGCTTCCGGTAACGGTCCTGACGGAACAGCTGTTAATTCTCGAAATCAGAGGACTGGTGCGCCAACCGATGAAGAATTATTATGTCCTTCAGTAAATATAATTAAATTAGTCAGTAGAAAAGGCCGGGCAGAGACCTCTGTAATATTTTTCAGCCGTCTGGGGCAGAATTATGAACAAAATTTAAACGATATGAAAATTAATTATAAACTGCTTGAATCACTTGGAAAAATAGTGTATGCTAGTTTAGACTTTGAACCAAAGCGGTTTACTAAAACTATTATGTGTTACATGGTTGTTGCAAATATATAATTTTTAAGTCAGAATGTGCACATAGAAAGAGGGAAGTATAGTGTGAAAATTTAAATTTTCACAAAGTGAATTGTTACAATTCACTTTACAAATATTGTGCTGACGCCCAAATTCGCGGGCATCGGCAGTATGGAGGATATATATGCCACGATATCTTGTTATCGTAGAATCACCGGCCAAGGCGAAAACAATCAAAAAGTTCCTGGGAAGTAATTACGAAGTACTTGCCTCCAACGGACATGTCAGGGATCTGCCCAAGAGCCAGCTGGGTATTGATATAAATCATGATTTTGACCCCAAATATATTACGATCAGAGGCAAGGGAGATCTCCTTGCGAAGCTTCGCAAAGAGGTAAAGAAAGCAGATAGGGTTTATCTTGCGACGGACCCCGACCGTGAGGGAGAAGCCATCTCCTGGCATTTATCCCAGACCTTAAAATTAGAAGAGAAGGACTCCAGCAGGATTACCTTCAACGAGATAACCAAGAATGCGGTAAAGGCATCCTTAAAACAAGCCAGGGAGATTGATATGGATCTGGTGGATGCGCAGCAGGCCAGAAGAATGCTGGACCGTATGGTAGGCTACATGATCAGCCCGCTGCTCTGGAGCAAGGTGAAGCGGGGTTTAAGTGCCGGCAGAGTGCAATCCGTAGCCTTAAGGATCATCTGCGACCGGGAGGATGAAATCAATTCCTTTGTACCGGAGGAATATTGGAACCTGGAAGCGGAGTACGACCTGGGCGGCAGGAAACGTCCCCTGATAGCGAAATATAACGGCTGCAAAGGCTCCAAAGCCGTTATCCGTACCGAAGCGGAGATGAATGCGATATTGGATGAGCTTAAGGGCGCGGTCTTTGTTATTAAGGAAGTGAAGAAGAGTGAACGAATCCGCAGGCAGCCTTTACCCTTTACGACCAGCACCCTGCAGCAGGAAGCGGCCAAGACATTGAACTACTCCACGCAGAAGACCATGCAGCTGGCACAGCAGCTTTATGAAGGTGTTGATATCAAGGGACATGGTACCGTCGGTTTGATTACCTACCTTAGAACGGACTCCATCCGGATCAGCGATGAGGCAGATGCCTTAGTAAAGCAGTATGTGAAGGAACAGTATGGGGATGTGTTTGTAGCGGTAGAAGAAAATCTGGGCCGGATCGGTAAGAAGATCCAGGATGCCCACGAAGCCATCCGCCCGACCTATGTTGACTTTGAGCCGGCGAAGCTGAAGGAATCATTAAGCCGCGACCAATTCCGGCTGTATCAGCTGATCTGGAAGAGATTTGTTGCAAGCAGAATGCAGCCTGCCAAATATGAAACCACCTCTATTAAAATAGAAGGAAATGACCATCGTTTCTCCGCCTCCACCTCAAAACTGGTTTTTGAGGGCTTTATGAGCGTATACAATCCGGAAGACGAGGATGAGGAAACCGGTGCTGCCTTTGAAGCTTTACAGGAGGGAGATATCTTGAAGCTGGCCGAACTTCGCAAGAGCCAGCATTTTACCCAGCCGCCTGCCCATTATACGGAGGCTTCCCTGGTAAAGACCCTGGAGGAGCTGGGTATCGGAAGACCCAGTACCTATTCGCCGACGATTACGACCATCATAGTCAGAAGATATGTGGCGAAGGAAAATAAAAATCTCTATGTGACGGAACTGGGAGAAGCGGTCAACAACATTATGAAGGCTGCCTTTCCCACGATCATTGACGTGAATTTTACGGCAAATTTGGAATCCTTACTGGATTGTGTGGAGGATGGGACTGTATTATGGAAGACAGTCGTGAAGAATTTTTATCCTGATCTGGAGGAAGCGGTCACCAATGCCCATGTGGAGCTGGATAAAATACAGATTGAGGATGAAGTTACCGAAGAGCTTTGTGAATTATGCGGAAGGAATATGGTGATCAAATACGGGCCTCACGGCAAATTTTTGGCCTGCCCGGGCTTCCCCGACTGTAAGAACACAAAGCCTTACCTGGAGAAAATCGGGGTGCCATGTCCGGTCTGCGATGGTGACATCGTAGTCCGCAAGACGAAGAAAGGCCGTAAATATTATGGTTGCAGCAATAACCCGGACTGCACCTTCATGTCCTGGCAGAAGCCTTCCGGGATAAAATGCAGGAAATGCGGAGGCGTATTGCTGGAGAAGGGGAATAAACTGGTCTGCAGTGATGAAAAATGCGGATATGTAACCACGGCAGAGAAATAACAGAGAAAAACCGATGTGGAACCGGCGAAACAATGAAATATAATTACGGATCGTTCACGATGAAATATGCTATATTGCCATGAAAAATACAAAAATTAGTGATAAAATAATAAAAACCCTGAAAAAGTGTGTCAAAAACAAGAAATAAGTATTGTTTTTCGAAATAATATATGATAAAATTGAAAAGGTAATACAATTAGAAAATTCTTCTAATTGTATTACCTTATTCCGTCATAACTCACATTATAAGGGATTGGGTGGAGAAGTATAATTTTGGAGGAGCCATTTCATGAGTGTACAGTTATTGGATAAAACAAGAAAGATTAATAACTTATTGCATAATAACAATTCGCATAAGGTAGTGTTCAATGACATCTGTGTTGTTTTAAGTGAGATACTGGAATCCAACGTATTGGTTATCAGCCGCAAGGGTAAGGTCCTGGGAGTCAAGAACCGCCCCGATATCATTGAAATAAAAGAACTGATCAAGGATGCGGTTGGCAGACACATAGACAGCCTGTTGAATGAAAGACTCCTGAATATTTTATCCACAAAAGAAAATGTAAATCTTGGTACGCTGGGATTCGAATTTGAACATCTGAATACTTATCAGGCAATCATAACTCCGATTGATATCGCCGGCGAGAGATTGGGTACCTTGTTCCTGTATAAGACCGGAGTGCCCTACAATATCGATGATATCATCCTCAGTGAGTACGGAACCACGGTAGTCGGCCTGGAGATGATGAGGTCGGTTAATGAGGAAAATGCGGAAGAGAACCGGAAAGTCCAGATTGTCAAATCGGCAATCAGCACCCTTTCTTTCTCGGAGCTGGAAGCGATCACGCACATCTTCGAGGAGCTTAAAGGCAATGAAGGAATTCTGGTGGCCAGTAAGATTGCCGACCGCGTCGGTATTACCAGATCGGTGATCGTGAATGCCTTACGAAAGTTTGAAAGCGCCGGGGTTATCGAATCCCGTTCGTCCGGAATGAAGGGAACTTACATCAAGGTATTGAATGATGTGGTATTTGATGAATTAAAGAATATGAATGATTAATGGATTGATGGATAACAAAAGGATTTGTGGAGCAGCCCTCCGTGAATCCTTTTTTTACGCGAAGGCAAAGAAAAGGGGGTCGCAAAAAGATTTCTTTTCGTACATAATATCTTATTTTGTTCAGATAAAATATTCCATGGATATACAAGGTTTAGTATTATTCTACTAATTTTTCAAATATATCTTGTGTTTTCCGAAATATTTATTATAATATTGATAGAAGGAAAGGAGTGCGTATATGATAGGATCGAACGCATTTAATTACATCAACGTACTGGATAAAGCGGCAGATGCAAGCTGGAAACGGAATGAGGTCATTAATAACAATATTGCGAATGTGGACACCCCGGGGTATAAGCGTAAGGATGTACAATTTGAGTCCTATCTGATGTCGGCACTGGTGGGGGATAATTCCCTCGACAAGCGTGTTGCGAGAGTCAAGTTAAATTCCCTGGAAGCCGGTATCTATACGGATTATGCTAACTTAAGCTATCGTCTGGACGGGAATAACGTGGATATTGATACGGAATCAGCCAATCTGGCAGAGAATCAGATCAGGTATTACGCCTTATTAGACTCCATGACTCAGGAATTTAACCGGCTGAAGGCGGTCCTCCAGAAATAACGGATTAAAAGCATGAGAATTACGTACATAGAGAGTATATATAACCACATTCAGAAAGGTTTATGATATTACGGATAATAACGGCAGCCGGCTTCTATGAGACCGAAGCGGGCTAAGCAAGATGTCTGAGAGGAGGCTTTCATCATGTCATCTATGAATGGAATGAATATCAGCGCCAGCGGAATGACCGCACAGAGGCTCAGGATGGATATCATTTCCCAGAATATCGCCAATGTGAACACGACCCGGGACGAGAATGGGAATCCCTACCGCAGGAAGACAGTAGTATTTGCGGAAAAGGATGTTACCCCCTTCGGAGAAGTACTTATGAAGACGGAAGGAACCGTGGGAAGCGGCGTGAAGGTTACCAAGATATCTGAAGATAATGAGGCTAAGATGCGGAAGGTTTATGATCCTACCCATCCGGATGCTGACGAAGAGGGGTATGTTACTTATCCGAATGTCAATATCATCCAGGAAATGACGGATTTGATCGATGCTACCAGATCCTACGAGGCCAATGTTACCGCTTTCAATGCCACGAAGAATATGGCGCTGAAGGGTCTGGAAGTAGGCAAATAACCGGAGGTAAGAGATGAACATTACATCAGTCGGAGATTTAACGAATTTTAGTAAATATGCAATAGATTCGGCCTCTTCTGCCAAGGAAAACCGCAATGCGACTTTTGAAAGTCTGTTCGAGGCAGCGAAGGGACTTGTGGAAGAGACCAATAATTATACCAATGCCGCCGAAGAAGCAGAAATGTCATATGCTCTCGGCCTTACGGACAATACCCACGATTTACAGATTGCGCAGCAGAAAGCTAATCTCGCAATACAATATACCGTCGCAATCAGGAACCAGGTATTGGACGCCTATAAAGAGATTATGAATCTGCAGTTCTGATCGAGGGGAATTAATAAATTCTTAAGGAGTACGGGATAATGGCAGACAGATTGAAACAAATACCAAAGCAGCTGTTAGGGATATGGAACAAATATACCAGTAAACAGAAGACCGTAATTATCAGCGTATTCTGTGCCGTTCTATTTGCTTTTATTGTTTTGGTTGTAATAACGAATAAAGTACAATATGAAGAACTGACGATTACAGAGACCGCGAAGGATGCCAGCAAAGTTACAGAGTTATTGAAAGAGGAAGGAATACGATATAAATTAGGATCCGATCATCTGACTGTATCGGTAGATCTTAAGAGATACTCCGATGCAGTTCTTCTGCTTGCCAGCAATGACATGCCCTCCACCGGCATTACACTGGACGAGCTTCTGAACAACAGCCTCAGTACGACCAACAGCGACCGTACCCTGAAGCTTAATCTCTATCTGCAGAACCAGCTGCGTAACTATATCATAACGATGGAAGGGGTAAATAATGCACAGGTTTATTATATCCCCGTAGAAGCCACGAATACCATTCTGACTCCGAAACAGGAGACAAATGCCAGTGTTCTGCTTACCACGAATGATGATTTTGAGCCAAAAACAGCCGAAACCATAGCGCAGGTAGTATCGAATGTCATCGGCAACAGTACTCCGGATAAGGTGAAGGTAGCAGACCAGTACGGCAATCTGTTGTATGGCGGAGGCAAGGATCTGTACTCCGGTGCTGCCAACAGCAATGAGGATTACCGGGAACGCCTCAGGAATACCTTTGTGAATAATCTGTATATGCTGTTGTTAAAGAGCGGTTATGATGATGTAGAGATCGCACCGCACCTGGTTGTTGATAATAAAAGAGTTACGGAAATGTACACGGAATATCTGCCTGCAGAAGGGGAAGAGCAGGGTGTGTACAGCCATAGCTATACCTACAGTTCTGAAAATGCCGGAAACTCCGGCGGAATACCCGGGACCACCTCCAATGATGAAGAAGGCTATATGCTGGAGGATTCTTCCTCTACTACGGGCAGTGTTGAGATAGAAGAATACGATTATCTGCCGAATGAGAGGGTGACTAACACGGAGTATGAGGTCGGAGCGATTGATTCGGCCAATTCCTCTGTCAGCATGGTACTTCGCAAGCTGATCACCTATAAAGAAGAGGACCTGGAGCGGCAGGGTTTACTGGAGGATATCACCTTTGATGAATATGTATTGGCAAACAATAAAGATATCAAACTGACGGTGGACCCGGAACTGATTACGATGGTTTCTATGGCTACCGGTATTTCAGAAGATAAGATACAAATTTCCGCAATCGAGCAGCCGGTCTTTGTGCCGAAGTTAGTTGTACGCAGAAGCTTTACCGATTACCTGCAGTATATCCTGGCCGCATTGATTGTGGCTCTGATCCTGTTTGTAGTGTTTAGGGGCTTTGGGCCCGTAGAGGTTACCGAGCTGGAGCCTGAATTATCCGTAGAGCAGCTTCTTGCCACGACGAAGGAGAACCAATCCATTGAGGATATTGATTTCAATGAGGTTTCAGAGGTCCGCAAGATGATTGAAAAATTTGTGGACGAAAAGCCGGATGCCGTAGCTCAGTTGCTGCGTAACTGGCTGAATGAAGAGTGGAGCTAATACCTGTAATAATAGATTCTGATAGGATGCCCGGCATTAATATTGTGCTGACGCCAGGATTCGCGCGTATCGGCAGCATGGAGGTTAATATGGCGAGATCAAACATCAATAATGATATAAACGGTGTCCAGAAAGCGGCGATTTTGCTGATTTCCCTTGGACCTGAACGATCAGCGAGCATCTTCAAGCATCTGAAGGAGGATGAAATCGAGACACTGACGCTGGAGATTGCCAATACAAGAAGTATTTCACCGGCCACGAAAGACCAGGTCATGGATGAATTTTATGAGATCTGCCTGGCACAGCAGTATATCGCAGAGGGCGGTATTGCTTATGCGAAGGAGCTGTTGGAGAAGGCGCTGGGTGTAGATAAGGCAAAGGATGTTATCGGTAAGCTGACCGCTTCCCTGCAGGTTCGTCCCTTTGAATTTGTACGAAAGACGGATGCTTCCCAATTACTGAACTTTATTCAGGATGAGCACCCGCAGACGATTGCTCTGATCCTTTCCTATCTGTCTCCGACCCAGGCATCTACAATCATCTCATCCCTTACACCGGATAAACAGGCTGATGTTGCAAAACGTATCGCACAGATGGATCGTACCTCACCCGATGTGATCAAGGAGGTTGAGAGAGTCCTGGAGCGTAAGCTGGCATCTTTAGTAAACCAGGATTACACGATTGTCGGTGGCGTGGACTCTATCGTAGAGATCTTAAATACGGTGGATCGCGGAACAGAGAAGCATATCATGGAAACCCTGGAAATTGAAGAGCCTGAGCTTGCAGATGAAATCAGGAGAAAGATGTTCGTATTTGAGGATATCTTAAGCCTGGATGATAAATCCATCCAGAGAGTTCTCAGGGAGGTTGACAATAACGAATTGGCAGTTGCTCTTAAGGGCTCCAATGAAGAAGTACAGAATGTTATCTTTAACAATCTGTCGAAGCGTCTGGCTGCCATGATTAAGGAGGACATGGAATATATGGGCCCTGTCCGGCTTAAGGATGTGGAAGAGGCACAGCAGAGAATTGTTAATATTATAAGAAAACTGGAGGATTCCTCTGAAATCATAATTTCCAGAGGCGGAGGTGACGAGATCGTTGTCTAATGTAATTAAAGCTTATTCCGTCCGGTTTGAAGAAGAAGCCGCAATCACGATTGATACCCATTTAAAAAGGGATTCCGATATCAATGAGAAGAGAAATTTCAGGATTGCTCCCGCGGAAGAGCCCTGCGGCTTTGTGGAAGGCATAAAGGCCGTAGTGGTAGAGCAGCTTCCCACCGAAGCGGAGACTCAGGAAAAAACGGCGAAAATCCTTGAGGATGCAAGAAGGGAAGCCAAAGCAATTCTTGATAAAGCCCGGCTGGAAGCAGAACAGATGAAGGCGGAGGCATCTGCCCTGGCTAAGAAAACAGGGTATGAAGACGGGCTGCGGCAGAGTGCGACGGAATATCAGAAAAAACTGGCAGAGCTGGAGCAGCAAAAGTTGAAGCTAAGTGAGGAATATCAGACCCGGCTGGCACAGTTGGAGCCGAAGACGGCCGGGTTACTCGCCGATCTGATCGAAAAGCTTACCGGTATCCTGGTAGAAGAACAGAGGGATGTTATTCTGTACCTGGTTGAGAAGGCCTTTCTGGAGCTGGATAAAGCAGATAGTTATACGATCAGGATCAGCAAGGAGGATTATGAGCTGGTCGCAGGCCGGAGGGATTATCTGATTGGCTTGTCGGGCAGGGAGGTTACCCTGTATATTACAGAGGACTCCGGACTTTCAAAGAACCAGTGTCTGATAGAAACGGATCTAAAGGTGATTAACTGCAGCCTGGATGTCCAGCTGACAAATCTGATTAACGATCTTAAGCTTCTCGGAGGGCTATAGTTTTTGACGAAATATGCCGATAATATAGAATAAACCTATAAAACAGGTTTATTCATTGGGATAATCCTGAAAAGCGGGATTATCTGATGGCCTTAAAAAACAGGGCTATCCATTTACAGGCAGTCCTTAATCAATAGGGCTATTCAAAGAATTAGTTCAGGGACAGGCTGATTCTTTACATACAGAGATAGAAAGCGGGCTGGATGAATTTGGTCGATTTTGATAAGTACAGGCAGTTACTTAATAAAAGCTATGTGAGAGAAATCGGCAGGGTCAGCAAGATGGTAGGACTCACCATTGAGGCAACCGGGCCGGCTTCAAACTTAAATGATGTTTGCTATATTACCGGGGATAACCGGTTGCAGAAGAAGATTGCAGAGGTAGTAGGCTTCCGTGAAAACCGTGTTTTATTGATGCCGTATGATGATATGACGGGGGTTGGAATTGGCAGCCTGGTCGAAAATTCCGGCTCCTCCTTCAAGGTACCCGTGGGGGAAGAATTACTGGGTAAGACCCTGGATGGTCTGGGCTATCCGATGGATGGCACAGTACTGTCCTTAAACCGTTTCTATCCATCGGAGTCGGCGCCGCCGGATCCGATGAAACGGCAAATTATAGATGAAGTATTGCCCCTTGGGGTGAAAGCGGTTGATTCCATGCTGACCGTCGGTAAGGGTCAGCGAATTGGCATATTCGCCGGTAGCGGAGTCGGCAAGAGCACCCTTCTTGGTATGTTCGCGAGGAATACGAAAGCCGATATCAATGTCATTGCCCTGATCGGTGAGCGGGGCAGGGAGGTTCGTGAATTTATTGAACGGGACTTGGGCGAAGAGGGTATGAGACGTTCCGTCGTTGTGATAGCAACCTCGGATAAGCCGGCATTGATCCGTAAGAAGGCCGCCAAGACGGCAACTGCTATAGCAGAATATTTCAGGGATCAGGGGAAGGATGTTCTCCTCATGATGGATTCCCTGACCCGTTTCTCCATGGCGCAAAGGGAAATCGGATTAGCTTCCGGTGAGCCCCCGGTGTCCAGAGGTTATCCGCCGAGTGTTTATTCTGAGATGCCCAAGCTCTTAGAGCGGGCCGGAAGGTCTGACAAGGGGTCCATTACCGGTCTGTATACGGTTTTGGTGGATGGAGACGATTTTAATGAACCAATTACCGATACGGCGAGAAGTATTCTGGACGGGCACATCATGCTATCCAGAAAGCTGGGACATAAAAACCATTATCCGGCGATTGACATCCTTCAAAGTATTTCTCGTGTTATGAGCTCCATCGTTACCAGGGAACATAAGACGGCAGCCGGCAAGCTGAAGAGCGTTCTGGCGACCTACCAGGATGCGGAGGATCTGATTAACATAGGTGCCTATAAAAGCGGCTCTAATCCCGACATCGATTATGCGATCTCAAAGATCAAACAGGTGAATGACTTCCTGCAGCAGGAGGTAAATGAAAAGCACAGCTTTGAGGACGAGATAGAGATGTTAAAGGAGATCTTTGATCAGGTATGAAGAAATTTCGATATAATCTTGAAAATTTGCTGCAGGTTAAGCTGAAGCTGGAGGAGCAGGCCAAAATCGCCTATGGTAATGCCAGACTCCGTCTGACTAAGGAGGAAGAGAAGCTGGCAGAGCTTCGGAAAAAAAAGGCTTTCTATCAGGAGGAAGAACGGGGGCTTCGGAAGGCTAAGCTGGATCTGATGAAAATCAAACATACAGCGGCGGCAATAGAAATTATGGAACAGAAGATCAGCCAGCAGTTAACCGTTGTAAAGAATGCGGAACAAAGGCTGGAGGTAGCCAGAATTCGTCTGAACAATGCGATGGTGGAGCGAAAAACCCAGGAAAAGCTCAAGGAGAAAGCCTGGGAGAATTATTTACTGGAATTTGATGCAGAAGAAAGAAAAGAAGTGGATGAGCTGAACAGCTTCCAATACAGTAATCCTGTACAGAACGAGGAGGACAGATAATGGCAAAGGAAAAGGCTGAGGCAAAAGAAAAAAAGGAAGGTAATAAGGTATTAACCATCCTGATAGCCCTGCTGATTGCCCTCATATGGTTTGCTATCTTCGGAATGCTGATCAAGCTGGATGTCGGTGGTTTTGGTTCCGGTGTATTGAGACCGATATTAAAGGATGTGCCGTTGATCAATAGGATACTTCCTGATATTTCGGATGAACAATTGGCAAAAGAGAATGATTATGCCTATGATTCCCTGCCGAAAGCAGTGGCAAGGATACTGGAACTAGAGCAGCAGATCGCAGATATGAACCGGAGCACCGAGGATGAAGGGGGAACGATCGATGAGCTCCAGGCTGAAATAGACCGGCTTAAGGTTTTTGAAGAAAATCAGCTGGAATTCGAGGAGAGGCAGAAGGAATTCGATAAAAATGTCGTATTTGCGGCAGCAGCTCCCGGTTTAGAGGAGTATAAGAAATATTACGAGGAAATCAACCCGGCCAACGCCGAATTGATTTACCGGCAGGTCGTAGAGCAACTGCGGTATTCCGATGCGATCCAGGAAAAGGCGAATATCTATAAGAATATGGATCCGAAAGCGGCAGCCCTCATTATGGAGACCATGACCGCAGATGTGGAAGCGGTAGCCCAAATTTTACTGGCCATGAAGCCGAAGGAGAGTGCTGAAATTCTGGCCGAGATGAACAATATCGTAGCAGCAAAGATAACGAAGAAGATGCTGGATATGGATGCCGAGAAGCTGGCGGACAAATAACTTTTCTCCACAGCCGGCATAATAGTGGAGAAAAACTCTTTCCATAGCTTACACCGGGGTAAATTCCCGTTGTAATAGATAATATGACAGGGACTGCAGACAGGAACCGGGAGAATATGGCAAGGCATTCCCGGAACGAAATACTGGATACAGACCTGGAAGAAAGGAGGAAAGCAGATCAATGATGACGCAGAGCGTAATGACGCAGGCTGCGAACTTGTCCCGGATGGCGGCCGGTACATCTTCACCGAAGACGAGGCAGAAGGGCAATAGCTTCGGAACGTTCATGGATGATAATCTTAAGGGCATGGACAGTACTGATGCGAAAGCAAAGAGGCTGGATACGGATGGTGCACGAGGTAAGGACAGAACCGATGATATCAGCAAAACAAAGAAGAATACGGATGAGGAAGCTGTAGCTGTGGACAAGGGCAATGCAGACAAGACGAAGACAGAAGAAGGTCCGGATAAAACCACGGCTGCGACCTGTCAGCTGAAGGCTTCCATGGAAAATGCGAAAGCCTCGGATGCGGCAGGAGCACCGGCGGAAGAGGCCGTGGACGGTCAGGATGAGAATTCCGGCGGGGATGAAATGCTGGCACAAATTCTTGGCATACTGCAATCCATACAGGAAGCGGTTATGAGAATTTTAAAGCTGTCACCCGAAGAATTTGATCAGCTGCTGGCGGATCAGGGACTGAAGCTGTCGGAGCTGACGGATGCGGAAGGCTTGCAGAGACTGGTGTTGGAGAAGTATGGAAGTACGGACGTTATGGACTTTCTTACGGACGGTGAACTCGGCCAGACACTGAATCAGCTGGTGCAGGAAGTGGAAGACATTCTTAAGGGCGCGGCTCCGGTACGAACGGAGGAAGAGCTGAAGGCGGCTGCAGAAGAGCTGGAGACGAAGCAGATGTTCACATCCGACACGAAGGCTCAGGCAGGGACGGCGGTCCGGGAGGCAGCGGTCCTGGGAGCAGAACAGAGGCCGGAAAAAACCGAACCAGGTTCTGATCCCGGACAGACCGAAGCAGGAGCAGGCGGGGAACCTGAGGTGGAAGTCATCCGGATGGCAGAGGGAAATGGCAGCGACAAGCAGACGGCGCCGGATACCGGAGACAAGGAGGCGAAGGAGCAGGAGCGTATAAGCAGATACGAGGTATTTCTGGATAACCTGACGAAAACCTCCGGCGATACGATAATCGGCGAACAGCAGGATATCGGCAGGATTACGGAGCTTCGGGAAATTGCGGACCAGATCGTTGAACGGATCCGGATTGTCATGAAACCGGAGCAGACCTCGATGGAGCTGGTACTAAATCCGGAGCATCTGGGAAGAGTCAGCCTTACCGTACTGGCAAAGAATGGAGCGATGACAGCAGAGTTCAAGGTTGAAAACGAATTGACAAAGGAAGCCATTGAAAGTCAGCTGCAGACACTGAAGGAAACTTTAAATACCCAGGGCATCAAGGTGGAAGCCATTGAAGTTACGATTGCCGGCTATACCTTCGGGGAGAGCAGCCAGCCGGAAACAGAGGATCAGGCCTTCAGCCGGAAGAAGGAGCAGGGACAGAAAATCAGCCTGGCAGAAGCTCTTTCCATGGAGGAAGAGTCAGCACAGGAAGATATGCTTACGGATTTTACAGGCTTAAGAGGAACAAATATCGACGCAACGGCATAAAAAACATGCCGGAAGGATTTCTATAACTTAAGAAAGGAGGCGGCGATGAGCGACTTAATACAAACGGTTACCGAGGGTGTCATAGAGCAGACGAAGAAGAATAATTCAGAAAACAGGCCGAAGAATGAGCTGGGCAAGGATGCATTTCTTCAGCTTCTGGTAACCCAGATGAAATACCAGGATCCCTTAAATCCGAATACGGATACGGAATACATAGCACAGCTTGCGACTTTTTCCCAGCTGGAGCAGATGCAGAATCTCAGTACCATATCAACGAATTCACAGGCATTTGCCCTGGTAGGCAGGGAGGTTATCGTCAAAACAGAGACTGCGACCGGTGATTCAAAATATGTCAGCGGAAGAGTCGATTTTGTGAATATGTCAGGTGGAAAGGCCCAGATGTCCATAAACGGACAACTTTATCCGGTCGACAAGCTGGACAGTGTCATTGATGATATTTATATTCTGGAAAAGGGGCTTCCCGGAGTCAAGGATAAGACAGTACTGGAATTTGATGCTGATAATCCAAAGGATATGACCTTTGCGGTCAAGATGGGTGAAGGTGATACCGTGGCAAATAATGTGGGTATCGTAATGGGTGATGCGCTTCTTGATGCGTCCCTGATCAGTGTTAAGGAGAGTAAGGTAACCATTAAGAAGGAGGCTTTTGCAAATCTTCCGGACGGAACCTACAAGCTAACGGTGGTCTTCAATGATGCATATTATACTACGGTGAAGGACAAGGTTACAGTAACGGTGAAAAACTCTGAGATTACAGCAGGAGAGGAGACCGGCCCGACGGAGGATGAAACCGATACAACAGAGCAGAACAAGGATACAACGGGGGGCGAAATGATATGAATATTCCAATAAATCAATTTCCTTCCATAGAACAGATGGCGGAGCGGCTGAATACCGGTAAAAATACCGCCGCAGGCAGCAAACCGTACATAGGAACATCCTTTGGCGAAATTCTGAAAGAGAAACGGGCAGAGGGAGAAACCGGGGAACTGAAATTCTCCAAGCACGCGAATGAACGTTTGGCCAGCCGGAATATAGACCTGACGGATGATCAGTTCAAGCGGCTTGAAACCGGGGCAAGCTTAGCCGGTAAGAAGGGAATTCAGGAGTCACTGGTTATGGTTGATAATCTCGCCTTCATCGTCAACATCAGGAACAATACCGTAGTTACTGCGGTAAACGACGGGGAAGAGAAGGTTTTTACCAATATTGATGGCGCAGTAATCGTATAACAGCCGGACCTTACAGGGGGCTTGGTATCCATGACCGACAGATTGGATACGGTGATTACGAAGCTTAATTAGGAGGTCATTCATTATGATGAGATCATTGTTTTCTGGTGTTTCCGGTTTAAAGGTTCACCAGACCAGAATGGACGTAATAGGTAATAATATTTCCAATGTTAATACGATCGGATTTAAGTCAAGTACCGTTACTTTTTCCGATGTATTTTATCAAACGACTCAGAGTGCTTCCGGGCCCAACGCGGCAACCGGGACTACAGGACGGAATGCAATGCAGATCGGTCTTGGCTCCAGCGTAGCATCCGTAACCGCTCAGATTACAACTTCGGGAGCGTCTCAGAGAACGGACAATCCCTTTGATGTCATGATTGAGGGGGACGGTTTTTTCATTGTTAACAGCGGCGGGACGAATTTCTTTACAAAAGCGGGCTCCTTTGGCGTAGATGCCTACGGTACCCTTTGTACTCCCTCCGGCGCTTCCGTTATGGGATGGCAGGTGGACCCTATTAATCCGACAAGAACCATAGCTGCCGCGGTAAGTCCGCTGAACATCATGTCACCGGAGAATCTCTATGCAGAGCCGGAGGCAACAACGGCAGTATACCTGTCCGGTAATATCGACAGCAAGGATACTCAGATAGCCAGCGCCACGGGTAAGACGGTGAATATCACCTTCTTTGATAATATGGGACACAGCTATACGGCAGATTTACGAATTCGTCAGACGGAGGACGCGACCAATACCTATAGCATAACCGTTACGGATATTAAGGGCGAGGACGGACAATCCATATTCGTAATCAAGAATGTGGATGAGGACGGTAATGTCACCTATGAACCCTCGGCGATTGCGGAATTTAACTTTGGCGGAGACTTCCGGGCAGATGTTGATACGGATACCGGTGCCGTAACCATTGACAGCACAGATGCACCCTTGATTACCTTTAACGGTTCTACCGGAGCATTTGTCAGCGTTGGTGACGGTGCAACGCCCGGCAACAGCATAACCTTCTCCATATCGGCCGATCCGAACCCGTTCCAGCCGATTGATGTGGATTTTTCCAGCATTACCATGTATGCCGCCAGCGGTTCCTCTTCCCTGGAATCAACGAAGGGAAGCCTGAGCGGGGTTGGGGCAGGTAAACAGGTCGGTAACATGACCGGTATCAGCATTGATGCCTCCGGTAAGATTTATGGTAAATATGATAATGGTGACAGCAGACTGCTGGGGCAGATTGCGGTGGCAACCTTCTCCAACCCGGCAGGTCTGGAGGCAGTGGGAAACAGCATGTTTGCAGCAACACAAAACTCAGGAGACTTTGACGGAATAGGACAGGATCCGACGCAGGGAGGCGGCAGTTTAACAACAGGTGTACTGGAAATGTCCAATGTAGACCTATCCCAGCAGTTTACGGATATGATTACTACCCAGAGAGGTTTCCAGGCAAATTCCAGAATCATTACAACATCTGACTCCCTGTTGGAAGAATTGATTAATCTGAAGAGATAATTCAGGGCTGATGTATAAATAAAATGCCTAATTCCAAAAAGCTAAAGAAAGATACTTTTTGGAGCATTCAAAACCGTCAGCTGCGCAGACGTTTTGAATTTGGTTTTCGTAAGAAAGGGTGGCAGCAAATACTGCCGCCCTTTCTTGCTACCAGGTACCAATCAGGTGACGGTGATGAGTACTTTTCGCAAACATTTGTATGCCGCTGAAGCGGCAGATGGAGGTTATTATGATAGAAGTTACAAGATTGAACGGGAAAGGGCTCATGATCAACGCAGAGCTGATTGAAAGGGTGGAGGAGTCTCCGGATACAGTAATTACGCTGACTACGGGCAATAAATTAATCGTAAAAGAAAGTAGACAAGAGATTAAAAATCTTGTAATATTATACAAAAAAGAAGTATTAAATAGGGAATTATAGGAGCTTTAGATAAAATTTCAAGGATGGAAGGTGGCAGCTTTGGATTTAGCATCCATTTTAGGGTTACTATTATGTTTAATCGTGGTTGTATATGGTATGTTGGTAGGTCAGTCAGGCTTTTCCGTTTTATTGAATTTCTATGATCCGCCGTCCGTTTTTATTACAATAGGCGGTGCTTTATGCTGTGTATTGATTATGGCTCCTAATCTGAAGGGGTTTATCAACAGCTTAAAGAGCTTCGGTCTTATTATGAAGGTACAGCCCTCCAACGAGGAGGAAACCATCAAATCCATCATCGGACTTTCCAATGTTGCCAGAAAGGAAGGTCTGCTTGCATTGGAGGAAGCGGCCAACAGCATCGATGATGAGTTCCTGAAAAAAGGAGTCCTGTTAATTGTAGACGGTACGGATCCCGAATTGGTGCGAAGTATTTTGGAGACGGAACTGAATTGTATCGAGGACAGGCATTCGGGTGTTGTTGGCTTTTGGGACTCTCTGGCTGCGATGGGACCTGCCTGGGGTATGATCGGTACCCTCATCGGTCTGATTAATATGCTGCAGGAGATGGATGATCCGAAAGCAATCGGACCGAATATGTCGGTTGCTCTCATAACCACCTTTTATGGCTCCGTTCTGGCGAACTGGATTTGTATCCCGATTGCGACGAAGTTAAAGTCAAAAAATTCAAGCGAAATTATGATAAAAGAGCTTATGGTGGAAGGTCTCCTCTCTATCCAGGCAGGAGAGAATCCCAGAGTTATAGAAGAAAAATTAAAGTCCTTCCTGTCACCGGCACGTAGAGAGGCGATGAAGGAAGAAGGCGGTGAAAAGGTTGGCTAGAAAGAAGCAGGAAGCCTCCTCAGGAGGCAATGCCCCTTGGTTGAATACCTTTGCCGATCTGATGAATCTACTTCTGTGTTTTTTTGTGCTTCTGTTTGCCATGTCGGATGTAAATGGGCGAAAGTTTGAAGAGATTTCAATTTCTCTCTCCAATGCCTTTGGTGTTCTGGACGGGGGCGGCACAGCAATCGGCGAGGGACAGTTAATCTCTTCCGGAATGACCCAGCTGAATAACCTGGATGAATTCTACTCCAATATGGGCGAGAAGACAGAGAAAGCCGGGGATGATATATCGAAGGACGACCCTTCCAGCGGCGGTGAGATAAAAATTAATGACCAGAACAAGGAAGATCTGGACGAAGCAAAAGCGAGGCTTGCACAGGAGATGGAGAAGCTCTCCGGCGCCATGTATGATGAAGTATCCGACCTGACGGATAAATATAATCTCGGAGATTATGTCGAGCTTGGTATTGATCCGAAACAGCAGTACGTGCTGCTTACTCTGAAGGGCTCTATACTTTTTGACTCCGGAAAAGCAGAGATTATGACGGAAGCCAAGCCGATTTTATCAAAGCTTGGGGATTTGCTGGGTAATTTTGACGGCTATTCGATTGAAATAATCGGTCATACCGATAATGTCCCGATGAGCAGTGATGCCTATAAGGACAATAACTGGCTGTCCTCAGCGAGAGCCTTGAATGCAGCCGAGTTTTTGATTGAGAATAATAAACTGGATCCGACCAGGGTGAAATACTCCGGCCGGGGCGAATACGAGCCGGTTACTTCCAATGACACCTCGGCGGGAAGAGCGAAAAACCGTAGAATTGAGATCCGGATCTATAACGAACTGAGCAGCAGATAAAAACTAAAGGAGAGAGAACTGTATGAAAAAAAACATATTAACGGTAATTATCATGGCAATGGCTCTGATAAATATCGTTCTGTCGGCGGTTATCATCTTTGTCATTGTTCCAACCTCCAACAAAACCAACAATCTGGTCAGCAAGATAGCCCAAATTGTTGATCTGGAGCTTGAATCACCGGAAGAGGGGAAGGAAGAGATCGCAGTATCCGATATCGAGACCTATGAGATCGAAGATAAGCTTACCATACGTCTGAAATCCAGTGACAGCGGAAAGCATTACGCCATCGTATATGTTTCTCTGTCCCTGAATAAAAAGCATAAGGATTATACGGAGCTTCAGCCCTTTGTTGAACAGAATGAGAACGAGATTAAGGAAATCATTACCGACGCGTTTAATGATTTTACCGTTGATGAAGTGGATGACAATAAGAATCTGATCAAGGAGCAGATATTGGAGCGAATCCAGGTTTTATTGAAATCCGACTTTGTTATTAATGTTTCCTTCGGAAATTTATTATTGGATTAAATATTATGGTGATTTTATTCGGATTTTATGATATTATGGGAATAGAATGCTAGGAGGTAATGACCATGGGCGATGTCTTATCCCAAAATGAGATAGATAATCTGCTTGCGGCAATCAGCAGCGGGGAGCTTGATGCGGCAGAATTTAATCAGACAGCAGAAAAACAAGTTAAAAATTATGATTTTGCCCGCCCTTCCAAATTCTCCAAAGAACACTTAAGGACCTTGAATATTATCTTTGAACACTATGCCAGACTATTGTCTACCAATCTTCCGGCATATCTGCGTAAGAATGTTCAGGTGGAAGTCATTAACTCAGAGGCTGTTACCTATTCCGAATTTACGAATGCCCTTTCCAATCCGGTTCTGCTCGGTATCATAGACTTCTCTCCTCTGGAGGGGAATATTATTATTGAACTGGCAGATAATCTGGGGTATGCAATCGTTGACCGGATGCTGGGAGGAGGAGGTTATCCTCTGGAGAAGATGAGGGATTTTTCTGAGATAGAATTAACGATTATTGAGAGAATATTTACCGTCTGCACGAATTTGCTACAGGAGCCTTGGACGAATGTAATTCATCTTCAGCCCAGATTAATGAGGATAGAGACAAATTCCCAATTTGCTCAGATCATTTCTCCCAGTGAGATGATCTCTATCGTCACTATGAATATCAAGATCGGCAATATCGAGGGTATGATGAATATCTGTCTTCCCTACGTCTGTCTGGAGAAGGTTATTGATAAGCTGAATACAAAATACTGGTATTCAACGATGCAGATGAACGACGATAAATCTTATCAGGATATTATCGAGATTGCAATTGCAAAAGCGAAGGTACCGCTCCGCGCGATCCTGGGGAGAAGTACGATATCAGTGAATGATTTTATCAATATGCAGATGGGCGATATCATTAAGCTGAATTCAAAGGTAGATGATGAGTTAACCGTTTATGTCGGTAATATTAATAAATTCACCGCGCTTCCCGGTGCTTCCTCAGGTACCTATGCGGTAAAGATTTCATCAATCATTAGAGGAGAGGAGTAACAGGCTATGGATGGGATGTTATCTCAGGAAGAGATTAATGCTCTGTTAAACGGTTTGGGTTCCGATAGCGGGGATATGAGCCAGAAGCTGACCGACGCAGAGAAGGATGCTATTGGTGAGATATCAAATATCAGTATGGGAACTGCGGCAACAACACTGTTTTCCTTGGTAAACCAGAGAGTTGTTATTACAACTCCGGTCGTCGAATATGCTACATGGAAGGATATCGTCAACAGCTATGATAAACCCTGCGTATTCATACAGATTTATTATGCAGACGGGCTGGACGGCAACAATATATTAATCCTTAGAGAAAAAGATGTAAAGATTATAACAGATTTGATGATGGGTGGAGACGGAACGAACATCACCGGTGAGCTCACTGAGCTGCATTTAAGTGCAATCAGTGAGGCCATGAACCAGATGATGGGTTCCGCGGCTACTTCGATTTCCTCCATGCTGGAGAAAAGGGTAAATATCAGCCCGCCGACAGCAACAATTGTTGATCTTTATGAGAATATCAGCGCGGAGGCCATAGCGGATTTCTTAAAGGGCTCCTTCGTCCGGGTTTCCTTCCATATGGAGATCGGTAATCTGGTTGACAGTGTTCTGATGCAGTTGTACCCCTTTGATTTTGCCAGAGATCTGTATCAGCAGTTCATATTGGCAACCTCCATGGGGACGGACGTTCCTACTGCTCCGCCGGTAACGGAGAGAACCTCCGGTCCTGCGCCGCAGCCAGCCATACCGCCGCAGGCTGTCATGCAGCCCGGTCCGATTCCGGTACAGCAGCCCCAGGGTTATAATCCCTATATGATGAATCAGGGAATGCCGGCTGCGATGCCTTACATAATGCCGCCGGTCCAGGATGTCAATGTTCAGCCGGCTCAATTCGCTCCCTTCACTCCTATGATGGGCGGAGTGGTACAGCCGGAGAATATCGACCTGCTGATGGATGTACCTCTGGAAGTTACCGTAGAGCTGGGACGGACAAGCAAATCCATTAAAGAGATACTGGATTTTGCCCCCGGAACGATTATTGAGCTGAACCGCCTGGCAGGGGAACCGATTGATGTATTGGTGAACGGTAAATTTGTTGCCAAGGGTGAGGTTGTGGTCATGGAGGAAGCCTTTGGCATCCGAGTGACCGAGATAACGAAGCAAAACACTAAAATCTGATTTTATTAATCATATATTTAAAAACATAACAAGATAGGAGAATTAAAATGGCGAAAAGTATATTGATCTGTGATGATGCGGCATTTATGAGAATGATGATCAAGGATATTCTGGTTAAAAACGGTTATAACATCGCAGGTGAAGCGGAAAATGGGTTAAAGGCAATCGATAAATATGCTGAAACAAAGCCTGATTTAGTGATGATGGATATTACGATGCCGGAGCTCGACGGTATCCAGGCGTTAAAGAAAATTAAGGCTATGGATCCCGGCGCCAATGTCATCATGTGTTCCGCCATGGGACAGCAGGCCATGGTTATTGAATCCATCCAGTCCGGAGCGAAGGATTTTATCGTAAAGCCTTTCCAGGCAGACAGGGTACTGGAAGCAGTTAAAAAAGCAGTAGGTTAATGAGAAGGCTGATCGATGTGTTAAAGACCGGTTAAATACGGCTTGGTTTGGAATTACATAATGGCAGTATGGAGGTTTCACATAGATGAAGGCTGTGGTCTTATTGCAGAGTACAACAGAAGAAGAAATACTGAAGGGCTTAAATGAGAAAGCAACGCTAAACCAACCGGAGCGGTTTTCAACTTCAAATAATCTTTTGCAGCTGCTGGGCCTGGTGATATTATTAATTATTATTTTGTTTGCGGCCTACTACACCTCAAGACTGATTGGCAGGATGAAAATGGGGCAGATGAAAAACAGCAATTTCCATACGATTGATACATACAGGATAGCTCCGGGCAAGACACTGCAGATCGTGAAAATCGGTAAGAAGTATGTTGTTATCTCCATTGCAAAGGATAATATCAATCTCATAACGGAGTTGGCGGAAACAGACCTGGAATTTCAGGCTCAGGTTCCGGCAGACAGGAAAAGCTTCCGGCAGATAATCGATAGCATAAGAAACTTGAAAGAGTAAAGGTTGGTATCCATGAATACATCTGATAGAAAACGTGTAAGGAAAAGGGCAGGCATTTTAATCCTGCTGTTAACGATCTTCCTGTCAGCCTTTTTTCCTGTCGGACGGGTATCCGCAGCTAATGTACAAGATACGATTACCAATGATCCTGCGGGAACATCGGGAAACAATGTGAGCGGTGCCCTGGGTCCTTTGGAATTTACCTTAACCACGGATGAGGATGGAGAAAGCCTGTCAGCAACCTTGCAGATGCTAATGGTTCTGACTGTGATTACTTTAGCCCCGTCTATTTTAATTATGGTAACCTCCTTTACCAGGATCATCATAGTTTTACATTTTGTCCGATCTGCCCTGGGGACGCAGACAACGCCTCCGAACCAGATACTCATCGGGCTGGCGCTGTTCCTGAGTTTTTTTATCATGTCACCGGTATTTACCCAGGTCAATGCGAATGCGATACAACCTCTGTCAAAAGGGGAGATTTCCCAGGAGGAAGCCTTCGATGCCGGAGTTGCACCGATAAGGCAATTCATGATAGAACAAACCGAAATAAAAGATTTGAGGCTGTTTATGGATATCGCAGGGATTTCCGAAGTACAGTCCGTGGACGAGATACCGACTACGGTTGTGATACCGTCCTTTATCATCAGTGAATTACGTAAGGCGTTTATTATTGGTTTCTTAATTTACATACCATTTATTGTGATAGATATGGTTGTGGCATCCACTCTTATGTCCATGGGTATGATGATGCTGCCGCCGACTATGATATCAATGCCGTTTAAGATTTTGCTGTTCATTATGGCTGACGGATGGAATTTGATTGTGGGAGAACTGGTAAAAACCTTTTATTAGCGGGAGATGAAGTCAAATGAATGAGATAGTAGTAATTGATATTGCAAGACAGGCACTCTTTCTCGTTTTGAAAGCTGCAGCCCCCATGCTGATTACCTCCCTTACCATAGGGTTGGTTGTCAGCATTTTGCAAACAGTAACCTCCATCCAGGAGCAAACCCTCACATTTGTTCCTAAGCTGATTGCCGTTTTTCTGGTGATTATGCTGGTTGGAAACTGGGTCATGTCCTTAATAACGGAATTTACGGTGGAGTTATTCTCTAATTTCAGTTATTATATTAATGCCCTATGACTTTCACTCTGCAAAATTTTGAATTATTTTTATTAATACTTGTGAGGATAACCGGTTTTCTCTATACGGCCCCCTTTTTCTCTCTCCGAAATGTGCCGGTTAAGGTAAAGTCGGGAATGAGTATTTTCCTGACAGCGATACTGTACTATGCGGTTCCGCTGACGATGCCGGAATATATCGGAGTGATCGGCTTTGCAATTCTTGTGGTAAAGGAAGCGATTGCAGGTGCACTGATGGGGCTGTTTGCCAATGTTGCTTATCATATTCTGGCGTTTTCAGGTCAGATTATTGATATGGAGATAGGTTTTTCCATGGTAAATGAGCTGGACCCGACCTCCAACATCCAGACTACAATTACCGCCAATCTTTACGGTTATCTGATTATGCTTATGATGATCATTACGGATTTGCATCATTTTATCTTACAGGCGCTGGTGGATTCATTCCAGGTGATAGGAATTGGGAATGCAGTAATCCGGCCTGATATGTATCAGCTGATGCTTACCTTCATAATAGATTATTTTGTTATTGCCTTCCGTATTGTACTGCCGGTTTTTGCATCCATCATGCTGGTAAATACGGTCCTTGCCATCCTGGCAAAGGTTGCTCCGCAAATGAACATGTTTGTGATAGGAATGCAGTTGAAAGTATTCATCGGACTGGCTGTTCTTATGCTGATCATCGGCCTTGTTCCGGCCATAGCGGATGCAATTTACAATGAAATGATGGTGATGCTTAAGGGAGCCATAAAATGGATGACGTAAGGAATGTAACCTATCTTCTGCCGTATCAGCTTCAATATTTCGCAGAGGCAGCGGAAAAAACTGAGGAGCCTACTGCGAAGAAGCTGAAAGATGCCAGAAAAGAAGGTCAGGTAGCCAGAAGCAAGGAGCTTATCACGGCAACCGGATTAATGGCATTTTTCCTTGTACTGAAGGTTTTTATGGGTATTATGGCCGATAATTTTTTGGAGACCTTTCATAAAACCTATAGCAGTATCTCAGAGGTGGCGGGAGAGGAATTTACGCCTTCGATATCCCATGCTATCTTTAATGATGCCGTAATGACCGTACTTCTTACCTGCCTGCCGGTGTTCCTGTCGGGAATGGCAGTATCCTTCGCGGTGGTTCTCTACCAGGTAAAATGGAAGATATCCAGCAAGCCGATGAAGCCCAAACTTAATAAGATCAATCCAGTTTCCGGCTTTAAGAAGGTATTTAGTAAAGACAAATTTGTTGAACTGTTTCTGGAGCTGATTAAAATTGCGATTATAGCCTCAATCGCTTATGATACGCTAAAGAATGAGTGGGACACCCTGTTAAAGCTCTATGACGTCAGTCTGATTCAGGCAGTGATGCTGATCGGTAAAATAATTATCGATCTGGGGCTGCGGATTTGCATGTTCTTCCTGATCATTGGGATTGCGGATCTGTTCTATCAGAAGTTTAAGTTCAGAAAGGACATGAAGATGTCCAAGCAGGAAGTAAAGGACGAATACAAGCAGTCAGAAGGAGACCCGCAGGTTAAAAGTAAAATCCGGGCGAAGATGAGAGAGGTTTCCCAGAGGCGTATGATGCAGGCCCTGCCAAAGGCAGATGTAGTTATTACGAATCCCACCCACCTTGCCGCGGCAATCCAGTATGACAAGGATATTTCCGAAGCCCCCGTCCTGATTGCCAAAGGTGCCGATTATCTGGCGCTCAAGATTAAAGAGGTGGCAAAGGAGCATAATATTACGATCGTAGAAAACAAACCGCTGGCAAGAATGCTTTATTATAATGTTGAGTTGGGGGCGGAGGTTCCTCCGGAGCTGTATCAGATGACCGCAGAGGTCCTGGCCTATGTATATGGGCTTAAGAATAAGAAATAGAAAATGACTGTGAAGGAGGATAAAGTCCTCCATAAAGGTATTGAGTTCGGAATGACGATGAAGGAGGATAAACCTCCTGATAGGATAAATATAAATATATTGAATATAGACAGGGAGGTAAAGTCCTCCATATAGATGTTTATTTATAATGATGACTATAAAGGAGGACTTGGGACGTGAAGAAGAATGATTTATTCGTTGGTTTGTATATACTAGCGGCAATCGTATTCCTGATTGTGCCGATGCCTTCTTTTCTCCTTGATATTCTGCTGGCAATGAATATCGCCATAGCGATGGTGGTCCTGTTTAATGCATTATTCAGTAAGGAAGTCCTGAACATGTCTGCCTTTCCGACTATCCTTCTGTTTACGACTATTTTTCGAATTTCGTTAAATGTATCCAGTACGAAGCTGATATTGCAATCCGGTGAACCGGGCAATGTTATTACTACCTTCGGCGGTTTTGTCGGAGGAGGTAATCTGGTTATTGGATTAATCATATTCCTTATTCTGATCATGGTTCAGTTCATGGTTATCAATAAGGGCTCGGAGCGTGTGGCAGAGGTATCGGCCAGATTTACCCTGGATGCTATGCCCGGTAAACAGATGGCTATTGACGCCGATTTAAATACCGGTGCCATCACCGACGCCGAAGCAAAGGTAAGAAGAGAGAAGATCCAGGAGGAAGCAGCTTTCTTCGGTTCCATGGATGGTGCTACAAAGTATGTTAAGGGAGATGCGGTAGTTGGTCTGATTATTACGATAATCAACCTTGCCGGCGGTACGATCATGGGCATGATGTTCATGAGTAAGGCCGCGGGAGAAGCTTTCCAGCATTTTGCGATTTTGACCATCGGTGACGGTCTGGTAAGCCAGATCCCTTCACTGATGATTTCCCTGGCCACCGGTATTCTGGTTACCAAAGCCTCAAAGGATGCTGATGTCGGTGATTTACTTATCAAGCAGCTATTATCCATTCCCAAGGTGCTGTATATGGTTGGCGGGAGCATGATATTCCTTGGTATCGTAACTCCCCTGGACACTATTGTATTTGCCGCCTACGGTTTAGTTTTCATTATCTCAGGAAGAGCGATTGCTTCCAAGATTGAGGTTGCGGATATCGAGCAGGAAGTCTCTACGGAGGAAATTGCTGCCAATGAGATCAGAAAACCGGAAAATGTGGTATCCCTATTGCAGGTCGATCCGATTGAGCTGGAATTCGGGTATGGGATTATACCTCTGGCTGACACAAACCAGGGAGGTGACTTGTTAGACCGTGTTGTATTAATACGAAGACAGATTGCTCTGGAGCTGGGCTGTGTGGTGCCGATGATCCGGCTCAGGGATAACATACAATTGAATCCGAATCAATATATTATTAAGATCAAAGGGATTCAGGTCAGTGAGGGGGAAATCCTGTTTGACCACTATATGGCTATGAATCCGGGATATGTGGAAGAGGAGATTACCGGAATACCAACCTTTGAACCCTCCTTCCACCTGCCTGCCATCTGGATTACAGAGGGTCAGAGAGAAAGGGCAGAATCCCTCGGATATACGGTGGTTGATCCGCCCTCCATTATTGCGACCCATCTGACGGAAGTAATCCGCGGCCACATCTTTGAGCTGCTGACACGGCAGGATGTTCAAAATTTGGTCAGCAATATACAGGAGGCAAACCAGACTCTTATCTCCGAGCTGGTACCCAAGCTGCTTAATATCGGTGAAATCCAGAAGGTTCTCCAGAACCTGCTTCGGGAAGGGATCTCCATACGGGATCTGGTTACCATTTTCGAGACTCTGGCTGATTACGCACCGACCACCAGGGACACGGATGTGCTGACCGAATATGTCCGACAGAATCTTAAGCGGGCAATTTCCAGAAAATACTTCCCGACAGGAGAGATGACCAGCGTAGTAACCCTGGATCCGAAGGTGGAGCAGGAAATTATGGGCTCCGTGAAGCAAACGGAGCAAGGGGCATATCTTACCCTGGATCCTTCCGTTACAAAGGACATCATCGATTCTGTCCAGTCTGAGGTACAGAAGCTGGAGGATCTCGGTAAAAACCCGATAATCATAACCTCACCGATTGTTCGGATGTATTTTAAGAGACTTACGCAGGATTATTTTAAGGACTTGATTGTTGTATCCTATAATGAGATCGATACAAATGTGGAATTACAGAGTGTTGGGATGGTGACAGTTTAATGATCATTAAGAAGTTTCAAGCGAATACGGAAACGGAAGCAATCATGCTTGCTAAGGAGGAACTTGGCAAGGATGCAATTGTTATGAATATCAAAACGATATCACCCAAAGGAATCTATAAGCTGTTCCGTAAAGCCTTAGTCGAGATTACCGCAGCTGTGGATGATAATATTAGCTATCGGAATGAAAAACCGAGGAATCCGCAGCAGGCAGCCGCAGCACCGCCCAAAAAACCAATTCTGCCGGATATTATCTATGATGATGAAGAAGACGGCAGCTACGGTATGAAATTTAAGTCCGAAGCTTCCAAGGAGCCCTCTGCCATAGAGATGAAGCTGAATAACCTTCAAAGCCTTCTGGAGAAGCAGATGAGTGAGAAAGAAGCGGGGGATAAGCAAGAGGAGAAGGCGACACTGTCTAACAAGAATCTTGCCTGTATCCAATTGATTTATAACCAGCTTATTTCCAATGAAGTGGATGAAAAATTTGCAAATCAGATTGTTACAGAGATAGAAGGCACCCTAAAGAAGGATTCCGCCATGGATGTTATTTTGGCCAGTGTGTACCAGAAGATAATCCTGAAGCTGGGACAGCCGAAGGTAATTGAGCTGGGTGGAAAGCGTCCCAAATATATCTTTGTTATCGGGCCGACCGGTGTGGGAAAGACCACAACAATAGCTAAAATTGCTTCCAAGTTTAAGGTGGATGAAAAGGCGAAGGTGGCATTTTTAACCTCTGACACTTACCGTATTGCTGCTGTGGAACAGCTTCGTACCTATGCCAATATACTTGGGATTCCTCTGAAGGTTATCTATTCCGAGGAAGAGATGAAGCAGGCGAAGGAGGAGTTCGCTGATTTTGATATCGTATTTGTAGATACTGCCGGCCGCTCCCATCGGAATAAGGAGCAGCGGGATGATATTGAGCTTCTGATTAAGGTCATTCCGGAGAGTGAGAGGGAAACCTACCTGGTCCTCAGCGCAACGACAAAGTACAGGGATCTTATTAAAATTACAGAGGCATATTCCGAAATTGTCAATTATAATCTGATGTTTACAAAGCTGGATGAAACCAGTTGTATCGGAAATCTGTTTAATATACGTATGTTGACTCAGGCACCGATATCCTATGCAACCTTTGGCCAGAATGTGCCCGATGATATTTCCAAGGTTGATGCTCAGAGTATTGCCAAGCAATTACTAAGAGGTCAATAAGCGGAAAACACATGTTAAGTGCCTGCGTAATCAAAGCGTGTGAGCACGCTTGGCACAAACTAACGTAAAGGGCAGGCAGTTTGGATTTAAGATGCCGCATAGCGGCAGCATGGAGGTTATATGGATCAGGCAGATAAATTAAGAAAAATGGTAAAACAACAGCAAAACCTCCCCAGAAGGATTGCCAGGGTTATTACAGTAACCAGCGGGAAAGGCGGAGTAGGGAAATCAAGTATATCCGTAAATCTGGCCATTGCCCTGAGCAAGCTGGGGAAAAGGGTCATCATACTTGACGCTGATTTTGGTCTGGCGAATATTGAAGTCATGCTGGGAATCCGTCCGCAGTATAATCTTGCTGATCTGATGTTCCGGGGGAAAAACCTTACGGACATCATAACACAGGGACCGGAGAACATAGGCTTTATCTCCGGAGGCTCCGGTATCCAGGAGCTGACAAGTCTGACCAGGGATCAGATTGTATATCTGATCCAGAAGCTGGTGGAATTGGATGAAAGAGCAGATATTATTATTATAGATACCGGAGCGGGTATCGCCGATTCCGTTCTTGAATTTGTAGCAGCCAGCTCAGAGGTGCTGCTGATTGCCACTCCGGAACCGACATCGATTACGGATGCCTATGCACTGCTTAAGACTTTAAACCGTAAGACGGATTTTTCCCTTCAGGAAACGGTAATCAAGACCGTTGCCAACCGGATTGATACCTATGAGGAAGGGAAGGAGCTGTACGAGAAATTAAGTCTTGTGGTGAACAAATTCTTAAATTTGAAGCTGGAATATCTGGGGTCCATTCCCCAGGATGCTAATGTATCCAAGGCAGTAATGAGGCAGAAGCCGGCACTCTTAGTTTATCCCAATTCACATTTTTCCAAAGCCATTACCGGCTTTGCCAGCACTTTATGTGAAAATGAGCCTGAAAATCCGGTTGAGAAAAAGGGAATTGCCCAATTATTCACTTATCTCTTAAAATCAAGAATAAAGAAGTAGGGAAAAGAAAGATAGATGGGGGTGCTATATGCTGAGCGATATTTTAACAGTAGGTGATAAAATAGATGTAAAGCAGCTGGAGTTCATTGAAGGGAGCGCCAGAACTTCCAAGACCTATGTGAGTCAGCTGCTGGATATTGATGACGAGAAGACGATCAGTATCGCCATGCCCCATGCAAACGGTTTGATGTATGTCCTTGAGAAGGAAGCAAAGTATAAATTATTCTTTTATACTTCGAAAGGGCTGTATCAATGCACCTGTGTGCTGGAGGGCATATACAAAGAAAATAATGCGATTATTGCATCAGTTAAGACAATCACGGAGCTGGAAAAGATCCAGAGAAGACAGTATTATCGGTTGGAATGCATCCATGAAATTGATTACCGGCTCCTGACTCAGGAAGAGCAGCTGCTGGAAGAGAGACTGGCCGGCAATAAGCTCATGAATACGGAAGAAAAGGCAGAGATCCGAAGACGGTTAAGCCAATATGAGCAAACCTGGCAGAAGGCTTCGATCACGGATCTTTCCGGCGGCGGTATGAAATTTAATTCGGAAGTCCGGCATAAACCGGGCGACAAATTAAGAATAAGGCTTGACTTCATCATTGGCAATGAGCTGAAGAAGATGATATTAGGTGCAGTTATTATCTCTTCAGAGAAATTGGAAAACCGAAATGATAAATTTGAACATAGAGCCGAATTCGTTGAAATCGGAAAGGCTGACAGAGAAGATCTTATAAAATACATATTTGAGCAGGATCGCCGAAGAAGAAGGAACAATAAATAATGGGCATGATATTATTATTAAGTATGACGTGTTGTTCCGGGGCAGATATGAAGAGGCAGAAATTCGGAATTAGAGAGGCATGACTAATTATGAAGAAAAATATTTTGATAATAGATGACTCTGCACTTATGAGAAGGGTTCTTTCTGATATAATAGAGAGAGACGATAGATTTCAGGTATTTGGTGTGGCCATAAACGGACTGGATGCTTTAAGCATTTTGCAGAGCAAGGCCAATGAAATTGATGCCGTTCTTCTGGACATTAATATGCCGAGGATGAATGGACTGGAGCTTCTGGATGAGCTTAAGAAACAAAACATCAAAGTAACCGTAATCATCGTCAGCACAATAGCAAAGAGGGAAGCAAAGGAAACGATCCTGGCCCTTGAGCTTGGTGCCTTTGATTTCGTAACCAAGCCGGAAAGCTATGAGGAAGTGAAAAACAACCGATTTTCCGACCGTATTCTGGAATGTCTGTCAACGGCAACCCAGGCGAAGGTGATTAAGGCAGCAATACCGGTCAGGGAAAAGGAAGCGGACAAGCCCGTAAAGGAAGTCATCCGCAGAAAGCGTAAGGCAGTTACCGGGCAGGGTAAAGGTAAACTGGTTGCAATTGCCTGCTCCACCGGCGGGCCGAAGGCGCTTCATTCGGTTATTCCGATGCTTCCGGAGAATCTGGATGCCAGTGTCCTGATTGTTCAGCATATGCCGGAGGGCTTTACAAAATCCCTTGCTGACCGGCTGGATGGTTTAAGCAAAATCCATGTCAAAGAAGCGGAACATGGGGAGATAATACAAAAAGGAACGGTTTATCTTGCCAGGGGGGGTCATCAGATGAGATTGATCCGGAATGAAGACGGCCGGCATCAGCTGACTGTTTTGAAGGAAGCTCCGCGGCATGGACTCCTGCCCTGTGCCGACATAATGTTTGAATCCCTGGAAGCAGTAGATTATGATCAGATTACCTGTGTGGTTCTGACGGGTATGGGTGCAGACGGAACACAGGGAATCAAGAGACTTAATAATTACAAAAATACATATGTGATTGCACAGAACGAAGAGACCTGTATTGTATACGGAATGCCAAAGGTGCTTACCGAAGCAGGTCTTGTGGATGAAGTAGTAGCACTGAACGGGGTCTCTGATGCCATCATAAAGAATGTGGGGTGCTGTTAATGGATGTAAGTCAATACCTGGAAATTTTTATTGAGGAAACAAAGGAACATCTGCAAAGCCTGAATGAGCATCTCCTGGTTCTGGAAAAGGACCCGGAGAACGAAGGAACTATAAATGAGATATTCCGTGCCGCTCATTCACTGAAGGGTATGTCTGGAACGATGGGATATAAGAGGATGCAACGTCTTACCCATGATATGGAGAGCGTATTCTCTGAAATTCGGAATGGTAAAATGAAGGTTGCCTCCGGGCTGGTGGATGTATTATTCAAGGGTCTGGACGCCTTGGAAACCTATCTGAGCAATATTCAGGCGGATGCCAATGAAGGAACGGAAGATTATGAAGATATTCTTTCGGCTTTGAATGATATCCTGAATAACGGTATCGGAAATACCGCACCGGAAAAGACTGCAGGGGCGAATGCCCAGCCGGCTCCTGCTGCAGATGCTGATAATGGTAAGCTGAAATTTAAGGATCTGAAGCTGGAAGAACATGAGAAGAAGGCGATAGCGAAAGCCGGTATGATCGGACTCAATGTGGTCGGTCTGACGGTATACATACAGGAATACTGCGTATTAAAGGGAGCAAGGGCCTTTATGGTCAACCGCACCTTGGAGGAATATGGAGAAATTATAAAACTTCATCCCAGTGCTCAGGACCTGGAGGATGAGAAGTATGATTTTGACTATTCCGCTTTGATTATAACAAAGGAAGCCCCTGAGAAGCTGGCAGGGATTGCATCAAATGTATCGGAAGTCAAGGAAGTGGTAGCAGACCTCGTTTATCTGTCAGAAGAGGACTATATCACTTATTCGAATGCAATCAAGCAGGACGAGACAGCTCAGGCGCAGCCGAAGGCTGCCAAGGAAACCAATTCCCTGAAGGCCGGCAATGCACCGGCTGCCAAGCAGGCTGCGAAGCCTGTGGCAAACCGTTCTGTCCGCGTTGATATCGATAAACTGGACGTACTGATGAATCTGGTCAGTGAGCTCATTATAGCGAAGAACAGTCTTCTATCCATCAGCAGCGGCTCGAAGCTGCAGACGGAGAACGGCTTCGGCGAGCAGATGGAGTATCTGGAGAGAGTAACAACCAATCTCCACGAATCTGTTATGAAGGTAAGGATGGTTCCGATTGAGAGTATTCTGAACCGTTTCCCCAGAATGATACGTGATTTGTCCAAAGATTTGGGTAAAAACATGGAATTATATATGACCGGTGAAGATACCGAGCTCGACCGTACTGTGATCGACGAAATCGGGGATCCTCTGATGCATTTGCTCCGTAATGCGGCAGATCATGGTCTTGAGAGCAATGAGGACCGGCAGAAGGCAGGCAAGGATCCGGTGGGCTCCATTTATCTGGATGCATATCAGGACGGGAATAATGTAGTGATTGAAGTCCGTGATGACGGCTCAGGTATCAATGCGGATAAAATCAGGAAGAAGGCAATTGCTAAAGGCACGATTACAGAAGAGCAGGCTCTCAGGATGACGGATAAGGATTTTATCGACATCCTGTTCCAGCCCGGCTTCTCCACCTCGGAGAAAGTATCGGATGTATCCGGCAGGGGCGTTGGCCTGGATGTGGTTAAGACGAAGATCGAAGCTCTGGGCGGTGAGATTGAAGCGAAGACGAAGGTGGGCGAAGGCTCCAACTTCATTATCCGCCTCCCGTTAACTCTGGCAATCATTCAGACTTTGATGGTGATTATAGGAAATGAAAAGTACGCGCTTCCTCTGGGCAACATACAGACAGTAGAGAACATCCCCCGCCAGGATATTAAAAAGATTCAGGAGAAAGAAGTGATTCATTTAAGGGGATCCGTCATTCCGATCGTAAGGCTTGGTGAGATTCTGGATTGCGGCGGGAGTGAAACGAAAGAGGACAGCCTTTTGGTGGTCATCGTCAAGAAGGGTGACCGGCTGGCAGGAATGGTAGTGAATGAGCTGATGGGTCAGCAGGAAATTGTTATTAAGTCCATCGGTAAATATATCAAGAACCATAAGATTATCAGCGGTGCAACCATACTTGGCAACGGCGATGTGGCATTGATATTGGATGTTAATTCTTTGGTTTAGGTACCTGAGGGCAAATTTGTGTCTGACCAATGTGAAAGCAAATCTTTCACATCCCAAATTAGCAGTATTTTGTCAGAATGGAGGATTAGTATGGAAGCGGCAAATTCAAAACAATATATTATTATAAGCCTGGGTAAAGACCAATATGGCATTGATATCAAATACATCCATAATATCATTGTAATGCAGACCATAACCCGGGTGCCAAAAGCACAGCCGTATTTTATGGGTGTCATTAACTTAAGGGGTGAAGTTATTCCCGTTATGAGCCTTCGTCGAAGGTTTGGACTTGGCGAGGATGAGGTTACCTCCATATCCAGGATTGTCATTGTAAAGCCGGAACAGCAGGCTGCCCCGGTCGGCATTATTGTGGACGAAGTCAGGGAGGTCATTTCCCTGGATAATGACCAGGTGCAAAAGATGAATTATGATGAGAATGATGATAAAGCAAATTACAGTATCGGTGTAGGTAAATATGAGAATGATCTGATTAATCTGCTTAATGTTCCGGGAGTAATCTTCGAGAAGGAAGCAGTGAATCAATAGTATGTAAGGGGGTGTTTGTGGTGTCCAAACTGGACTTAAACCAAATTGATAATATGCAATATGATGTATTGAGAGAGATCGGTAATATAGGGGCAGGGAATGCCACTACAGCACTCTCACAGATGTTGAATTCCAAGATTGATATGAAGGTTCCGAATGTGGAGCTGCTGGAATTCAAGGAGCTGTCCGACATTGTTGGCGGAGCAGAGAATTTAGTAGTCGGTATCTTATTTACATTGGGTGGAGATATTGACGGTATGATGATGTTTATGCTGGATATGTCTGCCTCCAGGCATCTGGTTAATATTCTGATGGGGAATCCCGCCGGAGACACCAGGGATGAATTCAATGAGATGGAGCTTTCCGCCCTGAATGAGATCGGAAATATCATTTCCGGTGCTTATCTGTCTTCCTTGTCCTCCCTCACGAATCTGGTGATATCAACAAGCATTCCATATATGTCAATTGATATGGCGGGGGCCATATTGAGCGTGCCGGCAATCGAATTTGGTAAGATCGGCGATAAAGCGCTTCTCATTGAGACGGAATTCGGAGATGATGTCCGGGAGGTAAACGGTTATTTTATACTGATACCAACGATTAGTTCTTACGGAGCAATTCTTTCCTCCCTGGGCCTGTAACTTGTTATAAGCAGCAGGTCTATTGAATAAAAGTATTGAGACATGAGCATGCCAATAATGTACGTAGGTGAATAAATGAGCAAACTGATAAAGGTCGGAATGGCAGATCTGAATGTGTGCACTCCTCCTGATACAATCACGACATTAGGTCTTGGTTCCTGTGTAGGGATCGTTTTGTATGATCCGGGGACCAAAATTGCAGGAATGGTGCATATAATGCTGCCAGACAGCACAAAAATAGTGAACAATGAGAATAAGGCGAAATTTGCTGATACCGGTATAGATGAATTAATTCGCAGGATGACAGAGCTTGGAGCTTTCCGAAGGGCCTTGGTTTCTAAAATTGCAGGCGGGGCGCAGATGTTTGCCTTCAACAATAACAGTGAAATGATGCGGATCGGCGAACGCAATGCTGAGGCAACCAAATTGAAGTTGAATCAGCTGGGGATTCGGATATTGGCAGAGGATACCGGCATGAATTACGGACGGACGATCGAGTTTTATCCGGAAACCGGTGAACTTCATATTCGGTCTGTCGGAAAAGAACGGAAAATCCTTTAGGCGGTCATAAGCCTGTAGACAGGCGGCATGGAGGCTGATATGAAACAAAGATATATCCCGGCATTAATTATGCTGGTGGCGGGAGCAGTAACAAGCATATTGGACATTATTCACAAGGTAGAACTGCTGGAAAGCTTAAAAAGATTACTTCTGGTATTAATTATTTTCTATTTTATCGGCCTGATTACAAAAGCGATTATAAAAAAAGCCACAATGCCTGTTGTAAGTTCCGGGAAAGAAGAGGAGTCTAGCGGGCAAGAAAATGCTCAGGAGAACGGGCAGGAGGCTGCCACGGATGAGAAGACGGGGTCCGTCGCCGATAAATCGAAATAGGGACCTGTACTAAGGGTGTTTTATTGATGACATTGTAACAGGAGGCAGTATGAACGCAGAAAGCAGGCAGAAGCTCTGGGAAGACTATTCCAGGAAGAAAACCTCTGAACTTCAGGAAAAAATCATAATTGAATATGCGGGTTTAGTAAAACTGGTGGCCGGCCGGCTCAGTATGTATCTTGGGTATAATGTGGAATACGATGATTTGGTTGGCTACGGAACCTTTGGACTGATTGATGCGATAGACAAGTTTGACTATAATAAAGGTTACAAATTCGAAACCTATGCTTCCTTACGAATTCGCGGGGCGATTCTGGACCAGATTCGGAAAATGGATTGGATTCCGAGAAGCATCAGGCAGAAGCAGAGAAAGATTGATATGGCTTACCAAAGCCTTGAGATAAAGTATGGCAGGAATGTTAACGACGAGGAAGTAGCAAAGGAACTGGAAATATCACTGGAGGAATTGGAAACCTGGCAAAACCAGACCAAGGTAACGAATATCATCTCCCTGGATGAATTCATGGAACAGGGCAGTGAGGGCAAGGTGGAGCAAAGCCTGACAGCGGCCTCCATCCAGCCGGAGAAGATTGTAGAGCAGCAAGAGCTGAAGGAACTTCTTGCGAGAACATTGGATACTCTGACAGAGAAGGAAAAAAAGGTTATTATATTATATTATTACGAGGAATTAACCTTAAAGGAGATCAGTCGAATTCTTGAGGTTTCAGAATCAAGAATATCCCAGCTGCACACGAAGGCATTACAGAAGATGAAGATAAAATTAGGGGCTAATATGGAAGTATTAACCAGCTTCAGTTAACAGGGATATACTTTGTCCCGGCGGTATTCGGACGATAACCGCGATATGTTTCATTATACCAGAGAGGAGGAAGATCATGGGCGCCCGAAATGGATATTTTCAAATGATAATCAGAAATGACGGGATTTATTTAAAATTATTTGAACCGGAACCAGGCGGTCAGCCGATTATATATGACGAGGTCAGTAATTATCTGATTGACAACAGGATATATGAATACGACAAAATTGCCCTGGGAAGAGCATTGGCCTCTCTTAAGGGGGCGGCGGAGGTCAAGCTTAGTCCGGCTGTCATTCTGCCGCAGGACGAATGTCTGAAAGTAGAAATAATGAATGAGAGGATGCTGGTTAAGGGCAGGTTCTATCCCCCGACAAACGGCGGCAATCTGATGTCAAAGGAGGATATTATCAGTGCCATGGTCCGTACAGGAGTGAAGTATGGGGTGGACGAAGAGAATATCTCCCGGTTCCTGATGGATAGAAGATATTGTACGGATTATATTCTGGCAAAAGCCCTGGCTCCGGTTCAGGGGCATGATGCGGAAATCACCTATCATTTTAATACGGATCTGACTCTAAAGCCCAAGACGAATGAGGACGGATCGGTGGATTTTCACCAGTTGGATATGATCAGTCATTGCAAGCAGGGGGACCTTCTGGCAACCTTATCACCGGTTGATTACGGCAAGCCGGGAATTGATGTGTGCGGCAATGTAATCCGGCCGAACAAGGTGAACAACCGGGTGTTGCGCCATGGCAATAAAATAACGTTATCCGAGGATGGACTTCGCCTGTATTCGGATGTGGACGGACATGTTACCTTGACGGATGGCAGAGTCTTTGTTTCTGATACATATGAGATAGCGGCTGATGTGGACACCTCTACCGGAGATATTATCTATGAAGGAAATGTCGTTGTGAAGGGAAATGTCATTACCGGCTTTTCTATCAGGGCGAAGGGGGACATCGAAGTATACGGTGTCGTAGAAGGGGCCTATATTGAGGCCGGCGGACAGATTATTCTCAGACGGGGCATGCAGGGCATGAACAAGGGAATACTGAAAGCGAACAGTAATATTGTTACCAAATTCATAGAAAATGCGGAAGTGATCGCCGGCGGTTATGTTACGACAGAATCCATTCTGCACAGCAGGATCTCTGCCAAGGGGGATATCATTGTCGGCGGCAGGAGAGGCTTCGTTACAGGCGGAGAGATCCGGTCCGGTTCATTGATCTCTGTTAAGACGGCAGGCTCCCATATGGGGACCAATACACTGCTCGAGGTGGGAATCGACCCCAGGATTCTGGAAGAATTCCGTGAACTGGAGAAGAAGATTTCTGTCTTACAGGCAGAGAAGGAAAAGATTATTCAGACAATTGCCTTGATCCGTAAGAAGATACAGGCCGGAGGAAGTCTTCCTTTTGACAAGATGGAAAATCTAAAGCTGATAACCAAGAATAATATTATTTTGGAGACCCAGCTGCAGGAATTACGGAAAAGATATGAGGAGCTTAGGGTGGATATGGATGGTAATATAAACGGCATGATCAAGGTTCAGGATGTGGTATATCCCGGAACCAAGATCGTTATCTCCAATGTAATATATTTTGTCAGAGAAGAGGTCCATCACAGTAAATTTATCCGTGACAGGGCAGATATTAAGGTAGTACCGCTATAGACCCGAACGGGAAATGATGTTCATTATATTGGCTAATCATCAAAGCATCCGGGAGTAACTGTCAATTCATCTATTTAAGGAGGATTTGATATGCCGATCAGGCCGATAGAAGTTATGAGGTCCCAGGAGGCTTCACAGCTGAAGCATATAGAGAGCCACAGGACCCAGCATGAGCAGGTACAGATAGAGAAGAGCTTCCATAATATGATTATCTCTGAAAATTCCAGACCGAACCAGACAACGAAGAGCGATCATAAGGAATTCCGTTATGACGCCAAGGAGAAGGGCCAGAACAGTTATTCCGGGTCGGCGGGCAAGAAGCAGGAAAAACAGGGTGAACAAAAAAAGGACAATAAGAAACCGGAGAAGACCGGCGGTATTGATATCTTAATATAACGGTACTTCTTAGGAGCATCCACTTTAGGTTGGAGGAATTATGAGCCCATTAGAAATTATTTTAATCCTAATCGGAATAGTCGTCATCATCATCAGCGGCAGATTGGTTGACCGGTCTGCAGGAGGCAAGGCTCCGCTTCCGGTGAAGATCGATATGGAAGAAGCCTTCCGTGGTGATGAGCTGAAATTGTTTAAAGAAAGACTCCGGGAGCAGTTGTCTGAGCTTAAGGAGGAGACGATGATCCGAACGGATGATGAGTTAAGCCGGTTGTCCAATGAAAAAATCATGGCAGTCAGTGATTACTCCGACCAAATACTTGAAAAAATAAAAAACAATCACGAAGAGGTTGTATTCTTATATAATATGCTGAGTGAGAAAGAGAAGGAGCTGAAATCCTCCCTCCTTACCATAGAGGCATCCAGAAAGAAAGTCCTGACTGCCCAGCCGGAGATTACGGAGCCAAAGGAGCAGAGTACCAGGAAAGTAACCGGTATACAGCAGGTCCAGAACCAGCGGGTTAAAGCGCCGGAAGCACCCGCTCCGAAGGAAAAGAAAATTGTGCAGCCGGCTGCCGTAACCGGGGATCAGGAAACAAACAGCAATTCCCACATACTGGACCTTTATTCCAAGGGAAAATCCATAATCGAGATTTCAAAGCTGTTGGGATTGGGACAGGGGGAAGTAAAGCTGGTGATTGACCTGTTCCGGGGCAGAAAATAGCTCGAAAGGCTTGGTGTGTAAGATATGAAATTAAAATATTATTTACAGGGCTTAGGAATCGGCATTCTCCTTACCACTCTGATCCTGACGATTGGCGGAAAAGATAAAGAGCTTTCAAAAGAGGACATCATTAATCGGGCGATGGGATTGGGCATGGTGATGAAGGAGGACCCCGGCGGAAATCTGGATGAGGTTATGGAGGATTCCAGGCAGGGAGAGCCGTCCCCGGAACCACAACCGACGCAAATACCCGACTCTACACAAGCGCCGGAACCAACGCAAACGCCTGACTCGGCGCAAGCACCGGAACCGACACAAATTTTGGAGGAGGAAGGAGATGCTCCTTCACCGACCCCGGCGCAGGCACAGACTGCGGAAGAAATCACCTTCTCCATTGAAAAGGGCATGTCTTCCGGCAAGGTAGCCGTTCTGCTGGAGGAAAAAGGCCTGGTCGAGGATGCGGAAAAGTTCAATACTTATATAATCAAAGAAGGAAAGTCCGGCTTAATCATGATTGGAAAATATACGGTAGAAAAGGGTTCTTCCTTTGAAATGATTTTAGATACGATTACCCAATAAAAAAAACTTGCCACCGCACGAAGGATATGATATAATCTCAACGTTATATTTGAAGGTCTGCCCGGCAGTACTTTCGAAAAATAATAAACACGCATATGGATTCCGGACACGGTGCCATAATCATGGTCTGTCCTGGACAGGAGATATGCGGAAGCAAACAACCAAAATGGAGGTAAATTATGAGCGTAATTTCAATGAAGCAGTTATTGGAAGCCGGTGTGCACTTTGGACATCAGACAAGAAGATGGAACCCCAAAATGGCGGAATACATCTACACAGAGAGAAACGGTATCTATATCATCGACTTACAGAAATCTGTAGGTAAGGTTGACGAAGCTTATACGGCAATTAAGAATGTAGTTGCTGACGGCGGTTCCGTACTTTTCGTAGGTACTAAGAAGCAGGCACAGGATGCAGTTAAGTCTGAGGCTGAACGCTGCAGTATGTACTATGTAAATGAGAGATGGTTAGGCGGTATGTTAACCAATTACAAGACCATCAAATCCAGAATCGAGAGATTAAGAGAAATCGAGAGAATGTCCGAGGATGGTACCTTTGACGTTCTTCCTAAGAAGGAAGTTATTCAGTTAAAGAAGGAATGGGAAAAGCTGGAGAAGAACCTCGGCGGAATCAAGAACATGAAGAGAATCCCCGATGCAATTTTCGTAGTTGACCCTAAGAAAGAAAGAATTTGTATTCAAGAGGCGCATACTCTTGGTATTCCGTTGATCGGCATAGCAGATACCAACTGTGATCCGGAAGAGCTTGATTTTGTAATTCCGGGTAATGATGATGCAATCAGAGCTGTTAAATTAATCGTATCCAAGATGGCAGACGCTGTTATCGAAGCCAACCAAGGTGTTCAGTTAACGGATACCGCAGCCGGCTCCGATGCGGAAGCCGGGGCGGACGCAGACATGGAAGAAGCGGTTACATTATAATATTAGGATGGGTCTGTTGAAAATGTTAGACTTACCGTATTCCGGTGATAATCATTTTGGCAGACCTATTTTTTGAAGTATCATTATGGTTATAATTCACTGATGTGGTTACAATTTACTTATAGGGAAATTATCAGGGAGGCGGTCCTGACAGATCAGCCTTCGGATTAATACGATAAATAAAATTGGAGGTAATATACGATGGAAGTTACAGCAAGTATGGTTAAAGATTTGAGAGAAATGACCGGCGCAGGCATGATGGACTGCAAAAAGGCACTTGCAGCTACGGACGGAGATATGGACAAGGCAGTTGAATTCTTAAGAGAAAAAGGCCTTGCAGCTGCGGAGAAGAAAGCAGGAAGAATTGCAGCGGAAGGTGTTGTGGATACGAATGTAAGCGAAGACGGCAAGGTTGCGGCTATCGTAGAGGTTAACAGCGAGACAGACTTTGTTGCCAAGAATGAAAAGTTCAGGGAGTTCGTTGCAACGGTTGCGGCTCAGGCTGCTACGACCAATGCTGCGGATATGGATTCCTTCTTTGCTGAGAAATGGTCCTTAGATTCCGCTTTAACCGTGAAGGAAGCATTATCCTCCATGATCGCGGTAATCGGTGAGAACATGAACATCAGAAGATTCGAGAAGGTTGTTGCCGAGAATGGTTTTGTTGTATCTTACATCCATGGCGGCGGCAGAATCGGTATCCTCGTTGAAGTAGCAAGTACTGTGAATAATGTAGAGGTTCAGGAGGCAGCTAAGAATGTAGCCATGCAGATCGCTGCTATGTCTCCGAAGTATGTAACACAGGCTGAGATTTCATCAGACTTCATTGAGCATGAGAAGGAAATCTTAAAGGCTCAGGTTAAGAATGATCCTGCAAATGCGAAGAAGCCCGAGAATATCATCGAGAAGATGATCGAAGGCCGTCTGAACAAAGAACTGAAGGAATTCTGTCTGGTTGATCAGGTTTATGTTAAGGATGGAGATTTAAGCGTAGGCCAGTATCTTGCGAATGTTTCCAAGCAGGTCGGTGCCGAGGTATCCGTGAAGCGCTTCGTTCGTTTCGAGACCGGCGAAGGCCTTGAGAAGAAGTCTGAAAACTTTGCGGAAGAAGTAGCAAAGCAGATGGGACAGTAATATTGATTTAGCATTATTTTAGAATAACTTTATAGGAGGCTTTGAAAGCCTGTAACGATGGCATATATACGGTTTACAGGACTTTTAGGGCCTCTTTTATGTTGAGTTCAATACCTCGTAAAACCATGTATCCGCCGCATTTACTTTGTTCCTACAAATGTGGTAGTTATCAGACTTCACTTTGTATAGCAAGCTTAGTGCCATGCCTGGCACACAAGGAAGGACTTGTTGACCTAAAAAGGTTTTTACAGAAAACAGGGCGAAGACCCTTGGATGTAGTATCATTTTCGTGTAGATAAAGTTAATAACTTAATATGTTCAATTAGAAGCCCGAGGCAACTGCTTTGGGTTTTTGTTATAGTCACACTTAATTATTCAACAGGAAATAGTGTATTATTGATTAATAAAGTTCCGTGGAAGTAATTTAGATTATAATAAATCTTTGAGTATTTTAAATGATTAGCCAATTCTCATATATAATTTCGGTACTAATTCATATGAATTTCATGGAAAATCCTATAAGTTGCTTATAAAAATGATAATATTACAGAAAACTACAGGTATAAATTGACAGAATTATACACTTGTATTATGATAAGAATATATTTACATAAAATAGAAAAATAAGTATATTTAAATTCATTTAATTCAAAGGAGAAGGAGGATGTATGGTAAGTTTTGGCTATCATACGAGATGTATGGAAGAAATTAATCTTAATCAAAGAAAAGTACTACCCATAAGTAAGCAGCCCGCAATAAGATGTTTCTCACATCATGCTAATCTATGCAGCATTTGTGAAAGTTATATTACAGATGGGGACAAGATAGCTGATATAGACATTTTTGATGCTGATACTAAGAATGAATGGTGCATAACTGCTCCGAATTCGATTGCAAAATTTGATGAAAATAATTTGAAGGTTTATAATGATAAATATGATGATAAAATGCAATGCATTCTCTATAGAGATTGTCATCAGGAAGATGAATTGGTAATCAGAATAAACTTTCAACAATATACTTCCGCATGGGCTGCCATAAGTATTGTAATTGACCATGAGCCGTTTTCAACAGAGAACGATAAAAAAGTGAACTTTGAATTCGGAAATTATTCTAAAAAAGGGTTGTTTATTTTCCTGGGTGATGTGGAGAAAACCATCGAGCATGAAATAAAGGATTGTTATCCAATTTATCTGAAGCTAAAAAAAAGCACAAATCATTTGATAGCAAGTTCATCGGTTAATCAAGCTGACTGGACGGAGCAAGGAAGCTATTCGGTGGAAGAAATTGCTGATCGGAAGCTTTATATCGGTATTAATGTAAATATGAATCAATATCAATGGTATAATTGGTATTTTACGAATTATATTCAATTAAAATGCAATCCAAATTCCGGTAATGTACACGCGGATCATTATTGCAGCTTATCAAAGAATTATACCTACCATAATTTAAATATGTTTTTGGATTATAATGTATTAGATAAGCAACTGATTCTTGATTATTTCGGCAGTATAAGGGAGTATGTGAAATCATCCGTTGATCGTAATAATTATATCGAGTTGATGCTGAACGAATTTTATTTACCAGGAACAAAGAGTTATCAAAAGATTGACAGGGATCATGTTAATATGATCTATGGATATGATAATAGCACAGGTATTTTTATGACCATGGGAATTGAAGCAAATGGCTTAATTCGTTTTAAGGATTTTACATATTCTGATATTGAAGAAGCAATAGACCACTGCAATCAATCCTATGATATAATAGCCATAAAATACAATCCGGACAGTCATTTATTCGAACTTAATATTGATTTTATTGTTAAATTCATAAAGGACTATTTAAATGGATATAACAGTAGTAAAGACTGCGCAAGTCTTGTTCCGGCAACCATGGAGAATTTTGGTGTAAAGATTTATGCAGTTTATTTGAATCAAGAGTATTATAATATTTTTTTATCGGACAGAAGGATATCATTTATTATCTATGAACATAAAGCAATCATGTATGAACGAATAAAATTTCTGATGAAACGTGGGATACTGAATGAATATGACGGATTGAATTTATTATCCTTTTCGAAAGAACTGGTGAATATCTCGAGCAATATCATGATGTATGTCATAAAGTATTCTATCAAAGTGGATGAGAACATTTCGTTAAGAATAATAACACTGATGAACGAACTTCAGAGTAAAGAGACGGTAATGATGAAACTGCTCCTTGACTTACTGGAGGATTATATAAAGAGAAATAGAGAGTATGGAATATCATAAGTTCAATTTAACGTATGGAAATTACATTTATTTGTAACTCTCCATACGTTTTTTGTTTTCGTGAACGCAAATTGAGCAATTCCTATACCCTGTAAAAGCGACCCGGAAATGAAGGGTACAAATTAAGATTTGTTTACAGGAGATTACTCATTAAATAAAAAATTAAAAAAATAAAGAATCTTGTTGCATTAATTTACAATTAATGTTATTGTAAATGTAATTATATGGAATATGTAATTAAAAGTAATATAAAGTAAAAAAAAGTGATAATAAGCATAAAAAAGTATATTGAAAGAAGGGAAGGAAGGGAAGGTAATATGGATTTCGCATTAACTGAGGAACAAAGGCAACTACGACAGGAAATAGTAAATTTTGCGATAGATAATTTAAATAAGGAAGACGAACTCGACTGTTTTACTGTTGAAACCTGGAACAAGATTGCTGAATTTGGACTCTTTGGGTTAAATGTATCCGAAGAATATGGCGGAATGGAGGAAAGTTATCTTACCTCAGCCATTGCGATTGAAGCGTTAGGTTATGGATGCATTAATAATGGATTGGTATTTGCGGTGAACAATCATATTTGGGTGGGATTAAATTTAATTCATCAATTTGGTTCGGAATACTTGAAAAAAAAATATCTTCCTCCTATGGTAGCAGGAGAATTAATCGGCGCGATTGCAATAACGGAAGCCAATTCAGGATCGGATGCGCATGCAATGCTGACGGTAGCGGTAGATGACCAAGATGATTACATATTGAACGGAAGTAAAATGTTTATTTCTAACGGAACAATTGCAGATGTGTTTATCGTATTTGCCAAACTGGGAAGCAGCCAATCCGATCCTATTACGGTCTTTGTGGTTGAAAAGTCATTTGAAGGTGTGAAGGTAGGTAAAGACATCGAAAAAATGGGTTTAAACAGTTGCCCCATGGCAGAAGTGGTATTTATGAACTGCAGAATCCCTAAAGTGAATGTATTAGGCAGCATCAATAAGGGCAGGAATATCATGGCTTCAGCTCTGGAATGGGAGCGTTGTTATGAATTTGCCTGTCATGTTGGTGCCATGCAGAGAGTGATGGAAAAATGCATGACCTATGTAAATCAGAGGAAGCAATTTAATAAGTATCTTTCTGAATATCAGGCAATTACACACAAAATAGCGAATATGAAGATGAATATCGAACTTTCAAGATTGATGCTTTATAAAATAGCATGGATGAAAGATCTGAAAAAGAATGCCTTCATGGAGACTTCTATTTTTAAGTTATTTGTAAGTGAAAGCTATATATCAGCCTGTAAGGATGCAATGCAGATTTTTGGTGCTTATGGTTATACGAAGGAATACGGATTGGAGAGAGAAATGAGAGATGCACTGGCTTGCAGTGTTTATTCCGGTACAAATGAGATGCAGAGAAATACCATATACACAATGGCAACACTGGACATTTAGTACAAGAAGGGGTGTGTGAGGATAATGAAGGTTGTACTGTGTGTAAAAGCGGTAGCCACAAAGCTTGTATATTCCAATCAGCAGAGAGAAGAAAAATTGACTATGAATCCGTATGACTTACTTGCTCTGCAGAAATTAGCCATGTTAAAGAAGGAGATGGATTTAATAATAACCTGCTTATGCATGGGATCAAATGAAGCAAGACCAGTATTGATACACAGCCTTGCAATGGGAGCGGATGAAGCTATTTTACTGAGTGATCGAAAATTTGCCGGTGCAGATACTTATGCAACTACATATACTTTACATAAAGCGATGCAAAAGCTTAAATATGACTTCATTGTTTGTGGGGCACAGGCAGTAGACGGAGAAACAGGACAAGTATCCTATGGTTTAGCCGAACGGTTTGGACTGCCGTGTGTTGCGAATGTCTTGGAAATAAATCGAATAGATGACAGCAGTATGACGGTACAGGCAAAAGGTGTTAATCATATTAAGGTTATGAATGTGAAATTGCCTGCTGTAATCGCTTTTCGTAATTTTCAGATGGATTCAGGTAAAATTAGCCTACTCGCTTTGAAAAAAGCACAGAAGAAGTCAATGCAGGTGTGGAGTGCAGAAGATATCGGAGCGGATGTCAACAGGTGTGGACAGGCTGGATCAAAAACCCAGGTATTGAATTCTACTTCGGCGTTGGATAAAAAGAATACCTTTTTTCTGGAAGGAACGGCAGATATGGGAATTCAATTTTTAATGGATAAGATTAAATTATATTCACAAAGCTGAAATAGAAACAAAAAGGTTAGATATTGAATTAAACTAGTATCGGGCTGAAACCATAAAATACGCATAGCCCATATATGGTCATAGGGAGAGATTATGGATACAAGAAATTTGATTTTAGTCATATGTGATCCACTTATAAATTACTATGAGGACTTGAATTATCAGTTACTTGGAAAAGCGAGGTCCCTTGCACAGGAAAACGGCGCTGAGGTGGCAGGTATTTACTGGGGAAATGATAGGAAATATGCGGCAATATTGCAAAGTTATGGAGCTGATGAAATCATTATTTGCGATTATGCAGATGAGGAATATACCGTGTATTCAGAGATTGTGAAACAGATGATTAATGATTACCGGCCATGCTTAGTTTTGTTTACCGGAACTGATTTGGGAAAAGCAACGGCGGCTACTGTGGCAACCATGGCTGGAGCAGGATTGGTTGCAGACTGTATTGAGATTCAACCGCAGGGGTATAAAAAATATATATTTTCAAGAGCGGCATTGAGTTCTTCCATTATTGCCAACATCGTCTGTACGGATGATGGTATACAGATGTGTACCGTTAAACCGAATATATTTATTCAATATGTAAAAAGAAATTCTGAAATTCAAGAGAATCTGACGGAGTATCATGGTGGGTTTAACAGTAAATTTACAGATTGTATCAAGATCAAAGAACTTCTGGAAAACACCTATGAAGAGTTCTGTAATCTGGAAAAATCAAAAATTATTTTTGCAGTGGGCAGAGGTGTCAGTGATGAAGATTTTGAGATCATTGAGGAGCTTGCTCAGGAATATGGAGCGGAAATCGGCGGAACAAGAATTATGGTCGAAAATGGGAAAATACCGAAATCGAGGCAGATTGGTCAATCAGGTACGAATGTTGCACCGGATCTGTATGTGGCGTTTGGGATATCAGGGGCCAATCAGCATGTAGCAGGTATTCAAAATGCAAAGAATATCTTTGCAATTAACAATGATGAAAAAGCCGTAATCTTTGAATATTCTGATTATGCAATGATTTCAGATGTTCATGAAGTAATAAAAAAATTTAAAAATAACATGAATAGAGGGAAAATATGAATGTGATTGGTGTTATCGGAGCTGGAACCATGGGCAGAGGAGTAGCGTTTGTTTTTGCCGAAAAGGGGAATGAAGTCATTCTTCTGGATCGGTCAGAGGAGGCTTTAACTGCGGCAAAGACGGATATATTCAATATGCTTCGTTTCCGGTCTTTCGGTAAAAGTGGTACAAATTCGGATTCAATAGAGACTGTTTTATCCAGAATTGAATTTACGAAAGACTATGACAAATTAAGCAGAACAGATTATGTAATCGAAAATGCAAATGAAAAATTAGACATCAAAAAAGAAATCTATCCCGTTATTGATAAGATATGCAGAGAAGATGTCATATTCATCGTTAATACATCTTGCATCTCGATTACAAAGCTTGCATCATTAACCACACGTCCGAAGCAGGTTATCGGTGCACATTTTATGAACCCGGTAGGTATGATACATGCCGTCGAAGTGATTAAGGGTTTACATACTTCTGAGGATACACTAAATTCCTTAAAGCTATTGTTAAGCAACATTGGAAAGGAAAGTATCGTTGTGGAAGATTCACCGGGCTTTGTGACAAACAGAATTTCGCATCTGATGATGAATGAAGCAGCATTTATTGTTCAGGATCAATGTGCTACTCCAGAAGCAGTCGATATGATTTTCCGTAAATGTTATGGACATAAAATGGGTCCGTTAGAAACGGCAGATCTGATTGGAATTGACACAGTGGTTGATTCACTGGATGTCTTATTCGATAGTTTCAAGGACAGTAAATTCAGATGCTGCCCGATGCTCAGAAAAATGGCAGATGCAGGGTTGAAAGGAAGAAAAACCGGAGCAGGTTTTTATAAATACTAAGAAGAAGGAGGAATAAAATGAGCAGTATAAAGAATAAGGTAATGGATTTTATAAAACGATATGCAAAGATAACAGAAATCAATGAGGATGAGAATATCTTTGAAATGGGGTTTATTAATTCCCTGTTTTCTATCCAGTTGGTTCTTTTTATTGAAAAGGAATTTAACATTGCAGTGAATAATGACGATTTGGGAACGGATAAATTTAGTACACTGAATTCCATTTGTAATTATATCCAGGAGCAGTGAAGGTTAATACATAGGTATTTAACCGTTACATCATTACATTAAGCCGTAGAGGTTATGGAAGGCAGTAAGAGGAGCAGAGATGGAAAAATTAGCATTTATATTTCCCGGACAGGGAACACAGTTTGTAAAGATGGGTCAATTCTTCTACAACAACTATCTGATATCCAGACAAACATATGATGAAGCCAAAGAGGTATTGAATTTCGATGTTGCGAAGCTATGCTTTGAAGGAAAACTAAGTGAGCTGAATGATTTTACCAATATGCAGATTGCTGTCGTAACCACAGAGGTAGCCATTTACCGGGCGTATGTCCAGGAGTTCGGTATTCTTCCTCAATTTTCTTCAGGACACAGTATCGGCGAATATGCAGCTATGGTGAGTGCAGGGGCTGTTAATTTTCAAGATGTATTGCTGATGCTGAGAAAGAGAGGAGAACTGGTTCAAAGCGTAATCGAATCCAATATCGGAAGAATGACAATTGTTGAGAAGGTAAGCCATGATTTGGCTTCCGGTATTATTAAGGAGTTGAAATTACAGGATAAAGTATATATATCCTGTTATAATTCCCCATCGCAGTTGGCAATCAGCGGATACAACGACGCCTTGGATTTGGTTGAGGAGAAGCTGGTTCAGGCAGGGTGTATCATTTCACCGTTGTTCCTAAGCCCGCCGATGCATTCTCCGCTAATGTCTTCAGTGAAGGAGGAATACAGAAAATTCCTTCAAGGTTTTCAATATTATCCGTTCCGGTTTCCAATTCTGGCCAATGTGACAGGCGTACCATTCACCGACAGTAACTCGATTCCGGAATTACTCAGCGATCATTTGGTGATGCCGGTGCAATGGGAGAAAGCGGTAACAATTATGTATCGTTATGGAATAACGGCAACGATTGAGATGAGTCCGAAACTGTTACTCAGCAGTTTTATCACAGAAGCGCAGCCTGGTACAAAGACCTTTTGTCACGGGATAAAGAAAGACCGCTTGGCGTTCAGTGAGATTTTCAAAGCAGATGCCAATTATAGGAAAGATGTACCGAATTTGTTGGGTCGTTGCCTGGGGATTATTGTATCTACGGAAAATAAGAATGAAGATACCACGGATTTTAATCATGTAATTGATATCTATAAGAACATTTCCAATATGTATACCAATTCCGCACAAAAAAATCTGCCGGTTGATTATGAAGACGAAGTTAAGGCAGTTCAGATGCTGATAGAAGCTTTGAAGACTAAAAAAGCGGAAAAACAAGAAATAATAAATTGGATAAAAAGTTTGCTGGACGAAACAGGGAATATATATAGGTTACAGCATATGTTTCAAAGTATTTAATATTTAGGATAGAAATTAGTTTTACCGGGGAGGACTATCATGCTGCTTTTTTGTATTCCGCATGCTGGTGGCAGTACATTGTCATATATTAAGTGGAAGAAATATTTGAATGAGGGGGTTACTTTTATGCCATTGGATTTACCGGGGCATATCACGAGACGGGAGCAACCTCTATGTCAGAATTTTTACAATGCTTTGGAGGACTTATATCAATGCATACGGAGTGCAATATCCGATACAGAAGAACCATATGCGATTTTTGGTCATAGCTTGGGGGCAGTATTTACTTACGAATTATACTATAAGCTTGATGAAAATGGTGACCGCCTTCCAAGCAGTCTGTTTCTTTCAGGAAGATGGCCCCCATATATTGAGAAAAAGGAAGATCGCAGATATAAGAGCTTTGAGGAGTTTAAGGCGGGCTTTATTGATAGTGAAAACCTGGACAAGCTGTCAGAAGAGAACAAGGATTTGGGAGATTATTTTTATCAGGTAATTTATACGGATTTAAAGCTGCTGGATACATATAGAGTAAATCCAACTCCCTGTCGTATAAATTCAGAGATGACCATTATGTGGGGAAGCGAAGATACAAGCATGAGTTATGCAGATGTTTCCGCCTGGGGAAAAGCAGCCGGAAGAAGCATCAATTTTAAAATGATTACAGGGACGCATATGTTTCCTATTATTAATACGATAGAAACAGTCAACCTCATAAATCAGGTACTTACCAGGTATTAAAAATTACTGGTCCAATCATCAAAGTGATGAAATTTAACTGGGGGATGTCAGTCGTGGATAAGAAAATTATTGCAGAAAATCAGGTACAGGATCAAAAAAGGGAAGATAATCACATGGATATTGCCATTATTGGTATCGGACTTAAAATCGCTGATGAGAGCTCATTACCAGAGTATTGGGATATTTATAAAAAAAATATAGATTGCATCCGAGAAATGCCTGAACATAGAAAAAATCAGGTACGTGAGTATGCAAAAGTATTTTTGGGTGAAGAACTTGAGCCCGAGTATTATAAAGGCACCTATCTGGAGCATCTGGATGAATTTGACTATGAATATTTCAAAATTTCCCCAAGAGAGGCACAGGTAATGGATCCAGCTCAGCGCTTACTACTGGAGACTATTTGTGAGACCTTTGATGATGCCGGCTATAATAACAAAGCTTTGAAAGGAAGTAAAACGGGAATATTTATTGGGTATTCAGCAGGTTCCTTTAAGGATAATTATTTAATGAATATCTCTTTTAAGCATTCCGACTTAATGAAGTATGCCATGGTTGGAAACATGCCGGCTATTTTACCTGCAAGAGCATCGCATATTTTAGATTTAAAGGGACCGAGTCTGGTCCTGGATACAGCCTGCTCTTCTTCTCTTGTAGCAATCAATCAGGCATGTGACAGTTTAAAGAGCCATACCTCTGAAATGGCAATCGCGGGAGGCGTGAAGCTTAATCTGCTTCCGTTGATTACACAGTCTACAAAATTAGGGTTTGAATCCGATGATGATAAGACCAGAACCTTCGACGCCGGGGCCAGCGGAACCAGTATCGGTGAAGGAGTTGCCTGCATATTGTTAAAGCCACTGGAGCAGGCAGTGAAGGATAAAGACTACATCTATGCCGTTATCAAAGGAATATCCATTAACCATGATGGGACGGCAATGGGAATAACAGCTCCGAATCCGGTCGCGCAGACGACTGTTATCTTAGATGCCTTAAAGGATGCTGATATACATCCGGAGGATATTGATTATATAGAAACCCATGGAACAGCGACAATTCTGGGAGATCCGATAGAGTTTCAAGGATTAAACAATGCATTTGGCATGTATACCAAGAGAAAGCAGTATTGTGCCCTAAGTGCATCAAAAAGTAATTTGGGGCATCTATATGAATGCGCAAGTATGGCTGCTGCAATCAAAGCCATTGCGGCAATTCAATATAAAAAAATTCCGGGAATGAAGAATTTTATGCAGCCGAATATGATTATTGGTTTTTGCAACTCTCCATTCTATATCAATCAATATACCAAGGATTGGGTGGTACCGGAAGGAAAATCAAGAACCTGTGCAGTAAGTGCATTTGGAATCAGCGGAACCAACTGTCATATGATTTTACAGGAGCATAGGAATGAATCGCAGTTGGAAGCGCCAAGACCGGTGGATATGTTATGCCTATCTGCAAAATGTCAGGAAAGTTTGCAGAGTTTAGTCAACAAATATATTGACTTCTTAGCGGAGGATTCAATCGATATCAATCTTGTAGCGGTCAATACCAATAGGAATAAAACACATTATCAACTCAGAATAGCTGTTGTATTTGAGAACAAGCAGGAGTTATTGGAGAAGCTGGTCAGCATTCAAAAGATTGATATGCTGGATGAAAATCACAAATCAGAGGGCATCTATTATGCCAATCTGGATAATCCGGCTCCGGCAGCCACTGCTGCATATGGAGATTTATTGCAAGACTGTAATGAAATGCTGATGGAATATTCCGCAATAGAAGATAAGATCACAGCAAAAGCTGACATTAGAAAAATGATTGATAAAATCGCTGTGATGTATATGAATGGAACGGAAATTGACTGGGAGCTTCTCTATAATGGATTTAGCAGGAATAAGGTGATATTGCCGCATTATCCCTTCAAAAAATCCCATGTATGGCTGCCGATTGAAAAGCTTACAGCGCAGAAAACCGATACCCCTAAGGAGAGTACTGACAGGATAGAAATCAAACAGGATTATGCAGTGCAGCCAAGGGAGCAATTGTATTACAGGAGAGTATTTCTGGAGAAGGAAAAAAGCGAAGAGCAATGTAATCTGCAGGATTGTTTATTCATTCAATTATCGGAGAATGTACAGCCAGATATCCACAAATATCTGGAAAACAGATTTCATCGCATAATTACACTTAACATTGATGAAAAAATGTTGAAAATCATCAATGCCGAGAACTATTTTCAGCAATTATACAGGAATGTCGATTTTTCCACAATAACCCATGTGATTTATATGGGACGCGTTAATATGGAATCGATTCAAAATGATAGTGATTTAAGGTATTATCTTAAAATTTCTCTTATGGGTCTTTCCTCCTTGTATAAATGCCTGAAATCCTCAATATGGAGTAAGAATAACCTTACCATAATTTCACTGATTAATAATGCTTTTTGTGTAACGGGGGAGGAAACCAGCTTAAGTCCTGAGGGCGCAGCGATTTTCGGGTTCGGGAAAGCCTTAAACAGGGAATTTAAAAATATTCATACCTACTGCATCGATTTTGATACAAATACAGAACCTCAGATTATAGCAGATGAAATTGAGAGCAGACATGGATTGGATATCGTTTGCTATAGAAATAATATGCGTTATGTTGAAGGGTTGGAGGAAGTTGAAATTCCGGCTACCGAAAAAGATGTGATAGTGAAGGATGGCGGTATCTATCTGATTACGGGAGGAGTGGGCGGAATAGGATTTGAGACAGCAATGGGCCTTCTAAGACGTGCCGACAATATCACTTTGATCTTACTGGGACGTTCTGCCTTGCCGGAAGCCTCTCAATGGGAGAGCATCCTTAGAGAGAATCAAAATCAGCAGGTGATTAAACGGATCAAGAAGATACAAGAGCTTCAAAAATATGCAAAGCAGGTGGCTTATTATGTATGTGATATATCTGACAAAGCAGAGGTTATTTCCGTAATAAAATCTGTAAATCAGTTGTACGGTAAGCTTAACGGTGTATTCCATGCAGCCGGTATCGGCGGAGGAACTAATCTAGCCGGTCTGAATGAAGAACGGATAACAGGCATGATTGCACCTAAGATTTTTGGTACATATATTCTTGATCATGAGACGAGAAATCAGGATTTGGATTTTTTCGTGATGTATTCAAGTATCTCCACTATTTTCAGCAGTTCTGATTTGCCGGATTATGCAGCCGGTAATGTATATATGGATGCTTATTGCGAGTACAGGAAAAAGACGGAACCCGGGGTTAATGCGACAATCAACTGGGCTACATGGTCGGAAACCGGTATGTCCGTGGATCATAACTTTACTATTGATACCTTATTTAAATCAATTAAGACTAAAACAGGTATCATGGGTCTGTTCTCGGTATTAAACAGCGGAGGTGGTAATCTTGTAATCGGAGAATTGAACCTTCAGAGTCAGATGGGGCTATTGATTAAAAAATACCCGATGGAATTCTCTGAATATATTAAGAATAATATACGCCTGCTGGAGGAAGCCCAGAAGAAAGTTCAGGAAGAAGCACAGAAGTCCGTACCGGGAACCGGAGAATATGGGCGGGTGGAAAACCAACTCTGTGAAGCCTGCTGTAAAGTTCTTGGTTATGATGAAATTAACATATTTGATAATTTCTTCGAATTAGGGGCCGATTCGATTATGTTAGGCTATATTTTCAATGAAGTTGATCTGCGTTATCCGAAATTACTTAAAATAACAGATTTATTCTCCCATCCAACTGTGAAATCTCTGGCGGAATATATTCTGGAAATGGGTGGGGGGACCACCAAAGAAGAAGCAGAACCTGAGGAAGAAAGCATACATGCTATCAGAGAGGATAATCCAGGTACCGTGCAAGAACGGAGCGAAATCGCAATTAATGAGAATGATATCGCAATTATCGGCGTTGGGATGAAGCTTCCGAATGCAGATAATCTGGAGGAATATTGGGAATTATTAATTAACGGTATCAATGCAATTCGTGAGATGCCGGAAGAACATAGAAGAGAAGTAGAAAATCATATTAAATACCAGCATAAAACATCGGAAGATATTAAATTTCGAAAATGTGCATATTTGGATGAAATTAATAAATTTGATTATACTTACTTTGGTATGTCACCCAGGGAAGCTTCTCTGATTGATCCTGCGAACAGGTTGTTCTTACAATGCTGTGCATCTGCAATCGATGATGCCGGCTATGGAAAGAATGGTATCAAAGGGACTAATACAGGAATATTTCTTGGATATTCGGCTAATATCGGAAGTGCTTACAGCAGACTGTTATATGAGGCGGATCCGGAATTGTTTAATGCATCCCTGCCACTCAATCAGATCAGTATGTCAGCGAGCAAGGTAGCCTACCTGTTTGACTTAAAGGGTCCGAGTATGGTCATTGATACAGCTTGTTCTTCTTCATTGGTATCCATTCATATGGCCTGTGATCAGATCAGAAATGGAAGCTGTGACATGGCATTAGCAGGAGGAGTATCCCTGGCACTTGCCCCGGTTGCGGACAAATTTTCTGTAGGCTTTGAATCACAGGAAGAGAAGACCAGAGCATTTGCGGACTATTCTACGGGAGCTGCTGTCGGTGAGGGCGTCGGTGTTGTACTGTTAAAATCATTGAAACAGGCAGTGAAGGATGGAGATGCCATTTATTCGGTTATTAAAGGAAGTGCGATCAATCAGGATGGCAGCTCCTTTGGTATTGCTGCGCCGAATTACCTGGCACAATCTGAAGCAATCCAAAGAGCATGGAGGAATGCGGGAGTTACACCCCATGAGATTAGTTATATTGAAGCACATGGAACAGGGACACCTTTGGGTGATCCGATTGAAGTGAGAGGGATTACTGATGCATATGAAACGATAACGAAGGATAAGCAAATTTGCGGGATTGGGTCTTTGAAAACCAATATCGGACATTTAAATGAAGCCTCCGGAATCAGCGGCATTCTTAAGATGGTTCTTATGCTGCGGCATAAGATAATTCCACCCAGTTTAAATCTAAATATTCCTAACCGCAATATTGATTTTTTGGCATCACCTTTGTATGTAATAACCAAACCCACTAAGCTATTGCCTAAGAAGAACAGGGTGGTTATCGGAATAAACGGCTTTGGAATGAGCGGAACCAATTGTCATGTGATTATGGAAGAAGCTCCTGAGATAGTGATGCCGCGCACAATGGGCAGCTATGAACCGTATGTTATTACCGTAACTGCGAAAAGTACAACTGCACTGAAAAATCTGTTAGGACGTTATCTGGATTATGTCAGGTGTACAGATATATTAGATTATGGACAATTATGTCATAATATTAATACCGGGCGTTACCATTTTCCTTACCGCGTTGCCTTTATCTTTCAGGACAGAGAGGATTTAATATATAAACTGGAACAGTTAAGCAGCTATTATCCATATGATGCATCGATTTCTGATTGTTATTCAGGACAGTACTCCATTGTGCCTGAGAACAAAGTAAACAGATATGAATACGAAATCACGCTGAAAGAGCAGAACCAACTGACGGCGAAGTCAGAAAAGCTGATAGCAGAATATATGTCCGATGGTTCCCTAAAGCATCTGTCTGGTCTGTTGGAGTGCTATATCAAGGGAGCGGAGGTATCATGGTCAGCACTGTATAATGGAGTTTATAGCAAAACACATCTGCCCACTTATCCGTATGATAAGCTACATTGTTGGTATAAGGTCCCGGAGCTGGAGCTTATACAGGAAGAAGAAGTCAAACTGGATAGTTATTATTATGATAAGAAGTGGATTAGTAATGAAGCAGAGGATTATTCCAGATTAAAGGCCGGAGATACGGTTGTAATTCTACATAATCAGAAGCCCGAACTGGAGGAACTATCTTTACGGTTAGAAGAAGAGGGGATAGATGTTATTCATCTCTATCCCGGCGATGTATATAAAAAAGAAGACAGCAAGCATTACTATGCATCTTCTGAAGCGAATGGTTACCAGACTTTCTTTGAAGATCTTCAGGACAAGAGTATTAAAATGATACTGCACGCAAAATCCTTCTGCAGGATACCTTCCGAGAGCAGTGATGAGATTAAGAATAAGCTGGAAACCGGATTTTTTGATTTGATCTATATCATTAAAGCAATGTCAAAAGCTCATTTTAACCCCAAAATAGACCTGCTCATCTTGTCCAACAATGCATACCGAATTAGCGGTGAAGAGAAATTTCTGGTTCCGGAGAATGCATCAGTATTGAGTCTGGGTAAGGTAATTGAACAGGAATATACCAATATAAACTGCAGAGCGATTGATATGGAACTGGAGACATCTGCTGAATGTATCCGGAAGGAATTATATGTAAATACACATCTGTATATGGCAGGATACAGGAATAATATCAGGTATGTGGAAGAAATGGATGAGGCCGATATCAATCCGGTAAATCCTGACATTCTCCGTGAGGGCGGAGTGTACGTGATTACCGGAGGGACGGACGGTATCGGACTGGAAACAGCAAACTACATCAGCAGTCAGATTAGCGGGCACATCATTTTACTGAGCCGCAGGGGTTTTGCACCTGAGGAAGAATGGGAAGAACTGAAAAAGGATGAAAAGCTGAAGCGTAAAATTGAATTATTTGAAGAAATGAAAAAGAATGGCGGCACGCTAAACATCTATTCCTGTGACGTAGGAGATTACAATTCCGTTAAAGAAGTGATGGATGATGTGAGAAAACAATATGGACGAATACATGCGGTTGTCCATTCGGCAGGGATAAGCGGAGCAGGATATATTTTAAGAAAGGAAAAAGAATCCTTCCTTTCTGTATTCAATCCAAAGATTTATGGCGCATGGAATTTAGATACGCTGACAATTCAGGATCATTTGGATTTCATGTTACTTTATTCCTCTGCCGTTACTGATTCAGGAGAAGCCGGACAGAGTGATTATGTGGCGGCGAATTCCTATTTGGATGCTTTCACTGATTATCGGAACAGACTGGGAAGAAAAACTCTTACGGTTAATTGGGTATCATGGAAAGAAACAGGGATGTCAGTGGTACATGGAATTAATGTTGACTCAGCAACCAAGGCTATTACTACAAAAGAGGGGATTGCTGCTTTGGACGGCTTCCTTAAGAGTTCAAAGCATAGGGTAACGATCGGTCAGTTCAATGTGGATGATAATTTCCTTGCAATGTCTCAGTATTCGAAAAATCAGGCTTCACCAAGAATTACGGCTAAGATATCAGCGCTATTGGAGATGAGACAAAACTCACAGGATGATCAGCGGTTAAGCGATGGTAATAGAGATTTTGCTCAGATTAAAAACGGCAAATTGATATTCATACCGAAGTCGGACAAGGCATCAAAAACAAAAAATACCGGCAGTCACACAAAACTTGTTGGTGATTACTCCGGTCAATATAAGGATACAGAGAGAATTATCGGCTCAATTTACAGCAGTATCCTTGGATATGAGGAAATTAATGTTTTTGATAACTTTTTTGAGATGGGAGGGGACTCGGTCATGCTTTCTGAGATGCATGATCTGATTGATGAAAAATATCCCGATTATCTGACAATCGCTGATTTGTTTGAATATACCTCAGTCCGAACCTTATCTGAATACATAGACTCCAAACAGCCGGTGACAGGAATTAATGCCGCAGAAGAAGAAGCTGCTGTGTCTGCGGCAGAGATTAAGTCAGAACCAGAAACCTGTATTTATCCTACCTCCGAGGTACAAAAACGTATCTACTTTGACAGCCGATTGAATGCCAACAAATTAATGTATAATAATCCATTTATATCAGATATTTCCGAGTTTGAGGGTGATCTGGAGAAAGTCATTAATGAAATTATACAGAGACACGAAATTTTACGGACGAATTTTACTATTATTGATGGCAAATTAATGCAGTGTGTATTGCCGAAACTCAAAATTACAATCGATTATGTCAGTGTTACAAAAATGGACGATATAGATTATCATTCCTACTTAAGAAGCTTCGATTATAAAAAGGCTCCGTTATTTCATGCGACGGTATTTTTAGGACCTGAAAATGAAAAAATACTCCTCTTTGATGTCCATCATATATTACTGGACGGCTATTCCGCCAGCCTGTTTCAGGACGAAATGCTTACACTGGCAATGGGCAGACCGATTGAGGAGCCCAGGGGCCAATACCATGATTATATCGACTTCGAATCGGAGTTTATTCTGACGGATGAATACAGGGAGATGGAGAAATACTGGGCAGGACGGTTGGATCATTATGATGATTCACTTGAACTGCAAGCGAACTCCATGGAAATAACGTATGCTTCTGTTGACGAGACAATCGATAACGAGCTTGCAGATAAAATGAAAACACTCTCAATGAGCATGAATATATCTTTGTTCAGCGTATTTTACACAGCCCTTACCCTTGCTCTATCGATTGAGAGCGGAAAGAATGATATAGCGCTGCTAATTCCTACCCTGAATCGATATCGGCCCAGGTTCAAAAAAATTCTTGGAGTGTTTATTAATTTAATTCCGATAAGGAGTCAAATAGCTGAAGATATCATAATATCAGATTATTTGATGCTGACTGCTAAAAATATCGAGCAGGATATCAGCAATCAATTCTATGATTATAACAATATTGTTAAGCTGAGAAAAGCAGCCAATAATAACCGACTTCCGAACTTCTATTATTTCTTTGATTTTGAAGATCAATCGATCAAAAAAATCAAAGATAAGAAGGAAATAGCGATTAACCAGACAATATCAAAGAATCACGTAGACTTTTATATTAAGAAATACAATAACGTTTTTCAGATGAATGTATCCTATAAGGCGAATATTTATAGTAAAGAACAGATTAGTCACATAATTTGCAGTTTTAAGGATATACTTACCTATTTTACGCGGACCGATTTCATGAGGAATCCAATCAGTCAATTAAAGGAAAGTATGAAGCGCTCTGAAAAAGATGATCAATAAAATTAGTGGTAATAAGGATACGGAATGAAAAATAGTGAATTCACTTGGAGGTGGTTATTTTGAAACTGAAACAGATATTTATTAATTTCAAGGATATGATGAGCTTAATATGGAAGAACAATAAGAAGTATTTATTTTTCTCCTTTCTACAGGTCTTTTCAAATTCGACTACACCGTTTATTAACATTGTGGCGGTAAAATTTTTAGTGGACAGTATTATTAATAAGGAAGGTTTTCACCAATTAATTATCATAGTGATGTGGATGGTGATTCTGAACCTGATTTTTGGAAACCTGAAGACGATTTCCAACAATTTTGTTAAGCTGCATGCGAAAGAACTTATGATGCCCATGTCCGCGAGCTTTTCCAGTAAAGCGGTTGAAATGGATTATGAATATACCGAGAACATGGCAGTGCTGGAACAGATGGGGAAGGCGGCCTATGTGCTTCTCAATGCAGAGAATTTGGAGTTATATCTGGGTGCAATTAATAATGGAGTGGTATTTTTAATCCAACTGGTTATCACCGCATTTATTATAAGCACACTTAACCCGCTGATTATTATTCTAATTCTGGTGGTTTCCGTCACGAGTATGATGATTAATTTAAGAACCCAGAAAAAGAATTATGATTTACAGAGTGAAATCATGCCGCTTGAAAGAAGATGGAAATATCTTACGGAATTAACCGAAAATCTGATTTACGGAAAGGAAGTACGGATATACAATCTTCAAGATTACATTATAGGAAAGGGACGGGAAAACAGGGACCGATACCGTGTCAAGTTTAATAAGAAGGCCCGTAATACCCAGATCAGCAATCTGATCAGCATCATACTTACAGCAGCGCAGGAAGTGGTTATTTTGATCTGGCTGGCTGCATCTGTGATCGGAGGAGCAACTACCATAGGCAGCTTTACTTTATTGCTGAATGCATCGAGACAATTTGCTCAGAGCTTTGGTATGCTGTCCGGTGAAGTTGTTAATTTATACAAGAATGATAATTTTATCAATGAGTATTTCAAATTCCTGAAATATGAAAGCAGGCTTAGAAGTACGCGCAAAAAGGATACAAATATAGACCGCACAAAACCGGGCGTATTGGAATTTTGTAATGTCTCATTTAAATATCCCAATTCGGAACAATATGTATTAAAGAATGTTTCAATGACATTGAATCCGGGAGAAAAAGTATCGATTGTAGGAGAAAACGGTGCAGGAAAGACCACCTTTGTAAAATTGCTGATGAGGCTATATGACGTAACAGAAGGTGAAATTCTGTATAATGGAAGAAATATCAAGGATTATGATTACGATGATTACATGGATGTATTCTCAACGGTATTTCAAGACTATAAGATATTTGCACTTAGTGTCTATGAGAACATCACTTTCCAGGAGAACCTGAAGGAAAAAGAGCCAGTCAACGATATTTTCAAGGAATATGGGGTGTGGGATAAGATAGCCTCATTACCAAACCAGGGAGAAACCATTCTGTCCAGAGAGTTCGCAGAGGATGGAATGGAACTGTCTGGCGGGCAGCAGCAAAGACTTGCCCTATGCCGGGCGGCTTATAAAAATGCTCCGGTGGTCATTCTGGATGAACCTACAGCTAATCTGTCTCCGGTAGCGGAGCATAATATCTATCAGCATTTTAATGGTATGGTAAAAAACAAGACGGCCCTTTATATCTCACATCGATTAAGCAGTTCTAAATTCTGCGATAAAATATGCGTATTTCATGAGGGTGGAATAATTGAATACGGCAGTCATAACGAATTAATGGAGAAGAACGGATTGTACGCTGAGATGTTTAAACTGCAGGCACAATATTATGTAGAGGAGGGTTTATCCAATGGCTAAAAAAATAAAATCAATTGCAGGTACTATAAAAAGCTTTTTTGGCTATTTGGGAAATGTAGGAAGACTTTACAGACTGATCAGGAAATATAAGAAAGGCTATATGCTTTTCAGCTGCATTATGATTTTGGTTGATACGGCTCTGTTATACAGTGGTCTTATATTCTTAAAGCTGATAGTTGATGAATTAACACATGGAAAGGATACTGGCCGCGTTGTATTTTATATTGCCCTCATGACAGGAATTAGCTTGATTTTAAGGGTAATCACGAATTTGTACAATTGCTACAATGAAGAGAATATCGAGCAGATAAAAATTCACTTCATATTTCAGATACAAAAGAAAACCATGAATCTTTCTTATCGCCAGATTGAAGATCCGAAGCTGATCGATGAAAGGCAGAAAGCAATGGAGGTATTCTATCCCAAACAAGCAGCCTTTATGAATATCAGAAATACGATAGACGGAATAAGGGTATTGATCACGAGTATTGTTCAGGCAGTGGGAATTAGCGTAGTACTTGTACTGTATAATCCGCTTATTATCGTATCGCTGCTGGTGATTTGTATTATTGGCTCCATTTTAAGCGCAATCGCAGCAAATAAAGAGTTTGAGGTATGGAATAATTCACTTGTCAAAGTAGGAAGGAAGCTGGGATATTTTCAGGAATTAGCGACGAATTTCAACTATGCTAAGGAGATGCGTATTAATAAGCTTCAAAAATGGATTTCGGATAAGATGTATGCGACAGCAATTAAACTGATTAAAGGGATTACAATAGCAGTAGTTGCGTTTACAGTGATGGGGGTGATCAGCGGGACATTATTCAGTCTGCAGGATGGTGCGATCTATCTGTATTTTGCGCAGATGACCAACAATAATCAAATTACTGTCGGTGATTTTACAGTATTTATCAGTGCAATCATATCATTTATTGCAATAGCAAATTCCATTTCCTTCCAAACTATACTACTGCAAAAATCAGGCAGATACATACAAACCTTTTTAGATTATCTAAATATCAAAGAAGAGCATCAGATTGATTCAAAAGAGGATAATGAGTTAATAATGAATGATTCACAAGAGATGAATGTGCGTTTTGAGGATGTCTGGTTCAGATATCCCGGACAATCCGAATATGTTCTCGAGGAAATCAACCTTGAAGTGAAAAATGCAACCAAATTGGTAATTGTCGGAGAAAATGGTGCAGGTAAATCAACATTGATTAAGCTGCTGCTTCGCCTTTATAAACCAACAAAGGGTACAATTTATCTGAATGGACAGGATATTAATAAGATAGAATTGAAAGCATACATGAGTAAGGTATCTGCAGTATTCCAGGATTTCAAGATATGGAATACCTCCCTTCTTGAAAATATTATCTTCGATAAGGAAGATCAGGAGGGAAGTAAGGATGAGATTATGAAAATCCTCGGGGAAGTCGGGCTTAAAGAGTATGTCATGAGTCTTCCAAATGGCGTTAATACCCAGATGGGTAAGCAATTTGATGATAACGGCATAGAATTATCCGGAGGACAGCAACAAAAATTGGCAATCGCACGGGCACTGTTTAAAAATACGAATTTGGTTGTTCTGGATGAGCCGACCGCGATGCTTTCTCCGAAAGCAGAATATGAAATTTACAGTAATTTTAATGATCTGACCATGGGAAAGACCGCGATCTATATCTCTCACAGAATGTCCTGCTGCAGATTTTGTGACAGCATTATTGTTCTGGATAAGGGGAAAATCGTTGAATACGGAGATCATGAATGCTTAATGAAAACGGATGGATTATATAAGAAAATGTTCAATCTGCAGGCAGAATTCTATCGGGATCTGGTTGGATTTCAGGAAGCGATTTAAAGTTCTCTATTCTATTTTGGAGGTGAGTAATTCCAATGAAAAGAAAGATGAAATTAGTGATATGGGATTTAGACAATACGATATGGCATGGTGTTATCAGCGAGGATGGGCAGGTGGAATTGCGGGAGGATATTGCTTCTGTCATAGCAGAGCTTGATAAACGTGGAATTTTACAATCCGTAGCCAGCAAGAACAATTATGATCAGGCAATGGAGCAGCTGAAAAAATTCCAACTGGATGAATACTTTATATATCCGATGATCAATTGGAACAGTAAATCAGAAAATATTCAGGTAATTGTCAAGAATATAAATATAGCGATGGATTCGGTAGCCTTCGTAGACGACCAGCAATTTGAAAGGGATGAAGTGAATTATAGTTTACCGGATGTAAACTGTATTGATGCGGAAGATATTAAGACCCTTTTAGATCGTGAGGAAATGAATCCATTATATATAACCGATGATTCCAGATTGAGAAGAAGCATGTATCAGAGTGATATTGTGAGAAAACAGGTTGAGGAAAGCTATTCAGGTACTCAGGAGGAATTTTTGGAGTCCCTGGGGATGAAGATGGTTATTGAATATGCGAAGGAAGAAGATTTAAAGCGGGCAGAAGAATTAACCGTCAGAACGCACCAGCTAAATTCGACAGGGTATACATATTCCTATGAAGACCTTAAATCATTCATATCTGATGAGAATTATAAATTGCTGATTGTGGATCTGAGGGATAAGTATGGCTATTATGGAAAAATCGGACTGGTTCTGATTAAGATTGAGGAGTCTGCGTGGACACTAAAGCTTTTGCTGACTTCGTGCAGAGTAATGAGCAGAGGGATTGGTAAGGCTCTGCTGGGGTTGATTATAAATACAGCTCAGGATCATCAGGTGAGGCTGTATGCGGAATATGTACCTACCGATAGAAACAGAATTATGGGAATTACTTATTCACTTATGGGGTTTCATGTCTGCAGGGAGGAGCTGGAAAAGCAAACACTGGAATACCAGGGTGAGAAAAAAATTCCCATTCCGGCATATCTGGATATAACGAACAGGTTGGATATGAGCTTGGTCTGAAGCGGCTGCTTTAGGAAGAAACTAATAAATGTAAAAAAATTATAAAAAATAAGGAGGTAATTATATGGGAATGGAAAATATCAGCATAAGTTTAGAGGAAGAAATCAGGGATTTGATTTTTGACAGACTGCATATTGACTATATCAATAAGGAAGAGGTTGATTACGATGCTCCCATTTTCAGCGCATTTGACACTGAGAATATTGGACTCGGACTGGATTCCGTTGATACGTTGGAACTGGTGGTGGCATTACGGACGAATTACGCGCTGGAGATTAATGAAGAAGGAATGAATATATTTAAGAATATCAGGACGATTGCTGACTGTATCAGAAGCAAGAAGAATGAACAAACAGAATAATTTCTTGTTTCAGCTGCATCTGCTGTATGGGCAGGTATTGGATGATCGGTATATAAAAGACATGGTGAAGGAATTGAATTGCAGGTCTGAGAGCTCTTTCAGTGATGAAAATCAAGCTCATCTTCACTTGGAGCATATGGTGACAGGTGCACCGATGATTTTATCCGGGAGTGCCAATTATAACATTTCCATATCTTATTATGAAAAATATACGGCGATAGCAATATCGGATTATTATTTCCCGACGGGAATTGATATTTGTGCCAAGAAGATATCAAAAGATGCATACTCGGTATTTATGTCAGAAAATGAAATGAATTTATTGAATAATTATCGGTTGAGCGTTTCATATTTGTGGTGTGCGAAGGAGGCAATCGCAAAGCTGCTTCGAGTCGGAATTTTTTATACGGATTTAAAGCTTTATGAAGTGAATAAAATCAGCACGGCAGCAGGTGCAATCTGCCAGATCGACTATTTGAATTTTCATAATATCAGTACATTGGCGGTAGATACGGGCAGTATAACCATCGCAGTATCTTTTTTTCGAAATGAGGTAGGGTTAGGTAAAGTGATGGAGGAACTTATTAAAATATTACGAAAGGAAAATGTATGAGGACAGGAACCAACCACTGTCGTACAAGGTGACAGTATGCAGAAAAGAGTTGTTATCACGGGTATCGGAGTAAGATGTTCTAATGCTAAAAACTATAAAGCGTTCGTGGAAGCACTGAAAAAGGTCATACCTGGCCAGTCAGAGATTACTTTATTTGATGCGGATAAACTCAGCAGTAAAATAGCATGTCAAATACAGGATACATTAAAATACTGTGATTTGGATGAAGAACGAATTAATAAAATCGCATTTGAAGCAATTGATGATATGCTGGAGGAAAATGACAACAAAAAAATAATGGAAGAAAACAGGGAAAATATTTTATTATCCTATGCCACATCACTTTCAGGAAACGAGAAAATGATGAATTATCTTGAAAGTACAAAGGAAGGTAATGTGGAAAATAAGGAATTTGTATATATGATTCCCTACTCTGTTACACAGATAGTGAAAAGGCTGGGAATCAAGGGCCCGGTATATACAACGATGTCTGCATGCGCCTCCGGGACTGCGGCGGCTGGAATTGCTCTTGAAGCGATACGAAACGGGGAAGTTGAGATAGCGGTAACAGGCGGGGCGGACAGCCTGACTGAATTTTCCACGGTGGGATTTCATTCGTTAAGCTCATTGGATGAGAGAAATTGCAGGCCGTTTGATATGAATAGAAGTGGGATCAATATTGGTGAGGCCAGCGCATTCATGATTTTTGAGGAATATGAGCACGCTGTAGGCAGAGGCGCGGAAATTTATGCGGAGGTCATAGGCTATAGTGTAAGGGATGATGCCTATCATATGACAGCTCCGCAGCCGGATGGAGACGGGGCTTATATGGTTATGTCAGAAGCTATGAAGGATGCCAAAATTCAATTTACGGATGAAAAAGTATATATCAATGCTCATGGAACAGGGACAAGGGCCAATGATGAGGCTGAGCTGAAAGCGGTAAACAAATTATTTAAGGATAATCCCAATGTCTATCTGTCCTCCACCAAGTCGATCACAGGACATTGCCTCGGTTCTGCAGGCAGCATTGAGCTGGCAGCAGCGGCAGCGAGCCTAAAGGAACAGTTTATACCCGCAACCGCTCATACAGAAAATACGCTTCAGGCAGATGAAAATATTCATATTGTAATTCATAAATCTGAGAATGTGGCGGTAGATTATGCAGTTTCAAATTCCTTTGCATTTGCAGGAAATAGTGCTTGTATCATTTTAAAAAAGTTTATCCGATGAAAAGGATTCTATGATAGCTGTCAGTGGACTGATCTGAAAGTATCATGATTTGCTGAATAGTAAGGAAGGGAGGAAAAAGACATGGACAGAATAGTGATTAAACGCGTGGGATTGATATCAAAACTGGGCAAACGGGAAGAGCAGGTTTTAAAGCATCTTGAGAATAATACATATCTTTCACAGGATCGGCTGGACTTTGAAAATTTTCTTGACAATAGAAAAACAAGGCGCATGAATAGGATTGCCAGAATGCTGACCAGTACAATCTATGATTGCATGGATGGTTTGAAACCGGAGGATAGCATCATACCTGCTGATACAGGAATTATTGTTAATGTTGCTTATGGAGCGATTAATACGACTATGGATTTCGGAAGGCTGGTCAATAGAAAGACTCCTGAGCTGGCAAGCCCGACGGATTTCGCAAATTCTGTAAGTAATGCAATTATTGGACATGCTGCCATGTATTATGGATTAAAAGGTCCCAGCACACTTTTGATGGGAGGAAATACCGTTTATTATACAATGCGGCTGTTAAAGAGACAGGATGCTAATGAAATTTTTTGCTGCGGAGTGGAGGAATACTGTAAACCTATTCATGAATATGCAGCGGCTAAATATAAGACAACGTTGTTTGGTGAGGGCGCAGCAGCCTTATTGTTGTCAAACCAAGGTAAAAGTGAATATGGATATATTCTGGGAGGTTCTGAAACAGGTCTGGGATATTCCCCATTATTTACCGATTCAGAGGATGAGACCGGGAAATTTAGTAAGCTGATTATGAAAACTATTCAAGCATCGAATGTGGATGAGAAAGAAATTGATTGTATTTTATTGGGCAGTGATTCCTGCAGCGGACTCAGAACTGCGGAGGAGAAAGCAGTGGATGAGATTTTTACAGGAAAGCCAAAGATCATTCCTGTAAAGGATCTGTTGGGTGAGACACTGGGAGCCGGAATGACACTTAGCATTGCAGTTGCTGCAATTTTAATTCGTTCCGGACAATATAAGAAAATATTGGTGAACGGAATAGAAGTTAGCGGAACTTTGGAATCATTTGTGTTAAGCTGCGCTTGATCAGGATTATCATGGGATGATGGAATGGAGACATATATGTTTGATTTTGATGGCAAAAATGTATTAATAACCGGTGGAACCAGGGGCATCGGAAAAAGCCTGTTGGATGCATTTGCAGATTGTAATGCGCAGGTGGCTTATATTTATGGAGCCTCAGGGGATATTGCGCAGCATATAGACAGTGAGCGGAGTAACGGCAAAGTAAAGGTTAAGGGATACAAGGCAGACATTGCTGATAATAAGGCTGTTACGGAGGCGGCAAAGGAAATTCTGGAAGATTTTGGGAAAATAGATATTTTGATTAACAATGCCGGCATTACCAAGGATTCTTATATGATAATGATGCCGGAGAATAATTGGGAGAGAGTAATTAATGTCAATTTGAATGGCGTGTATTATCTGACGAAACAATTAATACCTCATTTTATAGCAAACCATTATGGGAAAATCATAAATATTGCCTCAGTAAGCGGAATAATCGGAAAAGCTTGCCAAACCAATTATTCAGCAGCGAAGGCAGGATTGATTGGATTGACAAAGAGCCTGTCAAAAGAGGTGGCAGGCAGGGGGATTAATGTGAATGCCGTTGCACCGGGATTCATTATCACCGAAATGCTGGATGATATCCCCGACCTGTTAAAGAAGGAATATATTAAATCGATTCCGGCCAGGAGATTTGGTAAACCGGAGGATATCGTCTATCCTATCATGTTTCTGGCTTCTGATTATTCTAATTATATTCACGGGGAAGTACTGGTAGTGGATGGGGGATTGACAGCTTAAGGGATGAGGGGAGACTATGACAGAGCCATATGTCTATAAAACAATTGTGCGGTTTAGTGATACGGATGTGTATGGAGTGGTACATCACAGTAATTATTTTCGGTGGATCGAGGAGGCAAGGATGCAGCTGATGGAGGATATCCTGCATTTAACCCTTCATGATCTTCAGGAAGACGAAATTCAATTTCCAGTCATTCGTTTAGAGGGGAAATATCTGAAAGCAATTACAGCCCGTCAGGAGGTTACGGTGAAGCTGTATTTGTTTTATAACTGCACCACAAAACTGGTATTTGAGTATGAGATATTAAATGAATGCGGAGAAACTGCATTTCTGGGTAAAACAGAGCATGCGCTGACCAAAGGGAATAAAATTTTATTTGTTATGCCGGAAATATATCATAATATGTTCCTGAACGTGATGAAAGAAAATGAGGGAAAATATATTGTGACTTCATAAAAAAAGGATTTGTGAGGGGAAGGAAAATTATGTTGGACATTAAGCAAATTATGAAAATCATGCAGCAACGCTATCCATTTATATTTATTGATAAAGTTATAGATTATAAATTCAATGATTTTTCGATTGCCTGTAAAAATGTTACAATGAATGAATTTTGGGTACAGGGTCATTTTGAGGGTGAACCTATTTTCCCCGGAGTACTTCTTGTTGAAGCGGCAGCTCAGGCCGGAGCCTTTATATTCTATGATAAAGATTCAGAGGAACAGAGAATTAGGGGAAAATTAAGTTCAATACCATTTTTTAAATTCATCAGGCCGGTTGTTCCGGGAGATCAACTGATGATTCGAGCTGAATATATGGAGAAATTCGCCAATATGGCAAAGGTTAGGGTTTTGGTTACCGTAGATGGGAAAAGAACAGCGGAAGGTGAACTTACCTATGCTTTTACAAACTTATAAATCAGCGGAAGGCTTATGATAAAAATCAGTTTCTGCATAGAAATATTGGAATGATTTACGAGGAGGATAGATTATGTTTTACAGAAATGAGATTAAGGGCTCGGTACTTCAAGGGGATAGAATTTATACACAACATGAATTGCGTGATAATATTAATCAAATGAAAAATATTTTATATGAAACGCGGCTTTTGCGGGAAAAACCGTTCATAGCGCTGGCGTTTCCCAGGACGATTCAGCTTCTTTCAGCTATTTTCGCATGCTTGGAATGCCATATCACATTTCTGCCGCTTGACATGAGTCAGCCCAGGGAGCGCATCGATTATATGCTTGATTTTGCTGGGATTACTTATCTATTGTCCTCTTCTCAGAATCAATATGACTTTGGCAGCAGGAATGTTATAATCACTGACCAATTTGAGCGTAATAATAATACCTGTGAATTCATTGACGATGAATTTAATGAGATTGCATATCTTTTATATACCTCGGGGACGACCGGAAGGCCTAAAGCAGTGGAAGTAATGAGGAAGGGCTTTATTAATTTTATAGAGGCCATACCACTTATTATAGATTTTAATGAAAATAATATCATTGCATGCTTCACAAATTATACCTTCGATATCTTCTTCCTGGAATCTGTTTTAGCCTTATATCATGGATTGACGATTGTATTTGCAGACGAAGAGGAACAGAACAATCCGAAGAGGATGGCAGCAATGCTAATAAAACATAATGTGAATATGATACAGATGACCCCCTCAAGATTTAAAATGCTTCAGTTAGCAGATCCGGAATTTGATTGCCTGACTGGGATGAAAACAATTATGATCGGCGGTGAAGCATTGCCCTATGAGTTGTTTGTGAAAATTAAGAATAAAACGAAAGCAAGAATTTATAATATGTATGGTCCTACAGAAACCACAATATGGTCCACTGTGAGTGATCTGACGGATAAGGACAAAATTGATATCGGGAGCCCGATTAAGGAGACAATGGTATATTTACTGGATGAGCACCTGCATCCGGTTTCTGATGGAGAGACAGGAGAAATCTGTATCGGCGGATCAGGATTGGCAAAGGGGTATTTGAATAATAGAGAGCAGACCGAGAAAAGCTTTACTAAATTACCTTTTGCCCCCTATGAAAGAATATATCGAACAGGAGATATAGGTGTCATAGAAGAGAGGAAATTGATATGTCTGGGGAGAAAAGATCAGCAGATTAAATTGCGGGGACATCGGATTGAACTTGAGGATATTGATTCGAATATGTTAAAGCTGAATAATATTATGGCTTCCGTAACATGTTTTGATGAGGAGGCGGAGAAATTAATATGCTTTTATCTTTCCTACGAGATGATGGAGGAAACTGTTCTGAGAGAAAAACTGGAGAAACTATTGCCGTCGTATATGATTCCTAACAGATTTTGCCGGGTTGAAAGCATCTCCTATACTGCAAGCGGAAAAACAGATAGAAAGACCATGCTGCAAAAATGGAATGAGGAGATAAATGCACAGAAGGAGAATAAGATTGCTGAGGTAAGTCAGGTTGATCAAATGACTGATATTGTCATTCAAATTACAAAGGGTGTGATGGAGGATCAAAATCTAATGGTGGCAGAAGAATCAACTCTGGCAGAGATCGGGATGGATTCCATCAATTATATGAATATGATTGTGTATCTGGAAAGTAATTTTAATCTGGAAATTGAGGAAGAGAAACTTGCGATAACCAGATTCGAAGGAATCAAGGATATAGTGACCTATTTGAAACAGCGTGTAGTATTCTAATCATTCTGGTTAATAACAAACAATACGGAAAGGAGGCAATTAATCCTGATTTCATAGTAGTCATGGATATGTAAATTCAAATGGAGAAACAATTGTTTTGTAAATGCCCAAAGTGTGGATTTATCCATGAAATAAAAAAGTACAAACAGAATTTCTGCATATGCAGTGCTTGTAATCATTATGAAACATTGCCCTATGATATGAGAATAGATTATTTGGTTGATGAGAATACGTTTGAAGAATTGGACTCGGAATTTACCTTCACAGATCCGATACAATTTCCTGGGTATCGTGATAAGTATGAAACATCAGTCACAAAAACCGATATGAAGGAGGCTGTAATTACCGGCTCTGCCCTGATAGGCGGAGTGAAGGTTATGCTAGGCATTATGGATTCCAGATTTATGATGGGAAGTATGGGGATTGCAGTCGGTGAAAAGATTACAAGGTTATTTGAGAAGGCAGGAGAAAGAAATATACCGGTAATCCTGTTCTCGGCTTCCGGCGGGGCAAGAATGCAGGAAGGGGTTTTTTCTCTGATGCAAATGGCCAAAACAACGGCCGCACTGTCTGATTTTCAGGAAAACGGCGGCTTATTTATCAGTTTTCTCACAAATCCCACGATGGGAGGAGTCAGCGCAAGTTTTGCATTGTTAGGAGATATTAACCTCGCTGAACCGGAAGCATTGATTGGTTTTTCCGGGAAAAGAGTCGTGGAACAAACTATAAAAGAAACTATGCCAAGCAATTTTCAGTCATCGGAATATCTGTTGAATTGCGGATATTTGGATGCCATCGTGGAACGGAAGGACATGAGAAACATTATAATACAACTCCTAATGTTTCATAAGGCAGAAAGAAAACGGCTGGCGGAAAAAGAAGTATTGATTAAAGTGGAAAGATTTATTGAAATGAGGAGGATGAAGGAAGAGGAAAAGCGTGATATTTCTGCGGAAGGTGAAAACCTTTCTCCGGCGGAAAAAAATAATGTATGGCAGAAAGTTCTGTTGGCTAGAAGTATGAAACGTTTTCGATCTCTTGATATTATTCCATGTATCTTTCAGTCCTTCATAGAGTTACATGGGGATCGCAATCTGGGTGATGACAAATCCATTGTCTGTGGTTTAGCCTGGTTCGAGGGAATACCGGTTACAGTGATAAGTCAGCAGAAAGGTACAAATGCAGTTGATATGAAATACCGGCAGTATGGTATGACAATGCCGGAGGGTTATAGAAAATCCTTAAGGCTCATGAAGCAGGCAGAAAAATTTCATAGACCGATTTTGTGTTTGATTGATACACCTGGAGCTTATCCGGGAATATCGGCGGAAGAACACGGACAAGCCGAAGCAATTGGCAGGAATCTATATGAGATGTCGAAACTGAAGGTTCCTGTAATTTCAATCCTACTCGGTGAAGGCGGAAGCGGAGGAGCTTTAGCACTTGGTGTAGCCAATGAATTATTGATGATGGAAAATGCAATTTTTTCAGTCATCTCTCCGGAGGGCTGTGCCAGTATTCTATGGAAGGACAATAAGTTAGCGAATAAGGTTGCAGAAGCTCTGAAAATGACTGCAGAGGATCTGAAAAGCTTTGGGTTAGTGGACTATGTTATACCTGAAAACACATCATTTTCGGCGATCTGTGGAAACATCAGAGAAGCAATCCACAACAGCCTGGCGAAATACTATGATTGGAAAGAGGAAGATATTATTGAAAATCGAAGGAATAAATACCGTATGTTTGACCATCAATTCCATGGCATTCCTGCTGGAAGTGAGAACATGGTAATTGATTCATAAGAAAGGAAAGGTGCAAAACTATGGAGGCAGATGAAATCAGAAAATTAATTACATTTTTCGAGGGTACAAATTTAACATATTTCGAAATTGTAGATAATAATCGGAAAATTACTTTCAGTAAGGCAAGTAATATGATAGGGAATGGCAATGCATTGATGTTAAATGATGGTCAGGTATATTCAGCGAAAACGGTAGGAAACACAAAATTAGATATTGATTCGGGGACTGCGACAACGAATGAAAATATTTATATTATAAAATCACCATATGTAGGAGTGATTACTTTATCGGATATATTGAGGCAATCCGATGGAGAAATTGTTGTGAACAGCGGTGATGTAGTATGCTCAATTGAAGCGATGAAGCTATATAATGAAATTACAGCTCCCGTCAGTGGTATCGTTACTGAAATCTTAGTGGAAGAAGCTAGTCTGGTGGAATATAACCAACCTATTATAAAGATTTTGATGCCGAAGGATTGAGGTTACCGATATGAATTATAAAAGAATATTAATTGCAAATCGCGGTGAGATAGCAGTAAGGATAATTCGTGCCTGTAAGGAATTGGGGATAGAGACGGTGGCTGTCCATTCAACCAAAGATGAGGGAGCACTCCATACAAGATTATCTGATTACCGGATATGTATCGGTAGTACAGGCGCAAACGAATCTTATCTTAATTCCTATAATATTTTATCAGCAGCTGAGCACATGAAGGTGGATGCAATTCATCCGGGAATTGGGTTCTTTGCTGAGAATGGGGATTTTGCGGAGCTTTGTGAAAATAGCGGAATAGATTGCATTGGTCCTGGAAGCACCATTATTAGAAGTATGGGGAGTAAGATCGAAGCCAAGCGAATTGCACAGCAATGCGGAGTGAAGGTAATCGAAGGAGATTTTGCAGAAGTCAGCTCTGTGAATGACTGTTACCATTATATTGAAGAACATGGCTTCCCGGTTATTCTCAAATCGGTAAACGGCGGCGGAGGAAAAGGAATTCGTGTTGTCCATTCGATGGAAGAACTTCCGCGGTCCTTGGAGTTATGCAGGAAAGAAACAGCTAATTCTTTTGGATTAAGCACTGTATTGATAGAAAAATATATTATGGATGCCAAACATATAGAGGTTCAAATTTTAGGAGATCAATACGGAAATGTGATACATCTGGGAAATCGGGAATGTACAATACAGCGTGCACACCAGAAGCTGATAGAAGAGGCACAGAGTATGAGTGTCAGCCTTGAAATTCAACAAAGGATGTGTGAGGACTCTGTGAGAATCTGTAAATATATTGGGTATATCGGTCCGGGAACGATTGAATACCTGTTGCAGCCGGATGGTACTTATTATTTTATGGAGATGAATACCAGATTACAGGTTGAGCATACCATAACAGAAATGATTACCGGAGTGGATATTGTTAAGGAACAGATTATGGCAGCGGAGGGAAAAGCGCTGAACTACAGGCAGGATGAGATATGTTTCCATGGATATGCACTCCAATGCAGAATCATAGCAGAATATTTTAAAAAAGATTTTGTTCCTTCCTTCGGTAAAATAAGAAAATGGCATTTGCCGGGCGGCTTTGGAGTTCGTGTGGAGACAGGCTATGAGTATGGGGATGAAGTAGCACCTTACTATGATTCCCTCTTAGCGAAGGTATGCTGCTATGGTTCCACGAAGGAGGAAGCTGTTTGTAAGATACTTCATTGTCTGAAAGAAATTGAAGTGGAAGGGATTCATACCAATGTACCATTTCTAATCAAGATTATTAAGGATGACTGTTTTTTACAAGGCAATTATACAACGAATTATGTCCAGAATATGATAGAGCAGAATCAGAATGAAACAGCAGTATGATGTTTGGCATTCTGGTGTATTCTTAAAAAATATGATATAATGAAAGCGGAATGAGGAATCATAAGCTTGCTTATGTATTCCGATTGGAGCAACAAGATCATGAACACGCTTTATGTTCATGATATGATGCGAAATCAGAAAGTGAAATTGTAAGAAATGAATATTTGGGTGTAAAGTTATGAATATACTATATTATATTCCTGTATCAGAAAAGACCGGGCAACAAACATGCGATGAACTCCTGAAACTGGTTTCTAAGGAAAAACAAGAGCAGCTGAAGAGGTTCCATTTTGAAATTGACCGAAAGCTCAGCTTATATAGCGAATTACTGGTGAGATTGATTGCCTGTAAAAAATTCGGAATTAATCTTAGGGAGCTGGTCTTTGATAGAGAAGAATTTGGGAAACCATATCTCATAGGGCATACGGATTTCTATTATAACATATCACATACAAGAAATGCTGTTGTAGTGGCGATAGCAGATTTTCCGGTTGGCGTGGATATCGAAAAAATTGGCAGAGCGGAGCATGGTATTGAGAGAAGATTTTTTACCTCTGAGGAACGGGATTATATCTCTGCAGTAGTATCTGAGACAGATAAGCGGTTTTATGAAGTTTGGACAAAGAAGGAAGCATACATAAAGTATCTTGGGAAGGGACTGTCCATGCCACTTCCATCCTTTAATACCTTAAGTTTTGATATTGCAGTACAGATATTAACCCTTCAAAAGGATGAGTATATAGTCTCTGTATGTGGAAGGGACGTAAAGGCAGGGTTTGAAATGGTTGACCTAACCGAACAGGAAGTAGAAGAAATGTCGTTCTCTGAGATGTATCCATTCAGGTCTAATTAGAATATAAACATTAAGGCAGTGTTTTAAAGCAGCTATGGCAAATGGGGTTTCCAAAACTAATCCAACAATGGCTCGGATTCTAAAGGGTGGCGAAGTAAAGTGTCGTGTGCTTGCAGAATTAAGAAAAAAGAGGCCGAAAAAGGCTCTTTTCTTGGTTAGGAAAGAAGCATGGATAAAATATTTAGGTACCGGAATGTATACACCGTTAGTATCCTTATCTGCTTTGACCCGCAAATTCCCTTGGCAATTTAAATGAACTTTTTTATGATTGCCTTTATATGATACACGGAAAAAAATTAGCACTTTGCAGAGGTATTCTATCATCAAGGTCTTCCGGATGATTATGAAAATCTATAACAGGTATGTGTAGGAGCAAATGTTTTAGATAATTAATGGAGCCAAATCCAGTGCTATTATTTATAGCCTTTACAATAGCCTTGCTTGATCAGCAAAAGCAAACAATCTAAAGCTCTATAATTATTTCGAATATCTGCTTACGGAAATCCCAAAACATCATCTGGGTGTTAAGGATTTGAGTTTCTGCGAAAATCTACTTCCTTGGTCACCAAACTTGCCAGCTGAATGCAGAAAACCGACATGAGTCTCATTGCCGTTCTTGTGAACGGCAAAAAGAGGATGGAACAGATGTGATTGGAGCTTATCTGCTTTTACCAGATGGTGATTTATAAGAAGCAGATTGACATTTCTCCATCTATGGCATATTATAATAGTAACAGGACTCCCCACACCTCTCACGCAAGTGATGTGTCCCATGGGGGGACGTTTTTGTACGAAAAAGGGTGAACTTAATTTGTAAGGCTTATATCTCTTAAATATAAAGAGATATTCAAGCCATGATTTAAAAGGAAGATGTTAGAAAATGAGCAAATATGATTCTTTATGGAAATATCTTTATAATAATGGGAATGAACATATCAAACTATCTTTTGAAGAAATCCGGAAGATCATTGGGTTTGAGATTGATCATTCATTTTTGAATTATAAAAAAGAAGCAAGGCAATACGGATATCAAGTAGGAAAGATTTCTCTTAAAGAAAAAAATGTCGCATTTGCCAAAACAGATAATTCAGAGAACGGCATATGATCTTCTTCACGGGAATTGAACCTGAGCCAGCTCGAATTTAACAAGTATTCTAAGTTGGCATTGTGCACAAAACCAAAATGAAAAATAAAGCAATAGCATGGGCCTGTATTCCTGACGGAGTATGGGCTTTTTCTTATTACGCCAAGCATGGGTGAAATATGCGGGGACGGGTGATTTATGCGATATAAACCAAGTATATGCAGGAGAGCTTCCTAATAATATGGAAGTAGATGGGGACAGCTTGGAAGCGAAAATAACCGAGAGGGTTTACCGATTTTTTATCACCGGATAAACTGTCTTTTTCTGTTATTTTATGAATTTCTATGTTAATTCTTATCGAAATGTGCTAATATAATATGGAAAGTTTAAGCTAGGGGTGAGGACTTGCAGGAAGAAAAGAAGATGAATGATACGGAGAGAAACAGCATGGAACGGGATGCAGTATGGCACAGAAGAAGAATCAACCGGATAAAGACGATGATCGTGGTTATTGTTATCCTGCTTTTTTTGATACCTACGGTATTATGTATTTACCTGGGATTTAAAGTGAGCAGACTCCAAAACCAGATGGACTTCTTAATCGGGATACATACGGCGGACGGCACGGAATTGGAATTGGCCGTCAATAAGGGCGGAGATTACCGATATGTCAATGGAGCACAGATCATGGGGACAGGGGGTAAGACCAAGGCTTACGATCCCCTGGGCATACAGTCCGCAGCCGGACCGGCTTTCAGTCCGATATCCGTTCAGGAGTCTTCCGCGAAGGTAGTATCAGATGGAACGGACACCGTATCACAGGATGAAAAGAAAACAGGTCTCACAGGTAACCAGGATGCAATCCCGGAGGAGGGAGCCGCTGAGGGAGCGCTACCCACAGGGCTTCCTCATACAGATGCTGCCAGGGACGGGACCTTGGACAACCCGGATACAACTGTGGGGAATGGTCCGCTGGGAAGTGACGGGAGTATAGCGGATGAGAATACAGGTACGGTTACTGATGTCAGTACCGAGCTGCCCGGACCTGATTCTGAGGCCGGTATGAATGAAGGAATCGTACCGGGCGATATAACGAAGAAAGACGGGACTGCAGCGGGGCAGCCGATTAAACAGGAGGAAGCTGCGGAACCTGGGACAATCAAGATATCAAGCACAGGGATCTATGCGGGCAAAAAAGTTTATCTGACCTTTGATGACGGACCCAGCAATTGTACGGAAGAGATTCTTGATACCCTTAAGGAATTTGATGTAAAGGCGACCTTCTTTGTGATCGGGAAGACGGACAAGGAATCAAAGAGGCTTTATAAAAGAATTGTGGAGGAAGGACATACTCTTGGTATGCATTCTTACTCCCATGCATACAAACAAATTTATAATTCTTTAGAAGATTTTGATAAAGACTTTACAAAACTATGGAAATTGTTATATGATACTACTGGGTACATGCCTACTATTTACCGATTCCCCGGTGGAAGCGGTAATAAGGTCAATGCTCATGGCATGGACGAATTCATACGGTATCTGAACGATAAATCGATTCTCTATTATGATTGGAATGTGGATAATGGGGATGCTACCGGTAAAGAATTCACTACAGACGAGCTTATAAAAAATGTCCTGGATGGTGTTGCTGCAAAGAAGAGATCCATCGTATTGATGCATGATTCACAAGGCAAACAAACGACAATGGATTCACTGCCCCAACTTCTTGAGATTCTGATTTCAGGAGGAGCAGAGGTGTTACCGATCACCGGCGATGTTGCACCTATTCAGCAGATAAAAGCAAATGAGGTTAAATAGTCCACTACATAGGGAGGTATTACGCTGATGAGCTTTTTTAAGGAATTTAAGGAGGATTTGTCCCGGGCAATGAACGAATTGCTTCCGGATGATCACTCCGGCGAAGACGACACGGATGAGCAGATGGTTAACACCTTGGAGCAAAATGATGCCGACCAGGCATCGGATAACGAGAAGATGATGGAGCTCCTTGATACATTTACAAGTGATGCAACGAATGAATTAAATGATTCTGCTGAATTTACAAATCCGGAGAAACTATATAATTCCGTAGAATCAGAAAATTCCTGGGAAGAGGCATATTCTGAGGGAGAGGAAGGTCTTTCTTTGGAAGCTGATCCGGAGGGGGATGTATCGGAGGAGCTTTCCATGGAGGATACAGAGGATTTAAAGGATAATATATCATTAGAAATTATTGAGGAAGAGGGCGAGGACATGGATGAGAATATCGATTTAGAGTTGCTGGATGTTTTAAATGCGGAAGAAGAATTAGAACAGACGGATGAAAGCAATGAGAAGGCTGTACCGAAGCTTAGAGCTGCAGCAGTAGCTAATGATGATGAAGTAACGGTGATTTCCAAGGGAACAACGATAAACGGGAGCATCTCATCGGAGGGGTCTCTCGACATTATGGGCACGATTACCGGTGATATCGAATGTCTCGGAAAGCTTTCCATTACCGGTAAGGTTAATGGTAATTCCACTGCGGCAGAGGTATATGTCAATACCGAACGTATGGAGGGCGGTATTAACAGTGAAGGAAGTGTCAAGGTTGGGCTGGGAACCGTAATTATTGGTGATATTGTTGCAACCTCCGGCGTAATTGCCGGAGCTGTTAAAGGAGAAATTGATGTCAACGGCCCGATTGTAATTGATTCTACCGCCATCATCAAAGGCAATATAAAGGCAAAATCCGTACAGATCAATAACGGTGCAGTTATTGAAGGCTTCTGTTCCTTAAGCTACTCATCTGTTGATGTAGATAATATTTTTGAGTAGTATACTTTTGTCACATCGGATGAGGCACTTGCCATTTCATCCTTCCTGTGATAAAGTAGGTTGGAAAAGCTAAGTATGGAGGCAATTGAATAATGAAAATATATAATCGGGTATTACTGAAATTAAGCGGTGAGGCTTTGGCCGGTGATAAGAGAACCGGTTTTGATGAAGCCACTTGTATCGAAGTAGCGAAGCAGGTAAAGCAGTTAGTGGAGAAGGGAATTGAGGTAGGTATCGTCATCGGCGGGGGCAACTTCTGGAGAGGGAGAACCAGTGAGACCATAGATCGTACAAAAGCAGATCAGATCGGGATGCTGGCAACGGTCATGAATTGTATCTATGTATCAGAGATATTCCGATTCGTTGGAATTCCTACCGAGATTTATACACCTTTTTCCTGCGGCTGCATCACAAAGCTTTTTTCAAAGGATGAGGTTACCGCCTGTATGAAACAGGGCGGGGTAGCTTTCCTGGCCGGAGGAACCGGTCACCCGTATTTTTCCACGGATACCGCAACGGTACTCAGGGCGGTGGAATTGGATTGTGACATCATATTGATGGCCAGAAATATTGACGGCGTATATGACTGTGACCCGAAGCAGAATAGGAATGCTAAGAAATTCGATACGATACCGATGCAGCAGGTGCTGGACCAGAAGCTGGGTATTGTTGACCTGACAGCTACGGTGCTCTGTCTTGAGAATAAAATACCAATCTTACTGTTTGGTCTTTCCGAGGAGAACAGCATTGTCAAGGCAGCGCAGGGACAATCAAACGGCACGACAATGACCGTATAAATGGTACGAGCAGCTGTTACCCGGCTTTATCCGAAGCATTGCTTAATTATAAAAAATTGGAGGGATCATGAATGGATGCAAAGTTAGATCAATTTAATCAGAAGATGGGAAAAACCTTGGAGACTTTACGGGAAGAGTACTCTACAATCCGTGCCGGAAGAGCTAACCCGCATCTTCTTGATAAGCTTAAAGTAGATTACTATGGACAACCTTCTTCCTTGCAGGCGGTTGCAAACATCTCGGTACCGGAGGCAAGAGTTATCCAGATCCAGCCATGGGAGAGTAAATTAATCAAGGATATTGAAAAGGTAATAATGGCCTCTGACCTGGGGCTGACTCCCAGCAATGACGGAAGGGTGATCCGCCTGGTATTTCCTGAGCTTACGGAGGAAAGAAGAAAAGATCTCGTGAAGGATGTTAAGAAGAAGGCGGAGAATGCGAAGGTGGCCATCCGTAATATCAGAAGAGATGCGAATGAGGCGTTCAAGAAACAGAACAAAGCCAGCGAGATTTCCGAGGATGAATTCAAGCATCTGGAGGATGAATGCCAGAAGCTTACAGACAGACATATCGTGGAGATTGACAGAGTTATGGAGGACAAGTCCAAGGAGATCCTTACGGTATAATTTACAATAATATATCAAGTGCGTCCTAAAAGGAATTTTAGATTGGGAATCGCCAGAGCAGCCAATGTCTCGGGTGATTCCCATTGAAATATGCACAGGAGAATTTCAATGCAGGAAAATGGATTAAACATACCAAAACATGTTGCTATCATCCTTGATGGTAACGGCAGATGGGCAAGGAAGAGAATGATGCCCAGAAATTATGGTCATACTCAGGGCAGCAAGGTAGTGGAAAAAATCTGTGAGGAAGCTTATCATATGGGGATAGAGTACCTGACGGTATATGCTTTTTCGACGGAAAACTGGAGGCGTCCGAAGGAAGAAGTGGATGCTTTGATGAAGCTGCTGGGAACTTATCTCGAGACCAGTATTAAGACCAGTGCCAAGAACAATATGCGGGTGAGCATTATTGGGGATATCACTGTGCTTCCGGAAAAAATCAGAAAGAGTATTCACGACCTTGAGGAGGCATCGGCAGGAAATACCGGGCTGAAATTTCAGGTGGCAATCAATTATGGAAGCAGGGATGAGATGCTCCGTGCCGTCAAGGCTATTTCTCTGGAGGTCAGGGAAGGCAGGCTTACACCGGATGAGATCGATGAAGCCAGATTCACACAGTATCTGGATACGAAGGATATTCCGGAGCCGGATCTCTTGATCCGGACCAGCGGTGAGCAGAGGCTTTCCAACTTCCTGCTATGGCAGTCAGCATATACGGAATTGTATTTTACAGACGTACTATGGCCGGATTTTAATAAGGACGAATTACAGAAAGCAGTTGACTACTATAGCAGCAGACAGAGAAAATTCGGCGCTATTTCATAGAAAGGCGCATAAGGGGGTTATACTATGTTTATGATAAGATTACGCAGCAGTGTGATTGTGCTGTCGTTAACGATATTAATGGTAGTCCTGGGCGGCGATGCTCTCTTTGCAGCGGTCGGATGCATATCCATGATCGGTATGATGGAATTATACCGGATCGTTAAAATTAATAAAACCCTGTTGGGAGTTCTGGGTTATATAGCCGGAATAGCGTATTATCTGGTGATTTATTTTGACCTTAGGAAGCATCTGGTGATGCTTTTTATCCTGTTTCTTTTGCTGCTGATGGCTTTATATGTATTGCAGTTCCCGAAGTATGATACGGAGCAGGTTTCGATTGCTTTTTTAGGCCTGTTTTATATCAGCGTCATGCTGTCCTACATATATCAGATAAGGATTTTGGAGGACGGGGCATGGATCGTATGGCTGGTATTCATTGGCGCCTGGGGCTCCGATACCTGCGCCTACTGTGTCGGAATGCTGATCGGCAAGCATAAGGTTACTCCTAAGCTAAGTCCCAAGAAATCCCTGGAGGGTTGCATCGGCGGTGTTTTGGGAGCGGCCCTAATCGGTTTTCTCTTTGCTACGGTAATCCGTTCCCATCTGACAGGTATCGACCAGCCCCAGCTGGTATTTGCTGTTATCGGAGCAGCCTCCAGCATCCTTTCCCAGATTGGGGATTTGGCTGCTTCCGCTGTCAAGAGGAACCATGAAATTAAGGATTATGGCAATCTGATCCCGGGTCATGGTGGTATCCTGGACCGCTTTGACAGTATTATCTTTACCGCACCGATCGTATATTATCTGACCGTATTGTTCGGGAAGGGACTTTTTTAATGGAGGCAGAGTTATTCCTATGAAGAATATTGCAGTACTTGGTTCCACCGGTTCCATTGGAACACAGACCTTGGATATCGTCAGGGAACATAAGGAGCTTCGGGTGACTGCACTGGCTGCAGGCAGTAATATTGACCTGTTGGAGAAGCAGATCAGGGAATTTTGTCCGAACCTGGTCTGTGTTTATGAGGAAGGCCGTGCAGTCATTTTAAGAAACAGGGTGAAGGATATGCCGGTAAAGGTACTGTCCGGGATGGATGGTATTATCGGATGTGCGACAGAAGCACAAGCAGAAACCGTGGTAACTGCCATGGTCGGCATGATCGGCATCCTGCCCACAATAGAAGCGATTAAAGCGGGTAAAAATATTGCCCTTGCCAATAAAGAGACTCTGGTTACGGCAGGTCATATCATTATGCCGTTAATCAAAGAGAAGAAGGTATCCCTTCTTCCGGTTGACAGTGAACATTCCGCCATATTCCAGTCACTGAAGGGAGAAGAGAAGCGTTCGGTTCATAGGCTGCTGCTGACTGCTTCCGGGGGACCCTTTCGCGGAAAGCAGCTGACCGAGTTAAAGACCATGACCTGCGCCGATGCGCTGAAGCACCCAAATTGGGCGATGGGACAGAAGATAACAATTGATTCGGCCACCATGGTCAATAAGGGCTTAGAGGTGATGGAGGCCAGATGGCTTTTTGATATTCCGATTGACCGGATCCGGGTTCTCGTTCATCCTCAGAGTATCATCCATTCCATGGTAGAATATGTGGATGGCAGTGTTCTTGCACAGATGGGTATTCCGGATATGCGCCTGCCGATCCAATATGCATTGCTCTACCCGTGTAGAATGGAGCTTTCTCAGGGAGAACGATTGGATTTTGTGAAATTAAAACAGCTGACTTTTGAAGAACCGGATCTGGATACCTTCTTCGGGTTAAAGCTGGGGTTGGAAGCCGGTACCATGGGAGGTAGCATGCCGACGGTCTACAATGCCGCAAATGAATGGGCAGTGGCCAGATTTCTGGAGGGCAGGATCGGCTTTCTTGATATTCCTTCCCTGATCGGAGAGGCTATGAAGCATCATAAGCGGATACCGGACCCTTCTCTAAATGACATTCTTAATACGGAGAAAGAGACATATGATTTTATAAAAGAACTTACCAGGACCGATATTAAGTAAATACCCGCACATCAGGACGACAGGACTGGTACTTGAAAGGATTGTTAATATGAATATTTTAGTAGCAATATTACTGTTGGGCTTTATTATCATAATACATGAATTGGGACATTTTCTGCTGGCAAAGAAGAACGGAATTACGGTTACGGAATTCTCTGTCGGTATGGGTCCGAGAATTGCCAGCTTTGTAAAGAACGGAACAAGATATTCCCTGAAGATATTTCCTTTCGGGGGGTCCTGCATGATGCTTGGTGAGGATGAGACCGTCGAAGATGACGGAGCCTTCCATAAGAAGAGTGTATGGGCGAGATTTTCGGTTATTTTTGCCGGGGCCTTCTTTAATTTCATTCTTGCCTTTGTGCTGGCTCTGATAATAACCGGTGCGGTCGGGGTGGATTACCCGGATATTACGGTTGTTAAGGAGGGGACCTCGGCAGCGGAAGCAGGTCTTCGTGCAGGGGATAGGATTACAAAGATGAATGGCAGCACCATTCATTTTGGCAGAGAAATTGATCTCTATTTGATGTTCCATCCACTAACCGAAGCTCCGGTTGAGGTTACCTATCTGAGAGATGGCAGGATATATGAAACGAGGCTTAAACCAAAGCAGATAACGGATTACCGTATGGGCTTTACCTATAGCAGCGCAAATCCGGCTGCCGATATTTTAGAGGTCGATCCTTCAAAGCCCTTGGGAGAACAAGGGGTGGTTGCGGGAGATGTTATTGTTAAGGTGGATGATACCGACATAAAAACAGGGGAAGATCTGAGAAAATATTTTGAGGAGCATCCCCTGTCAGGACAGCCGGTTACAATGACCATTCTGCATGAGGGGGAAACAAAGGTTGCCAAGGTAACCCCGGAGCAGGTCGATTATTATGATCTTGGACTGTATTATTATGCCGGCAATACCAAGGTATCACCTCTGGAAGCAGTGAAAAACAGCTTCCATGAACTCAAATTCTATGTAAAATACACGGTCAGCAGCCTTGGTTATCTCATTACCGGTAAGGCCAGCATGAAGGATATCTCCGGGCCGGTCGGCATCGTCAATGTGGTCGGCCAGATTGTGGATGAGAGCTCAAAGCAGGGAATTCGTGCGGTATTTTTGTCACTGGCAGGCTTCTGCATTCTGATCAGTACGAACCTGGGTGTTATGAATCTGCTGCCGCTTCCCGCGCTGGATGGAGGGCGTCTGGTATTCCTTCTGATTGAAGCGGTCAGGGGAAAACCGGTTCCGAAGGAGAAGGAGGCCTTGGTGCATTTCGTAGGAATGGCTCTTCTTATGGCACTGATGGTATTTGTATTGTTTAATGATATCCGAAACCTCTTTGTTTAATCAGGATTGTGATATCCGGATGCGAAGACGGCTAAGGCCTGCAGACCTCAAGGAGGCATATTTCATATTATGTACAGAGATAAAACGAAAGTAATCCACATTGGAAATAAAGTGATCGGCGGGGGGAATCCGGTTCTGATCCAGTCCATGACGAACACCAGGACCGAGGATGTGAAAGCCACCGTAGAACAGATAAAGAGACTGGAAAAGGCAGGGTGTGATATTATCCGCCTTGCCGTACCGAGTAAGGAGGCAGCGGCAGCCCTGGCTGAGATTAAGAAGCAGATATCCATTCCCCTGGTGGCAGATATCCACTTCGATTACCGGCTCGCGATTGCGGCCATGGAGAACGGTGCCGATAAGATCAGGATCAACCCCGGTAATATCGGCAGTAATGAGAAGCTTCAGGCTGTGGTGGCCGTAGCAAAGGAGCGGAGCATTCCGATCCGTGTCGGAGTGAATTCGGGCTCTCTGGAGAAGGAAATTATCGCAAGATATGGTCATGTCACTGCGGAGGGTCTGGTAGAAAGTGCGCTGGATAAGGTTAAGAGGATTGAGGATATGGGCCATGACCGAATGGTTATCAGCATAAAATCCTCCGATGTTATGATGTGCATCAAAGCTCACGAACTGATCGCCAGAGAGACGGACTATCCCCTCCATGTGGGAATTACGGAGGCCGGCACGGTGAATGCCGGCAATATCAAATCAGCCCTTGGACTGGGCATCATTTTATATCAGGGAATCGGAGATACCATCCGCGTATCCCTGACAGGAGATCCGGCGGAGGAGATCAAATCAGCAAAGCTTATCTTAAAGGCCCTGGGTCTTCGAAAGGGCGGCGTCGAAGTGGTATCCTGCCCGACCTGCGGAAGAACACAGATCAATCTGATTAAGCTTGCCACAGAGGTAGAAGAGATGGTTTCTGATTTCGACCTGGATATTAAGGTGGCCGTTATGGGCTGTGCCGTCAACGGACCCGGAGAAGCCAGGGAAGCGGATATTGGCGTGGCAGGCGGCAGGGGAGAAGGGCTTCTGATTAAGAAGGGTGAAATTATCCGAAAGGTTCCGGAAGCCGAATTACTGGAAACCTTAAGGAATGAACTTATGAATTGGAATAAACAGTTATAATGATTTAGGTGTCAAAAGCCAATTCAAAATACAGTTCGTCAATTTGCACAATTTGACTGGTGATAGAGTGATACAAAACATAATTCATTCGCAACACGCTTCCGCCTAGCGAAGGTGCAAATTGACGAAGCCGTGATGCCCGAAGGGCTTTTAACGCTTGAACCATATAATACTATACGAAACTATGGTAATCCACGTACAATAAGGGGAAGATAAGATGCTATTCTTTGAGACATTTGAACATTTGACTGCGGAGGGAGAGCTTAGAAGGCTTTATGAAGATACTGAGGTTGTAAAGGTTCTCGCCTCCAGAGAAAATAAGAATATCTATATCTGCTTTCAGAGCAGCCGTCTGATTCACCGGCAAAATATCAAAAGAATGGAAGAGCTGCTGAACCGGCAGCTATTTAAAGCTACGGGAAATAAGGCTGTCCTGAAGCCGCAATTTCGTCTGTCAGCTCAATATAACCTGGAGAAGCTGTATCCGATCTACCGGGAGAGTATTCTTGCCGAGTTGATGGAGGAGAGTATCGTAGTTTATCATCTTCTTTCGCAGGCGGAGGTTACTGTGGAGGATTTGAATATACATATCAAGGCTACGGACAGCTGTATCACCCGAGAGAAGATGCCTGCACTAAAGGATTATCTGGAAACCTTATTTGAGGAACGGTTCCAATACACTGCCCGGGTTATCATCGATTATCTTGAACCAAAGAAGCAGGACAAGCAGGACCGGAAGGATAAGAATGGACAGGATGGACCAGGCAGGGTGGAGGAAGCTTCTTTCTTGGAAGGATACCGGCAGAGGCCGGAGGTGTATCAGGGAAATGTACCGGATGACGGCCGGGACAATCCGGACGAGGAACTGTCTGCCGATAGCTGGGGAGCTTATCAGAACGTCTCCTATGTGAATCCGGAGGAGGATGCCGCCCGGAATATCCCCTATATGAATCCCGAGGAGGATGTTTCCCGGAATATATCCAATGGAAAGGCTGCGGAGGATACGGCCATCGCAGGAAGCGGAAAAAGTCAGGCAAAGGCTGCAGCCGGAGGTCTTAAGGGCGGTACAGGAAAGGGAAAAAGTGCTTATGATAAGGGTAAGGGCAGTTATCGTAAGCTGCCGACGGATCCTTCCGTGGTTTATGGCAGGAATTTTGAAGGAAATGCCATGCTGATCTGCGACATCATTGCGGAAATCGGCGAGGTGGTGATCCGGGGTAAGCTGATCAAGCCGGATACCAGAGCCATCGGGAACGAGAAGAGCATCATTACCTTCGTTATCACCGATTTTACTGATTCCATCAAGGTAAAGCTCTATGTTAAAACCCTCGAAGCAGAGGAGGTAATGGAGGCCTTACGGCCCGGTGCCTTCTATCTGCTGAAGGGAATTGCCCAGATGGATAATTACGAGCGGGATATTACAATCGGTTCTGTCGTCGGTATAAAGACCATTAGTGATTTTACTTCCGCAAGGTGCGATCTGGCCCCAAAGAAACGGGTGGAGCTTCATGCCCATACCCTGATGAGTGACATGGATGCTGTGGTGGATGTGAAGAAGCTTGTTAAGAGGGCCTTCCAATGGGGTCATACGGCAGTAGCCGTAACCGATCACGGGGTAGTGCAATCCTTCCCGGACGCAAACCATGCGCTCGATCCCAAAGATTATAAGGATGAAGGGGAACAGAAGAGGGCAAAGGATTTTAAAGTAATTTATGGAATGGAAGCATATCTGGTGGATGATATCAAGGAGGTGGTCACGGACAGCAGAGGTCAGAGTCTGGACGGCAGCTTCGTAGTATTTGATATCGAAACTACAGGCTTTTCCCAAAATAACGATAGAATTATCGAGATCGGGGCTGTTAAGGTTCTTAAGGGAGAGGTAGTAGATAAGTACAGTACCTTTATCAACCCTGAGGTGCCGATCCCTTACGAGATTGAACAGCTGACCGGAATTCGTGACGATATGGTTCTCAATGCACCAAGGATTGAGGCGGTGCTTCCGGAATTCCTTGCGTTCTGTGAGGGCTGCAGTCTGGTTGCCCACAATGCTTCCTTTGATGTGGGCTTTATTCGGAAAAATGCTTCCAGACTGGGGATAAAGGCTGATTATACGGTGATCGATACGGTTGGATTAGCCAGAATCCTGCTTCCTGATCTGAGCAGATACCGGCTGAATATTGTGGCTAAGGCTCTGGATATTTCCCTGGAGAATCACCATAGGGCGGTGGATGATGCCGGAGCAACGGCAGAGATATTCTTAAAGCTGTCTGAGATGCTGAAGGAGAAGGGGATTACCATAGTTGATGAGATAGACCGGCTCGGAAAGCTGTCTCCTGAGGCAATCCGAAAACTGCCGGCTTACCATGCAATCCTGCTGGCACAAAATGATGCGGGAAGAGTTAATCTCTACAAGATGGTTTCTCTGTCTCATATTGAATATTATAATAAGAGACCGAAGGTTCCGAAGAGTCTTCTGATGGAATGCAGGGAAGGAATTATCGTGGGTTCTGCCTGTGAGGCAGGGGAGATATACCGTGCCGTGCTGGCAAACCAATCCCATGAGCAGATCGCGAGATTGGTTAATTTCTATGATTATCTGGAGATTCAGCCCCTTGGAAATAATGAGTTCCTGATCCGCAGTGACCGGAGCGACGATAAGGAGATTAATTCCAGGGAAGATCTGATGGAGATTAACCGGAAGATCATAGCTCTTGGAGAGGAATATAATAAACCCGTGGTGGCCACCTGTGACGTGCATTTTATGGATCCAGAGGATGAGGTGTATCGCAGAATTATCATGGCGGGAAAGGGCTTCAAGGATGCGGACCAGCAGGCGCCGCTGTATTTTCGGACCACGGAGGAGATGCTTGAGGAGTTTGCATACCTGGGCAAGGAAAAGGCGGAAGAGGTAGTTATCACGAATACCAATCGGATCGCTGACCGGATCGAGAAGATATCCCCGGTGCGTCCGGACAAATGCCCTCCGGTTTTGGAGAACTCGGAGGAAAACTTGAGAAATATTTGCTATGAACGGGCTCATTCCATGTACGGAAAGACTCTGCCGAAGCAGGTAGAGGATCGCCTGGAGCATGAACTGAAGTCCATTATCAATAACGGCTTTGCGGTAATGTATATCATAGCCCAGAAGCTGGTATGGAAGTCCAATGAGGATGGCTATCTGGTCGGCTCCCGCGGTTCTGTCGGCTCCTCTTTTGTAGCAACTACGGCCGGTATTACGGAGGTGAATCCTTTACCGCCTCATTATTACTGCACCGAATGCAATTATTCCGATTTTGAGTCGGAGGAAGTGAAGAGCTTTGCCGGAAAATCCGGCTGCGATATGCCGGATAAGGATTGTCCGGTCTGCGGTAAGCCTCTGATGAAGGACGGACACGATATCCCGTTTGAGACCTTCCTGGGCTTCTATGGGGATAAGGAACCGGATATCGATCTTAATTTCTCCGGTGAATACCAGAGTAAGGCCCATGATTATACGGAGGTGCTGTTCGGTAAGGGGCATACCTTCCGGGCGGGAACCATTGGCACCCTGGCGGAGAAGACCGCTTACGGCTATGTCAAGAACTATTATGAGGAACGAGGTATACATAAAAGGAATGTGGAGATTGACCGTTTGGTGGCAGGCTGCGTCGGAGTCCGAAGAACTACCGGCCAGCATCCGGGGGGTATTGTGGTCCTTCCCCACGGAGAGAATATCTATTCCTTTACTCCGGTTCAAAGGCCGGCCAATGATATGAATACGACCACTACGACAACACATTTTGATTATCATTCCATTGATCATAACCTCCTAAAGCTGGATATCCTCGGCCATGATGATCCGACCATGATCCGTATGCTGGAGGATTTAACCGGCCTGGATGCGAAGCAGATCCGTCTGGATGATAAGAAGGTGATGTCCCTGTTCCATGATACCAGCGCCTTAGGAATATCTCCAAAGGACCTGGATGGCTGTGAATTAGGCTGTCTTGGTATTCCTGAGTTCGGAACGGATTTCGTTATGCAGATGGTGAAGGAGGCGAAGCCGAAATCTTTCTCCGATCTGGTTCGTATCTCGGGGCTGTCCCATGGTACCGATGTTTGGCTGAATAATGCCCAGACCCTGATCAAGGAAGGCACCTGTACCCTGTCCACCGCCATCTGTACCCGTGACGATATCATGATCTATCTGATACAGACCGGCGTGGAGGCAGGATTGTCCTTTAAGATCATGGAAAGCGTCCGTAAGGGCAAGGGTCTTACACCGGAATGGGAAGAGGCTATGCTGGAGGCCGGAGTACCGGAATGGTATATCCGTTCCTGTAAGCAGATTAAGTATATGTTTCCGAAAGCCCATGCGGCAGCTTATGTTATGATGGCTTACCGTATTGCGTATTTTAAGGTATATTACCCGCTGGCCTATTACGCAGCCTATTTCTCCATCCGTGCCTCAGCCTTTAACTATGAGCTGATGTGCCTTGGAAGAGACCGTCTGGAGCAGAATATGGCCGATTATAAGCGGCGGTCGAACACCCTGACCAACAAGGAGCAGGATACCTTTAAGGATATGCGTGTTGTCCAGGAAATGTATGCCAGAGGCTTTCAATTCCTTTCGATCGATATCTTTACGGCGAAAGCACACCATTTCCAGATAATTGATGACAAGCTGATGCCCTCCTTAAGTACGATTGACGGACTTGGGGACAAGGCAGCGGACGGAGTGGTAGAAGCAGCAAAGCAGGGCCAATTCCTGTCCAGGGACGACTTCAAGATCCGCTGCAAAGTGAGTTCTACAGTTGTAGACAACATGGCCAGGTTAGGGCTCCTGGGAGATCTGCCGCTGTCCAACCAGATGTCGCTGCTGGACTTTTTGTAGCATATATGATAACCATATACGAAAAACGGATGGGATACGGTCTTATTATCCGGAAATGAGCCATATCCGGATAATAAGACCGTATTTCGGTAAGCTTAGTAAGCGGTAATAGAGTTATTTTTGTTGCTTTTTCCATATCCCATAGAAGAATATAAAACTGTTTTAATTGGTTTAACAATTCAACAAATTTTTTAAAATAATGCTTGCTTTTTTCTCATGCATAGTATATGATAAATATTGTCCTTAACAAACGGCGCGTTGGTCAAGGGGTCAAGACGCCGCCCTCTCACGGCGGAAACACGGGTTCGATTCCCGTACGCGCTGCTCTTACTTAAGTAAATACAGGTCTGAATGGAGTTGCAGAGATTTGATTTTTGCAGCTTTTTTATTTATTTCATGCTGATTTAACGTAATCGGATAAGGAGGTACAAATCCATGTCAATTTATAAATGTTTTCCGGGAGGAAGGTATAAGGCTCTTACCTTAAGCTATGATGACGGCAGGGAGGAGGACCGGAGACTGATCAAGCTTCTTAACCGGAAGGGAATTAAAGGAACCTTCAATCTGAATTCCGGCTGGCTGGATCAGCCGGATAAAATACACCGGGAGGAAGTGAAGGAACTATATCAGGGACATGAGGTGGCTTGTCACACCTTCTCCCATCCGACCCTGGAGAGATGTCCGATTACGGAGGTTGTTGAAGAGATTATAAGGGACCGGAAGGAGCTGGAGAGTATCGTGGGTTATCCGGTGCGGGGAATGGCTTACCCGAATGGCTCCCATAATCAGAATATCGTAAAGCTGCTTCCTTCTCTGGGGATTGAATATGGCAGAATCGTCGGGGATACGGATGATTTTGGAATACCGAAGGATTATCTTACCTGGAAAGCTACCTGCCATCATAATCATAACCTGATGGATAATGCCAGGCGTTTTGTGGAAACTGCGAAATCCCAATACCTGTTCCTTATGTATGTATGGGGGCACAGCTATGAATTCAAAACGCAGGATAACTGGGAGTTGATGGAGGGATTTGCCGACTATATCGGCGGCAGGGAGGATGTCTGGTACGCCACGAACATCGAAATCGTCGATTATATGAAGCTGTTGGATAACCTGAAATTTTCCGCGGCACATGACATGGTCTATAATCCGTCGGCTGAGGCGGCCTGGATTACTGCCAATGGGAAGCATATTGAAGTCAAGGGTGGGGCAATGGAGATATTGCGTTAATTATGGATAAATTCAGAGTACAGGCGGGGGTGTGATTAAACAAAAGCATCTCCTTTTTTATTTTTGATCTTTTAAATGGGCTTTATTAATGATATTACTGCTTATATAAACGGAGGGACAGTTATCATGAGTTTATAAGAAAAACCTGGAAATATATTGATGATGCTAAATATTGGTCTGTTCAATGTTTGTCAACTATGATAAAATAAATTAGTATAACTTTATTTTAGAAGTAAGCTTGCACCGGATATATGACAGGCCCAATGATATAAAGTGGTTAACATAATACTACATATTTCTATTTGAAGGTTTACATTGGGCTCACATAATAGTATAATTGTAAGCATACGTAGAGGAGGCGCAAGATAACATGCTGAGAATATATATCTGTCCAAAGTGTTATAATTTTCGAATGGTATCCAGGAAACCGGATGCTATTTGCTTCCATTGCGGTTCACATCTTGACCGGTGTGAACTGGAATATGTTGAATTTATGGACATGGCGGAAAGCGAACGTAACACATATAGAGAAGCTTACAAGAAGAGAATACAGGAATATCGTGATAAAATGGAAGCATTGCTCCAGGAGCAGCCGATAATTAAGTAGAACCTAGTGAATAGAAGAATGCTTCTATTTGTGGGTTCTTTTTCTGCGAAAAGGCTAGAGCGGGCAACTAAGTTTTCCTTGAAAAACTGGTTGAAAGGCCTATGAATGCATAGGAGATTTAATAATTAGCATAAGAGGTATGGATGAATGGGTATATGGGGGAAAGCAATCGATAAGAAACTAACAGTAAGAAGGCTGTTTTTATTGTTATGCGATATGACAGTAGTTATAGTATCCTGTACTTTAGGATTATTATTAAGGTTTGACCTTAACCCAAACAGAGTTCATATGAATTATGTCGAGTCAGTATGGGATTATTTACCATACAATCTTTTGTTTACTATGATTATCTTTTATCTTTTTAAGCTTTACCATAGTATCTGGAGGTATGCGGGAATCATTGAGATGCAAAATGTATTATCTGCCTGTGTTACCGCTTCCATTGTTCAATTCTTTGGTTTACATATACTCGATCTACCGGTTCCCAGAAGTTATTATTTCCTTTACGGCGGAGTGCTTTTCTTTCTGACTCTGGGTAGCCGGTTTGCTTACCGTTTTATCCGCTTTCTTATTAGAAGATCCGGTGATAACAGTGAATTCAAACGGGTTATGCTGATTGGGGGGGGTAACGCAGCTAATGCTATTATTAAGGAGATACGAGTCAGTGAGCATATACACAATACCGTCGTGAAATGTATTATCGATGATGCGAAGGAGAAGCAGGGAACATACATCCATGGTATTAAGGTCGTAGGGACCAGGAAGGATATCATCGATTGTGCGAGCTTATACCAGATTGACGAGATTATCATAGCTATGCCGTCCGTATCGAAGAAAACAATCAGTGAAATCGTAGACGTCTGCAAGGAGACTAGCTGCAGCTTAAAAATTCTTCCCGGTATCTATCAATTCATGAATGATGAGATTAGCGTCAGTCAGTTAAGAAATGTAGAGGTGGAGGATCTTCTGGGCAGGGATACAATACAGGTGGATCTGAATTCCATTATGGGATATGTGAAGGACAAGGTAATTCTGGTTACCGGCGGCGGCGGATCCATCGGCAGCGAGCTCTGCCGACAGCTGGCCGCCCATGAACCCAAGAAGTTAATTATTGTGGACATCTATGAGAATAATGCCTATGACATACAACAGGAGTTATTGAAGAAATATCCCGATTTAAAACTCGTGGTATTGATCGCATCCATTAGAAGTTCATCCCGGATGAACAGTATCTTTAAGACATACCGGCCTCAGATCGTTTATCATGCGGCGGCCCATAAGCATGTACCTCTTATGGAGGACAGCCCGAATGAGGCAATCAAGAATAATGTCCTGGGAACCTGGAAGACAGTTATGGCAGCTGACCTGTACGGTGCGGAGAGGTTCGTCCTGATTTCAACCGATAAAGCAGTGAATCCTACGAATATCATGGGAGCCTCCAAGCGGATCTGTGAGATGATCGTACAGACCTACAACAACCGATCCAAAACAGAATTTGTTGCGGTTCGGTTCGGCAATGTCCTTGGCTCCAATGGCAGCGTCATACCGTTATTCAAGAAGCAGATCGCAGAAGGCGGACCCGTCACCGTAACCCATCCGGATATCATCCGGTACTTCATGACCATACCGGAGGCGGTATCCTTGGTACTTCAGGCGGGTGCCTATGCCAAGGGCGGGGAGATCTTTGTCCTGGATATGGGTCAACCGGTTAAAATTCTTACTCTGGCAGAAAACCTGGTCAGGCTGTCGGGGTACAAGCCCTATGAGGATATCGACATCCAATTTACTGGTCTTCGTCCCGGTGAAAAGTTGTATGAAGAGCTTCTGATGGAAGAAGAGGGGCTGCAGGATACGGGGAATCAGTTGATTCATATCGGAAAACCGATTGAGATTGATGAGGAGAAATTTTTAAGACAGTTAGAAGAGCTAAAGGAAATTTGTCTTTTAGAGCCGGTTGAGATCAGGAAGCTGATTAAGGAAATAGTTCCTACCTATATAGTGAATAAAAGTTAATATAAGCCATCCACTAATATAAATTTGACTTTATTCGAGTATATGATAAACTAAAAACTAGAATATAATATTTACCTACAACATAAACCGAGGCGAGATTATGGAAAACAAGAGAATTTATCTTTCATCACCGACGATGAATGGCAGGGAACAGGATTTTATTAAAAAAGCATTTGAGGAAAACTGGGTAGCTCCTCTGGGACCAAATGTCAATGAATTTGAGAAAGAATTGGCTGCTTATGTAGGGATTCCTTATGCAGCTGCGTTAACGTCAGGTACAGCGGCAATCCATCTGGCATTAAAATTGGCAGGTGTTCAGAGAGGTGACATCGTATTCTGTTCTTCTCTGACTTTTTCAGCCACCTGCAATCCGATTGTATACGAGGGTGGTGTTCCTGTTTTTATAGACAGTGAAAGAGATTCCTGGAATATGGATCCTAAGGCACTGAGAAAAGCGTTTCAAAAATATCCTGAGGCAAAAGCAGTAATTACTGTTAATCTATATGGTACACCGGCAAAGCTGGAGGAGATACAGGACATTTGTGAAGAATATGATGTTCCACTGATTGAGGATGCAGCAGAATCATTAGGAGCCACCTATCATGAGAGACAGACCGGTACTTTCGGTAAATACGGAATCTTTTCCTTTAATGGCAATAAGATCATCACTACTTCCGGTGGAGGTATGCTGGTATCTCCGGACAAGGATGCCATAGAAAAAGCACGCTTTTGGGCTACTCAGGCAAGAGAGAAGGAACGCCATTATGAACACAGGGAAATCGGGTATAATTATAGAATGTCCAATATTGTAGCGGGAATAGGAAGAGGTCAGTTGACCACCCTGCATGACTATATTAATAGAAAGAGGGATATCTACTATACATATAAAAAGGCATTGGAAGAAATCAGTGACATCTCCTTCAATCCAATCCCCGATGATTGTGAACCGAATTACTGGCTGACCTGTATAACCCTGGATGCGGATAGTAGGGTTAAGCCTCTGGACATATTGATTGCTTTAGAACAAGAGAATATAGAGGCGAGACCTATTTGGAAGCCTATGCATCTTCAGCCGGTATTTGATAATTGCGATTTTATAAGTATGACAGTGGATGAAGGAAGCGTGGCAGAGGATATTTATAAGCAGGGCGTATGTCTGCCCAGTGACATTAAGAATACAGACGAGGAAATGAAACAAATTATCCGAATTGTAAAAGGACTATTTTAACTGGGGGAGAATTATGTATAAAAAATATGTAAAAAGACCTCTGGACTTCTTGTTATCGCTAAGTGCAATCGTTATGCTTAGTCCATTGTTCTTCACGGTAGCCATCTTCGTGAAAATAAAGCTGGGAAGCCCGGTAATTTTTAAAGCAAGACGACCCGGATTAAATGAAAAGATATTTATCCTATATAAATTCAGAACAATGACAGATCAAAGGGATTCGGAAGGAGAATTATTACCGGATAAGAATCGGCTAACAAAGTTCGGCAGATTTCTTAGAAACACATCGTTGGACGAGTTGCCGGAACTATGGAATATAGTAAAGGGTGATATGTCGATTATCGGACCCAGACCTTTAGCGGAACAATATTTACCGTATTATAATTCACAGGAACGCATAAGGCATTCCGTAAGGCCTGGATTATCAGGGCTGGCTCAAGTGAATGGCAGAAATGCGATAGGATGGGAAGAAAAGTTTTTATATGATTTAAAATATATCGAAAAAATTAGTTTTAGGATGGATTTATTCATATTGTTAAAAACAATTAAGAAGGTATTTGAAAAATCAGATATAGGTGTTAGAGGTGTTGACAGCCCGATTGATTTTGATGCATACAGGCGAATGCAAAATTCGATGAATGAGAGAGTGGTAAAATGAATATAAAGGGTGAGAAGGTATTATTAAGGGCGATAGAACCGAAAGACAATTCAATGCTGCTGGATATAATTAACGATGGCGAAACGGAGTATATGCTTGGCGGTTGGTCATTCCCAGTGTCTCAGAGGAATCAGGAGGATTGGACGAATAATCTGAAAAGTGAAAAAGATACCTTAAGGTGTGCTATTGATGTTGGCAGTGAAGCAATCGGTGTTGTTATGCTGACTGGTATTGACTATAAAAATGGAAATGCTGAAGTGCATATTAAATTATCATTGAAGGATGTCCGGGGAAAAGGATATGGATCAGACGCCCTGATGACAATTGTACAATATGCATTTCTAGAATTAAGGTTAAAATGTATTTATGCAAAGGTCAGCAAACATAACGGAATATCACAGAGCATGTTTAAAAAGTGCGGCTTTAATGAAGAAGGTATCCTAAAGAGCAGGTTATATAAGCAAGGACAATATGTGGATGTTATTTCATTTTCTAAAATAAATGAGGATCTAAGGTGAAGAAATTGACGAGGGAAATTGGAAGCGAATTCTGGAATATGGAATTAACAGAAATCTCGGGGTTAAATACTGAGTTTCCGCATCAATTTTTATTGACAGGCAGGACAGCATTGGATTTTATCATAAACGATATAAAGTCCGGTGCTGATTTTACAACGGTTTATCTTCCTTCTTACTGCTGCCATACCATGATACAGCCTTTTATAGAAAATGGTATAGCAGTCTTATTCTATGAGGTGTCCTTCTCAGAAAACCAATTTCATTATAACATTGATTTTAATGCTGCATTCGATGCGGTATTGATTATGCAATATTTTGGTTATCATAATATATTTAAGGAACAATTAATTGAAAGATTTCGAAGGAATAAGAAGCTCATTATTGAAGATGCTACACACTCCTGGTTTTCTTCCGTACCGTACAATCCGCTGTCGGATTATGTTTTTACCAGTTTTCGAAAATGGACCGGATTAGCCTGTGGAGCGTTAGTGTTAAAGCAAAACAGTGAGCCATTTCATTACACCGTAGAGTTAAGTATTAATAAAACATATATAGAGCTTAGGCGAAAAGCTGCCGAATTAAAACAGCAGTTTATAGAAGAGGGACTCGGTAAAAAGGAAGTTTTTTTAAATTATTTCAATATGGCGGAAGAGATGCTTGATAGAGATTATAGGAACTATGGTTTGCCCTTGACTTATATTGATTGCATTAGGAGATTGGATTTGGATAAGATCAGGACAAGCAGAATTAAAAATGCGGCATATTTGACAGAAAGATTAAAAAAGTTTTCAGATATTGAAACAATAGAGCTTACAGATCGGGATGTACCTCTATTTGTCCCTGTTTTTATTCGGAATGGGACAAGGGATGAACTTCGTAGATTCCTTATTCAGAAAGACATTTATAGTCCAGTTCATTGGCCGCTAAGTAATCAGCATGGCATAAATAACATTCAGCTTTATAATAGCGGTATGTCTCTGGTTTGCGACCAGAGATATACAGAAAGAGACATGGAGAGAATTATACAAAGTATAAGTGAGTTTTATGGAGGAAGGCCTTGAATAATTTACAGGTGATAGATGTAAATGAAAAAGATACATGGGATAGCATTGTAAAAAGCTTTAGCCGATATGATGTAAGCTACCTGAATGGATATGTGAATGCTTTTTTCATTCACGGCGACGGTAAACCATTATTGTTTTATTATGATGACGGCGATACGAGGGCAATTAATGTGGTAATGCTACGGGATATCGCAGAATCACAGTTTTTTTGCGGCCGTATCGAAAAGGGAAAATGGTTTGACCTATCCAGTCCTTATGGCTATGGAGGATTCCTGGTTGAAGGTGAGAACATTGATACGGTTAATTGTGCATATGATGAGTATTGCAAACAAAACGGGTTTGTAAGTGAGTTTGTAAGATTTCACCTGCTAAATGATTATAGGAATCAATACAGCGGCATAATTGAGACACATATGCACAATATAATCCGTACTTTGGATCTGCCGGTAGAAAAGATATTAATGGATTTTGAGCATAAGGTCCGCAAGAATATCAAGAAAGCAATCAAATCCGGAATAGAAATAATAATTGATCCGAACGGAAAGTACTTTCAGGATTTTAAGAGAATATATTACAGTACTATGGACCGTGCAGGTGCAAATAGGAATTTCTATTTCACCGAAGAATTCTTTGAGGCAATTCATCAGATGCAAGGAAATTATATATATTTTCATGTTATATATGAGGATAAAGTTATTTCTACCGAGCTTGTACTTTATGGCAGTGAAAATTGCTATTCTTTTCTTGGTGGTACGGAGAGAGAATATTTTAATATAAGGCCGAATGATTATTTAAAATTCGAAGTCATTAAGTGGGCTAAGGATAAAGGCCTTAAGAGATTCATTCTTGGTGGCGGATACGGGGATAATGATGGAATATTTCAATATAAGAAAAGCTTTGCTCCAAATGGGATATATGATTTTTATATAGGAAAGAAAATATTTGATAATAAAAAATATAGTCAGCTTCTGGATATCAGAGGATATAAGCCGGAAGAACAAACGAATGTAAAGTATTTTCCGCAGTATAGAGGATAACAATGAATATTTTATTTTTAACATTAGCCAATATAAATTCGATTCATGAAAAAAACATCTATACAGATTTGCTTAGAGAATTTATTAAAGATGGGCATTTTGTATATATGGTAAGCCCGCTGGAACGTAGGCATCGGAAGAAGACACATATCGTCTTTGAAGAAAAATGTACTTTGCTTAAGGTGAGAGTCGGGAACATCCAAAAGACGAATGTAATTGAAAAGGGAATATCAACAGTATTATTAGAGAGCCAATTTGTTAAAGCGATCAGGAAATATTGTAATAACCAATTTGACTTAGTACTGTATTCTACGCCGCCGATTACCCTGGTTAAGGTTATTAATTTTATTAAGCAGCGGAATAATGCCACTTCTTATCTTTTACTAAAAGATATTTTCCCTCAGAACGCAGTAGACCTTGGTATGTTAACCAAGTCAGGTATCAAAGGCTTTATATATAATTATTTCAGACGGAAAGAAAAAAAATTATATTTGCTATCTAATTACATTGGCTGCATGTCACAGGCAAATGTGGATTATATAATCAAGAATAATCCAACGATCATACCTCAGTATGTTGAGGTTTGCCCTAATACAATTGATCCGCTGATACTGGATAAGGATGATGAAAAAATCAGGAGTATCCGGTTAAAACATAGTATACCTTTAGATCGTACAGTTTTTATATATGGGGGTAACTTGGGAAGACCGCAAGGGATAGATTATTTCATTCAATGCTTAAAAGAAAATCAAAATCAATTAAAGGTTTTCTTTGTTATCATTGGTTCGGGTACGGATTATGTTAAGATTGAGCAGTTTATTGAAAATGAACAGCCGGAAAATGTGTTATTACTTCGGCAACTCCCTAAAAAAGAATATGATATCCTTGTGAATTCCTGCGATGTCGGACTGATTTTTCTGGATCATCGGTTTACGATACCGAATTTTCCTTCAAGATTATTATCTTATATGCAGGCATCCATGCCGGTGATAGCGGCTACTGATATCAGTACAGATATAGGGCAAGTCATAGTAAATGGTGAATTTGGGTATTGGTGTGAAAGTAAAGATACGGCTTGTTTCAATAAATATATAATGTCATTATGTGATCCTAATCTAAGAAAAAGAATGGGTACAAATGCACGAGCTTATTTAGAAAAAAAATATACCGCGAGGCATTCATATGAAATAATAATGAATCATTTCAAAGAGGAGCATTGATCAATGTTTAAGAATAAGACTTTATTAATTACAGGTGGTACAGGTTCTTTTGGAAACGCGGTTCTTGATCGCTTTTTGGATACTGATATAGGTGAAATACGTATCTTTTCCAGAGATGAGAAAAAACAGGATGATATGAGACATATTTATCATAATGATAAAATCAAGTACTATATCGGTGATGTAAGGGATTTGGCAAGTATTAAAAACGCAATAAATGGAGTGGAATATGTATTTCATGCAGCCGCATTAAAGCAGGTACCATCTTGTGAATTTTTCCCTATGGAGGCTGTAAAAACAAATGTAATTGGTACAGACAATGTATTGAATGCCTGTATTGACGCAGGTGTTAAAAAGGTTATCTGTTTATCAACGGATAAGGCGGCATATCCTGTAAATGCTATGGGAACGTCAAAAGCAATGATGGAAAAGGTATTTGTTGCTAAATCCCGGACGGTAAGTCCGGATAAGACATCAATTTGCGGAACCCGGTATGGTAATGTTATGTGTTCCAGAGGTTCGGTCATTCCGCTGTTTATTGAGCAGATTAAGGCCGGAAAATCGTTAACTGTTACAGAACCTTCCATGACCCGTTTTATTATGAGCCTTGAAGAAGCGGTTGATTTGGTGTTGTTTGCATTTGAAAATGCGGTCAGTGGAGACATCATGGTTCAAAAGGCACCGGCAACAACGATTAAAGTGTTGGCACAAGCGGTGAAAGAGATCTTCCATGCAGAAAATGATATTAAAGTGATAGGAATACGGCATGGTGAAAAGATGTATGAAACACTTCTTACAAATGAAGAATGTGTACATGCGGTTGATATGGGGAATTTCTATCGGGTTCCCGCTGATACAAGAGATCTTAATTATGATAAATATTTTATTGACGGAATTCAGGAACGTAATAAATTAACCGAATTTAATTCGAACAATACACGGCTCCTCACCTTGGAGCAGACAAAAGAAAAATTAATGTCCCTATCCTATATTGATGATGAAATAAAATCCTGGGAGAGTAGATAATGAAAATATTGATAACTGGTGCCAAAGGTTTTGTTGGTAAAAACCTGACAGCAGAATTAAGGAACCGTAGCTTTGAGGATATTTATGAATATGATGTTGACTCTGATCCTGCACTGCTGGAGCAGTTCACTAAGGATTGTGATTTTATCTTTCATCTTGCAGGGATAAACCGGCCGAAGAATGAAGAGGAATTCATGATCGGCAATTACGGTTTTACGACGCTGCTTCTTAGTCATCTAAAAAGACATGGAAACAAAGCCACAATTCTGCTTACTTCATCCATACAGGCTGAATTGGATAATGCTTACGGTAAGAGTAAAAAAGCAGGGGAAGATATTTTATTGGAATATGCGGCTGAAACAGGCAGTAAAGCACTGATTTACCGGTTGCCAAATGTATTCGGTAAATGGTGCAGACCAAATTATAATAGCGCCGTAGCCACCTTCTGTTATAATATTGCCAATGGTCTGGAGATTACAATTAATGAGCCGAAGGCTATCATGAATTTGGTATATATCGATGATGTAGTTGATGAGTTCATTCATACGTTAGAGGGTAAAGCCAGGGAATTTGGAAACTACTGTACGATTCCCATAGTACATTCGGTAGCGCTTGGTAAAATTGCTGAGTTGCTCTATTCATATAAAGAAAGCAGAAACAGCTTATTGATTCCTGATATGAGTAATGAGTTTGAAAAAAAACTTTATAGTACTTATTTAAGCTACCTGCCAAAGGACCAGTTCAATTATCCGTTAAAAATGAATATTGACGACAGAGGATCTTTTACTGAGTTCATCCGTACTGAGGATCGGGGGCAGATATCGGTCAATATCAGCAAGCCTGGGATAACTAAGGGAAACCACTGGCACCGCACCAAAAATGAAAAGTTTCTGGTAGTACAGGGGAATGGCCTGATCCGATTCAGAAAAATCGATAGTGATGAAATTATAGATTATCATGTAACAGGTAATAAGCTTGAGGTCGTTGATATACCGACAGGTTATGCCCATTGTATTATTAATGAAGGTGATACTGATTTGGTTACAGTGATGTGGGCGAATGAAGTATTTGATCCGAAGAAGCCGGACACTTACTATTTGGAGGTATAGGATTATGAACAGATTAAAAGTAATGACAGTAGTTGGTACGAGACCGGAGATCATAAGGCTATCTGCTGTGATCAGAAAATTAGACGATTCGAATGTGATAGATCATATACTGGTGCATACCGGACAAAATTATGATTATGAGTTGAATGATATTTTTTTTAAAGATTTCAATCTGAGAAAACCTGATTATTATCTTGATGCAGCTACAGGATCTGCTATGGAGACAATAGGTAACATTTTGATTAAGTTGGAGCCGGTACTGGATGAAACAAAGCCTGATGCAATCCTCATACTTGGGGATACAAATAGCTGCCTATGTGCAATAGCTGCCAAAAGAAGGCATATACCCATATTCCATATGGAGGCGGGAAACCGTTGCTTTGACCAAAGAGTACCGGAAGAGACCAACCGGAAAATAGTGGATCATATAGCGGATATTAATTTAACATATAGTGATATAGCAAGAGAATATTTGTTAAGAGAGGGATTACCTGCGGACAGGATTATTAAAACGGGAAGTCCTATGTTTGAGGTAATTAATTCTAGAAAGCAGGATATTGAAAATTCAAATGTGCTGAATAGATTAGACCTTACGGAAGGAAAATACTTTGTGATTTCAGCCCACAGGGAAGAGAATATTAATTCAAATACGAATTTCTTTGCTTTAATTGAATGTATCAATGCTATTGCCGAAAAATATAAAATGCCTATAATACTCAGTACGCATCCCCGTACAAGAAAGATGATAGAGGTTAAGAACATTAAATTCAATCCACTTATTCAGACAATGAAGCCCCTTGGTTTTAATGATTATATAAAGCTTCAAATTAATTCAAAAGCTGTGTTAAGCGATAGTGGAACTATAAGCGAAGAAGCCTCGATTCTTGAATTTAAAGCACTGAATATCAGAGAAGCCCATGAAAGACCTGAGGCGATAGAGGAAGCCTCCGTGATGATGGTTGGACTTAATAAAGACAGAATAATCCAGGGATTAACAATATTAGAAACTCAGGAAAAGGGAACACTGAGACCGGTAAATGACTACAGTATGCCCAATGTGTCTGAAAAGGTGCTAAGAATTATTTTATCGTATACGGATTATATCAACAGGACGGTATGGGGAGTAACAAACAAGTAAAATGAGGGAATGACACACTTCAATAGGTAATATATTGGAGGCATTTAAAGGGGAAAAAATATGACACTTTCATATCTATGGGCAAAATTTATAAAAAAGGCCAGAGGCAGTGCGATATTGAACAGTAATATAGACAAATCATCTAAGATAAACTCGGGCTGTAATATAGTAAATACCAATATGGATAGACATTCTTATTGCGGTTATAATTGTGAAATAATTAATGCAGATATAGGGTCCTTTTGCTCAATTGCAGGTCATGTGGTGATCGGAGGAAGCAAGCATCCTGTTGAGTGGGTATCAACATCGCCAGTATTTCAGGACGGCAGAAACAGTATTAAAAAAAAGTATGCCCGGCATATTACTGAAAATGGGAAAAGAACAGTAATAGGATCTGATGTTTGGATTGGCGAGAATGCATTAATCAAGCAGGGAGTTAATATTGGTCCGGGTGCAGTAATAGGTATGGGAAGTGTTGTAACAAAAGATGTGGAACCGTTCTCCATAGTTGCCGGAGCCCCGGCGAAGGAAATCAGAAAACGCTTTGAAAGCGAAGTAATTGAGAAATTATTGTTAATTCAATGGTGGAACTTTAACGAAGAAGATTTACTTAGGTATGCTGAATATTTTACTGATCCGAAAGAATTTATTAGGAAGGTACTGCAATGAAAATCTTACACTGCTGTTTATCATGTTTTTATATCGATAATTTTAACTATCAGGAAAATGTGTTACCCCGTATAAATAAAGAAGATGGTCATGAAGTTCTGATACTGGCATCTACTGAATCAATGCAGAATACTGGTAAACTTATTTACCTGGAATCGGGTGAATATGTAAATAATGATGGAATAAAAGTAATCAGAGTTCCTTTTCAATCGTTTTTGCCACTTGCGGTAATGAAAAAGGTCCGCGCTTACAAAGGAGTTTTAAAACACATTAATGATTTTAAGCCAGATGTGATACTTTTTCATGGAGCTTCTGCCTATGAGATAATTAATGTTGCAAGGTATAAGAAGAAGCATCCTGAAATCAAACTGTATGTAGATAGCCATGGGTATTTTGTAAATACGGCACGAAGCTTTCTTTCTAAACAAATTTTGCACAAATGTATATACAGGAGCTGTTTACATAAAGCACTTCCCCTTATTGATAAGATTTTATGCATATCAATTGAAAGTATGGATTTTGTGCATGATTTATATAAGATATCCAACGATAAATTAGAGATATATCCTCTTGGCGGTATTATCTATGAAGGAGATAAATACTTAGAGACAAGAACTAAGCTTCGTAATAAAATGCAACTTAGGGAGGATGATGTTTTATTTGTACATTCCGGTAAAATGGATCCTTATAAACGTACAGCAGATCTGTTAAACGCTTTTACAAAAGTAGCTTCAAAGAAATTTCGTCTTATTTTAATAGGAGATATTCCTGAGAATATGCAGAATGTGCTTATGCCTCTTATTAAGAGTGATTTAAGAATTCAATTTTTGGGGTGGGTGAGCTCCGATAAATTAATGGATTATCTTTGTGCCGCTGATATGTATGTTCAACCAGGCAGTCAGTCCGTTACAATGCAAAACGCTATATGCTGCGGATGTCCGGTTATGCTTTATCCTCATAAGAGCCATGAGATATATTTAAAGGAGAACGGTTTTTTTGTCCAAACTATCGACGATATGACAGATGCTTTTAAAACAATTGCAGCTGATCCCGGTATACTTAAGGATATGCAAAAAGCCACATATAAGGTCGCCCATGAATTACTGGATTACAAAAAATTAGCTTCAAGATTATATAAATAAATATATAATTATATGAATATAGCAAAAGGAGTGACTTATTATGAAGATCACAGTAATCGGGACAGGTTATGTTGGGTTGGTGGCTGGATTATGTTTCTCTGATTTCGGTCATGAGGTTATCTGCCTTGATATTGACGGGAATAAAATCAAGATGCTAAAGGAAGGTAAGTGTCCGATATATGAACCCGGTGCAGAACTATTACTACAGAAAAACACTAATGCAGGAAGGATTCGATTTACAACGAATTCAAAGGAAGCAGTAGAATTTGGAGAATTGATATTTATCGGTGTCGGAACTCCCCAAAGTTCAACGGGTGAAGCTGATTTATCCTATGTATTCAGTGCAGCTAAGGATATTGGCAAGCATATCAATAAATATAAGGTTATCATTGATAAATCAACGGTGCCTATTGGAACTGCCCATAGAGTAAAAGAAATAATTCGGCAGGAAATCATTGAAAGAAAAGTTGAAATCGATTTTGATGTTGCATCTAATCCGGAGTTTTTGAGAGAAGGCAAAGCAATCAACGACTTTACGAATCCCGATCGCATTGTAATCGGAGTTGATAGTGAGAAAGCGGAAACATTACTCAAAAAGGCATACAGTTCATTTACCCGGTCGAACAAACCGCTTATAGTTACCAGTATTGTGACTGCAGAAATGATCAAGTATGCCAGTAATGCATTTCTCGCAACGAAAATTACTTTTATAAATGAGATAGCAAATCTGTGCGAAGCGGTTGGTGCTGATGTTTTAGAAGTAGCCGCTGCAATGGGCAAGGACGGAAGAATATCACCGAAATTCCTGCATCCGGGTCCCGGTTATGGAGGTTCCTGTTTTCCTAAGGACACAATTGCGATTACTTCAATTGCCAGGGAAAACAATGTTAAATTAGATATCGTTGAAAGTGTAATCCGTGCTAACCAACATCAAAAGGAATTGGCAGCCAGGAAGATTCTCAAACGCTTTCCAAAAGGTGCTACAATTGCTTTGCTTGGTCTTGCCTTTAAACCGGAAACAGATGATGTCAGAGAAGCTCCTGCTCTTGAGATAATCAAGATATTATCTGCGGAGGGAAATTATATATTCCAGGTCTATGATCCCCAGGCCATGCAGGGAGTAAAGGAAAGAGAATTACATGGAATGGATAATATTTCATATTGTATTGATGCGTATGAAGCATGTAAAAACGCCGATTGTATGGCAGTTGTAACAGAGTGGTATGAGTTTAGGAATATGGATTTTGAGAAGCTTAAGGATCTTTTAAAAAATCCTATAATCTTTGATTTCCGTAATATTTATAGGAGAAAAGACGCGGAAGATATGGGCTTTGAATATTTCGGTACAGGAGTTTAAGAATATTAGTATACAGGTGAAGAGGGTGTAGCAGTGAAATATAAAGTACATGATACAGCAGTTATCGATAATGGAGCTGTTATTGGAGATGATACAAGCATATGGCATTTTAGCCACATTTGCTCCCGTGCTGAGATAGGAAACGGGTGTAATATCGGCCAAAGCGTATATATTGACAATAATGCAAAGGTGGGCAACTACTGTAAAATACAGAACAATGTTAATGTCTATGAAGGGGTCACCCTGGAGGATTATGTTTTCTGCGGACCATCTATGACCTTCACTAATGTGAAAAGTCCCAGATGTCTCTACCCGAAAGTCAGAGGAGGATCCGATTACTACAAAACCCTTGTCAAATATGGAGCTACAATAGGTGGGCATGCCGTAGTAGTGTGTGGAGTGATAATCGGTAAACATGCAATGATAGGATCCGGTTCAGTAGTTACGAAGGATGTACCGGATTATGCCTTGATGGCAGGCAATCCGGCCAGGCAAATCGGCTGGGTATGTGAATGCGGTGAACGACTATATAATTTAAGTAATAAAAATGAGGATTACTATGTGTGTAATAAATGCAACAGGCATTACACGAACAGTAATGGAATAATGACAGAGGGAAAAATATGAACAAACTGAAACTGGCTATTATAGGTCTTGGCAGGATATCTCCGAATCACATTGTTGCCGCAAAAGAAAATAAGGATGATATTGAGCTGATAGCGGTATGTGATGTGGTTCCGGAAAACATGGAAAAGGCGTTACAGAAAGCAGGTTATTATTTACCTGTAAAAAAGTATACCGATTATAAGACTATGATTATTACAGAGGAACCTGATTTGGTGGTGATTGCAACGGATTCAGGCAAGCATGCTGAAATTGGTCTTTATTGTATACAAAACGGCTGCCATTGTATAATTGAGAAGCCGATTGCTATGAGTATTTCGGATGCCAAACAGTTAATATCCTTGGCTAAGGATATGAATGTAACGCTGGCAGCTTGCCATCAAAACAGATTTAATAAATCTATTCAAAAGGTTCGAAGTGCGATAGATGAGGGACGATTTGGAAAGATATCCCATATTTCTGCTAATGTACGGTGGAATAGAAATGAGGATTATTATAGGCAGGCTCCATGGCGCGGAAAATGGGAGTCAGACGGCGGCTGCCTAATGAATCAGTGTATCCATAATGCGGACTTAGTGGCTTGGATGTTAGGTGATATAGAGGAAGTCTTTGCATATACGGCACGTCAAACCCATGACTATATTGAAGGAGAAGACTTGGGCTTAGCCTTAATTAAGGCAAAAAGCGGTGCTTATGCTGTTTTTGAAGGTACAGTGAATGTTTATCCCAGGAATCTTGAAGAGACGCTATATGTTTTTGGAGAAAAGGGGACTGTTAAGATTGCAGGAACTTCAGTAAACTTAATTGATGAGTGGAATTTTAAAGATGATATTGACAACCCTGAGCTAATTAAGGAAGAGTGCCGGGAGATTCCACCAAATGTGTATGGATTTGGACATTCCAGACTATATAAGAATGTTATTCAATCTATAAAAAATGGCACGAAACTATTGGTTGATGGTGAGCAGGGCATGAAAGCATTGGAAATGATTTTAGCTATTTATAAATCAAAGAAAACAGGTTTACCGGTAAAGCTGCCACTTGTTGATTTCGCTTCAAAGGATATGGAGGGAATATTCTGATATGGAATTTATTGATCTAAAAGCGCAGTATTCGTATTTAAAAGAAATGATTGACCGTAATATTAGTGAAGTATTAAACCATACGCATTTTATTTCAGGTGAACAGGTTAAGATATTTGAGGACAAATTAGCTGAGTATGTGGGAATGAAGCATACGATAGCATGTTCCGATGGAACTGCTGCGCTGCAGCTGATTTACATGGCTTATGGAATAGGCAGGGGTGATGCAGTGTTTTGCCCTGATATGACATTCGTTGCATCTGTTGAACCAGCTTGTTTGTTAGGAGCTGAAGCAATTTTTTGCGATATTAATAGTACAAGCTATAACATATGTCCGGAAAGCCTTGAGCGTCAGATAAAAGCAGTTATCCATGAGGGTAAATTAACTCCAAAAGCAGTAGTAGCTGTAGATTTTCTTGGAAATCCGGCAGATTACGCGGAAATTAACCGTATTGCAAAGAAGTATGATATAATTGTGATTGAAGATGCCGCTCAAAGTATGGGAGCAAGTATCAATGGAACGAAATGCGGTTCCTTTGGGGATATAGCAGCCACCTCATTCTTTCCTACTAAGCCGCTTGGCTGTTATGGTGATGGCGGAGCAGTATTCACAAACGATGATAAAATAGCAGAAATAGTAAAATCACTTAGTGTACATGGCAAAGGCAGCAGTAAGTATGACAATATTCGAATCGGAATGAATTCCAGACTGGATACAATTCAAGCGGCGGTATTATTAGCAAAAATGGAAGCGTTTGACAATGAAATACAAAAACGTCAAGAGAAAGCTAATAAGTACAGCGAGGGACTAAAGAATATATTGGTAACGCCTACCGTTAATCCGGACAGAATTTCCAGCTTTGCCCAGTATATAGTTATGGCAGAAAGCAGGGAACAGCGGGATAAGATTTGTTCTTACTTAAGGAATAATGACATTCCAACGTTGCTGTATTATCCGACACCTATGCATCAGCTTCCGGTATTCAGTGGTTGCTTTTTGGGGGAAGAGACTTTTGCTAATGCAATTGAATATAGTGATAGAGCTTTTGGCCTTCCGTTTACTCCGTATATTAAAGAAGAAGACCAGGAGAAGGTTATTAATTCAATTTGTCATTTACTACAATAAAATTGTAAGGGTAGGTATGTAAATAATATGAGACGATCAAAAGATAAAATTATAAGTTATCTCAAATATATGAATATGGAAAAAGGTCTTGAAATTCTATTTCAGATAATGATATTCTCATCATTTTGGGGTCCGGTATTATTGGCAGTCACTGTACCGGGGATCGGTGAAATCTTTTTATTCCGCATTGCTTTAGCAGCAGTTTGTTGTTTTTATATATATTATATTATTAATAAAAAGACGAACCCATTTAAAGCAAGAACCAGAATCGAGTATGTAATATTTTTAATACTTGGAATTATGCTTTTATACGGTGGGATATCATTGGTAAGAGCCATTGATTTTGGATATACCTTTCGCAGATTATTTAATCTGGGGTTTGATTTAATGTTTTTATTAATGATTATCCTCTATATAGATAATCAAAGAAAAGTCCGAATTACTATGGTTAATTGCATAATAAATGTTTTGCTGTTACAATTCATGGGTGTTTATGAAACATTTTTTGGGGGAGTATTTTATGATACATATGATAACTTTCTCAGAGTGCCTTTCTTTAACCGTTTGCTGCAACCGCCGACAGTAAGCTATGGAAACACAAATGATTATATTACCTCAATATTGTTTTGCTTACCGTTTATTATAATATTCTTAATATATCAAATTAATAATTCGAAGAATATAAAAACAAAGAGAATATTTTCATCGATATTAATCATCAATTTATCACTAACTTATTTTTTGGCTAATGCAGCAAGAGCTCAATTAGGTCAACTAGCATGGTTCATCATATTTTTAGGCTTTGCAGCTTATATTCTTGTAAGCCAAAGAAAACAATATAAGCTGGCAGTAATGATTTTTGTATGTTTTCTATTTGTGTCATTTACAGAGAATTATCTTATTTTACGGGCTACAACATTAAATGCTATAAATACTATGAAGTATGAAAGAGAATTAAAATCAATTGAAAAGAAAGTGGCATCCGGAGATGCAGAAGCTGCTGAGGCAATAAAGTCCGTTCCAACACCAAAATTGGTCACAGTACCTAAAAGTAATGAATTATCAATAAAAGACCAGTTTGTTGCAAAGAATGAAGAGACAGGCAAGACGGTATTAAATATGAATGCCAGTGGCGGCGGAAGACTTATGTTAATAAAGTTTGCAGGAGATACATTTATCGATTCGTATGGCATGGGGGTAGGGCTCGGTAATACTGAACAAAGGGCTAAAGTAATAGCAGAGGAACAATTAGGCGGTCTTTGGGCTATCCATTGTTTTCCGGCCAGAATAATTGCAGATATGGGGATATTTTTATTGTTTCCTGTCCTTATTGCAATTTTTCTGCTGTTGAAGTCAATAATATATATATTAAAAGATAGGCAGAAGCCCAAATTGATGAATATGGTAATGTTCTTCATCATATTAAGTCTTCTATGCTTTCCGATTCTCTCAACAATTCCATCGGATGCACAGGATACCCTAGGTATGTGGTTGTGCCTTGGAGGAATTATAATAGCAGTAACAAAGCATCATGCAATATTAAATATGAAATAAATTCATAGTAAAACTATATTTGTTATTTTTATTAATCTTTGCATTAGGAGAAGAAAATGATTGCAGTATTGGACTATGGGGTAGGTAATGTTGGCTCGATTATGAATATGCTTAAAAAAATTGGGGCAAAAGGACAAATTGCCAATCAGCCGGATGTTCTTGATATCGCTGACAAAATAATACTTCCTGGAGTCGGCTCTTTTGATAACGGAATGGAGTTGCTGGAGAAGAATAACTTCGAGGAAGCCATAAAGCGAAATGTTTTGGAAAAAGGAAAATCTATTTTAGGAATATGTCTGGGAATGCAGCTGTTGGGGCGAAAGAGTGAAGAAGGAAGTAAGCAAGGATTGGGTTTAATACCATTTGATAACATTAAATTCAATTTTAGCGATAAAATTGGCTTAAAATTACCTCATATGGGATGGGACTATGTTAATATTTGTAATATTCATTCTAAATTAGTGAAGGACATTATGGACAGGCAAAGGTATTATTTTGTTCATAACTATCATGCTGTATGTGATAATAGAGAAGATGTTTTAATGGAGAGCTCTTATGGATACAGCTTTACAGCTGCAGTACAACATGATAATATTTATGGGACTCAATTTCATCCAGAGAAAAGCCATAGCTTTGGTATGAATTTGTTATCGAATTTTGCAAAGGAATGTTAAAATGTATAATAGGCCGAGAATTATTCCATGTTTATTACTTTATAACCAGGGATTAGTAAAAACAATTAAGTTTTCCACCCCTAATTATTTAGGGGACCCTATCAATGCGGTTAAGATATTTAACCAGATAGGCGTTGATGAGCTATGCCTGTTGGACATTACAGCTTCAAGGGAGGGAAAGGGCCCGGATTTTGACTTGCTGACTTCTATAGCTTCAGAGGCTTTTATGCCAACCAGTTACGGTGGGGGAATTACAACGATAGATCAGATGAAACAAATATTCTATATCGGATTTGAAAAAGTGATATTAAATACCTCTTTAATTAAAAATCCGGACTTAATCACAAATGCTTCCAGAGCCTTTGGAGCTCAGAGTATTGTAGCATCTATCGATGTTAAGACGGAACTGTTTGGAAAAATGTATTGTTATATTTGTGATGGAACTGAGAAAGTTAAAATAAGCCCGGTTGAATTAGCAAAAAGAGCAGAACAGCTGGGAGCGGGTGAAATACTTTTAAATGCAATACATTGTGATGGTTTAATGCAGGGGTATGATATTAATTTAGTTAATCAGGTAAGTAATAGTGTTAATATACCAGTTATTGCATGCGGAGGTGCCAAAGACCTGACTGATATACGGCGGGTATTAACAAATGGTCAAGCGCATGCTGCTGCTGCAGGTAGTATGTTTGTGTATTTCGGTAAGAAAAAAGCTGTGTTAATTAATTTTCCAAGTGAAAAAGAATTAATTGACGAAGGAGTATATAAAAATGGATAACTTTCATACATGTACAAGATGTATCATGGATATAACCGATCCAGAAATAAGTTTTAATTCGGAGGGAGTGTGTAATCACTGCCTTCAGTATGATATGGATGTTGAATTATATGGTTATCAAGAGGGTGTAAGTGAAAAGAAACTTAAGGATATTGTTGACAAGATTAAAGAAGAGGAAAAGAATAAAGAATATGATTGCATTTTGGGAATATCGGGAGGAGTAGATAGTTCCTACCTTGCCTACCTGGCTCACAAATTAGGGTTGCGGACATTGGCGGTACATGTGGATGCAGGTTGGAATAGTGAGATTGCTGTTCAAAATATCGGTAATTTGTGTAGGATATTGAATATTGACTTACATACGATTGTTATTGACTGGCCCACTATGAAAGAACTGCAAAGAGCGTATATGTATTCCGGGCTTCCTAATCTGGATATTCCCCAGGACCATGCATTTATAGCCGCAGTCTATCAGTATGCGAAAAAATATAAGCTTAAATATATGCTCAATGGAAATAACTTGGCTACTGAAGCAATACTTCCGAAATCATGGGGGTATTCACCGATTGATTATCGAAATATAAAAGGGGTATATAAAAAGCATGGGCGTGGAAAAAGTATTAAAAAATATCCGCACTTTGGTATTATTGAGTATTTTATGCTCCAGCGAAAGGTAACAAGGGTTAATTTGCTTAATTATGTACCATATTCTAAAAAAGATGCAATTGACTTACTATCGAAAGAATTTGATTGGAAATATTATGGGGGAAAACATTTCGAGTCTAATTTTACGAAGTTTTTTCAATCCTATTATCTTCCGCAAAAATTTGGATATGACAAAAAAAGAGCCCATCTTTCCAGCTTAGTTGTAGGTGGCGAAATGACCCGTGAGGAAGCATTAAAGGAGATGGAAGATAGTTCGTCATATACCATGGATGAAATGCTGGAAGATAGGGACTATATACTGAAAAAGCTGGATATATCAATTGAGGATTGGAATAAAATCATGCAACAGCCGGCCAGGGCAGAGACGGATTACCCATCCATGGCACCTCTAATCAGATTTTTAGTTAAATGTAAAAAAGCAATAAAGCTTATAGTTGGAAAATGAAACGAAGGGAGTATTACATTAAGTGAATATTCTTGTGATATCACATTTTCAAAATGACGGAAGCCCATATGTTTCTTTTGTACATGATCAAGTCTTGGCGTTTAAAGCATTAGGACATAATGTTGCTGTTGTATCCCCGGTAGTGCGTATAAAAAAAGAGGCTGAGGTATATAAAGGTGTTATAAAAAGAACAATCGATGGTATTAAAATCTATTATCCCAGATATTTTTCGTTATCCAATTATGGGATCTATGGTTTGAATACTTTTTTAGGATTTCTGGGAACAAAAAAAACCTTTAAACGGGTTATAAATGAGTTTAAGCCAGACATTATTCACGCACACACAATATTATTCGATGGAGCTATAGGGGCTAAACTAAGGGCTATGTATAATATTCCTGTAATTATTACAACTCATGGCTCGGATACTATAAAAGCTATTGAACATAATAAGTCAGCTTATATCACAAATATATGTAAAAACGTGAATGCAATCGTTGCAGTAAGTTCAAAATTAAAAAGACTTCTTATGAATGCTGAACCGGTGTTAAAGCCTTATGTGGTTTGCAATGGATTTAACAGTCAGTATTGTATGGAAAAGCAAAAAAAATGCCATAGTATCATACAAGTCAGTAATCTTATAAAACAAAAAAATGTTGATATAACGATAAGAGCCGTTGCTGAACTAAAAAAAGATTATGATGACGTGGAGCTTACTATTGTGGGAGAAGGACCTGAAAAGCAGAATTTATTAGATCTATGTCAAGAGTTGAATATATTGGATTCGGTAATTTTCACAGGCCAAATTAGTAACAAAGATGTATTAAACCTAATGTCTCAGACGGAGATTTTCGTAATGCCCAGCATTAAGGAAGGCCTGGGTATAGTTTATTTAGAGGCTATGGCAAGCGGATGTGTAGCAATCGGTACCAAGGGTGAAGGCATTGAAGATATAATAGTGAACGGAAACAATGGTTTTCTGATTGAGGACATTAATCCGAAGCTTGTAGCAGATTATATTATCAAATGTTTTAATAATGCAGAATATGAAAGGCAGATAATATCTGCTGGGAAAGATACCGCATTAAAGCTTACCTGGCTGAATAATGCAAGCCAATATATAGATATATTTGCCAGGGTATTATCCGAAGTATAATAATTGAGGAGATCAACTTATTTTATATCATTAGGTATATGTATGAATAGTCACGTTTGAATCAATGAGGAAGGAATTATCATGAGGTATAAACGATGAAAAGAGTACTGGTTATTTTAGGTAATTATTCACCCAACCCATCGTCAGTTGCAATTTGTGCTGAACCGTTAATTCAGAGGCTGATAAGCAGAGGATATAAACTAGATATAGTTACAGACAGAAAACGCATTGATATTCCAGAATATGAGTATATTAATCCTATTAATGTATATAGAACGGATAATTATCGCGTAATGAATACATCACATCTGGCTGACCTGGCTAAGATTAATTCCTCAAAAGCATTGAAATCTATAACTCGGGTAGTATCTTTTTTTTTAAAAGCTTGTTATTATATAAGATATTGTATGTTTGACAAAGAAAAAGGAACAGCGGGTTGGGATTTGAATTCTGCAGCGGGTAAATGCGTTGAATTATATTGCAAACATGAATATGATGCTGTAATTTCTTTTTCTTTACCCTTTAGATCACATTATATAGCCAAACAATTTTCTCATAAATTAAATAAACCAATTCCCTGGGCTATATATGAATATGATCCATTCAGTTATAATAAAGAGCTAAGAGAGGGTAAAAGAAAACGAAAAAAACTTTTTTATGATGAGTATTCTATATTTGAAGAATGCGACAAGATTTTTTTATCCCCGGAATTATACAGATTTTATCGTAAGACACCATTTGTTAGCTTAGTTGATAAATTCGTATCCATGCCCTATGCTAATATGAGTCCAATATATTACACTAACGATAATGATAATGATGTTGTATTTAATCCCGACAGCATTAACTGTTTATTTATCGGCAGGTTATATTCTGATATAAGAAATCCCAGTTATGCTATAAAATTGTTTTCTTTTATCAGTAAAGATATCCATATAAGCCTTTTCACCAATTTTAACAGCGAGCAATTATTGGGGGATATAACAGATGACGAAGATAAATTCACTATACTTCCGTTTCAAGGAAGAAATACCGCATTAAATGCTTTAATGAACGCAGATATATTGATTAATATTGGTAATACAGTTGAGTTTCAAGTTCCGGGAAAAATTTTTGAGTATATGAGTACTGGAAAACCGATCATACATTTTTCAAAATTTTCTGAGGACCCGGCATTATTATATATTGAGCGATATCCATGCGCATTAATTATTAATGAATGGGAAGATAATATAAAGGAGCAGTCATTACAGGTTGAGAGATTTTGTAAAGAGAAAAAGGGGCTGTGTTTTTCTTATGATGAAGTATGTGCTGCATTGAATGATTTAAGCAGTGAGTTTGTTTCAGATAAATTTGTGGATATAGTAGAGGCTTTAATCAAAGAAAAAAGTAAATGTGATGAATAGTAAAATGAGTGATATTAATAAATGATATTCTTCATAATGAAGGAAACAGCAGATGCAAGGAGAATATATTATGGAGAAATCCTTAGAAAGTAAAACAGTGGGCGGCTTGTTCTGGTCCTTTTTAGGGTTATTGGCTGGACAAGGTGTATCACTTCTTATACAGATAGTTTTAGCCAGATTACTATTGCCGGAAGATTTTGGAGTAATTGGTATTATTACTGTGCTTGTTTCGGTTGCGGAAACAATCGTAGACAGCGGCTTTACGAATGCACTTATCCGTGATCCGTATACAAGTAAGGAAGATTATTCTACCGCTTTCTTTTTTAATTTATTTGTGGCGGTAATCGTGTATATTATATTATTTTTCTCAGCAAAATGGATCAGTATTTTTTATGAAGAACAAGATCTGATATTATTGATAAGAGTAGTATCCATTATTATAATTATTAATGTTTTTGGACTAATTCAGAGAACGATGCTTACGAAAAAGGTTGATTTCAAAAGCCAGACCTTAGTAGATATCGGTTCAGCAATTATTGCCGGTATTATTGCAATTATACTGGCGTCCCAAGGCTTCGGAGTATGGAGTTTAGTATTACATATCATAATCAGACAAGTTTTTCAAGCTATTATGTACAGCATAATTAATCGTTGGTATCCTTCATTTATATTCAGTATAAAATCGTTTAAGCGATTTTACACCTTTGGATGGAAACTTCTATTATCAAGTATGATTGATACGATATATGTAAATATAAACAATTTGATAATTGCAAAGCTTTTTACAAAAGATGTCCTGGGCTATTACACTAATGCAAGTAAATTAACGAATGTGGTTCAGCAGTCATTGAATGGAGCCGTAGGTAAAGTAAGCTACCCGGTATTAAGTAATCTTCAGGAAGATGAGAGTAAATTGAAAAGTGGCTTCAGGAAAATTATTAAGACTTTAATGTTTATTAATGTTCCTATAATGATCGGTTTAATAGTAATAGCCGAGCCTTTAATTTTACTGCTGTTTGGGGAAAAGTGGGTTCAGGTAGTTCCTTATTTTCAGTTATTATGTTTGCCAGGAATGATTTTTCCGCTGCAAGCGATAAATCTTAACATTTTACAGGTAAAAGGACGCTCAGATTTGTTTTTAAGGGTATCAATCATAAAAAAAATTATTAATATTATGTTGATATCAATCATTATTATATTAAAACAGGGGATGATAGGATTGCTCTGGATAGGCGTATTGAATTCGTGGATTACCTATCTGATTAATTCCTTTTATTCCTCTAAGTTATTGAAGCTGTCTACGTTGAGACAGTTGAAAGACATAGGAAAAACGATAATAGCAGCAGTTATCATGGGGGCGGCAGTTTATTGGGTCGGACAGCTTATATCCTTCAGTTTATTCATAAATCTGGCACTACAGGTTTTAACAGGAGTGATAAGTTATATATTGCTAAGCAAAATACTTAGAATAAATGAGTTGAATGTAATTTGGAATTTGGTCGCCGGTTTTATTGGTAAAATGACAAAATTATCGTAATATAATTATCTTAATCCGGAAGGTTGTAGCACAGTGAAAAAACTTGATTTTTTGTTTATTTATGAGGTAAAAGCCAGAGAACTTGAAAATATATGTTTACTTAAATATGAACTGGAGAGACGCGGTTATACCGTTAAATTCATTAATACATGGTATTACATTAATAGAAAAATACCCAGATATAAAGCTGAGGTTGTTATCACGTTCGCTTTATATAATAATGATACCTATGAATTTATCTCAGGATATATAAAGAATATTAATAAATTAGTTAATATGCAATGGGAGCAAATCGGCACAATAGGAAATGAAGAATCGGCAAAGTCCCGATTTTTATTAAGTGGAAAAGCATTGGATGCAGCACATATATGCTGGGGTGAGATAACGAAAAACAGACTGCTTACAAAATGTGGAGTTGATGAAAGGAGATTATTGCTGACAGGACACATAACTCTGGATTATTTCAGAAATAAATTAGTAAATTATTTCAGGACGAAAGAAGATATATTTCAAGAATATAGTTTGCCGCTGAATAAGAAGGTATGCTTATTTATATCATCATTTTCTTATGTAGAACTTCCTAAAGTTATCGTTAATAATACTCCCGACTTGGGATATAGTTTAGATGAATTCATTAATTTATCTATTGCCTCACAGGAAGAAGTACTAAAGTGGATGGCATCGGTCTTATCTAAGAATAGTGATGTCGTATTTATTTATAGACCGCATCCGGCAGAAGCAAATAGTAAAAAGCTTTTCGAATTAGTAGACCAATATAGTAACTTTCATGTAATTAGCGATTTATCGATAAAGCAATGGATTTTAGTATGTGATGTTCTATATACCTGGTATAGTACAGCTCTCGCTGAAATATATGCCAGCGGAAAAGGCTGCTATATTTTAAGGCCTTTACCAATACCAGAAGAGATGGAATTATCAATATGTAAAGATGCCGAATTTATTACTGATTTTGTATCATTTGAAAGTTCTTTGTCAAAAAAAGAACCAGAATTTCCGATTCATAATGATGCGTTGTCACAATATTACTATATAGATCCCGATGAGCCGGCTTATATAAAAATATGTGACAGGTTAATAGACATTTACAATCATGATTATTTTATTCTTCCTGAGAAGTATAACAAAGGGAAAGTCTCACTTTATACTAAATTCAGAAAAGCCTTAAGCAGAAGTTTCATTAATAAGATAATAAACTTTCTAAGTTATAATACAAAAATAAACATATCGGTGTTAAACAGAAGAAGAGATAGTAATGTAAGGATATATAAATCTTATATGGATGATTTGGCTAAAAGAAACTATGCTTCCAAAGAAGAAGTGGATAACATAGTATTGGCAATTAAAAACACATTAAGTAAATAAAGGCGTACTGTTTAGGAGGCAATATGAAAAAAATACTTGTTACGGGTTCCGATGGTTTTATAGGAAGCCATTTGGTCGAGCAATTAATTAAGGAAGGCAATAAAGTTAAAGCTTTTGTATTTTATAACTCCTTTAACACATGGGGATGGCTGGATACGCTTTCAAAAGATCTTTTAAAAAACATAGAAGTATTTGCCGGTGATATCAGAGATGCTAACGGAGTAAGAGAAGCAATGAAAGGTATGGATGAAGTGTATCACTTGGCAGCGCTAATCGCGATACCTTTTAGTTACCATTCACCGGATTCCTATGTTGATACGAATATAAAAGGGACTTTGAATGTACTACAAGCTGCAAGAGCTTTAGAAACATCTCGTGTACTTGTCACATCCACATCGGAAGTGTACGGTACTGCCCAATATGTTCCAATTGATGAGAAACATCCATTTCAGGGCCAGTCTCCATATTCGGCAACTAAAATCGGAGCGGACAGACTGGCAGAATCATTTTATCGAAGCTTTAATATGCCAATAACAATCGTGAGACCTTTTAATACTTATGGTCCGCGGCAATCGGCGAGAGCTGTAATACCGACAATTATAACCCAGTTGCTTTCAGGAAAAGAAGAGATTAAGCTTGGTTCATTAACCCCAACCAGAGATTTTAACTATGTTAAGGATACGGTAAAAGGATTTATTAAGATAGCTAAATCAGGTCAGACTGTTGGTGAAGAGATAAATATAGCAACACAGCGTGAGATATCCATAGGACAGCTTGCAGAAGAACTAATCAAGCAGATTAACCCCAAAGCCAAAATATCTTGTGATGAACAGAGAATAAGGCCTGAGAAAAGTGAAGTTGACAGATTATTGGGATCGAATGAAAAAATAAAGAAATTAACTGATTGGAATCCACAGTTTACCTTTGAACAGGGGCTGGCAGAAACGATAGATTTTTTTAAAAGTAATTTAGATAAGTACAAAACGGATATCTATAATATTTAGATCATTAAACTAAAGGAAATAAAACCTAAAGTGGTTAAATTGCTGGTATTTTGCCGAATTGAATGTTATTATGTAGGTGGCTTACATTTTTATTAAGGAAAAGCACAAGCGCAGTTATCTGATTCTACAATAAAGGTGGTAAATATATGAACGTTGAGGATTTCTTAGTTGATGAAGAAAGCGCTTTGATAGAAGCAATGAAATTACTTGATAAAGTTGCAAAGAAAGTCTTATTTGTTGCAAAGGAAGGAAAACTAGCAGCTGCGATAACTGACGGAGATATAAGAAGATGGATATTAAAAAAAGGAAACATCGATGCCTGTGTTAAAGATATTGCATGTTACACTCCTCATTATTTGCATGAGAATAATAAGATAAAAGCAAAAGAATATATGAAAAAGTATTCAATTGAGGCTATTCCGATTGTAAATGATGATATGCAGATACTATCCATTACTTTTTTGAATAACGCAGAAATAACGAATAAGAAGGAGTTGAAGGCTCCTATTGTCATAATGGCTGGGGGCTTGGGAACCAGGCTGTATCCCTATACAAAAATACTTCCGAAGCCATTGATTCCAATTGGTGAAATTCCTATTGCAGAGCATATTATTAATAAATTTCATGCATCAGGCTGCAATAACTTTTACTTAATCGTGAATCATAAGAAAAATATGATAAAGGCATATTTCAATGAAATTGTAAGGGACTATAAAGTGACTTATATTGATGAAGAGATACCGCTTGGGACAGGCGGCGGCTTGAGTCTTCTGAAAGGAATGATTGACTCTACGTTTATACTTTCGAATTGTGATATCATTATAGATGAAGACTACGAAAAGATATATAATTTCCATAAGCATGAGAAAAACCTGATCACTATGGTCTGCTCTCTTAAAAACATTAAGATACCCTATGGTGTTATAGAGATAAATGAAAAAGGTGAGATTGAAAGCATGAAAGAAAAGCCCGAGATATCCTTCTTCACCAATACAGGTATGTATATTGTGGAACCGAAAGTTATAGCTGAATTGGAAGAGAATAAAGCTATTGGATTTCCGGATATTATTGAAACATATAAGCAAGCCGGCGAGCAGATTGGTGTGTACCCTATAAGCGAATATGCATGGATGGATATGGGGCAGCTTGACGAAATGGAAGAAATGATAAAAAGATTAGATGAAATAGATGGATAGTGTTTTAGATTGGAGTTGCATAAATCATGAAGGATAAATTTAAGCTGGGCTATTTTGCAGATGGAAAATGGTCCCATGAAGCATTTTTATTACTTATCAAGGATGAGAGCATAGATATTAAGTTCATATGTGTTCGATATGATACTGCGGATATGGTGTTAAAGGAATTTGCAGAACAATATCATATCGATTATTTAAAGCATGAGAATATTAATTCGGTTGAATTTGTGGACATGATAAGTCAATATCAATGCGATTTATTTGTTTCAATGTCTTTTAATCAAATTTTTAAGAAAAGTATTATTAATATACCGAAATACAAAACGATAAACTGCCATGCAGGAAAGCTTCCCTTTTACAAAGGCAGAAACATCCTGAATTGGGCATTGATCAACGATGAGAAGGAGTTTGGCATAACCGTACATTTTGTGGATGAAGGGATAGATACCGGTGATATTATCCTTCAGAGGACTTATAAAATAACGGATCAGGATGATTACAGCACTTTATTGAACACAGCAAACAGGGAATGTGCAAATATCCTGTATGATGCAATAAAGCTGGTTCAAAGTAATTCATATCAGCGCATTGTCCAATCAGATATTCATCCGGTAGGATTTTACTGCGGTATCAGAACCATTGGTGATGAAAGGTTAGATTGGAATCAAACGAGCAGGGAAATATTTAATTTCATAAGGGCCATATGCAGACCGGGTCCTTTAGCGAGATGCTTCTTAAATGGTAAGGAAATGAAGATAAATCGCTCCAGGATGATAGAGAATGCCCCGGCATATCGAGGAACTCCCGGTCAGGTTGTAGGTAAGACAGAGGACAGCCTTATTATAAAGACCAAAGATACTACAATAGAAATCATTGAGTATGAATATGATGGTAAAATCAAAATAGGAGACAGGCTCTATGAATAAATTATTGATTATCGCAGAAGCAGGAGTAAATCATAATGGTTCGTTTGTATTAGCTAAGAAGCTGGTGGATAAAGCGGTTGAAGCAGGGGCTGATATCATTAAATTTCAGACCTTTAAATCACAGAATTTATCCTCGAAGTTTGCAGCTAAGGCAGAATATCAAAAAAGACAGACGGGTGCCAATGAAAGCCAGCTCGACATGCTTAAAAAGCTGGAACTGTCTTATGATGAGTTTATCGAATTAAAGGGGTATTGTGATGAGAAGGGTATCGAGTTTTTGTCTACAGCATTTGACGGGGACAGCATTGAATTTCTGGAGAGTCTGAATATGAAGCGCTGGAAGATCCCCTCCGGTGAAATTACAAACCTTCCGTATTTAATTAAAATCGCCAGGACCGGGAAACCGGTCATTTTATCGACAGGTATGAGTACTATGGAGGATATCCGGGCTGCAGTTACAGTATTGAGGGAGAATGGTTCAAATGATATCACGTTACTTCACTGCACTACAGAATATCCGGTACCGCTGAATGAAGTAAACTTAAGTGCCATGTTAACTATCAGGAATGAGTTCGGAGTTCGGGTGGGTTATTCGGATCACACAACTATAATAGATATTCCAATTGCTGCAGTTGGTATGGGAGCAGCTGTGATAGAGAAGCATTTTACTCTGGATAAAAATATGGAGGGCCCTGATCATAAGGCCAGCTTGGAACCGGGAGAACTTAAGGACATGGTTATTGCGCTACGAAATGTGGAGCTTGCGATGGGAAATGGTGTGAAGTGTCCTACAGACTCGGAAAGGAAAAATATGATCATTGCCAGAAAGAGCATTATCGCAAAAAGAAATATTACACAAGGTGAGATATTTACGGAAGATAATCTTACAGTTAAGCGTCCGGGTAATGGTATCAGTCCAATGAGATGGTTTGCTGTAATTGGCCTTAAAGCGCCAAGAAATTTTGAAGAAGATGAGTTGATTGAATTATGAAGAAAATAATCAGCGTACTCACAGCAACACGAGCGGAATATGGATTGTTGAAACCTGTTATTGATCATTTAAATAATATGGAGGAATTTGATGTGCGCGTTGTTGTGACGGGCGCCCATCTTTCCCCGGAATTTGGATTGACCTATCGGGACATAGAGAATCATGGAATCCATATTGATGAAAGAATTGAAATTTTATTAAGCGCTGATACACCCTCGTCTATCTCAAAGTCAATGGGACTGGCAATGATCAGTTTTGCTGATTACTTCAACAGATTGAAGCCGGATATGCTAATCGTCCTAGGCGACCGATATGAGACTCTGTCAGTGGCCCTGGCTGCGATGAATCAACGTATACCAATTGCTCATCTGCACGGCGGTGAGATTACCGAAGGTGCTGTGGATGATGCGATTCGTCATGCGATTACGAAAATGAGCTATCTGCATTTTACCAGTACGGAGGAATATCGTCGCCGTGTAATACAGTTGGGTGAACAGCCTGACAGGGTCTTTTGCGTTGGAGCAATCGGAATTGAGAATATATACTGTCAGGAGCTGTTAACTAAGAGTGAGCTGGAGGATTCTTTGCAATTTGTATTAGACAAGCCCTTTGCATTGGTTACCTTTCATCCGGTGACCTTGGAGAATAATACCTCCGCTGAGCAGTTTGAAAATTTACTCAAAGCCTGCACGCTTTATCCAGAATTACAATTCATATTTACAAAGGCAAATGCAGATACGGATGGACGGATCATTAATAAAATGATGGATGACTTTGTTAAGGAACATGAGAATACAAAAGTCTTTAGTTCATTAGGGTCTCAAAGATATCTCAGTGCATTAAAATATTGCTCCATGGTACTTGGTAATTCCTCTAGCGGTCTTTTAGAGGCTCCAAGTTTTGGAATTCCTACGATTAACATTGGAAACCGTCAAAAGGGACGAATACAGGCAGACAGTGTTATTAACTGCATGCCTGTTGTAAATGAGATCAAAGCAGCCATGGATTTAGCTTTGAGCAATGAATTCAGAGAAAAAGCAGGATGTACGGTTAATCCCTATGGAGATGGTAATACAGCCTCAAAAATTGCTGATGTAATAAAGTCTTTCCTGGAAGAACCAATCAATATTCAAAAGAAATTTTATGATTACATACCAGATAAAGAGTGAGGAGGACAATGAGATGAATATCTTGTTTACTATATGCGGACGGGCTGGTTCGAAAGGTATTAAAAACAAAAATTTAATGGAATTTTTGGAGTATCCGTTGGCTTTTTATTCTGCTTCTGCAATTGATCAATTTCGAAGACGGCATACTG
>JAFAFU010000056.1 GCA_023423335.1 Bacillota bacterium | reverse complement strand
GTGAATGGGCGAGCGCCTTGCTTTTTGCCATCAGCATCGCAGTAGGGCTTACGCCGGAAATGCTGCCCGTCATTATGACCTCCACATTGGCAAAGGGTGCAGTCTCCATGTCAAAGCATAAGGTTATTGTCCGCACACTTGGTGCAATACAGACCTTTGGAGAAATGGATGTGCTTTGCACCGATAAAACCGGAACACTGACGGAAGATAAGATCATACTGGAAAAGTACATGAATCTCCACGGCGAAGATGACGCCCGTATACTTCGCCATGCATATCTCAACAGCTATTTCCAGACTGGCCTTAAAAATTTAATTGACCTTGCCATTATCAATCGGGCTGTACAGAACGGGCTGGAAAATACACTGAAGGGCTATAGCCGTGTGGATGAAATTCCCTTTGATTTCTCCCGTCGTAGAATGAGCGTGGTTTTAACGGATAGTAGCGGGAAACGGCAGCTTATCACAAAGGGTGCGGTGGAAGAGATTATCGCAATCTCGTCTTTTGTGGAAATGAACGGGCACGTTTTACCCATCGATGAAGAAACCCGGAGTATGGCCTTGGCTACTTATGAGAAGCACAATGCCGATGGCCTGCGGATGATTGCCGTTGCGCAGAAAAATCAGGTTCCAGGCAGCGGTGTTTTCAGTGTGGCAGATGAACGGGATATGGTTTTGATTGGCTTTGTGGGTTTCCTTGACCCTCCTAAAGAAAGTGCGAAAGCCGCGATTGCCACGCTCCGGGAGCACGGGGTACGCACCGTTGTACTCACCGGAGACAGCGAGGGTGTGGCCTTGAAGGTTTGCAGCAAGGTAGACGTAAACACCTCCCACCTTATAACCGGCCGCGATGTAGAGCGTATGGATGACGCCGCATTATTGGATGCGATAAATACCTGCGATTTGTTTGCGAAGTTGTCTCCATCCCAAAAGGAACGGGTGGTGAGAGCTTTTCAAACGGCAGGACATACAGTTGGCTATATGGGAGACGGCATTAACGACGCCCCTCCGCTGCGCCAGGCCGATGTGGGAATTTCGGTGGACAGCGCCGTGGACATCGCCAAGGAAACCGCCGACATCATCCTGCTGGAAAAGGATTTGATGGTACTCGAAGAAGGCGTCATCGAGGGGCGCCGCACCTTCGGAAACATCATCAAATATATTAAAATGGCGGCAAGCGGCAATTTTGGCAACATGATCTCCGTCATTGCGGCAAGCATCTTTCTGCCGTTTTTACCAATGCTGCCGGTACAGATATTGACGCAAAACCTGCTGTGCGATTTCTCTCAAATGGGGATACCGTTTGACAGCGTAGATAAGGAGTATATAAAAAAGCCGCACAAATGGGAAACATACTCCATCAAATCCTTTATGGCTTATATGGGACCGCTTAGTTCCGTGTTTGATATTTTATGCTTCGCAATCATGTGGCGGGCCATCGGTGCAAACAGAATGGAACTGTCCCCGTTGTTTCAATGCGGATGGTTTGTGTTCGGGACGGTATCTCAGGTACTGGTCATCCACATGATCCGCACGGCAAAAATACCATTCCTGCAAAGCAATCCGTCCATACCGCTTTTCCTGTCCACACTTATTGTAGCGGCGGCCGCACTTGTGACTGGCTTTACGGATTTCGCGATAGGCATTGATATGCACCGTCTGCCGCTTGTATTTATCCCATGGTTAACTGCAATTTTGGCAGGTTATCTCCTGTGCGTTCAGCTTGTGAAAAGGGTATATATGCGCAGGTATGGGGAATGGATATGATACTGCTAAAGCAGCAAATCCGCATCTCCTCTATTCATCGGCTTTTTTAGGCATAGATATAATGAAAGCCACCTGTGGCAGGTGGCTTTCATTGTATGAAAAATGTCCTTTTCTTTACTGCGGATAAAGGGACTCGAACCCCCACGGTCTCCCACTAGATCCTAAGTCTAGCGCGTCTGCCAGTTCCGCCATATCCGCAAAATAATTTCATGAATAATACCATCCATGAATGAGATATCCGGGATTCGAACCCGGGACACCTTGATTAAAAGTCAAGTGCTCTACCGACTGAGCTAATATCCCATGATTTCTGGGCAATCCCAGTCTCCGAGATAAAGTTTAATAATATTTCCGTCAAGCTGGGCAACCCCAGTCTCCAAGATAAAGTTTAATAATGTTTCCGTCGATCTGGGCAAGCCCAGTTGCTGGGATATACTTAAATTTCTGCTGAAGACTTCTCCAGCAACTGGGCTAGGTGGATTCGAACCACCGACTGCAGGAGTCAAAGTCCTGTGCCTTACCGCTTGGCGATAGCCCAATAGAGAAAATGAAAAGTCTTTTCACTGAAAAAAAGAAAAGCTTTTCATTATTCGACAGGGTGGATAAAGGGATTCGAACCCTTGGCCTCCAGAGCCACAATCTGGCGCGCTAACCAACTGCGCTATACCCACCATAATTTAATTATAATATTTCAAATTCTTCATCTTGACATACATACTGAGATGAAAAATGTGCCAGAAGGGATTCGAACCCCCGACACATGGCTTAGAAGGCCATTGCTCTATCCAACTGAGCTACTAGCACACACATATAGTGGTCGATACACTGCACAGCTACTTCTGGCAGATATCAAGCGGGTGATGGGAATCGAACCCACGTATCTAGCTTGGAAGGCTAGTGTTCTACCATTGAACTACACCCGCATAGGAAATATTCTATTATATTATGTTAATACGTCCAACTGTTTATTCAGGAATGGCCCCGCTTGAAATAAGGTATATAATCGGGGTGACAGGATTCGAACCTGCGACCTCTTGATCCCAAATCAAGCGCGCTAGCCAAGCTGCGCTACACCCCGACAACTTGTGCATTTTCAAGGCTTTTCGCTCGTTCCAGCCGTGACGCAAGATTTATTATATAATAGCATATCGGTATTGTCAACATCTTTTTCACATCTTTTTCTTCATTTCCGCAAATACCGAACATTAAGGAAATATGCCCTTTCGAACAATTTTCTATATTGCTTTCCGTAGATATCCTGCCATCACTCTTTATAATAATTTAGAGTAAAATGGGCTTCTCCCCGGTCATCAATCTCCATTATGATAAAAGTAGGAATTCTGCCATGCTGCCTCGGAAGTGCCAGACTGCCCGGATTGATTGCCCAGACATTTTCACTTAAATCGATCATAGGAACATGGGTATGTCCAAACATCACAATATCTGCCTTATTCCTTCTCGCAGCCTCCTTAACGGAATAGGTGCCAGAATTAACACCGTACCTGTGTCCATGGGTCAGCATAATATAATACTTACCTAATAGGATTATCTTCTCCTTGGGAAGTCCGTTAAAGAAATCATTATTTCCAGAGACCATCTCTGTAGGGCAGGGCGCCATCTCCTTAATATATTCTTCTCCGCCTTCAAAATCCCCCAGATGGATCAGCAGGTCAATCGGACCTACTTTTTTCATCGTATTCAACAATAATTGTTCTCTTCCATGGGTATCACTAACAATCAAAACCTTCATCTGCCGTCTCCCGGTAATGATATCTGCTTCAAAATAACCTCTTTCATGGCTCTTAATGCCTTTCCTCTGTGGCTGATCTCATTCTTTTGCTCCGGCGACATCTCCGCAGTGGTGCATCCGTATTCCGGAACATAGAAAATCGGGTCATAGCCAAAACCATGAACCCCGCTGATTTGTTCTGCGACGATGCCTTCGATAGTGCCCCTTCTGGTTATTATCTCTCCCTCCGGAAACGCACAGGCAATTACGCAAACGAATCTGGCACTTCTGGCCTCTCCTTCAACACCGCTCAGCTTATCTATAATATATTGGTTTTTTATAGCATAGGAAGTGTCTTCTCCCAGAAATCGTGCAGAGTATACTCCGGGGGCTTTATCAAGATAGTCTACCTCTATTCCTGAATCATCCGCCAATACTACCTCCCCGGTAAGGTCGGAAACTGCTCTGGCTTTTATTATCGCGTTCTCTTCAAAGGTTTTACCATTCTCTTCAATCTCAGGGCTTAATCCAGCGTCTTTCAAAGACAATAGCTCAACGTCCAGTTCCTTAAGAATCGCTCTGATCTCCTTCATTTTACCCTCATTTGATGTCGCAAAAATTATCTTCTTCATCTTGTCTCCTGATCATCACTTTGCTGGATATAATTCATCATAGGCTCTTAGGATACCAGTATAGATAGCCCGGGCAATTGCCTTCTGGTTACCCTCCTTAATAAGATACTGAAGATCCTTCTGATTCGTCATGTATCCGGTTTCTATCAGTATGGCCGGTACTACGGCATGATTCAGAATATAAATATCCTCCTTCTTCCGCTCCACCAGCCCTCTATTCGTCAGGGGCATGGTATTTCCAAGCTCTTCGTTTATTATTTTAGCCAGAGTTTCGGCCTTCACCCGCTTAAATTCGGTATCCACATAATATATCTCGGTACCGCTCGCTCTGGTGGAACCATTTGCATTGCAATGGATACTGATGAAGAAATCACAATCAACCGCATTCGCCAACCCAACCCTGGGTTTTAAGAAAACCTTATCGTCTGCAAGCCTTGTATAATATACCTTAATATTCTCTTTGTCCAGAAGTTCTTTTAGCTCAAGTAATATCTTAAGATTTACGTTCTTCTCATATACCGTTTCATCCTTGGACAATGCACCGGCATCCTTCCCGCCATGTCCTGCATCCAGAACAACAATCCTGTCATAAACATCCGCGGGCTTTTTCAGTCCGATATAATAGTATTGATCGTCTTCCATAACGATATGTACGTAAACATTATCCAGTTCCAGCAAAAGTTCCGTATTATATAGCCCTGGAGTCTCTGAGTAAGTAAAGGATATTCCATGGACAATATCTCTTCCATAATCCTTTGTGATAACCGTCTGAACGGTTCCATCATCCGGGTTTGTAATAATATCCTCCAGCTCTTTAAAATTCGGTTCGCCGGTAAAGATATCCCCCTCATTTATTCTCCCAATACTTAAGCTGTCCATTCGGCTTGTCTGTGTACTGCCAAATTTAATCAAAACACTTTTCGTCAGGTACAAATCCTCTAAGGTCATAGTAAGCCCATCCGCTGCAGGCTTTTTAATAACAAGAAGCTTATTCCCCAGCTGACCCATAATTTCAGAATCCAAAGCCGAAAAGTTTTCCGGCCATCCGGATGACTTTAAGACCTGAGACTGCTCTTCCCCTGTCGTCTGCAAACCCATCCGGTCAATATCGTCAACAGCAGCCGTATCCGGTTCCAAAGTTTTATTATCCTTATTTGAAATAGATGCGGCTTCCGCACTGTGAATGTCTCTGGCAGATATCGTAACTCCATGATATTGGCGGAAGGCATAGGATAGTGTTATAACCGCTATCATCAACGCAACACTTTGGATTGCTGTTCTTTTCAGTAATATTATCTTATCCATATGATGTCCTCCCGTTATTAGAGTAAATAAATCAGCAATGTTCTGCATAATAGTATAATATAGTAAAGATTATATAATAATATCTGTTTATTCACAATATTTATTTGTTCCCAGGACATTATTTTAGGGAAATATGTAGATTCTTTCCTCTCTTAATTATTGCATTCTTCCCTAAATATCTATATAATAAAATAGTAACTTTTACGTTTCGAGATCTGCCGTTACAGAAGGAGATAAAGATATATGAATGAGGTCAATTACATATCCATCAAGCAGAGAGACGGTTATATCACTAGACTTACACATTTTTGTTGTCAGAAGAGACCCAGAGCGAGTATTCTGATATTACACGGAATGGCAGAGCATCAGAAACGTTATCATATGTTTACCGGATATCTTGTCGACCAGGGCTTTGATGTTTTTCTATATGATCATCGGGGACACGGTACGGATAAAAAATTAAGCGAACTTGGTTTTTTTGCCCCCAGTAAAGGATATCAGCTTGTGGTTGAGGATGTCATTCATATCAGTGATTACATAGAAAAGAACAATCGGTGCAGTAAATTCTTTCTTCTCGGACATAGTATGGGTTCCCTGATCGCCAGGAATGTTCTCCAAACCTATGATAAATACAATGGAGTTATTCTAATGGGTACGACCCATCCATCGAAGCTCCAGGTTTCAGGCGGACTTATGGTATCCTCCTTGATCCGTAAATTGAAAGGTCCGAAGCATGTATCTCCTTATTTAAACAATCTTATAACCGGCGGTAAGAAATATACACGGTTGTCGGATCGAACCGCATACGACTGGTTAAGCCGGAGTCACACGATTGTCGGGGCTTACATACATGATCCTTATTGCGGTTACACCTGTACTGCCTCTTTTTATCACGATTTGTTGAAGCTGGCCAGCTTTGCCACGAAGAAAAGCCTGCTTCGTCAAACGAAAAAGGAACTCCCGATTTATGTCATCAGCGGCGAAAGGGATCCGGTTGGAAGCTTTGGCAAGGAGATCAAGAAGCTCCTGAATGTATATAAAAAATCCGGCTTTACCAACGTGGCCTCAAAGCTATATCCGGAATGCCGGCATGAATTACTTAACGAGTTGAATCATGAGGAGGTATATTCCGATATCCTTCAGTGGATTGCAAAGAGAATATAGGGCTGAAAGATGAATGCCATTAAAAAGGTGATGGAAGATATGCATTCCATCACCTTTATCATCGTTGAATTATTTCTCCGTCCTGGGAGGTTTCGGCCCCATATACTGATAGTAATAGGTCTTAATCATCCCGTTATAAATCTTTCTGTTCTTATTCGCTTTTCTGCCGATATATTTCTGGGCATCCTCATAGGACGATATAATGTAATAGGACCAGGAATCCAGGGCTCCAAACACTTTTCCCATCTCCCTGTACAGTTCAGGCAGGACCTTCTGGTCCTCCAGCCGTTCACCATAGGGAGGATTTGTGATAATAAATCCATATTTCTTACTGTTGCTCAATTCTTTCAAGGGCTTTTGCTGAAAATGAATCAGGGGTTCAACCCCTGCTAATCTTGCATTCTGTCTCGCTGCCTTAATAATCTCGCCGTCGATATCATATCCCTGGATATTCATTGTAATCTCGGTACGCCTAAGGTCCTTAGCTTCATCCTTGGCCTGCGACCAGTCCTTGGCAGTGAATAATCCTTTCCAGGTTTCGGCCAGGAAGCTTCTGTTGCTTCCCGGTGCTATTCTGGCCCCGATCATAGCTGCTTCAATCGGAATAGTACCGCTGCCGCAAAAGGGGTCCACCAGTATGCGGTCTTTATTCCATGGGGTCAGCATAATCAATGCTGCGGCCAGGGTCTCCGTTATAGGCGCTTTACTGGTCAATTTACGGTATCCTCTGCGGTGCAGGGATTCCCCTGATGTATCCAGGCTGACCGTTACCTCATCCTTCATAATTGTGACCCTGAGTGGATAGGAGCTTCCGCTTTCTTCAAACCAATCTATCTTATATTTTGATTTCATTCTTTCCACAATTGCTTTTTTCATGATGGATTGAATATCGGACGGACTAAACAGTTTGGAGCTCACCGAATTCGCTTTTGCAACCCAGAACCTGCCGTCAACCGGTATATACTCCTCCCATGAAATCTGTTTCGTATTCTCAAACAGTTCCTCAAAGGATTCTGCGTGAAAAGAAGCAACCTTAATCATAACGCGTTCCGTTGTCCTAAGAAACATATTTGCCCGGGCACACACATTCCCGTCACCGGTATAGCTTACCTTACCGTCCTCTACCTTCGTTATTTCATATCCCAGGTCCATTATCTCTTTTTTGAGTACTGATTCCAGACCAAAATGGCATGGTGAAATATATTCTAATTGGTTCATTCCTACCTCCGGGTATTCTTCACATTTGTTTTATCATAGTTATTGTAAAGCTCTTTTTCAATCCAGTCAATGAACATTTCCTATAAAACTCAAATGCCCCTTTCCAGCTTTCCCCGGTAAGCCCGGATTCCGCCATAAAGACTTTTTATATTATACCTATCCTTTATTAAATCTCTGGCTGCCATCAGGCTGATGTGGCCTCTGTCACAATAGAAAACAATGAGATTATATCGCGCAAGATTCGCTTTCTGCTCCTCAAGATATTCATAAGGTATATTAACAGCCGTCGGAATATGCCCTGCAATATATTCTTCCCTGTCCCTCAAATCAATAATCACAACATTCCGTTTTCCAATATAATTGGCAATATCACTTGCCCTTATTGTATCAAAAGACATCCCTGTACTGTCACTCCCTTCGTTTTCGAGGATAATATCTCCCCATATAATATATTCAGCAGCAGCCTAAATGCTCAACCAAAAGACAAAAAAGCACTAAAAAATCCCCTCCTTGCGAAGGGGATTCTCTAAGGTACCGATTAATAATTGTTATCTAAATCGTCCATATTCCTGAAATTGTTTCTGTTGGTATTGCTTGAGTTGGTATTACGGGACGAGTCTCTGGATGTTGTATCATTGCACTTGGTTCCGGAAGCATTGCGGCTTGTTCCTGTTGTATAGTTGTTGGTGCCGGCATTTCTGCTGGTGTTGCCTGTATTGTTGCTTGTGTTAGCGTTTCTGCTGGTGTTGTTGCTTGTATTGTTGCTTGTGTTGGCATTTCTGCTGGTGTTGTTACTGGTATTGTTTCTTACGTTTGATGCATTGCTGTTGCTGCTGTTTCTGGAATTATTATTGTTCATAGAATGGCCTCCTGATAATAATATATAAATTTGTATTACGACCTTATTATCTGCTTTTTTAATTGAAATATTCATTTATCAAAGGCAATACTATGAATAAATTTACCAGATTTTATCTTTCATATCTGTCATTTAATTGCATATTTTTACATTTCTGGTTGTGCAAGTCATAACTGGTGTTATTTGATACTATTACACTGAAATTATTCTTCCGATTTTTTGTTACAATTCCATTCATTACGGAATTTCACTTGCATATTTAACCTACTTGTATTATAATAAAACAGTGTTCGGAGTGACCCGGGCACATATATAACCCCTTATTAATTATTTATACTCCCCTCATCGAAACGACCGCTTGGCTCCCCCTCGCGGTCGTTTCACTTTGTATTTTTAACGTCTCCGGAACAGGGACATGATTAAAACGAACAGAATTAATGGCACCGCAAATACATATAACAGGCTGATTAGTACCCGCCCTACGAAGAATAAAAGCAATAGGAACACAATTAGCACTGCCCACAAAACAGCCTTATGATACCATCGGAGACCTGTAAAGAAGATCGAGTTCCTTCGATGCCCGTTTCTTCGATCATCCTCCTTCTCTTCGTCATCATACTCCGCTTTTTGGTAATATCGATCCTCCTGATACCCGGAACGATTTGTATATCTGCCTTTTTCCCTTGCCATTTTATCCGATTCGATAATCGTCTTTGCTATTAATCTGGGATTACCCAATTCCTCCAGAACAGCATCTTCACCGTGAATGGAATGTGAGCTGATATAGTCATCATAATACCTGATATTCTGCTCTGTGATGTCGGGGCTAACCTCTCCTTGTAAGGCCTGTCGTAATGTGTCCAGGAATTCTCTCTTATTCATACTGCAGTCTGCCTCCTTTGCCCCATTCTATCACATCCGGCCGGTCACGTAAAGTCAAGACTAGGGATATTCCCCTTCTGTACTCCGCCCCCGCTTCGTGATACCGCATACTCATAAGGGTATCGCGCAATAGCAATAACGGAGCAAGAGGGGCCTTATACTTCTCATAATGCTGTCCGGCAATCTGTGTGAGAGAAGCATAAGGCACCTCTTGTGTTTTTATCACTGTCTATGCGACAGCCCCTTAAATAATAGTTCCCATTTTCTTGGTTTTGCCTAAGTCATCGGTCAATCTTTGTTATTTTGGACATCCCTGCCTTCTGATCTGCGTTTCCTCGGTAAGGCCATATAAAGAATGTGCACTGTTACAGCCACACCGATTATCGGAAGACATATGCTGGACCACAACGCTTTCATCCCTATGATAGAAATGCCCAGCATTGTCCATAAAAATACAAGGCTTTTGACCACCGTACTTTTTTTCAGTCCGTTACGCTCTTTGTAGTTCGTAATATAATCGCTGAAGAACCTGCTTTTATGAAGCCAGGCGGAAAGCCTGGGGTTGCTGGAGAAACACCCGGCTGCTGCCAAAACAAAGGGAGTCGTGGGCAGTATCGGCAAAAAAATCCCGATTGTACCCAAGCCCAGCAATATAAAGCCGCATATCATCAGCAGACGGTTTTTTAATCTCATGAATTCCGTGTCTCCTCGGCCAGCCCGGCATGATCTAGCTTAGCCAGCTCCTTAACCCTGGAGAAGTCAAGACCCATGGCCTCAGTCATTCGTTCTCCGTATTCCGCATCCGCAAGGAAGCAGTGCACTGCATGCCGATACTTGATATTATCTGTTACAGGAGCGATATTACGGGCAGTATTTTCAATAAGCAGCTTGCGTTTATCCTCCATCATCAAGCGGTACAGATCGCCTCCCGCCCGGAAATTGTCATCAGTCGGGTCATCCTTCGGATCAAACCGGTACATCGCACCCTCCAGCTCCAGAGGCGGCTCTGCCACATCAGGCCGGGGTGACCAAACTCCTGCGCTGTTGGGCGAATAAGCGGGAGTTGCACCGTAGTTACCATCCACGCGCATCGCGCCGTCACGGTGATAATCATTTACCTCACATTTGGCACGGTTGACCGGGATCTGATTATGGTTGATCCCAAGACGGTATCTCTGCGCGTCTCCATAGGCGAACAGTCTTCCCTGCAGAAATCTGTCGGGTGAAAATCCGATCCCCGGAACGACATGGGCAGGAGTAAAAGCAGACTGCTCCACCTCGGCAAAATAGTTTTCCGGATTGCGGTTCAATTCCAGCACGCCGACCTCAATCAGCGGAAATTCCTTATGTCTCCAAATCTTTGTGATATCAAAGGGATTTTCATAGTGATTTTTTGCCTGTTCCTCGGTCATAATCTGAACATACATGGTCCATCTGGGAAAGTTCCCCCGTTCAATGGCCTCAAACAAGTCCCTGCCATGGCTTTCCCTGTCCTGCCCGCATAGCCTTTCTGCTTCCTCATCGGTCAGGTTTTTAATTCCCTGCTGCGTAAGGAAGTGGAATTTACACCAGACGCGCTCATTATTTTCATTATAGAAAGAGAAGGTGTGTTCTCCGAAAAAATGCATATGGCGGAAGGTAGCCGGTATACCCCGGTCTGACATAACGATCGTGGTCTGATGAAAGGTTTCGGGAAGCAGGGTCCAGAAATCCCAGTTGTTCTGTGCCGAACGCAGACCGGTTCTCGGGTCCCGCTTTACCGCACGGTTTAAGTCCGAGAAATTATGTACATCCCGGATAAAAAATGTCGGGGTATTATTGCCGACAAGATCCCAGTTTCCTTCTTCGGTATAAAACTTACAGGCTACTCCACGAATATCGCGTTCGGCATCTGCCGCGCCCCGTTCTCCCGCTACGGTGGAAAATCGAATAAATAACTCCGTTTTTTTCCCCGGCTGCAGCACCTTGGCCTTCGTATACCTGGAGATATCCCCGGTAACTGTCAGATTGCCATATGCGCCCCAGCCCTTGGCATGCATGCGCCTCTCAGGAATCACCTCACGATTAAAATGTGCCATTTTTTCCATCAGCCAAACATCCTGCATAACAACGGGACCACGGGGACCTGCCGTTATCGAATTCTCATTATCGGCAATCGGAGCCCCTACTTCATTTGTAAGCTTTCTCATTTCTTCCATGCAAAAACCTCCTTATTATTTGAATTTATATGTTTTTATTTGATATTCCATCCATATAGCAAAAAATTTCCGGATAAAAAACGAATATCTGTTTCTTTATGAGACGGCCAGCGAAAAGCCCATCAGTACGATTGCAGCATAAGCGCAGCTCTTCGGAAGCATGAGCATTCCGACCTTACGGCTCTTGCCGGATAACAGAACCACCGGAAAATAGCAGGCAAAGCTGATTAATATGGCAATCCAGAGAAATGGAAGTCCATTTCCATATGTAAACGAGTTCTTTGCAAAAAGCACCATAACGGACATCCCCAGGAGGAAAAAAGGAATATTGCGCCATATTGCCCATTTTAGTGACGGACTCTCTATGGTCCATCCATTCTGGGGAAACAGGCATAAAACAATGCGTATAACTGCAAGGCCATAGATAACTGCCGTTATGTATCCGGGGATAATACCGGGGTAACGGACAATGCCGATATGCCACAGGATGACATAAAATACCGTCATCGTCACAGAAGCGGCCAGTTTCCCAATCCCCAATGCCGATACATGAGGCTTTGCTTCGCTATCCCACATCGCATGAATTCTCGGAAGAAGATGAACTGCATCCCCCGCACCTAAAATCAATGCCATAAGTCCAAACAGCCACCGCTCGCTTCCTATTGCTGACTGTATCAGCAGAATACCGGAAATCAGTACGATTCCCAAATAAATAATATCAAATCCGGTTTCAATCCAAACCATCGGCTTTCTTTTTATATTGTTTTGCATTAAATTATCTCCTGTCAATCAGTTTATTCCTCCTTGGTATCCCTGCACCGGGCGCAGATATAATTCAGGGTCAGATCATAGGATATAATATCCCCGCTGATCTGAGCCTCCAAAAAAACCTTTAGCCCGGGAACCACAAGATCTGTCATCTGCCCGCAGCGGGCGCAAACGGCATGGTCATGGGGGGTACAATTCCCTTCAAATAAATCGGCGGCATCGCTGCGCCCTACCCGCCGTATCAGTCTGTCATCCGCAAACCGGTTCAGATTTCTGTATACCGTACCCAGGGCAACAGAAGGTATCTGCTGCTTCACCTTCCAATATACCTGCTCCGCAGAAAGATGTTCACCGGAATTCATCACAATATTATAGATTGCCTTTTGCAGCTTTGTCATATGCAGCTCTCCATTGCAATTGAATTTTAGACGTCCTCTTCCCTTTCCTCATTCGGCTGGCAGGAAGTACGCCTTGGATTTTTGGGAAACCATCCCTTTTTCACCCGTTCGGTTTGTTCCTTCAGTTCGATAATAGACCATAAGCAGGTACAGCCGAAAATAGCAAGAACAGCAGAAATAATAATTTGCTGAAAAATACAGGATAGCATTATTGATATAATTCCGGCAAACATAAATACCGGCCAAATTCTGTCCGTAAAATAATACTCACATTTAATGATTATCGGATGGAACACCCCGATAATCACAAAAGCAGCAATTCCTATCATCAACCCATCAAACCTCATAACTCCACCCCTGCCAGCGGCTTAGACTGCCCCTCTATTTTATTTACATTCAATCTATTCTTATGTATTAAATATTAATAATAATAACTATTCTTAGTTTATAAAAATATTTTAATTCTGTCAAGTGTTTTCTTAAGTACTTTGTTAAATAACTCTTGTAATATATGCAAAAAGCTGACCTTTATCCGTCAGCTTTCCACTTTTCATAAGTACTCTCTTTCATATAATTATTCTCAAGAAGCTCGGATATATGTATTATTGCTGAAACACGAGCTTTAAGGCATTTTGTATTCCATATAAAAAAGTATCATGACATCTCCATTGCCTTAAGTTTCATATAATCCTCCTCAGAGGAGGTCCAGAATATTACATATGCCTTGGTAATATTCATCTGCCTGAGCGCTTCATAACGGTGGCGGCCGTCATTGACCTCATAGATACCATTCGCATAATTCACAATCAATGGCGGCATATCCCAATGATTATAAATCGATTTTATCCGATCAACTATGGTAAAAAACCACTCAATATCGTTCTCCTGCGTTAAATAAGAAGGTGCCCCTTCCTCAATATTGAATATACGGATATCTGTTTTCACCGGTCCGACATAATAACGGGGCTCTAATAATAACCCGTCAGCAAATAAGATATTTTTACCGTCATTTCTTAAAAAGAGCTGAAGCCATTCTTCAACTTTACCCTGGTCAGCATATTCCATTGCCTTTTCCATTGTTCCGAATATCATTGTCATATATCCCTATTCCTTCTGCCTGACTATATAAATTTTAGGCTGCAAACCATGAAGACTAAGATTATATAAAACGTCGTACTGCATTTTATTTATATAGGCGGCTGTTTTGACTTCTTCCTGGCAGTTGGTTAATAGAATCATTTTACCTTCCGCTTTCAGAATTCGTTTCGCTTCCCTGAAGAAATCGATATAAAGCTGTTTGGCATTTTCAACCGGTATCTGTTTCCCCCAGGGCGGGTTTGAAACAATGATATCAACACTTTCCGGCTTTGCTAATGTAAGTCTGGCATCGCAGCAAAATACTACCACGTTCCCGCCGCAATTTTCTTTAGTAATAAGAACGGCAGCTTCATTTATGTCACTGGCCAAAATACGTCTCACAGGGAATGCTTCCCGTTCCTTGGGGATAGTGCCCGATCCGCAAAACATATCATAAAACACATCTTTCGGTGACGGATTACTTATCCTGATCAGAGCCGCTGCTATCGTCGGACGAATTCCGGCTGCCGTGCAGATGTGTATATTACCCCGATAGCGAAATTTGGCGTCGGTAAGCTTTATCGAAATCCGGCATAGGCATTCGTACATATCTATTCGTATCTGCATTGCCTTTTCACCTTTTACCGCTTTTATATAGCCCATCTTTATAAGGGTATCTTCTGCTATTCCTTCAACATCAAATCTTGAATATGTATGCTTTCCCTTACGGCTTGCACTGACTATAATTTTCTTTGTCTCGATATCGATTGCATTGAATAGCCCATTCCATCTAAGCTTGCCAAAAGCTATCGCAAATTGCATCAGATCAATTTTGTGCAGTCCAACCGGAAATTCCGCAATAATACTGTAGATATTATCGGCGCACCGCAGCCGGAATAGCTGGTTGGCAGCCCTGTCTGCCTGAAAAAATACCTTTCCCCGCTCTATAGTTATTGTTTCCGCTGCTACGCCCAGTTCTTTTATCTCATCCGCCAGCACCATTTCAAGACCAGGAACGATGGTTGCAAAAAAACATTTATTAATCTTATACTTTTTCATATGAAACTCCAATATAATTATTAAAATTAATTATATTGCCGGGAGTTCCCATATAAATATGGACTGTTTATCTTAAATCAAACTCTTCATAAGGCTTACCGATATTTTGAGTATTCCTTTAGGAATATATCATGATCCGCTTTTTCCGTAATCCAGATAATAAAATTATGTTCATTGATTTCCCGTTTTTTCATGGCTTCAAAGAGCGGATTGTCACAGTTAATCTCAAATTTACCTTTTTCATAATTTATAATTAACGGTGGGACCTCCTCACCGCAATTAATGCGGTCAGTCCATCCCTTTACCTTGTTGTCAAATACTATAGGATCTACCTGCCATTTCATGCTTTCTTCCGGCCCGCTGGATCTACAAAAAAGGGATAAGGGCATCATGATTGGTCCAATATAGAACCGGTATAAAAGTCTTAATCCATCCGAAAATACTTTATTCTTACGATTAAAAAGAAGATAGGTATGCAGCCATTCTTCCAGCATACCGGCTTCCGAATACTCAATCGCAGATGTTGAGGTCGGATAATAGTCCAGTTTATTTGTTGACTTCTTCGTATATACAATCTTTTTGATCGTTTCCTCTGAAAGACAGAATTCTTCTGACAGATGATCGATCGATGAACCATGGAGAAACATATTAACAATCAATTGATTTCTCCTGGTCAAAAAGTGCCGATATCCTGATACCTCACCCCAGGTTCTCTTTTCCTCTCCGTGGGGTACATATAAAAGCGTTCCTGCTGCATACTGCTGAAGCTCTTTTAAAAGAGCTTCCGGTAATATGTCACCTGCATTCTTATAATTCATATTGATTTCCTCACTGTAATCGGCTCTTTTGATATAATTTAATCGGTTTAAACAAAAAGATGGACCTGCTGAGCAGATTATTTGCCTTTATAATTAAGAACTCCTTATCTCACAAATATACTCTTTCTATCTCTTGATGGTCTCTTCGAAATAATATTTATTATCAGCTCCTCCGTGGCCGATATGCCTGCCATCCCGCAGAGCAGCATTACAGTTACTGGCAGTCCTAAATAATTATATAGAAATGGGAAGCAAAACAAGGCCATACCGGTTACCTTATTCGCGTACGTGTGTATAAAAACCAGTGTCCGGTATTTTACTGCCCCTATTATAAGCGAGCTTATGCGAATCATTATGATTGCCCCTATCCAAATCCGCATCCATAAGGAAATTTTAAGAAGCGGGATAAATATAATTAGCAGCACTCCAAAAAAAATGACGTCGGCAATGCTGTCAAGGGTTGCACCAAACTGGCTTACATGTTTTGTTCTTCTCGCTATATATCCATCCAGAAAATCACTGATACCACATACAACATAAGTGGCAAGAAACAAAACAGACAAAGGTTCCAAAAACAACAGTGTTATTGCGCATATAATACGCAGTGCAGAAATAGCGTTTGGCAAATTTTTAATTCTAATCTCCTCCTGCCATATAAACAATAAAATAACGTTACATATCGTTCATTTTATCATATAAAATTCCCGGCGTTTATTATGCTTACACTTATGGATCAAAGTTTCTTAATCATGAACATCTCCAGAGGCTGCTCAAACGGATAAATATCCATCACAAGACAGCCGTTCTCCTTATACCCCAGTTTGCGATAAAAATGCTGTGCTCCCTCGTCAACCTGCGTAGAAGTCATAACAATTTTATATCCTAAAGAGCGCATTTCATTTTCCCAATAGATCATTGCTTGCTTTCCAAACCCCTTGCCTCTGTATGACTCCTTGAAATATATAAGAGTTAGAAAAGGAACCGTATCCCAAAACAAATTGTACCTCATAACACCAACCGGAGCATCATTGTTGTTCATGATATAATACCTTTTGTCCCGTATCTTTAATTTAATTCGCTTTCCGTAATATGTCTGTCAAGTTGTAAACAAAAATCAATGGATTGTTTATCTGCATATTTAATGGATAACATATTAGCCCTCACATAACATAAGAATAATTTCATTATATCATTACCGTATTTATGATGCAAAGAAATTTCCGCCAGTATCCCGTAAAAGCCCCTTTTCATCTATATTTTTTTCGCATGGTACAATTCACACTTTAAAGCTCCAAAAAGCTTGATGCCATGTGACTTTCATCCCATGGCATCCTTGTACATTTATAAATTATTTATATATCAAATATTTTTAGTGGCCTTCCTGCAGCTTTGACGCAAACGGCAAAATAACGCCTCCCGCCATATTCCCCACTGCATAAATGGCGCTATAGAGAACTGCCTGATAGCCCCATGAATTAGCGAGCGATATGTAGAAGAAATTGGCGATACTGTGTTCAAATCCAGAAAGCAAAAATACCATAACAGGCATTATCAACGCAAGGTGCTTGCCGACGCTGTCCTTAATGGTGGTAAATCCCAGTACTGCAACACACATCATCAGGCCGCACAGCACCGACATAACAAACGCACTCATCGGCCCATCCGCTAATTTGGAAGACGCGATTTCTTCAGCTGTTTTGGCCAACCGCATAAGCTTAGTATAGCGCAGAATATATCCCATACTTACGGTACCCACCAAATTGCCGGTATATACAACAGCTAATTCTGCAAAATAAGACAGTGGTTTTCCAGGAATCAGGCAAACCTTACCTGTATACAGATGCAGTCCAAAACTATATATCATAAACAATCCGATGGCGAACAAAAAAGCTCCTGCAATATGATTTTCCACTGTTAAATAAACCACCGCACCAATACTGATCGCAGCTCCACCCAAAACTGATTTAATCCATTTGCTTAGCACGTCCATGCTCCTTTCATTATTCCAAACACATTATAGCATTCTCCTCAAATGCAATATATAAACGAACTATCCTTTTACTTTCGAACTGTGAAATTAACGTATCACCCTCAAAAAAGCTGATGCCATGCGGCTTTCACCACATGGCACCTATTTGCATCTAACTTTGCTGATGTGTGCTAGAGGATTCGAACCCCCGACCTTCTGGTCCGTAGCCAGACGCTCTATCCAGCTGAGCTAAGCACACAATGGCCTCTAAATATAAACCACAAAGAAACTTCTCATAGTTCTTTGTGGTTTCATTAGAGAAATGCCGGCGACCGGAATCGAACCGGTACGGGAGATTAGTCCCGCAGGATTTTAAGTCCTGTGCGTCTGCCAGTTCCGCCACGCCGGCATCAATGGGACCTATAGGGCTCGAACCTATGACCCTCTGCTTGTAAGGCAGATGCTCTCCCAGCTGAGCTAAGATCCCATGGGTAATACTATTATAAATGAATAATACACCTTAAAACCACTGCAAAGCTTTGCAAAGCAAAAACTTTACGACCCAGAAGGGACTCGAACCCTCGACCTCCGCCGTGACAGGGCGGCGCTCTAACCAACTGAGCCACTGGGCCAAACAAATTAAAATGGACCTTCAGGGACTTGAACCCCGGACCGACCGGTTATGAGCCGGTTGCTCTAACCAACTGAGCTAAAGGTCCAAAAACCGCGGTGCTTGTATCATTATAAAACAATGACTCCAAGGGGATTCGAACCCCTGTTACCGCCGTGAAAGGGCGATGTCTTAACCGCTTGACCATGGAGCCGCAATAACGATTATATCATACTAAATTTCATACTGTCAATCCAATTCCGATATTACAATATGTCATTTAACTCCCCGAGTAGGGCTCGAACCTACAACCCCACGGTTAACAGCCGTGTGCTCTACCATTGAGCTATCGAGGAATACATTAAAACCACACACGAAAATGAATCCATCCAGACAGTCCATCCGTTCCCGGATCTCCCGCTTCCTCTGTACCACCTTTTCAGGTCAAGCCCTCGACCGATTAGTAACAGTCAACTCCATGTGTTGCCACACTTCCATCTCTGTCCTATCTACCTGATCGT
>JAFAFU010000046.1 GCA_023423335.1 Bacillota bacterium | reverse complement strand
CAGTACGAATGGGATCCCGCCAACAAGGGCCGCCTGCTCAGGATCAAGGTTTTCGGCACCTCGACCAGCCAACCGATCTCCGAGACGACGTACGCCTACTACCCGAACGCCGACGCGCGCAAACAACTGCTCCAGTCGGTCACGGTCAAGAACACGAGCGCCCAAGGCGTTCCAAACAGCACACAGGTCACGACGTACGACTACACCATCCACTCGAACAAACTCATCGCCACCATGACGGTAGATGGCCCGGTAGCCGGCACGGCAGATGTGATCGTCTACACATTTGACTCGAAGGGCAACCAGACCTCGGTCAAGAACAACCTCAACCACACCACGACCTACTCGACCTTTACCGCGCTCGGTCTCCCTGGGCGGGTGACCAATGCCAACGGTGCGGTGACGGACTTCACCTATGACGCTCGCGGCAATCTTCTGACACGCAAGGAATATGTCAACGGGACGACCGCGACGACCACCTACGAGAACAATGCGTATGGCCAGCCGAAAAAGGTCACGCATCCGGACGGGAAGATCTATGAATATGGTTACGCCCAGCACGGGCGGCTGTACTGGGTGTCCACCACCCGTCCGGTCGAGGTGGGGGAAACTTTTCCATATCAGAGCGCTGATGGGCTGATGACCGAGTTCACCGGAATCAACTACAACCTTTTCGGCGAGCCGATCGAGTACGTGAACGAGAAGCGCTGGAAAGAGTTGCATCCCATCTGCGATCCGATCTGTGTCATTGATCCGGAGCCGGGATCCGGTGAAATCGTTCACAAGAACGAAATCACGTACCGCCAGTTCATCGAGTACGATCCCTCGGGCTTCGTCAAGGCCGTGAAGGGCAACAACGGGCAGAACGTTCGCTATACCTACGACGCCAACGGCAATGTCAAGACGATCACCGATTCGCTCAACCGGGTGACCACGCTGACCTACGACCGCCAGCAGAACGTGGTCCAGTCCGCGGGTCCCCTGAGCCAAACGACTTCGTTCGTGTACGACCGGGTTGGACGAATGACCCGGGTGACCGACCCGAAAGGGAAGCATACGGACTACGTCTACGACGGATTCGGCCAGTTGTGGTCACAGGCAAGCCCTGACACCGGCACCACCACGTTCGAGTACAACACCGGGGCTCAGCGTACGAAGATGACCCGGCAATCCGGTGCCATCACTACCTTCGGCTATGACGGCCTGGGGCGTCCGACGACGATCACCGCCGGTGGACAGACTCAGACTTTCTCCTATGACACCTGCACAAACGGCAAGAGTCGGCTGTGCCAGGTCGGCGATCCGACGGGAAGCGTCAGCTATGCTTACACCCCGCAAGGGCAACTGGCCAGTCAGGTCAGCGCGATGCCAGCCGGCGGCGGGGCCACCTATTCCTACACCTACGACACTCTCGGTCGTCTGACCGGTATCGGCTATCCGGGCAGTGTCGGCGTGGGCTACGGGTACGCTAACGGGCGGCTTCGCACGATCACGGCGACCATCGGCGGGACCAGCCACAACGTGATCACCGGCCTTCGTCACCGGCCCTTCGGCGGGCATGAGGCATGGAGCTATGGCAACGGATTGTCGCGCAACGTGGCCTACGACCTGAACGGGCGGGTGACGGAGCTGAACGTGAAGAACGGCAGCACCAACCTGCAGCGGCTCGCCTACACCTACGATGCGGCCAATACGATCACTGCGATCACCAACCACGTCAACGCCAGCCTGAGCCAGACCTACGGCTATGACGCGCTGTACCGGCTGACCAACGTGACGGCCACGGGGGCAGGCCAGACGTTCGCGTGGGATGCGAACGGCAATCGCACCAGCCATGCATGGGGCGGACTGACGGACGGGTACACCACGCACGGCAGCAGCAACCGGCTGACGGCGATCACCGGCCCCCGGGCAACGACGTACGGCTACGATGCCAATGGCAACACGCTGAGCGGCGAAGGCACTACGTATACATACAGCGCGTTCAATCGGCTGGCGACGGCGACCAAGGCAGGCGTGACCACCACCTATGCGATCAATGCGTTGGGCCAGCGGGTGCACAAGAAGGTAGGTTCAGGAGCAAACCACTGGTTCACCTACGGACCGGGTGGGCAGATGTTGAGCGAATATCAGGGCAGTTGGACACACTACGTGCGTCTACCCGATGGCACGCCCGTTGCCAGGGTCAAGAGCGGGCAACTGCTCATGATCCATACCGACCACCAGGGACGGCCGGAGATCGTGACCAACAGCGCAAAGGCGGTGGTGTGGCGTGCGAGCAACTACGCGTTCGACCGCGCGGTGACACTGGACAGCGTCGGAGGGCTGAATCTGGGCTTTCCGGGGCAGTACCACGATGTGGAGACGGGGCTGGCGTATAACTATTTCAGGACTTACAACCCAAGGACGGGACGATACCTGGAGAGTGATCCGGTTGGGCTTGCGGGTGGACTCAATACCTATGCCTATGTCAACGGGAACCCAATCTCCCTTGTTGATCCGCTTGGACTGGCACCGGGAGACTGCTACCAAACTGCTGATGATGCGGGTGCCGCCGCCATTGCAGACGTCAATCCTTCCTCGGTTCGACGCAACCTTGAATACGGCGGATGGGTTTATCCGCTAGAGGGTGGCGGGTATTCCTACACCGTGCCTCGTGTTGGCCTTCGAGACACTGTGAATATTGGCCCTAAGCCGTCAGGAGCTGTTGGCTTCTATCACACGCACGGCGCGCCGGATTCGTATTACGACGGTGAAAACTTTTCTCAGGGTGACTGGAGGGTCTACTACAACAACGGATTTGACCGTGGCGGTGCGGGCTATCTAGGAACTCCTTCATTCCAGATAAAAAAGTACAGCCATAATTTCTTGGGGCTGCCGCGAGAAACGCTGCTGAATGAACCTAGAAGCAACATGGGTAACTGCCCATGCAAATGATATGGGGTGCGTTGTGATTCTTAATTATCGGGCAACCTTGTCTGCGCTGTTATTGCTGTCGCTGTTGCAGGTTAATTCTGCTCGGGGCGATGACAGGCTCTCTACGCCGGATGTTGCTAAGGCTGCCGATGTTGCTTACACCCGCTTTGTCAGTGAACTAGCGACTAGATATTCAGACCATCCAGTCATGGAAGAAACTGCGGAGCTTTTAGAGTTCTCTCGTAATCCCCGCAACTATGATATGGGTGTTAGTCAGACGGATGATCTGTATATCGTCGTTTTCTTGCCTAGACGTGTGCCGCCTTTCGAGAACGTAGTTGGTGGAGGTGGGGAGTACCGGATTAGAAAGAGTGATCTGTCAGTGGTTAGGTCAATGGGCTACAAGTGAATGTGGAGCTCTCGCTGGCAGAGATTTGACTCACAGCGATGAAATGAACGAAGCCCCGCATTGCGGGGCTTCTTCTTAGCGGCTGCTGTTACCGCCGTTCCTCGAACCGCTTGGCGTCGTGCTTGAGCACGAGTCCTTCGAGCAGGTGGCGTGCGATGGCGCGTTCTTCCTCGGGCAGCTTGCTGATCGCCTCGAACTGGCGTTGCAGGTCGTCGGCGATGGGCCGCTCGCTGGGATCGAACACCAGCACGTCGGTCGCGCAGTCCAGCAAAAAGGTGTCAGGGACAATTAACCTGAAGGACGGCCTGCCGGCCACGGTCGTCACCGCCAACACCAGCGCGGGCGGGGCGCTGGTCACCAGCGCCTACAGCTACAACAAGCCCCGGCTGCTGACCGGCGAGAGCGTGTGACCTGCCCCCTCTGAGCCGTACCACGTGAAACTGTAAATCCGTCACCCAAGAGGACGGACATGAGGAAGAGTGGCTTCGCCACGGAACAGGTCATCGGGTTCGGGGCGCGGCTGACGCCGCTCCTGCGGGGGGAAGGAGGCGGGTGTTGTTTGGGGCGCCGTCAGGCGCAATGCATCAATCGATGCCGAGCTTCTTGAGCTTGTAGCGCAGCGCGCGGAAGGTGATGCCCAGGGCCGCCGCGGTCTTGGTCTTGTTGTAACGATTTTCCTGCAGCGCCTGCTGGATGGCGGTGCGCTCGATCTCCTCGATGTAGGAGGGCAGGGCGCTGCTGGCGGTGTCGAAGGGGCTGGTGGTGCGCGGGTCGGCGCC
>JAFAFU010000018.1 GCA_023423335.1 Bacillota bacterium | reverse complement strand
GCGCAGGAATGTCAATAAAGAAACCTCCGTTGGTTGATGTTAAAATTTCGTTATAAGAATAACCTGGTGCAAAAATTGTTACCTGTAAAGCATGATCCGCATCAAAGGCATCAGCAATAATCTGCAGACTAAATGATTTTCCTGCTGGAACAGGAATTGTCCTGTCACTAGTAGTAGGGTCATATAATGCCGTAGAAGCGCCATCATTTACCTCTAGTATCTGGTAATCGTAAACTTTAACACCCAGTTCAGGTATATCAATGACAAGAACTGGAATAGTAGCAGCATAAGCAGTAGATACAGGTAGAATAAATAACACTGAGGCACAAACCAGAACAGTAATTTTTCTAATTATTTTTTTCATAGACCATTACCTTCCTTTCTTTTGTCGGTTAACTGTAGCTTTCTCTTGCAAGAGTATTAAATGTAATTACAACAAAATTATACATAAATAAACATAATTTAGCAATATAAACTGGAAAAATTAAGCAAAAAGTAAGAATTGTAAGAAAATGTTAACAAACTAATATATTTACCTAAGGAGTTGATAATATGAGAACATTACTACGATATCCCGGGAGCAAGCAGCGGATCGCTCCCTGGATCATATCACATATGCCGGCACATCACAGTTATTTGGAGCCATATGCTGGCGGGATTGCCGTACTGCTTAACAAGGAGCCATCCCGGATAGAGACCATCAATGATCTGGATAGAGATGTGGTTAACCTCTTTCGGGTGATCCAGGATCCCGGTACCCGTGAAGAGCTGATCCAGCGAATTGTTTATACGCCGTATGCAAGGGCCGAGTATGACGCTTCCTTCGCTGGGGGGGTACTGAGGTTGAGCAGGCAAAGAATTTATTGATCCGGTCCGGAATGGGGCACGGCTTCAGGTTATGCGAGAAAACCGGATTTAAACGAGACGTATACGCCAGGGAAGCAGCCTATGCGGTCCGATACTGGAATGACTTACCGACAGTAATAACAGGCGTAGCACAACGGCTCAAAATGGTACAGATCGAGAACAGACCGGCAGTGGAGCTGATGAAGTCGTTTAATCACGGCAACGTCCTGATCTATGCCGATCCTCCGTATGTACTGAGTACCCGGTCCCGGAAGATGTACCGGCATGAGATGACCGATCAGGATCATGTGGAGCTGTTGGAGACCTTGCTGCAGCATACCGGCCCGGTGATGCTATCCGGATATGACAGCGATCTGTACAATACATACCTGCGGGGCTGGCACAAGGAAAGCACCCCGGCCAGAGCAGAGAATAGCTTGCCCAGGACCGAAGTGCTGTGGATGAATTATTAAACAGAAAAAGGGCCGAAGCCCCTAATCTGTATGTACCCCATATAAATGATATGTTTATTTTACCACTTTATCAATTTATGGCAAGGGATTTTTTTAAGGGAGATATCATAATGCAAAGGTTAAAGGCGGTTTACATAGAGATTTGGACTATATAGTTATGACAGACGGGTTCGAGGTTAGAAAGAGCTTGCTAAAATAAGATGGAGATCGGACTAAACTGAAATTCACATAATGAGGCTGCTATGTTGCAAGCAGCCTCTGAAAAATTAGAATATGTATCCAGAATAACCCAATAATGTAGCATTGGTATATGGTACAATTACAAATCGCCATCTTACATCATTATTCTCTGGAGTGATACGAAATATATAACCGTGAATTGTTGACGAATATACGTCAGCACTTACTAGGCTATCATTTTTATAGATTAGAAATCTACAGGTTGTATCAGTTTCATTAGTAAAAACTTGAAAGTTAAGAGACATACCTGCTGGCACGTACCAGCTGCCATCAGTATAGGTTATATCCCTTAATTCATAAGGGTTAGAACCACCGCCTGCTATAAATAACGGATCAGGTTGAAACCCTATAGATGTGAACCCTTGATCTTTAAATTCTAAAACAGGTGTAGAAGCAGCTAGCGCAGTGGCAGGTGCGCTAAATAGCATCATGAAGCAAGCCAATAAAGCAATGCGTTTTACAATCTTTTTCATGATATGTACCACCTTTCTTTTGTGTTTTTAATAATTAGTTACAACAAAATTATACATATATATCCATCAAATGGCAATTAAATTTGGAAATATTAAGAAAAACATAAGAAATGTAAGATAATTTTAATACGCAATTCCTAAAGGAGGTATCACAATGCAAAGATTAATTTATACCGTCGATATTGACGAGGAGTTTTCAGATCTTACAGGCTTTTTTGAACTGCTGGAGGCCATCACGGAAGATGAGTTAAGTTGCAAGGTGATCCGGAGCAAACTGGAGAGTCCGGAAGAAATAATATTAAAGGGAGAATGGGAGGACGAGGAATGACCAATGCGCAGAGATTAGCAACCGACACAGATCAGTTAAAGTGAATGACACTTATTGTATCGAGGCAAAAGGGATTGACTGCGGCACAGTCAAGACTAAGATATCAGCCACAAAATTTACGCACTGGCTACTGTTTGACTATATTGATTATGATATGCCTGTGACCTCGCAAAAAAACCAGAACCCGTACAAAGAGCCAACAGAGACTATTTATAAAGGATGTAGTGGAGATGGCGTAAAATGGGTGCAATGGGAATTGAGGGAAGCCGGATTTAACATTGAGATTGACGGGAAATGCGGACCAGTCACCGATAAATCGATCAGAGAGTATCAACAGAGCTGTAAGCTTAAGGTTGACGGAAGAATAGGTCCCGCAACTAGGGCAGCATTTAAAACAGAGTAGGGCGTTATAAATAGCAGTCCCACACTATAAACAGTGTAGGACTGCTGTCTTTGAGTTTTTTACAGAGCATAACTTCAGCAATTTACTGATCCTCTATTTGCATTTTTTCAAGATCGAGAATTAATTGATCATCAGTGTTGTCCAACGGCTCAGTTATCCCATACGATTTTCTAAATACTGCATTAAATTCATTCCATGTATCAAAACCACGCATCATAGCTATACATGTTGATATTTGAGATTTTAATTGAATGTACCCATACTCTTGCGTTAAATGCTGAAAGTGCCTGTGCTTTCTATAGTTCTTATTTTCGACGTATGGATTTAATCTTTTTAGTTCTTTTACAACTTCTTCTGGCAATCTATCGTAAACTAAATAATTCGTCAGTTTTCCCGCCTGTGGAGTCTTTAGCCTCCCCTTATAATCCCACCCCTTTAACCTAAACATTTCTATGTAAAAGTCATCTTGGAATGTCTTTATCCAAGGAAGAAGCTCCTTAGTCACAAACATAGATAACAACTTTTGTAAAGCCTCTTTATCTCTATCAGCCTGATATCCTGTTGCCTCATCAATCAAAGCTATAATTCCAACTTTTGCAAGCGATCTCATCAAGATTTCTGCATTTTGGGCTTTGTCTAATTGGTTTGGCTTTAGCGCACCGGCTTCTCTTGCTTTTAACCAAACATCACAGGCCAACGGAAGAATAGTAGCATCATATCCATGCATTTCACGCTTTCCATCGTAATAAGTTATTAAATGAGCCCCGATCTCTAAATCCTTAGAAATAAATGGCTTCAGCGATTCAGAAGCCACAAAAACAGGTAAAAGGGCCCCGATGTTTTCAGCCTTCTTTTTCTTTGCTGCTCCGCTTCTTGATTTTAATATTGCATTTGCAATGCCGGTTTCGCTTAATACTCTGGTTCCATCTTCTAGTACAGCACATGGTATATGTGTATCTCCGATGTCAAGTTTGCCCTTATGCGTTATTTTACATATATTATCGCCCATATATTTAATCCTCTCATAATATATACTATATAAGGAATTATATACCTTATTATGAGATAATACAATAATATTTGTGAATATTACACAAATAATGACATGGTAATGCCAGAGGATAAATAAAGTCTGTTGTATGAAAAGGCTATGCAGTAAAACAGATAGCATAAAAGCAGACCCCGGTCATTATTGGACGGGATTGATATGCTACCCCTATATAGGACATTGAAATATAACAATTCAATTCTATATGGGGGTATTTCTATGTCTAGAGAAGGAAAGTTAAAACCAGAAGTAAAGTTAGAACTGGTAGAACGATACCTAAAA